>WVZL01000039.1:0-25297 GCA_011772495.1 Candidatus Aminicenantota bacterium
TCGAAGGTACCAGGTCATCGAAGAAATAGGCAAAGGCGGGATGGGAAAAGTCTACAAGGTCCTGGACACAGAGCTGAGAGAAAAAGTCGCCTTGAAGCTCTTGAGTCCTGAGATTGCCGCTGATAAGGAGACCATCGAGCGTTTCCGGAACGAGTTGAAGTTTGCCCGCAAAATTACCCACAAGAATGTCTGCCGGATGTATGACCTCAGCAGGGAGGAGGGCGCTTATTACATTACCATGGAATTTGTACCAGGGGAGAATCTGAAAGGCACCATCCGCAGGATCGGTCAATTGCCCGTAGGAAAGTCAATTTCTATCGCTAAACAGGTCTGCGAAGGATTGGTTGAGGCTCACAAATTGGGAGTCATGCACCGAGACCTAAAGCCTCAGAATATCATGGTCGATGAGGAGGGGAACGCCCGGATCATGGATTTTGGGATCGCCCGCTCCCTTAAAGCCAAAGGAATCACCGATGCTGGAGTGATAATAGGAACGCCTGAGTACATGTCTCCTGAACAGGCAGAAGTGGAAGATGTTGACCAGCGTTCGGATATCTATTGCCTGGGAGTGATTTTGTATGAAATGGTAACCGGTAAAGTGCCTTTTCAAGGAGATACGGCTCTTAGCATTGCTATGAAGCACAAGAGCGAAGAGCCTCAGCCGCCTAAAGAAGTCAATGCTCAGATTCCAGAGGATTTAAACCTCCTGGTCCTAAGATGCATGGAGAAGGATAAAGAAAAGCGGTACCAGAAGGCAGAGGAACTTCTATCGGAATTGATGAAAATTGAGAAAGGCATCTCTACCACAGAGAGGATTATAGTCGAAAAGAAATCAAAAGCAGAAATCCCCAGGAAACCTTATCAGGCATTTCTGATTCCAGCCATATTTATTTTTGTGGTTCTAATAGCAATTATCAGCTTTTTATTCTTTGGTGGAATTCTGCGGAAGGGAAAACCTGAGGCAGATGCGCTCGTCCAAGCTGACTTAGAAAAGAAGATCGTGGTCTTGCCTTTCGAGAACTTAGGTTTGCCCGAGGATGAATACTTCGCCGCAGGAATGACTGAAGAGATCACCAGCCGCCTGGCTGCTGTCAGCGGGTTGGGAGTGATTTCCCGTTCCAGCGCTGTCCAGTACGACAGGAAAGGCAAGATGATGAAGCAGATCGGCGAAGACTTTGGGGTCGCCTATGTGCTTGAAGGAACAGTCCGCTGGGATCATGGCCCTGAGGGAAAAAACCGGGTGCGAGTCACTCCTCAGCTCATCAGGACAGCAGACGATACTCACCTCTGGTCAACCAGCTATGACCGGGTGATTGACGATATTTTCGCCGTTCAATCCGAGATCGCTGAACAGGTTATCAGCCAGTTGGGCATCACCTTGATGGAGCCAGAGCGTCGAGGCCTGAATGCCAAACCGACCGAGAATATCGAAGCCTATCAAGCCTACCTCCGAGGTCTTAACTACTTGTACCTACCTGATTTCGCAGAGGAGAATTTCCAAATGGCTGTGGAAATGCTCGAGCGGGCAGTGGATGTGGACCCCGGCTTTGCCCTGGCTTATGCTGAGCTCTCCTACGCTTATTCTCAGTTATACCATTTTGGGTATGACCGCACTGAAGAATGCATTTCAATGGCGAAAGCAGCGATAGACCGAGCTTTTGAGCTTCAACCTGAGCTGCCTGAAGTCCATATGCACCTCGGTAACTACTACTATTATGTCCACAAAGAATACGATAAGGCACTTGAAGAGTTTGCTATTGCTGAGCAAGGCCTGCCCAATGACACCAGAATATTTGAATATAAAGCCTATATTTGGCGCCGCCAGGCAAAATTCAAGGAATCAACCAGCCTTCTTAAAAGGGCTATCGAATTGAGCCCCCAAGATGCCGGTATAACCCTTAATTTGGCCATTAGCTACATGGCTCTGCGAGAATATCAAGAAGCAGAAGACTGTTACAACCGCTCCATTTTTCTTGCCCCAGACCAGACAGAGGCCCATGCGTTCAAAGCTATGAATTACTGGATGTGGGAAGGGGACTTGGGAAAGGCTCGAGCAGCGCTCGAGCAGATCCCTGTAAAAAAGAATCCCTTGGTAATCTATTTCTGGGTATTGCAGGAGATGTTGGAAAGAAATTACCAGGCGGCACTGGATCGCCTATCTTCTGCTTCAGTCGATTGTTTTGAGGGGGCTGATTTTTTTATGCCTAAGGCTCAGTCGGAGGGCCTCATTTATCAGTTGATGAACAAGCCGGAGCTTGCCCGCACTTCCTTTGATTCGGCTCGTATTATTCTGGAGAAAGAAATAAATGCGCGTCCGGATGATCCGCGCCTTCACAGCTCCCTGGGCATTGTTTATGCTAGTCTCGGCCGCAAGGAAGAGGCGATCCGCGAAGGAAAGTTGGCAATTAAGCTTTACCCAGTTTCCAAAGACGCTCTTACCGGAACATCATTTATGCAAGACTTAGCCTCCATATATATAATAGTGGGAGAGTATGAGGCAGCTTTAGACCAGATTGAGTATCTACTTTCCATACCTTCCTGGCAAATATCTGCAGCTTATCTCCGGATTGAACCAGAGTTTGACCCGTTGCGTGAACATCCCAGGTTCAAACGCCTCCTCAAAAAATAATAAAAATAAAAAGATACAAGGAGGAATTTGGAATGTTTGCCCGTCAAACCATAATTCAGGTCAAGATTGACCGGATAGATGAGGCCTCCAAGCTTTTTGAGGAGAATGTCATTCCCATGTTTAAGTCACAGGCGGTGTATCAAGGAGGCTCCTTCCTGGCCGACCGTAAATCAGGAAAATGCATATGCGTCTCCCTCTGGGACAGTGAAAAGGATGCCCTTGCCAATGAAGAGAGTCTTTCCTACCAGGAGCAGTTGGTCAAGTTCATGGACTTTTTTAAAGCCCCACCCTTTCGAGAAGGATATGAGGTGCTGGTCCAGGATTAAAGGAAACTTCTTAGGTTTTTCCTGGCAACTCTTCTAGCTTCAATTTTTTTTCAGGTAGAGTTTTTGAATGAAAGCCGCTATTCCAAAGGAATATCAGCCCTATTTGCGTATCGGCACCTGTTCCTGGAAGTATGACTCATGGAAGGGTCTTTATTATGAGAAAGGTAAAAATTACCGGCCCAATGACTATCTCACTGATTATGCGAAGCACCTCAGCTCTGTCGAGATCGACCAGTGGTTCTGGAGCCTTTTCCCGGGCGGCGTAAAACTCCCCGAAGCAAGGACAGTCAAAGCCTACGCGGAAAGCGTCCCTGATGACTTCATTTTTACAGTCAAAGCGCCGAATTCCCTGACTCTTACCCATTTCTACAGCAAGCAGCCTTCCCAATATGCCGATTTTGCCGGCCAACCGAATTCTCTCTTTCTGAGTAACGAGCTTCTTGAGCAGTTCCTCGAGCGATTATCACCTCTGGGTAAAAAGCTTGGTCCTATCATGTTCCAGTTCGAATACCTCAACAAGAAAAAAATGCCCTCCAAGGAAGCTTTTTTCGAGCGCTTCCAGGAGTTCATGGACAGAGCACTAAAAGGTTTTCAATACGCCATCGAAACGCGTAACCCGAATTACCTGGCGCCACCTTTTTTTGACTTCCTCAAGGAACACAAGCTCGGCTATGTCTATCTTGAAGGGTATTACATGCCTCATATCGGTGAGGTCTTCAATAAGTTCAATCCAGAAACAGCCGACTTTTCTATCATTCGCCTCCACGGCGGAGACAGGTTGGAGATGGAGATTGAAACCGGAGGAAACTGGAGTCAGGTCATCGCCCCCAAGCCCAAAGGATTAAAGGCCGCAGCCCGTATTATCAGGGAAAATCGAAACCGGAAAGTCCTTACTTTTTTAAATATCAATAACCACTTCGAAGGAAGCGCACCCCTCACTGTTCAGAGATTCCTGGACGTCCTATAGAGGTAAAAGGATCAGAGTAGAAAAGGGGTCAGGTCTTGACTTTCAACGTTCCTGCGGGGAGGCATTCTTCAAATGTTGAGAGTTAAGACTTGATCCCAAAAATATTCATCAAATGTTGAAAGTTAACTCCTGACCCCAAAAATTTCTTTGCTCTGCTGATCAGTCTCGCCAGAATATTTCGTTTCTTTTGTAAAATTCTTTCATTCTTGCTTCTAGCTTTTCTGCTCTCTCTATAGCAGCTTCCTCTTGCAAACGTTCCTGCAAGCGCACCAGTTCACTTCTTGTCTTATTCATGCTTCTTATGGCTTCTTCAACATCAGAGGTCGTATCCAGCCCGGTTCCTCCAGCAAGTCGTTCAGCTCCAAGGTACATTCTTGTAGCTAAACTGAACCTCTTTTCCAATTCCTTCACTTCTTTTTCTTCTTCTGACAGAGGTGCGAAAAATTGAGTATAAGCGACAAACCCGACGACTGCCAAAATTAGGATGATAATAAAAGCTTTCATCTTCTTTTCCTTTTGATTTAAAAAAAGATTTTTATCCCCTTCGAGTTACTCTGCAGTATCTATTTTTGTCGCTTTTTACTAAAACTTCAATCCCCTTTTGAGGTGATTTTGATGATGATTTGTTCTTCTCAAATTTGGCGAAGAATCGCAAGGCGATGAAACAAAAATATTAAAAGTTGAATTTTTTCATGGAATAAGATAAAAATTTAGTGCGGTAAGGGAGAAGCAAACAATAATTTAAATTATAAAAGTCATTAAGGTCTGACCTCATGAAGTGTCCGCAATGCAATTCAGAAAACCCTGAGACTTCCCGCTTTTGTGCGGAGTGCGGAACTCAGTTCCCTTCCCCAGAGGGTGTTGCTGCCTCTCTCACCAAGACCCTCGAAACGCCCCTCAAAGAATTAACTCGAGGAACCACTTTTGCCTCCAGGTATGAAATTATAGAAGAACTAGGGAAAGGCGGAATGGGCAAAGTCTACAGGGTTGAAGATAAAAAGATCAAGGAAGAACTGGCACTAAAGCTTATCAAGCCAGAGATCGCTGCTGATAAGAGGACCATAGAGAGATTCGGTAACGAGTTGAAATTCGCCCGCCAGATCGCCCATCGTAATGTCTGCAAGATGTACGACCTCAGCGAAGCCGAAGGAACCCATTACATCACCATGGAATACGTACCAGGAGAGGATCTGAAGAGCTTCATCAGGAGAGCAGGCCCCCTCAGTGCAGGGAAGACCATTTACATAGCCAAGCAGGTCTGCGATGGCCTTTCAGAAGCCCACCGACTGGGAATCGTCCACCGTGACCTCAAACCTCAGAATGTGATGATCGATAAGGAAGGGAACGTACGGATCATGGATTTCGGTATTGCCCGTTCCCTCAAAGCAAAAGGAGTAACAGGAGCAGGGGTGATGATTGGCACTCCTGAGTACATGTCCCCTGAGCAGGCAGAGGCTAAGGAAGTGGACAAGCGCTCAGACATCTATTCTCTTGGCGTGATAATCTATGAAATGGTAACTGGCATGGTGCCCTTTGTGGGAGATACGCCTCTTAGCATAGCCATGAAGCACAAGGGTGAAGCACCAAGAGATCCAAAGGAGCTTAATTCCCAGATCACCGATGATTTGAGCAGCCTGGTTCTCAAATGCTTGGAGAAGGATAAGGAGAAAAGGTTTCAAAGTGCGGAGGAAGTGCGTTCTGAGCTGGAAAGGATTGAAAAAGGCATTCCCACCACAGAAATAGAAATCCCCGAGCGGAAGCCCATCACTTCTAAAGAGATAACCGTCACCATTGGATTAAAGAAGCTCCTCATTCCCGCCTTAGTTGTGGTAGCTATAATCATTGCTGCGGTGATTATCTGGCAGGTCCTTCCCCAAAAAGAAGCTGTTCCTCCCCCCTCAGGCATGTATTCTATTGCCGTGCTTCCTTTCGAAGATCTAAGCCCCCAGAAAGACCAGGAATACTTATGTGACGGCTTGGCTGAAGAACTCATTAATAGGCTTACCAATATAGAGCGTGTAAAAGTTCCTGCCCGCACTTCTGCCTTCTCGTTTAAAGGTAAAGAATTAGGTATTCAAGATATTGGGAAGGAACTCAAGGTGGAGATGCTGTTGGAGGGAAGTATCCGGAAAGCAGACAACAGGCTGAGGATACAGGTGCAGCTTGTCAAAGTAGCCGATGGTTACCCTGTCTGGTCACAGAAATACGAACGCGCAATGGAGGATATCTTTGCTCTACAGGATGAAATATCCCTGGCTATCGTAGATAACCTCAAGATCAAGTTATTGGGAGACGAAAAGGAAAGGATCGTTAAGCGCCACACCGAGAATATTGAAGCCTATAACCTGTATTTGCAGGGCCGTTATTTTTGGAATAAGAGAACAAGAGAAGGACTAAATAAATCGATTGATTATTTCAAACAGGCTATAGAAATAGAGCCTGTCTATGCCTTAGCCTATTCAGGGCTTGCCGATTCCTACGTCACAGTTGGAGACCATCTTCTTCGTCCTCCGAAGGAAGTCTTTCCCGAAGCCCGAGCCGCTGCCTTGAAGGCCCTGGAACTCGATGAGGAGCTTGCCGAAGCTCATAACGCGCTCGGAGCTATCAAGAAGTATTATGATTGGGATTGGCAGGGTGCCGAGAAAGAGCATAAGCGCGCTATAGAGCTTAACCCAAATTATGCCACTGCGCATCAATGGTATGCAGAATTTTTGGCTGCCATGGGCCGCTTTGATGAGGCTTTTGCTGAAGTGAAAAGAGCTCAGGAACTTGACCCTCTGGCGCCCATAAAATACGCCTCTGCTGGTGTTATATATTGGCTTGCAAGACAATTTGACGCGGCCATAGAACAGTTTGAGAAAGCTCTTGAGTTGGATCCGAATTATTCGATTGCTTTAACTTGGTTAGGGGCGAGCTATTTACTGAAAGGTATGTACGATGAAGCTATGCTGGCTATACAAAAACAAATGACTGTAGATGGGAGAAGTCCAACGATAATAGAAGAATTTCGAAATGCTTACGAGAAATCTGGCATAAAGGGCGCTCATCAGTCATACATTAATAGATGGAAGAAGCTTTCGGAGCAGTATTATGTAAGCCCGTTTCGCTTGGCTCAAGCCTATGCATTCTTGGACGAAAAAGATCAGGCTTTCGAGTGGCTGGATAAAGCTTACGAGGAAAGATCTCCTATGCTTGTTTATCTACGGAATTACCCCAGTTTTGACAATCTTCGCTCTGATCCTAGGTTTAAGGCCTTGCTGAAAAAGATAGGCTTAGATTGGTAATATATTTCTGAATTGCAGGGACAGTTCAGAATTGCGGGGCGAGATATTCAATTGATTTAACAATCGAGTCATTTAACGATTTAGTAAATTATGGGATCAGACATTCAATTAATTCAATAATTTGAGTTTTCCTGTATAATAAGATAAGAAATTGCATTTCAGTAGGAGGAGCAAGCGATAATTGAAATTCTAAAAGTCATAAAGGCCTAACCCATGGCTATAAATTCATGGATCTAAGAAATAAAATATAAAGGGAATAAGTCAAAAGGAAAGAGGCGATGTCAACCGAGAACGAAGAGAAAGTCTACGAAGTTCTGAGGAAACTCGGGATTGCTTATGTCAAGCATGAGCATCCACCGGTTTATACAGTAGACCAGGCTGAGCAGTATTGGGAAGACATCGAAGGCACTCATTGCAAGAATATATTCCTCCGTGATAAAAAAGGAAAACGCCATTATCTCGTGATTATGCTGTCCTCGAAAAAGGCAGACCTCAAAGCCTTGGAAAGACAACTGGGAGAAGACAGGCTCAGCTTTGCCTCACCAGAGCGAATGATGCGCTACCTTGGATTAGAACCGGGTGCTGTTTCGCCTTTCGGATTGATCAATGACAGCAAGAAAAAGGTCTTGGTCATCATTGATCGGGATTTAAGAAGGGCAGAGATCGTGAATTTTCATCCCAATGTCAACACAGCAACAGTGGGGATCGATTTTACGGATTTTGAGAAGTTTTTAGCCTGGTGCGGCAATACGGCCCGCTACCTTCAATTGTAAACTATTAAGGTCAGGTCTACTCTTTTAACTTTTTTTTATTCTATAGTCTCGAGCATCCTTTTGGCTGAGGCAGCCAGTTCAGATTCCGGAGCTAATTCAATAACCTTCTGCAGGTTTTTCTTGGCTTCTTCCATGTCACCCTTGTTGATATGTGCTAGAGCTAACTGGTAATGGGCCTCAAAATAATTCGGATCTTTGGCTAGGCATTTATTGAAAAAATCGATGGCTCCATCTATCTGTCTTTTTCTAAACAATGCGATCCCAATAGTGTAAAAGAGCTGAGGATCGGCGAGACTCTTTTCATCCAGTTGGTTAAAATATTTCATGCCTTCCTCAAGGTCGCCTTTAGCAATATAAACAATACTCAGATTAAGAAGAGTCTCTTTTGATTGAGGCTCCTTTTCCAGAAAACGTTTTAAGTTCACGACTGCATTTTCAAAGTCGTCCAGTTCGTAGTAGCAGAGTCCAATTCTCTCATAAACAAGGTGGAGGTCTGGATTCTCTGCCAAGACTCTTTGATATTCTTCCAGAGCTTCTTCATATTTTTCCTGTTCGTAGAGAGAATCTCCCTTGCTTAAAAAGGATTCCTGAGTGGGAGAAAGTGTGACCAGGATAGGCTTGTTTTCTCTATAAGGAAAAACTCGAACGGTTATGCTAATCCCCGTGTATCCCTCAGCTCTAACCTCAACGACCCACATGCCGGGATTGATGTTGGGCTTCCTCCAAATCCCATTTTTACTAGTTATTAGCTCATGCCTTGTTCCATCTTCCTTAGATATTAAAATCACCTTGGCTCCTTCAATCGGCTTGCCATCCTCTGCTTTAACAGTCCCCTCTACCGGGTCCTTGACTTGAGCATAGAGAGTATTGGTGTAGATAACGATTACCCAGGTGAGAACAAATAGGCTCATAATCCATACAATCCGTAGTTTTTTCATTAATCTTCTCCTTGTTGGAGTTTTAAACATTCCGATGAGCCTCATTATAACAATAAGAAAAATGACCCTCAAGAATGAAAACTTCCTCTTTTTCTTGCCCAAGGTTGAATTTGACTAATTTCATAGGAATGACTATTCTATAGGTTTCCAAGGCAAACAGAAAAAGGATTAATAGCTCATGAAATGCTCCAAATGCCACTCCGATAATCCCGAAACTTCTCGTTTCTGTGCCGAGTGCGGAACTCAACTTCCTCCTTCAGAGAAAGTCTCCATTTCTCCAACAGAAACTCTCCAAACGCCCATCAGCGAATTGACCAGAGGAAGCCTTTTTGCTTCCAGGTACGAGATCATCGAGAAGCTCGGCAAAGGCGGCATGGGCAAGGTCTACAGAGTGTTCGATAAAAAAATAGATGAAGAGGTGGCCCTAAAGCTGTTAAAGCCAGAGATCGCTGCTGATAAAAAGATTATCGAACGCTTTAAGAATGAGCTCAAGTTTGCCCGTAAGATTTCCCACCGGAATGTTTGCCGGATGTATGACCTTAGCGATGAGGAAGGGATCTTCTATATTACCATGGAGTATGTTTCTGGCGAGGATTTAAAGGGCATGGTTAAGATGATGGGACAGCTGAGTCCGGGTAAATCCATTTCTATTGCTAAGCAGGTGTGCGAGGGGCTGGCTGAAGCTCACCGTTTAGGAGTGGTTCACCGCGACCTGAAGCCTCAGAACATCATGATCGATAAGCAGGGAAATGCCCGGATCATGGATTTTGGGATAGCCCGCTCCCTTGAGGAGAAAGGGATAACCGGCGCCGGAGTGATGATGGGAACACCCGAGTACATGTCTCCTGAACAGGTGGAGGGCGAGGAAGCTGATCAGCGCTCGGATATCTATGCTCTGGGAGTCATCCTGTATGAAATGCTCACCGGAAAAGTGCCCTTTGAAGGAGATACTCCTTTGAGCATAGCTATGAAGCAGAAAAGTGAAACTCCAAAGGATCCCAGAGGCATCAATCCCCAGGTATCCGTGGATTTGGCCCGTTTGATAATGAAATGCCTGGAAAAAGATAAGGAGAAGAGGTATCAGAAGGCAGAAAACGTACTTTCTGAATTGAGCAAGATAGAAGCAGGAGGGGTGAAAGAGGCCAAAATTGAAGAGGTGGAATGGCAGAACTCTATTGCTGTTATGCCTTTTGCAGATTTAAGCCCCCAGAAAGACCAGGAATATTTTTGCGATGGGATGGCAGAAGAACTCATCAATGCGCTGACCAAGATCAAAGACCTAAGGGTTGTGGCCAGGACATCTGCCTTTTCTTTCAAGGGCAAAGAAATAGACATCCGAGAGATAGGCAAGAAGTTGAACGTGAATACGATACTTGAAGGGAGTGTGAGGAAAGCTGGCAACCGTCTCCGCATTATGGCTCAGCTCATCAATGTTGCCGACGGCTACCATCTGTGGTCCGAAAAATATGACCGTGATATAGAAGATGTGTTTGCCATCCAGGATGAGATCTCCCTGGCGATCGTAGACAAGCTGAAGCTGAAGCTTTTGAAAGAGGAGAAGGTTGATCTCTTGAAGCGCTACACAGATAACCTGGAAGCCTATCAGCTATACTTGAAGGGACGTTACTTCTGGAACAAGCGCTTCGAAGTTGGATTGAAGAAAGGACTTGAATTCTTCCAGCAGGCGATCGAAAGAGATAAGGGATATACCCTAGCCTACTCCGGATTGGCTGACTGCTATATTCTTCTCCCCTGGTATGGGATTTTCCCCCAAAAGGAGGCTTACCAGAAGGCGAAGGAAGCAGCTCGAAAAGCGCTGGAGATTGATGATAAGCTTGCCGAAGCACACACCTCGATGGCATTTGTTAAACTGCTATCTGATTGGGACTGGGCGGCTGCAGAGAAGGGATTCAAGCAAGCCATCGAGCTAAACGCCAAATATTCGACCGCTCACCACTGGTATGCCTTCCATTTATTTTTCAGAGCTAGGTTCGACGAGTCCATCGCCGAAATGGAAAAGGCCCTGGAGTTGGATCCTTTTTCTCTGATAATAAATTGCGATTTCGGATGGGCGCTTTATTATTCCCGCCAATACGACCGAGCCATAGAAGTCTTGAAGAAGACACTCGATATGGATCCAAATTTCGTTTCTGCCCACAGTTTTCTGGGGAGAGCGTATCTTCAAAAATCGATGTATAAAGAAGCTCTGACAGAGTTCCGGAAAGAAAAGGAACCTTCTAAAGGTTGGATGCAGAATGTAGAAACCGTGCTAGGAGTAGCGCATATGAGAATGGGCAAGAAGAAAGAGGCACAAAATATTCTAGAAGAAATGGTGGAACGGACGAAACATGAGCATGTCTCGCCCTATCATATTGCCCTTCTCAGTTTTAATCTTGGGGAGGACGAACTGGGTTTTGAATGGTTGGATAGAGCATACAAGGAACATGAGGATTGGCTGCTTTATCTGAAAGTAGAACCTCTGTTTGACAGCGTTCGCTCTGATCCGAGATTCACCAAATTACTGAAGAAAATAGGTTTTGAATAATTCCCTCAGATTAAGTAGGGTCAGGATTTATAACTATCTGTCGTTGCGAGGCGGCGGAAATTTGATCGTCATTGCAAGGCCCAAAGGGCTGTGCCAATCTCATAAAATTACAGTGTCATTGCGAGCTACCGAAATTTGATTGTCATTGCGAGGCGCAAAGCGCCGCGGCAATCTCATACAACTAAAGTGTCGTGCGAGCGAAGTAAATTAGTTGTCATTGCGAGCGAAGCGCGGCAATCTCTTTATAAAAGAAGTGTTCCCAGCAAAAAGCCACAACATAGATTGGATTATGTAAGTGCAATTCGAAATATATGCTATTAATTCAATAAAGGGTAAAATAAAATAAAATTGGGAGGTAAAAATGAATAAGAAAAACAGAACCTTATCTATGGCTTTATCAATAGTAATCATTTTTTCAAATATTCTAATTGCTATGGAAATAGGTGAGGTAATTGATAAAGAATTATGGGTTAAATCGGGCGGAACAGAATTATATATTAGAGTACGAGGGCAGGATATAAATAAACCGGTATTACTTTATCTTCACGGAGGCCCCGGTGAAGCAAGCGGCCCTTTGCTTTTTCAAGCATATGCAGGACCGGAATTGGAAAAACATTTTGTTGTAGGATATCTCCATCAACGTAACACGTGTATGTCTCCGGAGGCTCCTGTCAGAACTCTCACAATCAAGCAATATGTTGAGGATGTCGACAACATTGTTAAATTCCTTAAAGAAAAATTTCAAAAGGATAAAATATTTTTACTTGGACATTCATTTGGAGGAAGTCTCGGATATTTGTACTTATTAGAACATGAAGACAATATAAAGAAATTTGTTTCTGCCGGAGGCGCATTTTCTACAACTTCTATTGAAAAAAATGGTTATCTGACTGTCATGGAGTTGTCAAAAAAAGCCGATAATCAGGAAGCTGTTAAGAGAATGAAGACACTTGGCCCTCCACCCTATAAGACTTTCCAGGAAGGAATGGTATGGCGTATGATTGGTATGAATTTATTAGAGGAAATGAATGAAGGCATAACCAAGAATCTTCAAATGTCAAAAGTTATGTCAATTACAGAAGTTGAAAGCATCGATCCGGAATGGCAGAAAAAATCAATGGTAATCGCAAACACGATGTGGAGTGAGCTGGGTACGATTGATTTTGAAGACAATGTACAAAATATTGGTATACCAATGTTATTAATAGCTGGTGCAAAAGATATAATGGTTCCCTTCCGCATTTTAGAAAAAGGCTACGAAAACTATAGAGGGGAAAAAGAATACTTCATTCTTGAAAAGAGCAATCACATGATGTTTATTGATGAACCTGAACTATTTGTTTTAAAAGTTATTGAATTCTTTCAAAAATGAGTTTAGAAGAGATTATAGATCCGTAAGAGGCTCGGCCTCTGCGGTGAACCAAATTAGATTCATCATTAAAATGAAAACATATGTTATTATATATATCAAATTATAAAAGTAAGTTTGCTCTCCTCTTTTTTGCTTACCTTTTCATAGTGTTCTGTAAAATTAAGCAAGTCAATGAGGCTTACGCCCTCCTTCATTTTCCTGAATACTCTCTCTTCTCTCTGCTGAATGCCTTCTGCAGTATCTAAAATTTCAGTGACTTCTTTTTCGTTCATGATGACTATTCCGTCATCGTCCCCTAACATAATGTCTCCGGGCGAGACAGAGACTCCGCCGCATTTGATCTCAGCTTGAGTCGAAAAAATTTTGGTGGAAGTTCCTGCCATAGGAGTGATATATCTGGCATACACAGGGAAATTGATTTCACGAGCCTGCCTGACGTCACGAAAACCGCCATCAATGACTATTCCTGAAAGTCCTTTCCTCTTAGCTTCCATTGTAAACAATTCCCCTGCCACCGCAATTCTGTCACCTTCCGCATCGATCACTAAGACTTCATCTTCCTTTGCCTCTGAAAGAGCTTTGATGATGGCTAGAAAATCATTTTTGCAGTGGACAGTCCTGGCGATTCCGACCATTTTTATGCCCTGGTCTATCGGTCGTATTCCAGGATCCATAACTCTCAATCTTTTATTTGCGTCACACACACAAGCTGTGTCCAATCTATTAAATCTTTCCTTTAATATTTTAAAATCCATAGCACCTCCTCTTCATTCATATATAACTTATTCGCCCATCGCATTCAATTGACTCTGGATTTTTCCAGTGCTATATGTTCCTTATGTTTCCATAGTGCGTTGAATAGACTGAAAAATGAATACTCACCAAAAGGCAATATCCAAAGACAGGAATAGTGAACCTAATAGAGGTCAATTCCGTACTATATATTGATTACCTTGAGGAGGCAAAGGACAATGCGACATACGAAAATTCTTAAAATTCTGCTCATAGCGCTTCTTATCGGATGGATGGTAGCGTGTGTTAGAGTCGGTGAGTTAAAAGAAGAAACCCAGGCCGTCCAGCTGGGCGAGGCTGAGACAGTAGATATCGAATTGAAAATAGGCACCGGAGAGCTGAGGCTTCGGGGAGGAGCCAGTCAACTCATGGAAGGCTATTTTCTCTATAATGTTGACCGCTGGAGACCTGAAGTTGATTACCATGTCTTTGGCAAGCGAGGAACTCTGAAAGTCCGGCAGACGAAAACTTCGGGAATGCCGATAGGAAACGCCAAGAACAAATGGGAAATCAGCCTGAACAATGATGTCCCTATCGACCTAGAGGTAGACTTTGGCGTCGGTGAGGGTAAGCTCGACTTCCGGGGAATAAAGCTTCAATCCCTTACTATAGACATGGGCGTGGGTGAATTGACAGTTGACCTGACAGGTGAGAGAAACGTGAATCTGGATGTCATAATAGACGGCGGAGTCGGTAGCGGAACGATATGCCTTCCTGAGGAGATCGGGGTGCGTGTAACGGTAGACGGAGGACTCGGCTCGATCGATGCGCTCGGGATGAATAAGGATGGACACGTTTTCACCAATGATGCTTACGGAAAAACCGATGTCTCGATGGACATTGAAATTGATGCCGGAATCGGCAGTCTCGACCTGATTGTAAAATAAAAAGAGATCAGGTCTTCATAATTCTTTTAAACAATAAAATAGCATTGATCTTCGAGATGTTCATTTCATTTATTAACTTTATATAGTTAAAATTAACTATTTATTGAAAAAGTTAAGAAATTATGTTATTCTCTCTGTAAGAGAAGATGCACAAAACAACATTGGCTGTAAAAGTAAATTATAATGTAGTAAGCCGGGTCAAGAAATTCTGTAGAGAGAGGGGCATCAAATACGGCTTTTTCGTCGAAAAAGCCTTAGAAGAGCGCTTAGACCGAGAAGAACTCAAAGAAGACCTGTTAGATTTAAAAATACTGCGGGGACAGGAAAAGGAAGCGGTTTCTCTTGAAGAGTATTTAGCAAAACGTCGTGTATAAAATAATGCTCCTTCCTCAGGCGCAAAAAGACCTGGACAAATTCCGGGGGAAAATATTCCAACAAATTAAAGAAAAAATACTTTCCTTGAGCAATAATCCTCGTCCTCCTGGATGTTTCAAATTGACAGCAGAAGAAGGTTATCGGTTGAGGTCGGGCAATTACCGAATCATCTACCGAGCCGATGATAAAGAAAAAATCGTTTACCTGTACCGAATCAGACACAGAAAAGAAGCTTATTAGATTAAGAGACCTGAATTCTATTTTGAGAGATTGCCGCGCTTCGCTCGTAATGACGGACATATAGAGATTGCTGCAGTCGCTTGGTTCTTCGTCATGACAATATTACTCCCATTAACACTATCGAAAGAGGTACCGAATTATTGAGCTAGTACTTTGAATCCCTAAATTATATTTGATTTTCTTGAAGGATATCAGGTAGTATTTTTGCCAGCGGCCGAGGTGCATTAGAGAAATATTTCTAAGGCGTGTCGCAGACTCTACGAATCCAAAGGAGGAATACAATGGCCGAACAAAAAGAACAATCCAAGGGCAAACTCGATGCGCAAAAGAGTGTCCTGGATAAGCGATTAGATGCTCTTGGCTGGGGGCTGTTCCTGATCATGATCGGCTGCCTCTGGCTCATTCCTGACGAGTCTGTTCCAGCAGGCATCTGGCTCATCGGGACAGGGCTGATCATCCTTGTGCTCATGGGCGTCAGGTACATGTACGGTATAAAAATCAGTGGTTTCTGGCTCGTGCTCGGCATCCTGGCTTTGATTTTCGGGATCAGTGATTTCTTCGGTCTTGGCCTACCACTCCTCCCTATTCTGATTATCATCATTGGTATAAGCATTGTGGTCAAGCATTTGCATAGACCGAAGTAGAATTTAATCCCAGCACACTCCAACTTAAGCTCTCCGAGAAGTTTCTTATTATTTGACATCTGATTTCACAATATATATATTTAAGGAGCTATTGGGGAGATAGAGTAAAAAGCAGATTTTATTCTTTGGGAGGTAGATTTTTTTGCTGATAGAGGATATCAGCCAGGAATAAAGAAAGACGCTTTATCCGATATAGAGCTGCAGGAGAGCAGCAGATACCCAAGAGACGCCTAAAAAACAATGAATTGAAAGGGAGGTACAGATCATGATTGCCCGGGTGACCAATTTTCATTTTAAGAATGACAGGATAGATGAAGCTTTAGATATATATAAAAAGAGTATTGTTCCAGCAGCTCAATCACAAAAGGGCTATGAAGGCCTCAATTTCTTCATAAACCGCAAAACAGGCAATGCCTTCTCCATCGCCTTTTGGGAGACTGAGGAAGATGCCATTGCCAATGAACAGAGCCATTACTACCAGGAACAGTTAGTCAAGCTCATGCACTTATACACGAAACCTCCGACTCGGGAAAGATATGAAGTTGTCTTCCAAGATTGAAGGCCAGGTCTGTGCTATTGCAAAATATACCCTTGAAAATGCTAGAAAGAGGCTGGCTTCTTTAGAAGAGTCGTTTTGAGGTTTGACATCGGTTTTTCTGCTTTTATGAGTATCATCTAAGAAGGAGGGACAGATCATGTTTGCCCGGGTGACCGCTCTTCAATTCAAAGTCGAGGGGATAGATGAAGCCATAAAAATCTACCAGGAGAGTATTCTCCCTGTAACCAAATCACAGCAAGGCTATAAAGGGCTGTATTTCTTTTTAGACCGTAAAACAGGTAAAGGGGCTTCCGTTACCCTGTGGGAAACAGAGGAAGATGCCATTGCCAATGAGCAAAACCGTTATTACCAGGAACAGATAGTCAAGCACATGCACTTGTACGCAAAACCACCTGTTCGTGAAAGATACGAGGTCATTTTCCAAGACTAATACAGTTGAGGCTCAGGTCTACACTCTCAACTTCTTTCCACATCGTTCACATCGGAGTCAGGCCTTTATAACTTTATAACTTTTTTCATATAGACACGTTAGGTCATGCTTTCAAAACTTTTAGTACAAAAGGGATTAACTTTTAACATTCCCACTGTACAGAATTTGTTTAAATCTTGAATCCGGAGGCCTGACCTCAATTGACTCTTGGCTACTTTCCAATAGCCAGGAATCAGGCCTTTATAACTTTTATAATTTGGACTTTTTTGTATAATATGATCTGACTGGATAAACAAGAAGGAACTCAAATCGTAATTATTATTGAAGGACGGAAACCATGAAATGCCCTGAGTGCGACTCTGAAAATCTTGATGATAACCTCTTTTGCAACCAGTGTGGGACTCAGCTTCTTTCCATTGATGAAATTCCCACTCGGACAGATTCTCTTCATGCACCTATAAAAGAGCTAAGCACAGGGAGCACTTTTGCCGGCAGGTACCAGGTTATCGAAGAGTTAGGCAAAGGAGGTATGGGCAAAGTCTATAAGGTTTTGGATTCAAGGATAAAGGAAAAAGTCGCTTTAAAGCTCCTGAATCCTGAAATCGCAACGGATGAGAAAACCATCGAGCGCTTCCGGAACGAACTGAAATTCACCCGTCAGATCGCTCACAAGAACGTCTGCCGGATGTATGACCTTAATAAAGAAGAAGAAACCTACTACATCACTATGGAATATGTACAGGGGGATGATTTAAAGGGCTTGATTCGACAGGTCGGGAAATTATCTTTAGAAAAAGCTTTATCCGTAGCCGATCAGGTATGCGAGGGACTGACTGAAGCTCACCGGCTGGGAATAGTCCACCGGGATTTAAAACCTGGCAATATCATGATCGATAAAGAAGGGAATGCTCGGATCATGGATTTCGGAGTCGCCAGGTCCGTTAAAGCGAAAGGCATAACTCGTAAGGGAGCCATTGTCGGAACCCCCGAGTACATGTCTCCTGAGCAGGTTGAGGGCAAGGGGGTCGACCACCGTTCAGATCTCTATTCGTTAGGAATTATTCTCTTTGAGATGGTGACTGGGAGAGTGCCGTTTGAGGGGGATACTCCTTTAAACGTGGTTTTAAAGCACAAGACGGAAAGACCGCAAAATCCCAAGGAGATCAATGATCAGATTCCTGAAGAACTCAGCCAGATGATTCTAAAATGCTTAGAAAAAGAAAAGGAGAAAAGATATCAAAGTGCCGGTGAATTGCGAACTGAGCTGATCAAGATAGAGAAAAACATCTCCGCTACGGAAATCGAAGACCATACGAAAAGACAAAAAACAGAAAAGATCAGTAAACCCGACTGGAAAAAAATTCTTCCCTATGCCAGCGGCGCTGTTATTATAATTTTACTTATTCTAGGCGGAGTTTATTTTTTGACAGGAGTCAGGGAGGTTATTGATTCAGTTGCAGTCCTCCCCTTTGAAATTGCGAACGGAGACTCTGATACAGAGTATCTCACTGACGGAATCACGGAGAGTATCATAAAAAAACTAGCCCAATTGCCCAGCTTAAGAAAAGTCATAGCCAGAAGCTCTGTGTTCCGTTACAAAGGAAGAGAAATAGACCCGCAGGCTGTGGGTCAGGAACTTGACGTAGATGCGGTGCTTGTCAGCAGGATGAGCAGGCTCGGCGATGAGCTATTTATGAGTGTAGAGCTCATAAAAGTGCAGGATAACAGCCGCATCTGGGGAAATCGGTACAGAAGGACGATTTCGGAAATCTTTGGCGTCCAAGAGGAGATCACGGATTCGATCACCGATAATCTTCGGCTGAGGTTAACAGGAGAGGAACGAGAACGCATAAGGAAACGCTACACCGAGAACTCCGAGGCTTTTTTAGCTTATTCTAAGGGGCGCTATTTCTGGAACAAGAGAACAGAGGAAGATTTAGAGAGAGCTATCGATTATTTCGAACAGGCACTGCAAAGCGACCCCAACTATGCTCTTGCCTACACTGGGCTATCTCACTCCTATCTTCTTCTTCCAGAGTATGGAACCTACAAGCCCAAGGATGTTTATCCTAAAGCCAGGGAGTATGCCTTGAAGGCATTGGAAATTGATGACCTGCTCTCTGAAGCACGGGTTTCTCTGGCTCAAATTAAGCGGCGCTATGATTATAATTGGAGTGATGCGATTAGGGAATACAAGCGAGCCATTGAGCTTGATCCCAACAATGCTACTGCTCACCACTGGTATGGTTATGATTTGATGTGCGTGGGCAGGTTTGACGAAGCGATCAGTGAGATAAAGAGAGCCTTGGAACTCGATCCGCTCTCTCTTGTCATAAACAGAAACTTGGGGCAGGTTTTATTCCGGGCCGGTAAACATGAAGAAGCTATGGAAGCCCTGCAGAGGGCACTCGAGATGGATCCGAAATTCAGCAGTATTCATCTTTATATCGGCTCAATATACTTTCAACAATCAAGGTACGAGGAAGCTCTGGAAGAGTTTCAAAAGGAAAAAGAACTAGCGAGAGGGTGGGGTGTTCGTGCGGAAGCCTGGATAGGAGTCGCCAATGCTAAGATGGGCGAGAGAGCAAAAGCTCAAGCGATACTGGATGATTTGTTAAGAAAATCGGAACAAATTCATGTTTCAGAAACATTATTGGCAATTTTGTATTTTGCTCTAGATGACGAGGATCAGGGATTTCAGTGGCTGGATAAAGCTTATGAGGAATACGATTCTTGGTTGCGCCTGATTGGAACAGAATCAGTATTCGATAGGATCCGCTCAGACCCAAGATTCGTGGCAGTCCTTTCGAAAATGGATCTACAATAACGGATTGAGGTCAGGCCTTCATAACTTTTATTATTTGAATTTTTCATAAAAGTAAGCAGGTCTTAATTTTCAACCCTTTGATGAAGTAGATTTTAATTCATGCTGAAAGTTAAGACCTGGGCCCATATTAGATTCCATATTATTTGACTCTTTTTTTATTAATTGTTATTCTTTTGCCAAGCTGAGAGGGAAAAAATTGACTATGAAATGCCCTGAATGCGATTTTAAGAATCCTGACGATACTCTTTACTGCGGCAAGTGCGCTGCCCCGATAAAACCCGCAGAGGAGGCTTCGACCAGAACAGAGACGATCGAAGCCGCCAAGGAAGAACTAACCACAGGCTCCACTTTTGCCAGTAGGTACCAGGTCATCGAAGAGCTGGGCAAAGGAGGAATGGGTAGAGTCTACAAGGTACTGGATACAGAAATAAAGGAGAAGATTGCCTTAAAGCTCTTGAATCCAGAGATTGCGGCTGATAAGAACACCATCGAGCGTTTCAGCAATGAGCTGAAAATGGCTCGCCAGATCAGTCATAAGAATGTGTGTCGTATGTATCATTTGGGCAAGGAGGAAGGAACCCGGTACATCACTATGGAATTTGTCCCCGGTGAGAATCTAAAGAGCATGATCAGGATGATGGGGCAGTTGAGCACGAGTAAAACCCTTTTCATAGCCAAACAGGTATGTGAGGGATTAGCTGAAGCTCACCGGCTTGGAGTCGTCCATCGAGATTTAAAGCCCCAGAACATCATGATCGATAGAGAGGGGAATGCCCGGATCATGGATTTTGGGATCGCCCGTTCCCTTAAAGCCAAAGGGATAACAGATGAAGGCGTGATCATCGGGACACCTGAGTACATGAGTCCAGAACAAGTGGAGGGGAAAGAGGCAGACCAGCGTTCTGATGTCTATTCGTTGGGAGTGATCCTGTATGAAATGGTCACCGGCCAGGTACCCTTCGAGGGAGATACCCCTCTGAGTATTGCTGTGAAACACAAAAGTGAAGCCCCCAGAGAACCAAGGCAAATCAATGCTCAGATTCCTGAAAACTTAAGCCTCCTGATTCTCAAATGCATGGAGAAGGATAAAGAGAAGAGGTTTCAGAAGGCAGAGGAAATTCTTTCCGAACTCAAAAAGATTGAAGAGGGGATTCCGACTACCGAAAAGCTGATTCCCCAAGAAAAGCTCACTACAAAGATCATTAGCAAAATGAGCAGAAGAAACGCTATTGTCTTCAGCAGTGCCGTAATTCTCTTAATTGCTCTTAGTATTGTTGGAACCTCTTTATTAAGGGGTCCTAAGGGGAAAATTGATTCGATCGCTGTCTTACCGCTGGAGAACCTATCGGGTGATCCTGAGCAGGAATATTTTGCTGATGGCATCACGGATGCCCTGATAAACGAGCTTGCTCAGATCAGGGCCTTTAAGAGAGTGATTTCTCGGACTTCAGTGATGCGGTATAAAGAGGCACGAAAATCAATACCAGAAATAAGCAAGGAATTAAACGTCGATGCCGTAATCGAGGGAACACTATTGCTTGCCGGAGAGCGGATGGAGATCGCGGTGAAATTGATTCATGCCCCGACAGATAGGCATCTGTGGAGCAATAGCTACGAGCGAGATCTGCGCAATGTCATGGCTCTTCGCAAGGAGGTCGCCAAAGCTGTTGCCCAGGAGATCAGGATTAGGCTGACACCGCAGGAGGAAGAGCGTCTCTCGAATGCTCCTCAGGTTAATCCCGAAGCCTATCAGCTTGCTATGAAAGGACGCTTCTTCTGGCAAAGAAGGACAGAAGAAGACATAAAGAAGGCTATTGAGTATTTTGAGAAGTCAATCGAATTGGACCCCGAATATGCCCTGGCTTATTCGGGCTTGGCTGACTCCTACCAGGTCCTTCCAGATTATAGCTCCATCCCGTCCAATGAAGCCTATCCCAGCGCAGAAAGAGCGGTCAGGAAGGCGCTGGCGATAGACAGCTCGCTCGCTGAAGCCTACGCCACGCTGGCATCGATAAATTCCCACTATTATTGGGACTGGGTAGGTGCAGGCTATGATTTTAGACGAGCCATTGAAATTAACCCAAACTATGCGACCGCTCACCATTGGTACGCTCTGACTTTAATGGCCATGGCCCGGCATGAGGAAGCGATCAAAGAGATAAAAAGAGCTCAAGAACTGGATCCTCTTTCTCTAGTCATAAACAGGAATGTCGGCACGATATTTTTCCGGGCGCGGCAATATGGTCAGGCTATAGAAAACTTCCGAAAAACTATCGAAATGGATCCTAGTTTCACCTATGTCCACGGTTATCTTGGTTTGACATATATTCAAAAGTCAATGTATGAAGAAGCTCTGGCAGAGGCAAAGAAAGAAAAGGAAATCTCAAGAATATGGAATCCTCGGGTCGAAGCCTGGCTCGCTTTCGCTTATGTGAAGGCCGGCCAGAAAAACGAGGCACGGAAAATACTGGACGAAATGCTTAAAAGATCAGAGCAAACCTATGTCTCTCCTTATTATATTGGATATGTCTATATCGCCCTTGGAGAGGACGATCAGGGCTTTAGATGGCTGGATAAAGCGATTGAAGAACAGGATAGTTGGCTTCGCTATCTCAAGATTGAACAAGCATTTGACAGAGTTCGTTCGGACCTAAGGTATAAAGAACTACTTAAGAAGATAAGATTAGACTGATTAAATTTACTCTTGATACTTGAATGAGATCTTGACTTTGCTGCGAAAGGCCGTGACCTTTCCGCCCTCGACCTTCATATCGAATTCAATCGCCTCGGCAATCCTTAGATCTTGAAGGCTCTTGCTGGCTGTTTCGACGGCATTTTTGGCAGCTTCTTCCCAGGAATTGGGGCTTGTTCCGATGAGTTCAATAACCTTATAGGTGCTTTCCATAAATTGCCTCCTTCTTTATATTCTTTAAATTCCTTTCAGATGAGTGCAAGAACTGTAAAACTTTCTGTTGCCTTTGTCAATCTTTTCCCTGGTAAGAATCCTTTTAGTCTGGTTCATTGCCTATGCTCGTTAGCTAGGTTGTGCTTTTAAATATTTTAATTAAGAAATAGATATTTTGATGAAGTTATAGATATTTTGATGAAGATAAAATTGTCATTGAGAGCAATTGATAATAAATTGTCATTGCGAGGAACGAAGTGAAGAAACAATCTCAAAAATAAGAAAATATCAGCTCCTTTTGCTTTTTCGCTTAGAAAGAGGGAAGAAGAAATTAATCTAACTAAGTTTTAAATAGACAATTATATTTTTTGCAATTTTTCCTTTCAAAATGTTACAGTTTTAGGTTAAACTCTGAATTTGAAAAAAAATCAATGCGTCACGATAAAAGAAATTCCCTTTTCACCCTCCGTTCACGGACGCTATCAGGTTTTCACAGCTCACCTCAATCGGAGAGAAGACATGCCTAAAGGACTTAGACTTGTTTTAATCATTTGGCTTGCTTTTGTTGCTTCATCCTCGCAGCTTTTGGCGGAAGAATTTTCTCTCAAACATGATGAGCGAAAAGATGATTCTTTCATATCTTCCGGAGATACAACCGCAAAAATACCTTTGGCTGAAAATCTCTTGAAAGGCTTGTCCAGGAAAGCAGAGAGCCAGAGAATATCGAACGGAACCTGGAATATTATAGAAGGGATCTTTCCTCTTGCCGGGGGAATTTATCTTGTGGATTGGGCTAATCTCAACGAGGAAAAAGATGTCAAGAGGTTGGGTTACTTTACAGCTGGACTCGGCGCCATCGAGATACTGTCAGGGATTCGCTCGTTAGCCTTTAAATCATCTCATCAAAAGAAATACGAGGATATCTTGGCTATCGACAATTCAACACCGTTTGGGAAAAAGACAAGAGAACGGGCAGCAGCGAGTGCCTTAAAGGCTTTGGCCAGAAAGGCCAAAATAGAAAGGCTAGTCGCTGGGTCTGCCCTGAGTGGGTTTGCCCTTTATTGGGTAGTCAGCCAGCCCTTCAAAGAGGATCCCTATTCCCAATATAACTACTATGCAGCCGGAATGTGGGGCCTCTTCGGTCTAATAGCTTTTTTTGGCAAATCTGATGAAGAGACGGCCTATAACCATTATCTCACCAATAAAGGAGGCAAGGCCTATATAAAAGTTTATGGCGGGATCTTGCCAGGTGAGGGCTATTTTATAAAAGTGAGGTACTCTTTTTAAGCAGAATTTCAAACGAAGATACCTAAATAGATAGGTGGATAGTACTGAGCAGGTTTAAAGTTCCTGGGGTATGGCTTTTGCTGAGTTTAAAATACATTAGGATTTAAAATTATCTCCTGAAGAAAAGATAAAAACACTAATATCAAAGATAGAGGTATGAAAATGAATGCAAAAGGGAAAACATTCACAGCTCTGGTGATTATTATCTCTGTGGTGGCGCTTTCTGGAGGTTTGTATGCCAAGAAAAAAGGCGCTGATCTGACCCTGCAGAGAACAGATGGTCAGATATTACGAGGAGAACTCATTGCCGTTAAAGAGAGCTCGATTTTGGTGATGGAAGCTGTGACCTTGAATGACCTGACCATTGACATCAAGGATGTCAAGCTCATAACAATCCATAGGGAATCAAAGTTTTGGAGAGGAGCTGGATTCGGATTCTTGATGGGGTCAATGGGGGCTATGTTGGCTACGGCTTTCATACGGGCAGACTGGATGATGGATACACCTGGAGGGGTAGTCACTTACGGAGCTATAGGTGGGGCTGTAGGAGCAATCGCCGGGGGATTAATCGGGAAAGGGACAGGAGTAGATATAACAATCGAGATTGAAGGAAAATCAGATGCAGAAATTGAGGAGATTCTGGAAACATTGCGCTCCAAGGCTCGGGTTCCTGTGATTAAATAACCTTTCCTGAATACCTCTCTGGTTTTTCCTTCAGAGTCGGCGTGAGAGTAAGATTTTGAGAGCTGAAAAGCACTTTTCATACGTTAGACAGAATTAAAAAGTGAGCGAATAGAATTCTTTCCCATGATTAAGGATTAAAGAGGAAAGAAATGAAATTCGGGCTGATAATCCCCTCATCTAATACCACCATGGAGGCTGAATTCTGGAGAATGGCCTCTGGATGGGCCACAGTGCACACCACAAGACTGAGACTCCGGAAGATAACAGTCGATGAGCTAGAAGAGACAGAAGGAATGATGATAGAGGCATCAATGCTTCTGGCGGATTCAGAAGTCGATGTCATAGGATATGGCTGCACTTCAGGAAGTTTCTTTAAGGGAAAAGGTCATGATAGAGAAATAGAGGAGAAAATAGCAGAAATCACCGGGATCCCGGCTGTGGCTACAGCCAAGGCTGTGGTCGAAGCCCTGGATGAACTTCACTTGAACAGAGTGTGTGTCGTCACTCCTTATACTGAAGAAATAAACAAGCTCGAAAAAGAGTTTCTTGAGCAAAGCGGAATGGAAGTTCTAAGAATGAAGGGGCTAAATATAACAAATAACATAGAAGTGGGAAGTAAAGAGCCGAGTGCAGCTTACGAGTTGGCCAAGGAAACCTACGCGCAAGGAACTCAAGGGATGTTCATCAGCTGCACTAATTTCAGAACGATAGAGGTGATTGAACGTCTCGAAAAAGAGCTAAACGTGCCGGTGATATCAAGCAACACCGCAACATTCTGGGCTATGATGAAGAAAGCCGGCAGTGGAAGAAAAATAAAAGGATACGGCAGGCTT
>WVZL01000039.1:25341-34019 GCA_011772495.1 Candidatus Aminicenantota bacterium
ATTCAGTTACCAATTTTAATATTTAATAAATCCTGCGCTGCCGAAATGTTGCATCTGGAGACCTGACCTCATTTGCCCTATAAATCCTATCCCTTCGAGATGTTGAAAGCTAATACCTGGTCCCTTTTATTCAGATAGACCTGATTCTTAAATTGTGGTATTCAGAATGAGCTAACCTTAATCAATAGGGTCAAAGGAAAAGCAATCACAAATCAGAATAAAGGAGATTTCGATGTTACGTATTTTTTGCACACTCCAATCAATAAAATCGAGTTTGCTCAAAAAAGGCCCCCTTTTCTTTAGTCTAATTGTTTGCCTTCTTCTGTTTGGTTGTGAAGCGGAGAGGAACAATTCCACTCAAGCTGCATCCCTAAATTCCTCAGAGAGTGATTTAAATATTCAACAGCCTCAGCCTTCAATTGATCAAGAGGATGTTTCCTCAGTTGAGGCGGTAGTGAGAGCAATTTATGAGGCGATTTCTTTCCGCGAAGGGGAGGAGCCAGACATGGATCGATTCCGGTCTCTTTTCAACCCTAATGCTCGATTCATCCGCATCACTCAAGATGGTGTAGATAAAATGGATGTAGAGAGTTTTACTGCCTCTTTCAGGGAACGAGTAGAAACAGGCGCCTTGAAGAGCTTCTTTGAGGCAGAGCTCTCTCGGAAGACTCATGCTTACGGGAGCATCGCCCAGGTGTTCAGCACTTATCATAAACGAATGAACACAGAAGATCCTGAGGGGCTTATTCGGGGCATAAACAGCCTTCAGTTATATAATGACGGCCAACGCTGGTGGATCATCAGCATTCTTTGGGAAGATGAACGAGGAGATAACCTGATTCCACAAGAATATTTGCGTTGAAATGTGTTCTGAGCAGTTCACTCAGGGGGTCAGTTCTACATTTTTACTGCTTTGGATAAGAAAATAATTCAGTTTTATTTTTTTCTCTAAATTGATGAGAAAATTTACATGCGTGGATCTTGTCCTTTAAAAATTTATCAATTGAGTTAAAATGGTAAAATAACTTTAAAGAAAAATTTTTGATTAAGGAGGAAATCATGAGCTCATCCTACAAATCATCATCAGGAAGGATTCTATGGGGTCTTTTTGTTCTTCTATTTATTCTTACTCCCCTGCTGCCAGGACAATCTTCCCCTCAGAATAATGGCGAAGATGAATTCCAGTATTTAAAAAGACAGTTTTATAACCTCAATCATCGGCTGGACAGATTGGAGAAGATAATCGATGATGTGCTGTGGTATCACAAGGTAGGAGATATCTGCTATGTGGACAAGGTGAGGATAGTCGGTCCGCCCAATCTCCATGAAAAGAATCCGACAGCCATGGGCGCCAAGAATCCGATAAAATTCTACTCCTATGTCTTCATTCCAAAAGGCATTGATCGCAGCCAGAAGTATCCCTTGCTTGTCTTCCCGCACGGCGGGGTTCACGGCGACTTTACTACCTATTACACCCACATCGTTCGGGAATTGATGGCCCAGCATTATATTGTTATCGCCCCAGAATATCGCGGCAGCACTGGCTACGGCCGCTACATTTACGAACTCATCGATTACGGAGGCCTGGAAGTGGAAGATGCCTATTCAGCCCGCAATTATATGATCGATAATTATGCTTTTGTCGATAAAAGCCGGGTCGGGATAATCGGTTGGAGCCACGGCGGTTTGATCACTCTGATGAATATTTTCGATCATCCCGATGATTACCAGGTCGCCTTTGCCGGCGTGCCAGTGAGCGACCTCATCTCGCGCATGGGATACATGACCGACAGCTATCGAGACCTTTATTCAGCAGATTATCACATCGGCAAAACCGCCAATGAGGATGTGGAGGAGTACCGCCGTCGTTCTCCCGCTTATAATGTTCACAAATTCAAGAACACTCCCTTGCTTATCCACAGCAGTACCAATGATGAGGATGTGAACGTGTTGGAAGTGGAACATCTTATCAAAGCCCTGAAAGCAGAGGGAAAAAAATTCGAGTATGAGATATACAAGGATGCTCCGGGCGGACACAGCTTCGACCGCTTGGATTTAAGTCTGGCCAAGAAAATCCGGGTTAAGATCTACAAATTCCTGGCTAAACACCTGAAACCAGAAAATCCCATTCAGACCGTAGAGGAGCTAATGCAGGCAGGCTACCGTTAACCGTTAGGGGTCAGATCTTAACTTTCAACATTTAAAATAAGCAACATCTCGTCATAATCTTTAATCTAGAGACCTGATCCCTTTTGTCTTCAACTTTTTTTATAAGAAACACTTAATTTTTTAGCAGCTTCTGCCGACTTTTTATCTTTTGTCCAAAAGGGTATTCCTGATAGTTTTGCAGAGGCCAACAGATGAACATCAATATAGCCAAGGCCGATGCCCATGAAATGATGTCTTTCCACAAAGCGCAATACTTCTTCCTGATCTGCAGTGGTTGCCAATGGAAGAGCTTGCAAAAGCGAAAGGATTTCTTTCTTGTTTTTTAGGTTGCCACAAGCCAGCTCACCAATTATGAAAGGATGACAGGCAATTCCTCCTTTCATCAAAAGTACCTCGAGTTGTGGATTTCCATCTCGAAAATGAGCTACCCAAACTGAAATATCAACCAGAACCATGACTACCTTTTGCTAAAATCTCCGCCTTGGGATAGGACGAATGGATTTCTCGGTTCCTCCCAACCTGGCCAGTCTTTTGCTGCTTTCAAGAGCAATCAGGGCTTCCAACCCTAGCCTAACCAAAGACGTTTTTTCCTTAATACCTGTTAATTCAGAAGCTTTGTTAAGAATCTTCTCGTCAATATTTATGGTAGTTCTCATACGCATATATATGCATAAAATATGCATATGTTTCAAGCTGCATTCTTTAAGTCCTGGCTTAGGTTTTACATATCAGAGCGATGCCTTTCTAAGATAATTCCGGATTCTTTTTGCTAGTAATATTAACGTATTCAATTTGACTCTTTTCTCATTAATTGATATTCTTTTGCCAACCTAGCTGAGAGGGTTAATAGTGGCTATCAAATGCCCTAAATGTCATTCGGATAATCCTGAGACTCAAAAATTCTGTGGAGAGTGTGCAGCACCCCTCCATCCCATCGAAGAAATCTCTGCGCCTACCGAGACTCTCGAGGCAGCCAAAGAAGAATTAACCACAGGTTCCACCTTTGCTGATAGATACCAGATCATCGAAGAACTGGGAAAAGGCGGGATGGGAAAGGTCTATCGAGCGGTCGATAAGAAACTGAATGAAGAGATGGCCCTGAAGCTCATCAAACCAGAGATTGCTTCTGATAAAAAGACCATCGCCCGATTCAGCAATGAACTGAAGTTAGCGCGCAAGATCAGCCACCGGAATGTGGGCCGGATGTATGAGCTCATGGAGGAGGAGGGGACTCATTTCATAACCATGGAATACGTTCCTGGCGAAGATTTAAAGAGCTTTATCAGGAGAGCAGGACCGTTGAGCGCAGGTAAGACGACTTTCATTGCCAAGCAGGTATGCGAAGGATTGACAGAAGCTCATAGATTAGGAGTTGTTCATCGGGACTTGAAGCCTCAAAACATCATGATCGACAAAGAGGGCAATGCCCGGATCATGGATTTCGGGATAGCTCGTTCAATTATGGGTAAAGGGATAACAGGTGCAGGGGTGATGATCGGTACTCCTGAATATATGTCACCTGAGCAGGCGGAGGTGAAGGAAGTTGACCAGCGTTCTGATATCTATTCGTTGGGAATCATCCTCTATGAGATGGTGACCGGAAGAGTTCCCTTTGAAGGCGAGACGCCATTAGGCATTGCTATGAAGCACAAGAGCGAGGTGCCCAAAGATCCAAAAGAACTCAATGCTCAAATACCTGATGATCTGAGTCGGGTGATCCTGAGGTGCTTGGAAAAAGACAAAGAAGAGAGGTATCAGAGTGCCGGGGAAGTGCGTTCGGAGCTTAACAGAATAGAGAAAGGGATTCCTACTACAGACAGGGTTATTCCTGATCGAAGGCCCTCAACATCAAAGGAGATCACGGTAACTTTCAGAAAACGATGGCTCTTTATCCCGGTGCTAATTGCAATAGTGGCTGCAGCTGCCTTGGCTATTCTATTCTTAACCAAAGAAAAGCCACCAATAGTTCCTTCAGAGCAAAAAATGTTAGTCGTGTTACCGTTTGAAAACTTAGGCTCTCCTGAAGATGAGTATTTTGCCGAAGGATTAACAGAGGAGATAACCAGCCGCCTAGCTGCCCTGCACGGGCTGGGAGTCATTTCTCGGTCGAGCGCTATCCAGTACAAAAAGACAGAAAAAACAACCAGACAAATTGGAGAGGAGCTTGGTGTTGATTTTATTCTTGAGGGGACAGTACGTTGGGATAAGCGTCCAGATGGCCAAGGCCGGGTGCGGGTAACACCGCAGCTTATCCGTGTTTCTGATGACACCCAGTTATGGTCAGAGCGGTATGATCAATTCATACAGGACATCTTCGCCGTTCAATCCGAGATTGCGGAACAAGTTATCAGACAGTTGGACATTACAGTACTTGAACCCGAACGCCGGGCTATTCAAGCTAAGCCTACAGACAATCTTGAAGCTTATGATTACTTCCTGCGGGCAAGCGAAAGCGCGGAGAAAGCTGCACAAACTCGAGATAAAAAATACTTAGAACTAGCAGAACAGTTGGCTGAAAAAGCGGTCGAATTAGATCCTGAATTCACTTTAGCCCACATCTGGCTTTCTCGTTTTCATAGGTTGGTATATTTTGCGGGGGTTGACCAAACTCAGGAGCGTTTAGAGAAATCAAAAGCTGCGGTGGATAGGGCACTGGAGCTGGAACCTGAATTGCCTGAAGCGCATGGCGCATTGGCATTCTACTATTACCAAGGATTCTTAGAATATGACCGGGCTATGGAAATTTTTGAATACGTCCAAAAAGCTCGACCCAACTACCCGCCGAATTTAATAGGTTACATTCAGAGACGTCAGGGCAAGTGGGAGCAGGCTACTGCCACACTCGAAAAGGCATTCAAGCTCGACCCGCGTTCTTCCGCTTTGGCTAGCGAAGTGGGTTTGACTTACTTGTTAATGCGCAATTATGAGAAGGCCGAGACCTGGTTCAACCGTTCTCTCTCGATTGATCCAAACAAAGTCTCCTCTCAATTAATAAAAGTTGGGATTCAAGTCCTTCTGAAAGGAAATACTTTGCAAGCTCGAGCCTTATTGAAGACGATACCAGTAAACCAATTAACTGATTACATGTGGCTGACTCTTGATATGCTCGATAGGAATTACCAGGACGTGCTGGATCGCCTTTCCTCGCTTTCCTATGATTCTTTCGAAAGTCAGGACTTCTATTTTCACCGGAATCTGGTTTATGCCTCTGTGTATCGTGCTCTTAATAAAAAACCTTTGATGAAGCAGAATGCCGAGTTAGTGCGGAAAGCGTTAGAAAAGATGGTTCGAGAGCATCCTGGAGACCCAAGATTCTATTCTGCTCTCGGCCTCGCCTATGCCTATGAAGGAAAGAAGGATGACGCCCTTCTAGAAGGCAGACGCGCAGTAGAACTTCTTCCAGTATCAAAAGATGCAGTATCAGGTCCCATATATGTCTTAAATTTAGCCAAGATTTATACTGTCGTCGGTGAATACGAAGAAGCTATCAATCAATTAGAATATCTCCTCACAATCCCAGGCGGCGGAGATCTTATCTGGGATTTCGTCTCTGTTCCTCAACTTAGGCTCGATCCCCAGTGGGACCCTTTACGCGACCATAAAAAATTCCAACGTCTGCTCAAATAGCCAATTTGGAATCAGGTGATTTTTCTTATACTAGATTAGAAATCATTGATATTGAATACAACACTCCTCTCTGAACTCTAATCCGAAACCATCGTATTAACAAGTAAGATATGTTTATTTTGAAGACAGATTTCAAACTTTGAAAGAATAAATAGAATTATATGGGCAAATACGGGGCTTTTGTCTCATTCTTAAAGATAAGTCTGTATGCCCAGTGGAAATAATATTTTTCAAAATTAAAATGATTTCTGAAAGCAGATGAATGAAGTAAGCTTAATGAATGGAAGAGGAGGGAAATCATGGAAGAGAAAAAAATCAGGCAAATTGTAAAGAAATTGGCGCCTGCTTTAGCAGTATTCATGCTCACTTGTTACATCCCGGCCTTTTCGTTTGCAGAGGATGATATTCATGAGGCAGCAAAGCAGGGGGACCTGGCCAAAATCAAAGCGTTGCTGGAGAAAGACCCCAGCCTCATCAATGCCAAAGATAAAGACGGAGAGACACCGCTATTCAGGGCCGCTGAAGGGGGTCACCTAGAAATAGTGCAATATCTGGCAGCCAAGGGTGCGCAGATAGATATCAAGAATAATGCTGATCAAACCCCCCTTTTCTTTGCCGCTTATTCCGGGCAGGCGGAAGTTTTAAATTGGTTGCTATCCAATGGAGCTGATCTTAAAGGCCTGGACAGGTACGGCCGGACGCCGCTTTATTATGCATCCAGGGGAGCGTGGAAAGAAGCGACTGAGATTCTCGTCAAGAAAGGATTGGATATTGCCCAGGAGGACATTTTTGGTTTTACTCCTCTTAAATCTGCTGTCACCCGCGGACGTGCGGAAATCATTGCTGTATTCATTGCCTTGAAAGCTCTGAATCCAAGCGAAAATATAGGAAATCAGGTTCTGCATGAAGCGGCAGTTCAAGGTCACAAGGACATCGTGAATTTGCTGATAGCCAAGGGAGCGAACACTGGCAGCAAGAGTGATGATGGCGGAACCCTCCTCCATAACGCGACCATGGGAGGTCTTTGGGAGCTAGCGAAACAGCTGATCGATGAAAAAGCAGAAGTGAACGCCCAAAACAGCGACGGCCGGACACCTCTTCACTATGCGGTCAGGGAAGGAAATTTTGAAATCACCAAAATTCTGGTCGAAAAGGGAGCGGAGCTGAACATCAAAGGAAGAGATGGAAGAACCCCGCTGCAAATTGCCGAAGACTGGGATCATGAGGAGATTATCGACTTTCTGCTGGCAAAAGGAGCCAAGAAATTAAAGAGAGCAGAACTGAAAGATCCAGATCGACCCTGGGTGGGCATTTCCTACATCTCCAATGAAGGTTTCCTGATTGAGTCCAGAGCAAAGAAGGTTCTGGTGGATGCTTTGCACAAAAATCCCTACGGATATCCAAGCACACCACCCAAGGTGTATGAAATGATGCGTGGTGCCCGCCCGCCGTTTGACCGCATCGACCTCATTCTTATTTCTCATGCCCACAGCGACCATTTTAATGCGGAAATGGCCGCAGCGGTCTTGCTGAGTCATCCTGAGACTGTCCTGGTAGGAAATGAGATTACCACTCAGGAATTGGAAAAAGCAGCGGGAGATAATTTTTCAAAAATCAGCCCCCAGATAAAAAGCATCAACCCTGAATGGGGAACCATTGTCGAGGAGAAAATCAACGGCATCAACCTTAAGATTTTTGCCGTCAACCATGCTGAGCTTCCAGATGAATACGTAACTCTGGCTTACATAATGGATCTGGAAGGAATAAATGTCTTCCATCTTGGTGATTCCGTGCCCGCGTCCAATGAAAAACATTTCAAAGCTATTCAACTGCCAAAGGAAGGTCTTGATATTGCTTTTATGGATCCTTTCTTCCTTGAAGATGAAATTGGAAAAGAAATCATCAAGGAGCATATTCAACCGAAAAAGATAGTTCCCATGCATATGAGGTCTTCAGAGATAGCAGGTTTTACCCAAAGATTGAAGGTGCTTTATCCGAATCTGCAGGTTTTCAAAGAATGCTTGGAAAAAAAGCTTTTCGAACAGGAATCCCAATAGATAGCAGAAGAATAAAGTGCATAATAACAATACAACCGAGGCGGAAATATCTTTGTAAAAAATAGAAGGAAAGCAGGATGAGGAAAAATGCTATTTTCTGTTTTTTTATAACCGTGATCTTGGCCTGTCCTTCAGCAGCGAATGAGAAAACTGTCGAGATATTTTTGCGTGACGCCTCATTAGATGCCTGGAATCCTGTGACCAACGAAGTTCTTTTTATGAGGAGGAATGCAGACAATATCTGGCAGCTCTACAAGGTGAAAGCTGATGCTCAGAATCCCGAGGAAGAAAAGGAGAGCTTGAGCCTGGATCCTACCAATGCCATCGGTGTCGAGGCTTCAATGATTCCGCTTCTCCACAAGGGTGCCTCTGACTGGCATCCTTCTGGCTCGTGGTTCATCACAGAAATGGAGATACCTTATAACATAAGCTGGAGATTTGAGACCAGTCTGCCCTCCACCCGGCTTTTGGCTGAGCCTGGAGCTGGCTGGTGGAATAATCTTTTTTTGGTGAAAAGCGACGGGAGTCTGTGGATAAGGCTTACAAATTTCACGGCTTCGGACCTGGAGAGTGGAGTGCTCTACCCGAAGTTCTCGAAGGACGGGAAAATGGTGGTCTGGGCAGAGAGGATTGGCGGAGCCAAACCCTTTGATAAATACCCTTTTGCTCGCTGGGTCTTGAAGACCGCCAAGATGAACTGGGAAGCCAATATCCCCTATCTCTTTGACCGGAAAACTCATCCCCTTCGAGATGGCGCCATCTTTGAGCCTCAGGAATGGGGAAGAGACAATAAACTCCTTTTTGCGGCCGATATCGATTATTCAG
>WVZL01000039.1:34031-70018 GCA_011772495.1 Candidatus Aminicenantota bacterium
TTATGAAGAGCAGTCCGCTTATTCTCCTGACGGAAAACTCATTTCCTTCATGGCCAATCTCTTCGACCGCGGCTATGAAAGAAGGTTGACCAGAGCCTGGAGAAGACACAAGACAAAATCCAATAATTTTATAATAAAGAACCTCTTTACCGACCTCTATCTCATGAACAGGAACGGAAAGGTCCTCGAGCGCCTGACTTATTTTGTGGAGAAGGATTGGCAAGGTCACCATCCCCTGGTCACCCGCAGCGCTTGGAGCAAGGATGGAAAAACCCTGCTTATTGCGGTCACTCTGCGCTCCAATATCACCGGAAAGAAAGTGGACGAATCCATTTATAAGTTGATTTTGTGATACATTTTCATTTTTCAGTTGAAAGATCTAAATCAAATTGAGAGAATGACGCCTTATATTTCAATACGGGAGGCATGATGAATCAAAAAATAGGTTTGAGCCGCAGGAATTTTTTAAGGGATTCAGCTATCGGCATTTTTGGTGCTGCCATACCTGCCAAGATGCGCCAGGAAAAGACTGAAGAAAAAGAAAAAGAGCCGACGCTAAAGGTCAAGAGCTTTCGCACCCTGGGGCGTACGGGTTGGAAGGTCTCAGAAATCGGCGGAGGTTATCTCGGTGAGGAAGGGTTGATGAATGCCATGCTGGATGCAGGAGTGAACTACATCGATACCGCAGAAAGCTACCCCAACCAGAAGTTGTACGGTTCTGTCCTTAAGAGTCGCAACCGGAAGGAGGTCTTTATCACCTCCAAAATGGAGATCAAGGAAGACGTCTCCAAGGAAGGCTTTTTGGAGAGGTTTAAGAAATGCCTGGAGGAGCTCCAGACCGATTATATCGATTGTATGATGATGCACTTGCCGTCAAATATCGAAATGCTGAAGACAGAAGGCTTCCATGCTGCCATGCAGCAGTTGAAAACAGAAGGGCGCTTGCGGTTTATCGGGGTTTCCCACCATGGGTCTTTCTGGTTCAAGGACCCTGATGAGACGATGGAGAAGATTCTCCTGGCTGCGGCTGAGGACGGCCGTTTTGATGTATTTCTCATGGCTTATAATTTTCTGAAGATGGATAACTCGGAAAAAGTGCTTCAGGTTTGCAAGGAAAAAAATATCGGCACAGCTTTGATGAAGACCAAACCCGTATCGACTTATTATTTGGTAAAATCGAGAGTCGAGGCTTTACAGAAAGAAGGAAAAGAGGTTCATGAGCTCTATCTTGCCGGAGTGGAACGCTTCAAGAAACAGGCAGAAATGGCCGACCATTTTGTAGAAAAATACGATCTAAAGAATCCAGAGGAAATAAAGGATGCGGCGGTGCGCTTTGTCCTGAGCAATCCTAATGTCAGCACGGTGTGCTGTTCCATGAGAAGCTTTGATGACTTAGAAAGGTTTGTCCGCCTTTCTGGCACCAGATTGAGCAATCTGGAAAAGAAGAAGCTAGCTGCTTTCAGGGAAGGATGCGGTCCGCTGTACTGCCGTCATGCCTGCGGAGTCTGCGAGCCCAAATGTCCCCATGGCGTTCCTGTCAACACCATCATGCGCTATAATCATTATTTTGAAGCCCAAGGCCGTGAAAAATATGCTATGACTCAGTACGCCGCCATTCCCGGGGCCAAAGCTGGCCTCTGCTCGAATTGTTCAGGATTCTGCGAGAGTGGCTGTCCTTATAAGGTTCCCATCCAGGGCAAGCTCATCCTCGCCCACCATCAGCTGTCATTACCCTGATTTTTTCTTTTATTATGGATATGGGGGAGAGATCTTAATTGGGTGTTAGGGTAATCGACACTAACGCAGACAATGTTCTTGTGTACGGAGTCTGCGGGTACAAGAGCCTGAAGACACCAGGATACCTAGAGAAGGTCGAGTGGTTAAAAGACCGCTTTTCAGAAGGCTTGAGATTAAAAACATTGTATTCAGATGAGGATAGGACTCAGGGCATGATCGAGTACATTCCGGGTGAACATTGCTGGAGACCAGTTGAAGCAAGCGGTTACATGTTCATTCACTGTCTCTTTGTTGGCTTTAAGCGGGCTTACAAGGGGAAAGGTTATGCTTCGCTTTTAGTGGATGAATGTCTGAAAGATGCCAAAAAGGAAAATATGCATGGTGGGGCAGTAGTCACCCGTAAAAGCGCATTCATGGTCGGCAAGGAAATATTTTTAAAAAAAGGCTTTGAGGTTGTGGATAGTGCACCTCCAGATTTTGAGTTACTCGTAAAAAAATTCAATAAGAGCGCGCCCACACCCAAATTCAAAGGGAATTGGGAAGAGAGAATGAGTCGATATGGGAAAGGTTTAACGATTATCAGAGCAGATCAATGTCCTTACTCAATAAAGAATGTTAAAGAAATTAGAGAAACGGCAGAAGAGAAATTCAGGATAAAACCAAACATAATCAATCTGAAAAATTACCAAGAAGCCCAAAATAGCCCCTGCCCATTCGGAACCTTCTGTATACTGTATAATAGAAAAGCGATCGCGCACCACCCCATCAGCAATACCCGGTTCACCAACATCATGAACAAAGTTCTATAGTGGGGTCGGCCCAAGGTGATTAATAAAATGAGGTTCGGGCCAAGCTAACTTATTGATTTATAATAAATAGCCTCCTTTTTTCCTCAAAATTAGGCCTTAAACAGGCAATTTTAGGGCCAAAATAAGCCCTTTAAGAACTCTCTGACTAGGAATCATCCGAGAAAGCTCACCCCTTATTTAACAATCATTATCCCAGCATAAAGATCTCATTCCAAAGTGAAAAAATCGCTTGACGAGATAACAGTTGTATAATACAATAGTTGCAGTATAAAACTAAATAATCGGAGCAAGCAATGGAGATCAAAAAAATTCGTAATTTCAGAAAAATATTACGCAATTTTGAACGGCTGACGTCCATCCAGCTCAAAAGCTGCTGCAGTAGAGTTTCTCTCGCTCAGTGCCATGTGCTCCTAGAAATCGAAGAACTCGACGAAGCGACGACCGGGCAACTGGCGCAACGGCTCGGTTTGGATAAAAGCACTCTGAGTCGGACTATCGACAGTCTGGTGAATATGGGATTACTGGAACGCTTACCGAGTCCTTCAGACCGGAGATTTACTCCGGTAGTTTTAACCAAGCAGGGAAAGGCTGTGTGTAATGCTATCAACCATGAAGCAGACGATTATTACGATCGGGTCTTCAACAGTATTCCCCAGGGAAAGCACGAGGTGCTAATTAGAGATTTATCTCTCCTTGTTCAGGCTATGTCAGCCGAGGAAGAGAGTCGAGTTGCTGATTCAAAGTGCTGAAATGCAATAAACAGAAGGGAAAGGAGAAGAGCAAATGAACAGTAAGAAATATTTTGAGACCGTGGCTGACCAGTGGGATACGATGCGCGAAGGCTTTTTTAGTGAAAATGTTCGAGAGAAAGCATTCGAAACTGCGAGCCTTCAACCAAGCAAGCTGGCAGCTGATGTCGGTGCAGGAACAGGATTCATCACCGAAGGGCTCATCAAAAGAGGTTTAAAGGTCATTGCCGTAGATCAGTCTAAAGCCATGCTCGATAAATTGAAGCTTAAGTTTCCCTCCTCCTCCCAGATTGATTGCCGGATCGGGGAGGCCGAGAAATTGCCCGTAGAAGATGATTCGGTCGATTACGTTTTTGCCAACATGTTTTTGCATCACGTGAAGAATCCGCAGCTGGCCATAAAAGAGATGACGAGAATTCTAAAATCGGGGGGCAAACTAGTCATTTCTGACCTGGATGAACATGATTTCCAATTTCTAAAGATAGAACATCACGATCGGTGGATGGGCTTTAAAAGAGAAGACGTTAAGCAATGGTTCAGGGAAGCAGGCCTAAAGAAGGTGAGCTTGGATTGCGCGGGAGAGAAATGCTCTTCGGAATCAAACAGCAGTGATGAAAGTGCGGCCATCGATATCTTTGTCGCCTCGGGCGAGAAATAATTACCAAAATAAAAGAGATAATGTGCGTGATCGATACTTTTCTTGCCCGTAGGTCTTTCCGCTGAAGATAGGAAAAAAGTGCTATTTATGAAAAACAAACTTTTTTCCTATTGTGGAGTAGATTCAACTGAATTACCTTGGGTGAGGAGATGAAACAGAAGACCTTTTTTATCGTAAGGAGGTTCAGGTATGCGAAATTTCCTCATTTTGTTCGTTATTGTCTTGTTGATCGTGCTGTTCTTATCTTGTGGCTCTTCAGACAAAAGTCAGAATGTTGACACCCGCTCTCTCTCCGCAGAACTCGAATTCTCAGAAAAGATAGTGGCGGGCGGTCCCTCGGATTTCATGGAAGTACGATACATCATGCTCCGCGGGTCGAACTATGAAATCGGAAAGAAACTGGCAGAGATTGCTTCTGCACGCTTTGAATCCTGTCCAATTCCTTATCCTTATCAGGATAAAACAGAGGCGCAACTTCGTTATTTTGGGAAGAATTATCCAAGTTTCATGGAACGTATGCGCGGCGTAGCCGCTGCCTTCGAAAAAGAACTCCAAGACGTTTCCTGGAACTTTGCAGCCTTGTACTATGGATTTACTCTGCCTGGTTCGGGATGCAGCTCAGTTTTTTATCCGCCGAATACAACCAAAGACAGTCGCGGAGTACTCAGTCGAAACTTCGATTTCACGACGGGCACCATCAACGGCAAGAAGCCAAAAGAAGGTGAACTATCGGCCTGTGCCCGGCCCTATATTATCGAGATACACCCTAGTGTTGGTTATGCTTCTCTTGTGGTATGCAGTTTTGATCTGCTGGGAGGAGCTCTGGATGGAATAAATTCCGAAGGACTGACCATGGCCATCCACTCTGATAATGACGTGATAGAGGAAGTCGGAATGAATCCTGCGCCCGGACCTCAGGAAGGATTCAACGAGATCCAGATCATCCGCTATATATTGGACACCTGTAGAGACGTACAAGAGGCCAAAGAGGCTCTGCGCCAGGCGAAGCTGTATTACAACATAGCTCCCTTTCATTATATCATTGCTGATCGACATGGAGGGTCTTTTATCTGGGAAAATTCACCAACAATGGACCGCGCCTACGCTATCGATGGCCATAACGCTCCACTGGTGACCACTAATTTTCTTCTCCACAGGTACCAGGATCCGGAGCAGCTCCCGGGGGATAAATTCAGCTTCGGTTGGTTCAATCGTTTCCGGGAAATAAGACAACGTATTGTTCAGCACAAGGGAAAGTTTGATAAAGCATTCATCAAAGAGACGAACCAGTGCGTAGCCATGGAATTCCCCATTCCACCAGAATTTGTCAATATCATGGAAGCGCCTACTCGAACACTCTGGCACGCACTCTACTATCCTGAGCTGCTGAGAGTCGAGCTCGATTTTTATTTGGGCGAGGAAGTTGACCCGTCAGCCCCAAACGGGCTTAAAATTCGACGCTCTGGTTATCATGTCTTCAGTCTTAAACGATAATAATATTTTTGTGATATTTCCAGAGAGCCGTATCTTTCGATAACTCGGTAGGAGGCAAGTAATGTATTTAGATATTTTCAAAGAAAAATCAGATAAAGAGAATTTAAAAAGTTTACAGGGCTTTATCATAATACTCTCAGTGATCATCATGGGCACCATCGTAATTTCTGAAGCCACGGCCTGGATATCGAGAGGGACAGAAAGAGCCATCGTGATGATGATGGGATTCTGGATTTATTGCGCGGCCTTTCAAAGATTCCTTCAAAAACAGCCTTATGTCCTAAGGCTGATCGTCTTTTTTATTTTAGTATTGATTTACTGGGCAGGCATTTACCTGTACTTCACGCTGAAGTATTGAGATTCTTTAACTCAAGATACGAAGGGAGTCAGAATGTATGAATATAAATTTATTAAAATAAAGCTGGGTTTTTTCTTAAGGCGCCCTGAAGGAGGCCAAGATTACCATGAGGTGGTAAGAAAATTTGCCTCTGAAGGCTGGCGTTTGGTTCAGATATTTTCTCCGATTCTACCTCCTGCTAATTTCTCCAAATATTTTGAACTGATCTTTGAAAGAGAAAAGTAGCAACGGAGTAGTGGCAAACGTACGGGAAACCAGGATGGAAAGCCTTTCTAATAAAAATAAGTAAATCTATTGTGTATTTATTAATGGAAATAGAAACATAATATATAAACTTCAGCTTAAATGAAGGAGAAAAAAATGGATTCCAAAGCTAAAGAAAAGATTGAGAAAATAATTTATGATCGCAAGAGAGCCCATAAGTTTTTTGTTGAGAACTCCAGAGTATATAAGTCCTTTGTTGAAATGGAGGAGAGAACATTCTCTAAAGGCCATTTAGATAAGAAATCCAAGGAATTGATTGCGCTCGGGATATCCATACATAAAAACTGTGAATCATGTATGGAGTGGCATATGAAACAAGCCCTGGATTCAGGAGCCACCAAAGAACAGATTTTAGAGGCTATTGAAGTTGGAATGGAAATGGGAGGCGGACCTGCAACAGTCTCGAGTAGGTTTGCTTTACAAGTGCTTGAGCATTATACAAATCAAGATTGATCCTTAAGAAAGAGAAGTATTGAGGTTAACGAATGGCTAAACGGCAAATTCCGCCAAAGTTATGCCAAAGCGCAGCTATCCTATCTTTGGCGATTGCCTTAATCAGCTTCTCAGGAATCGTTCTCAAGAATGATTTTGCAGGAAGGCTGATTTTCGGCTCAACCTGGAGTCTGGTCGGCATTGGGTGGCTAGGCCAGTATTTTCACTCAAAAAACACAGGCTAGTCCTCTTAAGTAAAAGAGCAGGACTTTGTTTGGGTTAATATCTTCGGCAGGAAATTCTCCTCCATTCAATGCTCGTGCCCTCTTTTCCGATCCCTTACCTGGATAATCGATTACATTCTTCATTCCGCCGTTTGAAGGCCACAGAGAAGTCATATCCAACCTCTCTTCTTATACAGTGCATATCCTTTTTCCAGTGCCACTTCGATCTGTTTTTCCAGGCCAGCATCCAATTGTTTTATATGAAAACAAGATTTTCCCTTTAGCAACTTCAGTAATTCTGGTTTAAAGACATCCTTTAAGGAAGTGTCCGTATAGATTGGCATGTAATAAAATCCGACGTATTTGCTCTGGATGATCAAACCTGCGAAGTAGACCTCTTTCCTTTTCCTTCCGGCTATGACAAGGTCTTTGAATGACCACAAATCATACTTACTATCCAGGTCAAATTTTGGCTTCAGAGGATCTTCGAATTTCTTGAGCATTTCTTTAAGCCTACGAAATATTTTGATGAGGTCTTTTTCCATTTTTAGCACATGCTATTCCCTGGCCATGGCCTGTTTTCTCAGGTCAGGAGATAATTTCTCTATAGCATACCTCAAGGCTGTCCGGGGCATTATTTTCTTATGTTTCATCACGTAATCAAAGACTCTCTTGGGCTCTTGATCGCTGGCCACCTTCAGCATCCAGCCATAACCCTTCTGAACCATATCGTCCTCATCCAGGAGGAGGATATCCGCGATCTCGAAAACAGGGGTGAGTGGTTTTTTCTTTCTGATAGAATAAATCAAAACCACAGCCGAGGCTCGTCGGACCCATCTGTTTTTTGACACAGCCCACTTCTTAACTTCAGAAAAATATTCTGGAAATTTGTATATAAAGTATCCCAGCGCTCTGATGCAAAAGCTATCACAGGCGCCCCAGTTGGTCACGTATTTCTTCAGCCATGATTCCAAGAGGGAGAAATCTTTTTTCTCAAAACCTTTTCTTATGCGAAAAGCCCAGTCAAAAGCGACTCCCAGCTCTTCGAGGTAGCCCGATTCCAACAATTTCTCACCTAAGCTGAATATTTCCTGTTTGGGTTTATCTTTTATGGCTGCGAAATAGTTCTCATTGATTTCTCTGAAAACAGGAGTCCTCACACCGTACATTTTAATCTCTTCTTCTTTCTTGAAAAATCTCTGAGAGGATAGGCGAGTTTTCTCATCGGCCTTTTCTTGTAGCTCTTTCCTTATATCCTGAACAATCTTGTTCTCAGCTGTCATAATCTCATCTCCTCCTTCATTCAGGCCCCATTCCGATTCACCGCACCTTCGTTAAAAATCAGGCAGGCGACTATTTCAGCAGAATGAAAAGCCTCCTAAATCGCAGTTAGCAAAATAAGCACATTCGAAAGAAATGTCAAATTAAAATAAATAATGTAAAAAAATTTGACAGAGCAACCTTTCTTCTTTTATCTATTTTATTTTCTGCAAGTTCCGAATTTTTTAAGGTTTCTGCTGTATGAATTGCTGCCAAGAAATTATACAGGTCGATAATCTTAGATTCGATTCATGTTTCCTGGGACGTCGAAAGAAAGAAAAGCAAAGATTTTGTCCTTTTCAGGGGGAATTAGGGATTTTTTCATCTTCAGAGCCCTATTTCTGTTGTAATCTTAAGGTGGCAGTAGATCCATTTGAAAGATTGGCACGTCTATTGCATAATAAGACATATAATTATTATAATTATGATTATTAAAGTTATGATGATACTAATTATGAAAGAACATCTCAATTTGATGCGTCTGGAATAAAGGAGGCAACATGTTATTTGAAGAAACATTAATGGGTCATATGATTGAGCTAGTGTGGAGGATATATTTCTTTTCAAGAAGGGCATTTGATCTTGACCTGAAAAAGGTCAAATTGACCTACCCACAATTTGGTGCGCTTCGAGCTTTGAACATAAAGGAAAATATTTCTCAAAAACAACTGGCCGCTATGCTGGAGACCGATACGACGAATGTTATGGTGGTCTGTGATTCTCTGGAGAAAAAAAAGCTCATTAAACGAACATCGAATCCCAGCGATAGGAGAGAAAACCTTCTCGTAATGACCGAGAAAGGGAAGGCACGATTCAAAAAGGCAATGTATTCCATGGAAGCCTACACAGGAAAAATTGTCGGCCAGCTCAGCAAGAAAGAATTGTCAGTGGTTATCCCGATACTGGAAAAATTGTATCAATCCATAAAAAGGAGCGCAGAATGAAGGGGATACTTAAAGTGACATCTAAGAAACTGATTGTTATAGCGTTAGTAGTTGTCTCTGGGATTTTCCTATTCTACATGGCCTGTATAGGACTTTCCTGCATTCCCGGTCTGTTCCTCCTTCCCAAGGAAAAGACAACGACTGTTGACGGGGTAACGACAATTCAGGATGCAGTCAGCAAATGCGAAGAATCGGGACTATCAGGCTGGGAGCTCGTCAAATATGCCCAAAAGCTGACCGCACGCAAATTCACTTACTCTAGGAGAAATTCCTGGGAATCTCCTGATAAAGCGTTTGCCAGGGGCTTAGGATACTGCATACAGCAGGCCCTCGCCTTGAAAATGATCTATGATGAGTTGAGCATCGATGCCAAGGTCGTCCATGGAAGAGGAGACTTCTCAGAAAGCATCATCCATGGAGTCAAGGAACCGGGCGGCAACTTTAATCATGCCTGGCTCGAGGTAACGATAACCGGCGAATCAAAGTATGTCTGTCCAGGAAATGTCGACAACGCGCCTGGAGAACTGGACTTCAAAATCACGAGCAAAGTCAAGCCATACACCCGACTCATGCATTTTTTCACCTTTCCTGGCGCAATCATCGTCAACGCTGTCAGAGATTTCCGCCACACAGGTTTCCGTAAGCAGAACGATTTATCTAACGAAAGCGTTCGAGGCGCGAGGAGTTTAGACCTCATGGATTATAACAACCTCCAGATGGAATATTGCCCCTGCAAAAAAACAGAATGCTATCGCTGGGGCAGTTGCGAAATCTGCCGTGAGTATCACTACGACAAATGAAAAAAGCCATATTGCGAGAAAAAGAGGTATCTCAAGAGCTTAGGAGCGCTGAAGAGGATCTCGACTTTATAAGACAAATTCAGACTGAAAGGAGTCAACTATGAAATACAGCAGGAGAGAGTTTTTAAAAGTTAGCGGCACAACCATAGCCTGTACCTGCCTGAGCGGTCTACTTACGAACAACTGTAGCCATCTTCCCACTGCGCCAGAGATAGCAGACCATACCTATATTATAGATGGAGATATGCTTATTGTCTTTCTTAATAGAGTCCCTGAACTATCGCTAGTTGGCGGAGCCGTGACTATCGATGATCATGATTTGCCAAATAGCCTGATCATCGCTAGAGCGGATGAGAATGAATATGTTGTCGCTTCTAATCGATGCACGCATCGAGGAAAACCTTTGAATTATGATCATGAAGCTTTGCTCTTTCGGTGCGCTGGCGGGAAAAGTGAGTTCGCACTGGATGGAACTGTGTTGAAAAATCCGGCCGAGATATCGCTGAGGATCTATCCCAGCCTTCTTGAAGGAGATAGACTGATCATAGACTTATCGAATTGAAAAAGTTCTTTTCAATAATAATTTTATAAGCGATAAATCAATCACTGTCATAGACTTTATAGCTTGCATAATTCATCAATTTAGGAGAGGAAAACATGAAATACAGCAGGAGAGAGTTTTTAAAAGTTAGCGGCACAACCATAGCCTGTACCTGCCTGGGTGGAGTATGTTTGAGCGGCTGCTCTGCCTTCAGTGGAGTCTCGAGTACTCCTTTGGCCCCTAGCGGTAGTTACAGGAAGGAACTAGGGCGTCTGGTGGTCGAGTTGGAGAAAATCGAAGAACTGAAAAGGGTAGGCGGTTCGGTCAAATTATCAATCCATAACCCTGAAAAGGGAGAGGATATAAAGATAATTCTTATCCATCCTGAGAATAAGACTTACCTGGCCTTCTCGGACAGATGCACGCACAGAGGAAAAGAGTTGGAATTTGTCCATCCTGAAAAGAAGCTGCGATGCGCCAGCCGCCATTCAGAGTATGATTTGAGTGGCCAGGTTCTCAAAGGCAACGCTGAAGAGCCAGTTCCAGTTTATGCTACAGAATTGGATGGAAGCAAGCTCATTGTAAATTTGTAAGCCAACCGCTGAGCACTAGGCGGAATTATCTGGCTGGTAAGATAGGAGCATTGAAGAATGATAACTATTAACAATGCGAAATGTAATAAATGTGGATTATGTATAAAGACCTGCCACGAATACTGTATCGAGCTGAATGAGGAAGGGATAGGAATAGACTATTCCTTATGTTCGACCTGCACCCAATGTATCGCAGTCTGCCCGAACCAGACTCTGAGTTGGAACAATATTTCCCCAGAAAGAATTGATCGCCGTATTCTGCCCAGTAGCACGCAACTGAAAGAATTCCTAAAGGCAAGGCGTTCAGAACGTCATTTCAAAAAGAAAAAGATACCGAGAGAGAGCCTGGAGGAGCTTGCTGTCATGGGGAAGTATTCCCCCACCAACAATTATGATATCGATGTTATTATTGTTGAGAATGAAGAGGTTATCAGACAAGTGGATAGAATATGCCTCGAAAAGGCAAACAGAATGTACAATTTATACTATAAACCGAAGCTTATGCGGTGGATCGGAAAAAGATTATCGCCCGAATACGAGAAACAAGAAGTCAAATTTATAGAAAATTTCAAGAAGAAATCTATTTTTGCTGGAGCTACAGCCCTGATAATCCTAGTCGCCGACCCAAGAATAAAGTTAACAGAATTAAGTGCCCAATTCTTTCTCTATAATATTCAACTTTATGCTAAAACACTGGGAATAGGTTCCAGACAATCAAACGGGGGTAAATACTTTTTGGCAAATGACAAAAAAGCAAAGAAGATATTGGAAATCCCAAAAAACAAAAAGATACAGGCTGTTTTATTCTTAGGATACCCTTCGATTAAATATTCAAACAAGGTGGAAGGCATAAGCCCGAAAATTTATTTTAAATAAGAAATGGGGTATCTAAGACCTACTTGCTCTTCAGACATCCAGGCGATAAGAAGAATGTGAAAAAATCTTATGGCCAGAGAAAGGGACAGAGTTCCAGATTCAACATTGAATAAACGCCATCCTGTGGTTAGCTTGTGATATAAAAGGAGGTGCCAGATCTCCAGATTTAATTAACACCATCTCGCAGTTAGGTCGCAAATAGAAAAAAAACCTAGAATATTTTCTCTGGGAGAGTTGATATAGGAAATATTTATGACTGTTCGGATATGGATATAGACTGTTCGGAAATGCACATGTAGTGTTTTATAAACCTTAGAATATCCCATGGAATAATATTGGCACATATCTTGCACATTTAAACTCCTGTATTCCTTAATTAGGAAAAAAGATGAAGTTTAAAAATTATTTGCTCGTGGCTTTGAGGAACCTAAAGAAACAAAAGTTTTATTCCGCTGTGAACCTTATCGGTCTGGCTTTCGGCATGGCTGGTTTCGCAATCTTCGCCCTGGTTGCGGGCGTTAAAACCAACGCTGACCTATTTCACAAGAAAGGCGATAGGATCTACGGCGTCATTCAGGTTCTCCTGAGCGAGAATAAGAAAGAGGAGATACACACCGCTTTTTGCCCTGCCCCGCTCATTCCTGCCCTGGAGAAGGAATTTCCCGAAATCGAAGCCGCTGTCCGAGTCTATCCGGCGGGTCGAGTGACAATAAAGTGTCGGGACAACAGCTTTTTTCAAGGAGGCGTTCTCTTCGTGGATCCAGAATTCTTGACCATATTCTCATTTCCCATGAAGGCAGGCTATCCAGAATCAGCTCTCTCCGAACCGAATGCCATCGTGCTAAGTGAGACTGCGGCCACCAAATATTTCGGCGATGAAGATCCTATCGGTCAGGTTCTGACCCTCGGAAGAGAGAAGGATCTCAAAGTCACTGGAGTCCTGGAAAACATCCCGCGGACCTCTTCCTTACGGTTCGATGTCCTCATTTCCATGGAAACGGCAGATGGCTTGCTAGACCTGGATGGTTGGGAAAAAAACACCCAGGGGGCTTTTTTACTGTTGGAAGATGGAGCTGACAGAAAGCAGCTGGAAGAGAAATTTCCTGCTTTTATTGATAAATATTTACCTGAATCCAGGGAATCCCTGAAACGAATGTATCTTTTCTCCTTCCTGGATTTCCGTCTCAAGGCCTCCCATATCCAAACATTCATGGCCACGAGCCATCCAGCCGGCGTTTACATCATCCTTTTCTTGGGAGTACTCTTGCTCGTCATTGTCTCCATCAACTTCATCAACCTTTCCACGTCGCGGTACATGCACCGGGTGAGGGAAATCGGGATCCGAAAAGTCATCGGGGCCCGTCGGATACATCTGATCAAGCAGTTTCTCGGGGAATCTCTCCTCCTTGCTTTTCTGGCTCTCCCCCTGGCTGTCGTGATCTATGAACTCATCAATCCGATTTTAGCCTCCTACCTGGGAACCTTTGCCCTCTTGGACACCTCATCAGTCCAGGCCAACTCGATCTGGAACTATCCTTTCCTGTGGAAATATCTTCTGGTGGCAGTGGTGATAACCGGAACCCTCTCCGGGATCTATCCGGCCTTTTATCTCTCAGCTTTCCGGCCTGTGCAGGCTTTGAAAGGAAGTGCTCAGAGCGGCCGGAAAAAACGACGAGGCAGCAAAGTCATGATTGTTTTCCAGTTTGCAGTTTCGGTGCTCTTTATCGCTTTTGCTGGAATCATGAAAACTCAGACAGATGAGATCATGAATTCCGATTTCGGATACAACTGGGAGCAGGTAGCCTATGTCCGTCTCGCCCCAGAAGCGCGGCCTCAACTCGAGCTCTTGAAAGAAGAGATCAGCAGGCATCCAGAGATCGTCTCCGTTTCCGCCTCCGCCGAACTGCCTCTTGTCTGGTCTTCCCCGAAATCTGTCAGACCAACTGAAGCCAGCGAAGAAGATGCAGTTAAAATGGAGGCCTATGGTGTCGACTATGAATTTATTGAAACCTTCCAGATGGAGATCATAAGAGGTCGAAGCCATCAAAAGGCGCGCGGCGACAGCAGGAATTTTGTTATCAACGAAACCGCTGCTCAGAAGCTTCCCTGGGATAATCCTATCGGCAAATCCATTATTGTCGGAGACAGGCAAGGCACAATAATCGGAGTAGCAAGGGATTTTCTATTCGCAGATATCGGTTTCAAAATTCCTCCGGCAGTACTCTGTGTAGAGTCGGAAAACCTGAATTTTCTTCTGGTCAAGTATGATTCGAGATCCCGATTCGAAGATGTCAGCTCCCTGCTTAATGAGAAATGGCAGTCCTTTGTTCCCGATCTTCCCTTTACCTGTATGACACTTGAAGGTTACTTTGACGACCTGTTCGGCCTCGTAAAAAAAATGGGGGGATTTTTCAACCTGATCGGGCTGGTTGCCATCCTCTTCTCCTGCCTGGGGCTTCTGGGGCTGGTTTCTTTCATGTTGGAGAGAAAGACCAAGGAAATCGGGATCCGGAAAGTCCTGGGTGCCTCCACCCCCAGGATCACCTGGAACATCATCAAGGAATACCTGCTTCTGGTGCTCATCGCCAACGGCATCGCTCTCATCCTGGTTTATTTCGGCTGGCGCCAGGTCCTCATGACCGGGCTGCTGTTCATCACTCCTTTGAACTTCGGAGTTTATGCCTCTGCCTTTATGCTGACCTTAATGACCGCCGCTTTGGCCGTGATGTCCCGGACCTGGAAGGCTGCCACTTCCAACCCGATCGATGCCCTTCGCTATGAATAAAAATTTGGATAAAAATTTGGGGTCGGGCCAAGCTAACCTGTTTGTTTATAATAAATAACCTCCTTTTTTCTCCTCAAATTACGGTTTAAACTTGCCTTTTTGGGGGCAAAATAGGCCCTCTAAGAGCTACCTGTCTTTAAGAGGTCAATGCAAAAAAGAGAATGTGAAAGATCCAATCCTACACTCGTAATTAAGGTAACATGATGAGCGGGTAATCCTTCACTCTTGTCCCTGTAATTGGAAGTGTTGAAAGTCAAGACCTGACCCCTTAAAGAGGCCTCTAAAGATGGAATTTCACTCTTATCACCACTTTTGATGAGATAGCGTCCTCCTTTCGGGTTACGGAACCAGGGTAAAATATCACCCCAAAAATCATTCCAGAGGGCGATTTACAGGTCCGTAGAATTAATTCATTATTTATTACATCGATTCGGTAAAGTCCTTTGCTAAAGAATAGTTCAATTTGCTTTAAATGAAAGTGAAATAGGGATTTAAGCAAAGATAAATAGGAAGAAATCAAAATGATCATCCCCGTCGGTCATGAAAGCGACACTGTTCGCAGATTGCCATGGATAACCTTCATCATCATGGCCATCTGCATCGTCGTACATTTATTCATTTCGGGGCAAGTCAACAAAAAATTAGTTGAGGTCGAAGAGATAGGAAAGGAGCTCATTAGGTACTATTTCGACCATCCCTACCTGGAGCTTGATACTGAAACCAAGAAACTGCTTTTCGGGAATCAATACTCGCAAATCGAGAGAAGCCTTGACATCTATCGATACCAGGAAGCTGATGAATACCGCCCTCGTCAAGAAGAAGAACAGGCGAAATTAGATGAGCTGTCTCAAAACTTGATGACAGCCATGAATGATACTCCTTATAGAAAATACGGATTCATTCCTGCCGAAAAATCTTTCCTCGCTCTCCTGACCTACATGTTTATTCATGGTGGTTTGCTTCATTTGCTGGGGAACCTGCTCCTTCTGTATTTGACCGGTCCTTTCATCGAAGATATCTGGGGAAGACCGATCTATGCCGCCTTTTACTTGACAATGGGAATCAGTTCCGGCTTCATGTTTGCTCTGCACTATCCCCATTTTAGCGGACCATTGATCGGGGCTTCGGGGGCCATTGCTGGCATCATGGGGGCTTTTCTGGTCAGATACTGGAAGGTCAAAATCACCTTTTTCTATTTTTTCTTCTTCTTCCTTATCCGGGGAACTTTCAAAGCCCCAGCCTGGTTGATGCTGCCGTTATGGGTCGCCTTAGAATTTTTCAATGCCCAGATTATGGACTCGCTCAATGCTGAAGGTGGCGGTGGGGTGGCCCATTGGGTTCATGTTTGGGGTTTTGCCTTTGGTGTTTTGGTGGCTCTGGGCATGAAGCATTTCCAGGTAGAAGAAAAGCATATTCATCCCAAGATTGAGGCCCAGATTGATACTTTGAGCGAAGGATTCAAAGTGCTCGATAAAGCCCTGACGAAAGAAAGTGATGGCGATTTAGAGGGAGGCTACACCCTCCTCCTTGAGGCCGCCAGAAAAAATTCTGTGGAACGGGGAGTCATAGAGGGCTTATGGAGCATGGGAGTCAAAATGGGAAGGGAAGAAGAAGCGGCCGAATATTTCATCAGGTTTATAGAGGGTGAGATAAAACGTAATAAGATGGACCTGGCTGTGGGGCATTTCCGGGAATTGAAAGCCAAGGTTCCCCAAGCCACTGTCAGCCTTCCTTGTAGGATAATGTTACTGCAGCAATTGAAAGAGATTAAAGAGTTTAACGAAGCCGCAGAATTGACGCGCGAACTTCTCGGTGAAGTCGACCATAATTTATCCCCGGGCTTGCTGCTGAGTTTTGCCAATACGGCTTTAGTCTTCAGCCCTTCCATTGCCGAAAAAGTGGTAGAGCTTTGTCTTCAGCATCCAGAAATACCTCAAGAACAAAAAGACAAATTAAAGTTTAAGTTCGATGAATTGTATAAAAAACCGCCAACGAGCACCTCAGTCAGCTATGGGGATAAGGTCACTATTGAGCCCGAAAGCTAGTTGGCGGTTATTTTTTTATTCTTTATGAGGTTTTGATTTTCGCCCTGAGAGCCTGAAATCTGGGCGAGGACGTGACCTTCCTCATCCACGGAAAGTCAATCAGTTCTGCCGTCACCCTGAGGACTACCGGCAGAAGATAGTCTCTGTTTCGGCTCGCCTTTTCGAGCTGAGCCAAGGCTTCTCCCTGCCTTTTCAGTCCGCAGTAGATAAAGGCTTTCAGGAAAGCCGGACAGTATTTCCTTTTGAAGGAGCGAAAATGCCGCAAGCCAGGCTTTAGATAAAGCAGCAATTTCAAGGGAAGGGGCAGGAATCTCTCTTTCTCGACCTGTTCCAGCTTCGCCAGGCATTTCAAAGCCTCTTCTTTCTGTCCAACCAGGGCCTGGGCCATTCCAAGGTATCCATAGGCTAAGGTCACGCCGACATCAGCAGCTTTTTGTAAATATTCAATGGCCTTCTCTAGCGAAGCCGGCTTTGTCAGATAAACTATGCCCAACCAGAGATGAAACATCGCCTGGTCCGGTTCCATCGCTATGGCCCTCAGAATTTGTTCGCGGCCTTCCTCCACGCGTCCCATGACTGACAGGATGATGCCGTAAAAGGCCTGGGCCATCGAGGATAGAGGGTCTGCTTCCACTTCCATTCTTGCTTCCTCGAGCGCCTCTCTATTCCTTCCCCATGTCCCTAGGATTTCCCCGTAAACTGCGTGGGCATACCAGCTCTGGGGGTTGAGTTCAATGGCCCGAAGCGCATGGCGCTCCGCACCGGGCAGGTCCCATTCATAACAATAAATGATGAGGGCTAAAGCGGAATAAACCTCGCTGAGCGAATCGTCGATCTCCAGAGCTTTCTGAAGCAGGCTTTTGGACTTCAGGTACGCTTCTTGCGGAGGAATGAAGCCGAATTCAGCCAGCATGTTGAAAACATCGGCAATGCCCACATAGGGAAGGGCGTAGGCCGTGTCTTTGTTAATGGCCCGCTGGAAGAGATCAACGGCCATGACCATGTCCCGCGGAGACCGCCTGTTCCAGTGGTAGCGTCCCTTGAGATAGAGCTGGTAAGCTTTCTTGTCTTGCGTGTGCCGCTTGGTGAGCTTTTCCTTCTCTCCTGCTAGAAGCTCGACTTTCAATTTATTGACTACCGCCAAAGAGATTTCGTCCTGCACGGCGAAAATGTCTTCGATCTTCCGGTCGAATCGCTCTGACCATAGGTGGTAGCCGTCCGAAACACAGATGAGCTGAGCCGTGACACGGAGACGGTCTCCTGCCTTCTGCACGCTTCCCTCGAGAACAGACCCCACATTCAATTGTCTCCCGATCTCACGGATATCCTCCTCTTTCCCTTTGAAAGAAAACGAAGAGGTCCGGGCAGGGACTTTAAGTCCTTTGACCTGGGTCAAGGCGTTGATCAATTCCTCGGCCAGACCCTCACAGAAGTAGTCTTGATCGCGCTGAGGGCTCATGTCTTTAAAGGGCAGTACGGCGATGGATTCGATACATTCCCGGTCCTCCGTGGTCATTGTCGCTGTCTTTTTTTCTGCCGTGACCGGTGTTTCTCCGGTGACTCCTTCTCCTAAGCGGCTCAATCCAGCCAGCAGTTCCTCGGCGCTCTGGTAGCGCTGTTCCTTCTTTTTGGACAGGCATTTCAAGATTAGACGGTCGAGCTCTTCTGGAATCCGGGCATTGGAATCCCGAGGAGGCTTTGGAACCTCGGTTTTATGTTTAAGGGCCACGCTGAGACCGTTATCGCCCTCGAACGGCGGCCGGCCAGTGACCATCTCGTATAGAATCGCGCCCATGGCGTAAATATCGGTGCGCTGATCGACGGTTGCACCTTCCGTTTGTTCGGGGGAAATATAGTGTGGCGTGCCGATCATTACTCCCTCGGCGGTCAGTTCCGGCCCGCTGAGCTGGCGCGCGATCCCAAAATCCATAATTTTAGCGCTGCCCTGTGAATCGATCATGATGTTTTGCGGCTTGAGGTCCCGGTGGATGACGCCCAGACGGTGGGCTTCGGACAGTCCCTCGCCGACCTGTTGGGCCACGGTAACGGTCTTTTCCGTAGAGAGGGAGCCGGTACGCTGGATCAGGCTCTTCAGGTCTTCACCTGGAACGTATTCCATAGTGATGAAAATGTTCCCGGCGTCCTCATGAATGTCATGCATCCGGCAGACGGTTTTATGGGTGATGCGGCGGGCTAGCTTCAGCTCGTTCTTGAAACGCTCGATGGTCTTTTCTTTCTCAGCCACCTCGGGTTTTAGGAGCTTAAGCGCCACTTCCTCGTTGATTTTTTTGTCCAGTACCCGGTAGACTGTTCCCATTCCGCCGCTGCCGATCTCTTCGAGAACCTCAAACCGGTCAGCGAGCAGGGTGCCTTGAGCGAGTGTTTTTAGGGGTTTTTCCATTGTCAAGGTGGGAGAGAGAGGGGCGTCCTTCCTGGCAACCAGTCGAGTCCCGCAGCGTCCGCAATAAGCAAGGTCTGAAGGGTTTTCAAAGTGGCATTTCGGGCATTTCATCCCCATAGTTCCCTCTGATTAGGTGGCCAAAGAATAGCAATTAATGAGAAAAGAGTCAAATTGATCAACGGGAGTCGGTTCGAGTTGTTACTTTGGGGTCGGGCCAAACTAACTCATTGATATAAAATAAATAACCTTCTTTTTGCTCCTAAATTTACCGCTTAAACCTGCATTTCTTGGGGCAAAACAAGCCTTCTAAGAAGAATTTGCCTCTTAGTATCTGGCAAGATTTGAGCTATGACCTACACTGAGTGTAGGCGTCTTGGAAAAATTTCATTTCTATTTCGATTCTAAGGAAGAAAATATAAATAGAGAACGTCAAAATATATACGAATATAAAAATTTAAAAAGATTTTGAGCGATATGATTTCGTGCCTCCTGCTTGTCTTCAGGTTCAGTTATAAAAAATCCGAGAAATAGTCTATAATGCTTCAGAAAATGAGAGGAAGAGCTCACAAAATCCCCAGGTTCCTTGCATGATTTTTTTTTAACTTTATATTTAGTCTCGGATTTTATATAAATTATCAAATAGGGAGCTGGCTCCCAGAAGGATTAAGGAGGAGTGAAATGAAAAATCTCAGGGTTAGAGCATTCATTTTTTTCTTGGTAGTTCTCTTTGTGATCGGCCAGTTTGCATTCGCCAAGATCGATCCAAAGCTGCTGGCTGGCTTAAAAGCCAGGAGTATCGGCCCGGCCAACATGAGCGGACGGATCGGAGGCCTTGATGTGGTAGTCTCCAATCCCAACATCATCTATGTAGGAGCAGCCACCGGCGGGCTCTGGAAATCTGTGGACGGAGGTCTCACCTGGAAAGCCATTTTTGATGACCAGCCTGTGGCCTCGATCGGCGCCATCGCCATCAATCAGTCCAACCCCAATATTGTGTGGGTAGGTACGGGCGAGGCGACTCCGCGAAACAGTGTGGGAGTAGGTCGGGGTGTCTATCTTACTATAGACGGAGGGAAGACCTGGAAATTTCTCGGTCTGGAAAAAACAGAGAAGGTCAGCAAGATCCTTCTGCACCCGGATGAGCCAGATACTGCCTACGTGGCCGCTCTAGGAACAACCTGGGGAGAAAATCCTGAGCGCGGTGTTTTCAAGACAGTCGACGGAGGGAAGACCTGGAAGAAAATCCTCTTCGTGGGTGAGAAAACCGGTGCAGCCGATATGGCTATGGATCCCGGGAATCCGAACAAGATCATCGCCGGCATGTGGGAGCATCGCCGCTGGCCCTGGTTTTTTAAATCCGGCGGTCCGGGAAGCGGTCTTTATATGACCACTAACGGTGGAGAGGAATGGCAGAAATTGACCGATAAGAATGGTCTGCCCAAGGGAGAACTGGGTCGTATGGGAATCGCTTTTTCTACGAACAAGCCAGAGATCGTTTATGCGCTGGTAGAGGCCAAGAAGAGCGTTCTCCTGCGTTCGAGTGATGGCGGGTTCAACTGGCAGATGGTCAACGATCATTCCGATGTCGGCAACCGCCCTTTTTATTATCACCGGATCTGGGTCAATCCAGTGAACGAGAATATTGTCTACATGCTCCATGGCCGGATGATGATCAGTGAAGATGGGGGAAAAACGTTCAGGAATCTGACGACATTCGGCCAGTCTCATTCCGACTACCACGCCATGTGGATTCATCCCAACGGAGAGATGATGGTGGTCGGTAATGACGGAGGCGTGGTGATCAGTTATAACCGGGGCCAGAGCTGGCGCTTCGTAACAAATCTCCCCATAGGTCAGTTCTACCACGTGAGCTTCGATATGGACATTCCTTATAATGTCTACGGAGGCCTCCAGGATAATGGTTCCTGGATGGGACCAGCCTACGTGCTGAAAGAAAGGGCCATCTACAGTTATCTATGGAAGATCGTGGGCGGAGGCGACGGGTTTGATACTGAACCAGACCCAGAAAAGCAAGGAGCGGGTTACGGCATGTCCCAGGGCGGAAACCTTTATTATTTTGATACCTCCACTGGAACCAGCCGGGGTATTGTGCCCACCGAATCCGATGTCAAGCACAGGTATCACTGGAATGCTGGTTTTGCCGTTGATCCCTTCAAGCCAGCTACGATATATCTCGGGAGCCAATTTGTCCACCGCAGCCCGGATAAAGGGCGAACCTGGGAAATCATAAGTCCGGACCTGACCACAAATGACCCTGAAAAGCAGAAGCAGGCAGAAAGCGGAGGTTTGACTCTGGATGTAACCAACGCTGAGAATCATACAACCATTCTCTGCATTGCTCCCAGTCCCCTGAAGGAAGGGGTGATCTGGGTCGGGACAGATGATGGCAATGTACAGTTGACCAAGGATGGCGGTCAGACCTGGCAGCTGGTCTCCGAAGAGCTGACCAGCGGGAAAAAGGGAAAAGTTCCTCCGGCAACCTGGGTTCCTCATGTGGAAGCCTCGAAATTTGAGGCCGCAACAGCCTACGTGGTTTTTGACGATCATCGGCGCTCCAACTGGACGACTTATGTCTATGTTACCCATGATTTCGGGAAAACCTGGGAGAGCTTGGCCACTCCTGAATTAGACGGCTTTGTGCATGTGATCGAGGAAGACACAGTCAATAAAAACCTGCTCTTCCTGGGTACAGAATTCGGGCTCTATGTCAGCTTCAACGGTGGAAAAAATTGGATGAAATGGACGCACGGGGTGCCAACGGTTGCGGTGCGCGATCTATCAGTACATCCCCGCGAAAACGACCTGATCATCGGTACCCATGGCCGGTCGATCTATATCATTGATGACATTTCACCGCTTCGGGAGATCTCAGAAGACCTGTTTAAAAAGAAGCTCCATCTCTTTGAAATTCAGGATGCCTTCCAGTACCAGCAAGGGCGGTTAAGTTCTTACCTGAGTCCCGGTGATACTGCTTTTACGGGCGAGAACAAGGCTATGGGAGCTTGCATAACCTATCATCTCATTCCCAGTGAACGCAAAGCCAAAGAGGCTGAGTCTGAGCAAAGAGACGAAAGACGACAGAGGATGATGGAAAGGATGAGACAGATGGGGGGCATGGCTCAGTTCGGTCGTCCAGGGATGGCACGACCCACCTCCTCACGGGTCAAAATAACTGTGGAGGACAGTGAAGGAAATACAGTGAACACCTTGGAGGGGACCGAGAACAAGGGAATAAACCGGGTCTACTGGAATTTAAGAGAACAGGATCCTCAAAGGGATGAGGCAAGAGAGTTTAGACGTTTTGGGATGAGAGGCGGCTTAGCAGTCCTGCCTGGAGAGTACACGGTAAAGATCAAATATGATGACCAGGAAGTCAGTCAATCCGTCACCGTTAAAAGCGACCCCCGTTTAGAGGTGGACCTGGATGTCCTTAAAGCCAATTATGAGATGGGAAAAAAGGCGCAACAGTTATCCACTGCCATCACAGATGCCGGGAAACAGCTGGAGGAAACCAAGAAAGCCGTGAAAACTGTCGTGGAAACAGCTCGAGCTAACCGCACTCCAAAGAGTAAAGAGTTGATGAAAGCCGCCAAGGACCTGGAAGCTAAATTGAAAGAGCTGTCCGAAACCTTGAACCCCACGCCACCCAAGCAGGGGATCGCTGACCGTTCCGCCGGCCTGAGTAGGCAGGTTAGGCGAGCCGTGTCGATGATAACGAGAGCCGGAAATGAACCCATCAGCCAGGCAGCCAAAGTGAAGTATGCTAAAGTCAAGGTCAAGGCCGATGCCTTCCTGAAAAAGTTCAATGAGTTCTACAAGACTGATGTCGAAAACTTTAAGAAATTACTGGAAGAATCAGGCTTCTCTTTATTCAAGCCTTTCAAACCTCTGGAACTGGAAAAATAAAGAAAAATAGAAAAATAGGTGTCATTGCGGGCCCTAAAGGTCGAAAAAACCTCCTCAAATTAATTGTCATTGTGAGCGCCATAATACTGTCATTGCGAGCGAAGCGAAGCAATCTCTTACGATTAATTGTCATTGCGAGGAGCATAGCGACGCGGCAATCCCACCTTTTTTTCTTATCAGATTGCTTCGCTTCGCTCGCAATGACTGATGTTAGATAGTTAAACTGCCTCTTTTAGCTCGCAATGACCTTTAGAACGAATTTGACACTTCCATAATTAATTGATATTCTTTTGCCAACTTAGCTGAGAGGGTTAGCAATGGCTATCAAATGCCCCAAGTGTCAAACAGACAATCCTGATACTGCACATTTTTGCAGCAATTGTGCAGCACCTTTTTCTGTGCCCGAGGAAATCTCTGCAGCAACCGAGACTCTCGAAGCTGCCAAAGAGGAATTAACCACAGGTTCAACCTTTGCCGAGAGATACCAAATTATCGAGGAATAGTGGGAAAAGGTTTTTAATTTAATTATTCTCGTGATAGAAGATCCATGACCCACACGTTGCTCTCGCTTATACGAATCGAGAAATAAAAACGCTGGGCATCGGCGCGTAAGTTTATCAGCCCCAGTTTCAAATACTGATCATCACCAATAATCTTGAGCTCTGGTTGTCCACCGGTCACAGGCACAGACCATATGCTGCCAATTCCTTGTTTATCCTGAGATTGATAATAGATTGTTTTTCCGTTCGGAGACCAGGCAGGGATACCTAATACAGCTTGATTTCTAACCAGTATCTTGGTTTTCCTATCGTTGTACGATAGGACTTTCAAGCTATGCTCTGAAACGTAAGCAATGAAATTGCCAACCGGAGACCATCTGGGAAAGATTCCTCCATCGGATGTTATCTGTTCCGGTTCTCCCCAACCTGTATCATCCTTGGACATAACATACACCTCATAGCGACCGGTTCTATCAGACATAAAGATTATTTTTGAACCATCTGGTGAAAAAGCCGGCCCAAAGTCGTGAGATGGATCATCTGTCAACTGTTGAACTGATCCCCCGTCTTTATTCATGCAGAATATATCCCGGTTTCCCTGTCTGAAAGAATGGAAGACGATCTTCTCTCCGTCTGGAGACCAGAATGCTGCAAAGTCATCACTTGGATGTGAAGTGAGCTGAATGGGATTCCCTCCTGCTGCCGAAATTTTATAAATATCTGAGTTGCCGGTAAGGTCTGAGTCATAAGCCAACCATTGTCCGTCGGGGGAAAGCTCCCCGGATTCCACTATTTGATTCCCCTTAGTGATTTGGATTGCCTTTGAAACTGAAAGCAGACCCTCTTCCGGGATTTGTATTGACCACAGATTAGCTGTGTAATTGAAAACCGAACAGACAAGTTTTTGACCATCATGAGAGATGCCGATAGTGTGAGCATCCAATCCTGTTGTTAACCTGATCGGTGAGCCGGATGGTTTGCCCGAGGAAGCAAGATGAACCATATAAATATCTCGAGCTCCTTCCCTGTTAGATACGAATAAAAGCTGTTTTCCATCAGGATACCAAACAGGGCTGGTATTCAAACTATCATCATATGTCACTTGAACAGTGCTGCCTTTTGATAACGAGAGAATATGAATCGAGCTCGGGGCTTTGTTTCCGATAAATGGAATTCGTACTCCGGAAACCTCCATTGAACTGAATAAAAAAGCAATATTTCCGGAAACATAAGCGATCTGTGACCCATCTGGAGACCATCTCAAACAATGGGCTTCCTTCACATCTGCTATTTTTTCTAGCTTTTTAGTTTCCAAATGGAAAATATGAATAGCTTTGTTTTGCACATAGGCAATCTTTTTTCCATCTGGAGACCAAGCTGGGCTGTATGTCGAGGCATTTAAAGTGCCGCTGATAATTCGTTTGGGGATTCCTCCGAAAGCTGGCACGACATAGATTGCCCCTTCAGAATAAAAAGCGAGTTGGGTCCCGTCAGGTGACCACTGCGGCCAGCGTTGATTGCCAGGAAAATCCCGAGCAATTTCGATAGGATTCCCTCCAGAGACCTGGCGCACGACAAGGCGTGTTTTGCCCGAGAAGCCTGTGACAAAGGCCACCATCTTTCCATCCGGAGAGATATGGGGATCTATTTCCAATCCTGGTTCATAGGTAATCTGTTTTGTTGTTCCGATTTTAATATCTGTATCTACGCGACCAGGACGGAGGATGAAATAGGCTGCAATGGCTAATAAAACGATTATGATGAAAGCTGAGATGAAGGCTTTTTTCAGTCTGAATTTTACTGTTATTTCCTTGGATGTGATAGGCTTCTTTTTTGGTACAACTCTTTGTGCCAGAGGAATTTTTTTCTCAATCCCGCTTATATCTTTAGCCACTTCCTCAATAGTTTGATATCTATTCGATTTTGCCTTTTCTAGGCATTTGAGGATCAAAGTATTTAAAGCATCAGGAATCTGGGAATTCAGAAGCTTTGGAGCTGTGAAATCCTCGCTCTTGTGCTTCATGGCAATGCTTAAGGGAGTATCTCCCTCGAAGGGTAACTGTCCGGTGACCATCTCGTACAGGACGACTCCCAGAGAATAGATATCAGAGCGAGGGTCAACGTCTTTGGCTTCTGCCTGCTCAGGACTCATGTACTCAGGCGTGCCGATCATCACTCCTGCCCCTGTTATGCCCTTGGCTTTTAGGGAACGGGCTATCCCAAAATCCATGATCCGCACATTTCCGTCTTTATCGATCATGATGTTGCTGGGCTTCAAGTCTCGGTGAACCACTCCGAGCTTGTGAGCTTCTTGTAATCCTTCACATATCTGTTTGGCAATGGATAGGGTTGTTTCTATGGCCAGTTTGCCTGTCTGTCTGATTAGGCCTTTTAAATCCTGACCAGGAACATATTCCATGGTGATGAAATAGGTTCCTTCTCCCTTGCCAAGATCGAACATCCGGCCAACATTCTTATGGGCAATCTTGCGGGCCAGCTTTATCTCATTCCTGAATCGGTCAATGGTTTTTTCATCAGAGGCAATTTCTGGTTTAAGGAGTTTCAGGGCTACTTTTTCCTTGATTTCTGTATCATGTACTTTATAGACTTTGCCCATACCGCCTTTACCAAGCTCTTCGATGATCTGATATCTTTCCGCAAAGGTGGAACCTGTGAAGAGTTCTTCCTTGGGTGTTTCCAGAGTCTCGGTGGGAACAGAGATTTCCTTGGATGGTGGAAGAGGGGTGGCGCACTCCTTGCAGTACTTGGAGTCGGAAGGATTCTCAGTATCGCATTTGGCGCATATGACAGCCACTATTAACCCCTTAGGTAGGTGGCAAAAGAATAGCAAGAAAAACAGAAAGAGTCAAATTGAGTTAATTGTTGACCAAATTAGCCGAATTATTTCTTCTCGAACCTTTTCAGCATTTCTCTGGCGTTATTGTTGTCCGGGTTGAGCTCGAGTGACTTTCTGTAGTTTAGAATCGCGTTTTCCTTATCCCCGTTTTTCATGTAAGCCTCACCCAGGCTATCATAAGCATTGAACGATTTTGGAAAAACTTCAACGTTTAACTTGAAAACTTCAATGGCCTCGTGAATCTTCCCCGAATTCATCAGATAGTATCCAATCCCGTTTAAAGATGCCTCATCAAAATAAACATCCCCCTTCGTATCACGGAGTTTCCGGATATTTGCCAAAGAAGCCTGCAGTGATTGGATTCCACCCTTCTTGATGATTTCAGATGCCAGATTCTTATGCAAGAGGAAGAAAAGCCTTACATGACCTCGATGCTGAGGCCTTAGCCAATCATCTCCACGTTCTTTATAAACCTCCATGTCTTTTACAAAAGCAAAATCTTTTTCAAGCGACAATTGATCCTGGATCTCATTGATATTCTTACCGGCTTCTTCAGCAGTTTTTACACTATTCCAAAGTCTCCTGATATATTCAAGATGACTATGAGCCCGTTCTCTTGACAATACCGCACTAATATCACTGCAAACGATCTTTTCAACAGCTTCTTCTCCCTCGAGTATCTCTTCCAGCACTGCAATCCAACGCGGAACATCCAAAACTTTATAGTCCCAGAAAGGATAAGGAGCAAGATGAAGCGGATTTAAAATAAAACTGGTGACTATGGCGAGATTTTCCTCGGGTATGACCGCCACGGTCATACCGATTCGACTCCCCGCTTTTCCAAACCAGATCAGTTGCATTGTGATATCTCCAAGACTCAGGGTCATCCTGTCGTTATAAAATATGGTGGGCAGGACTAAAGAATAACCAGATTCAAGTTCGTCAACTCTCCTTTTACAAGCATTCATCCATTTTTGTTCTCTTATTGCTTTTTCCGAACCTTTTTCTAGGCTTTGAAGCTTTTCCCGTGCGGCTCCTTCCTTCCACCGCCACGTTTCAATCAACTCCTGTATTTCCGCTTCAACCTCTTTTTCTTTGCCTTTGTACCTTTCCAAGAAACTGTCGTGGCCAATAATTACAGCCTCTTTATAGGCAGCGTTCCCTCCAAAATAGTCGAGCCGATCAACCATGTTAAGCACATAAGAAAAATCATCCCGGTTTAAAGCTTTTGTGATTTCTTTTTTAATTTCCTTGGCCGTTGTTTCCGACCAGAAGCTGTCGAAAACCACCAGCCCCTTCTCTGTTTGAACAACTATCTGTTTTCCGAGCACAGGAATAGATGCTAGAAATACTTTGTCAGAAATTTTTTCTATCTGGAACTCTTGAGCGTATGTTTTTCCAAAGGGAAACGAAGAAATCACAAGAATACAAATAATTGTGGACAATATTTTTATTTTCATTTTTCCTGCTCCTCCTTTGGAAGAGTAGCATATTTATTAACAGCGGGAGTGTCAAACACCTTATTGTTTAGATTTGAGAGCTAAGCGAGGAATATAGCGCAGAAAGTAATTTTTAGTGGCCTTTATTCTGGATTGGAGCAGGTCCTCTAGTCACTGATTTTTTCTGTGTTTTATCCCTTTAACGGCTCCTTCTAGCAAACGGCAGGCAGCCTTTTCTTTTTCTTAAGGAAATGTTTTTGCTATATTAAAGTCAGAGGATTCTTTGACTATTATGTCTAGGCAGTTTCATAAGTGGAGGCGCAAATGAAATCACCTTATCTTTGGAGGTTGCTATTCCTTTTTGGTATCTTAGGTGTTTTCATATCTCCTGTTCCATTCAGCGTGGAGAAATTAGGCGCGATTAATCCTCAAACTGATAAATGGCAGACCATGGCCGGAGAATGGCGAGAATCAGGCTGGGCAGAGAGTTTTCTCCGCCAAATCTTGGAAAAGCCAGGAACTACGGCTTTGTCTGTAGCGGTTGTTCAGGGCTCTCGAGTCGTTTTCCAGCAGTCAATGGGGATCGTCGATAGAAAAACCAAGAAGCCAGTTGATGAGCAGACGGTCTTCCGTACCGCCTCCCTGAGCAAGCCTGTTTTTGCCTACCTGGTGATGAAGCTTGTGGATGAAGGAGTGCTTGAATTGGACAAGCCCTTGTATCAATATCTGGAACGCCCTCTGTATGAATACCCTGATTACAAAGACCTCAAGAGCGATGAACGATATAAATTGCTGACGGCTAAGATATTGCTGAGTCACACCAGCGGATTTCCTAATTGGAGACGGAGACGTCTTGACTTTGAATTTACTCCTGGAGAAAGGTTTAAATATTCTGGGGAGGGATATTGTCTTCTTCAGTTCATCCTGGAAAATATGACAGGGAAGAACCTGAATCAGCTCGCCAAGGAAAAAGTCTTCTTGCCTTTGGGCATGACTCAATCCGCTTTTCTCTGGGAAAGGCGTTTTGACGGCAATTTTGTTGTCGACCTGCGTACCGGTCTGCGCCGAAAGATTATAAGAACAAAGAGCGTAGCAAATAGCGCCGCCTCGCTCCTGACAAACACAGCCGATTATGCAAAGTTTCTTTTAGCTGTAATGAATGAAAAAGGTCTAAAGTCTGGTACCCACCAAACGATGCTCAAACCCCGAATCATGATAACATCTAAAAGCTTACATGCCCCTCAGGGCACGAACCCAAAGATTCAAGAAGCCATCAACCTGTCCTGGGCTCTTGGCTGGGGGAGATTCAACTCACCCCAAGGTGAAGCTATCTTTCATGTCGGCCGGGAAGAAGGGTGTGACAACTATGCGGCTATCTTTCTGGACCATAAGACCGGGATTGTGATTCAAAGTGTCACTCCTGTATCCAGGAGTGTTGCTCCCGCTATCGTCAAAGAATTCATCGGCGACATTTATTCCCCTTTTGCCTGGCTGAGATATTAGCCATCTGGTTCTCCTTGTGGCGAGACTCTGCCTGAAAAAGCACTTTACTCGATTGTATCCCCCAGTATCTTGAATAAAAAATAAATCCGGATGAGCTACCGGTTCAAATATTGCTAAATGGAATATCGCACACTTCCTGCGATCAACAATGGAAATGAAACTGGGCGACAAAAGAATAATGAATTTATTAATTGAAATGAACGCATACGGACACTTACTGTTAATAAATGATACATTGAATGTTTCATAGTTTTCGAAAACTCCAAGAAGATGAATTTGGCATATTATTTGCTATTAAAGTATTTCTATTTGATTTTTTGCGGAAATTCGGTGTTTGCCAAAATGAAAATGCAGAAGTTTTACAGAAATCGAAAGGCAGCAATTTAGATATACCAACTGGAGTTTCGTGATGTTTAAGAGTTATCTCATTATCGCCTTCCGCAATCTGAGAAAACAAAAGATCTACTCCCTCATCAACATTTCCGGGCTTGCGCTGGGGATGACGGCTTTCCTTATTATCGCTTTCTGGGTGTGGCACGAGATCAGCCATGACCGCTTTCACGAACATGCCGGCCGTATCTACCGGGTGGCGGAAAAAAGACATTTCCCGGATCAGGTACGGCTGAACAACCGGACACCGGGGCCTTTATGCACCGCTCTCAAGGAGAATTTTCCCGAAATAAGGTCCGCGGCAAGAGTAGCCTGGACGGGTGAACGAGTTCTTCGCTATCAGGATGAGGTTCATTACGCGGACGACATACTCACTGTTGATCCCGATTTCCTCCGCATATTCACGTTCCCGATGATTGTCGGGGATAGTGCAAAGGCGCTGGATGAGCCGTTTTCGGTCGTAGTCACAGAAAGTGCGGCCGTTAAATATTTCGGGAATGAAGACCCTCTTGGAAAGGTTCTCAACCTGGACAACCGTTTCGATCTGACCGTGACTGGGGTGATGGAAGATGTCCCTGATAATTCTCATCTCCAGTTCGGGATGCTCGTCCCCTTCGAGATGGTCGAGAGGCTAGGCTGGGACATCCGGAAGTGGGGATTCAGCATGGCGCTAACCTATCTTCTTCTGGGAGATCAGGTGGATATTCAGGCTTTTGAAGAGAAGATCGCCGGTAATGTAAAAAAATACGATGAGGATACAAACATCGAGCTCTTCCTGCAGCCTTTGACCCGGCTCTATCTTTTCACGAATATCGCGAACCCGGACGCAAAGGGACGCATACAATATCTTCTCATATTCTCCTTGGTAGGCATTCTGATCCTATTCATGGCCTGCTTCAACTTCATGAACCTGACGACCGCTCGCTCCGAATACCGGGCCAAAGAGATCGGGCTTCGCAAAGTAGTGGGAGCCACACGCAAACATCTGGTGCGTCAGTTTCTTGCTGAAGCCATCTTCCTCGCCTTTGCGGCACTTTTGATAACAGCACCTCTTATCCAGCTTTTTCTGCCCGTCTTCAATAAGATAACCGGCGAGTCCTTTTCGATGTCCAACTTTACCAATGTCTGGATTTTTCTCTTCGTGATTGGGGTGACTGTAATAGTAGGGCTTACTTCCGGCAGTTATCCTGCCCTCGTGCTCTCCTCCTTCCAGCCGGTTAAGGTACTCCAGGGAGGTCAGCCTTCAAGATACAAAGGCTCGGTTTTACGAAAGATCTTGGTGTTTGTGCAGATGAGCATATCTCTTGTTCTGATTATTGTATCCAGCATCATTTTCCAGCAGATCGGGTTTATCAAAAACAAAGACCTGGGATTTGATCAGGAACATGTGGTCTCCTTCCCGCTGGGTATAGCCAATCAGGAGAACAGCCAGATTTTTCAAAGTTTCAAAGATATTGTCAAACAGAATCCTCGCATCGTATCTGTGACAGCCAGCTTCACCCATCCCACAGATTTTGCTACCCAAGTCAAAAACGTTGTATACAAAGGCAAGAGGATTGATGAAGACATTCCTATCAATCTGACCTCGGTCGAATATGGTTTCATCGAGACTTTGAAAATAAAAATGCTCAAGGGCCGAAGTTTTAACCAGGAATTTGGCGCGGAAAAGGGCAACCTGCTAGTCAACCAAAGCTTTGAAAAGCTATTGGGTGTGGAATCCGCGCTGGACGAAGTGCTTCATATCGGCCCTGAATATCAAGGCCGCATCATAGGTGTCATGCAGGACTTCCATCTGGAGGCCGTATCGATGGCCGTGATCGGCCCCCTGATTGTATTCCTGAATCCCAACGTAAATCACATCTTTGTAAGAATCCAACCTGAGAATATACCTGCAACCTTGGAATTTCTGAAAACAGCCTGGAGAAAGTCTGCCTCGAATCGGCCTTTTGCCTATAATTTCTTGGATGAGGAGTTCAACCGCCTTTATACCGATGTCGAAAATCTGGGAACCGCCCTGCGATACTTCACGTTTTTTGCTGTTTGCATCGCCTGCTTGGGTCTACTGGGATTGACATCTTTTTCTATCGAAAAACGAACCAAGGAGATCGGGATACGTAAGATCTTGGGCTCTTCCGTGTCCGGGATCTTGACCCTGCTTTGCCGCGACTATGTGCGCGTTGTGCTGCTCGCAATTCTCTGCGCTTGGCCCATTTCCTGGTGGTTGATGTTTCGCTGGCTGCAGAATTTCCCTTATCGCGTCAGCTTGAGCTGGACAAATTTTGTGCTATCCGCTCTCCTCATCCTGGTGATCACGCTCGTTACCGTCAGCTTCCAAACCATCAAAGCCGCCCGTGCAGATCCGGTCAAATCGCTCCGTTATGAATGAGAACGCCTTTTCTCCTTTTAAGTGGTGGGATGAAGAATATATATCATGGATCTGATGGATGATGACCAATCCAAACGATTTTAAAGAAGCAGAAAGCTAATAGGCTGTAGAAAGGAGGTCAAGATTATGAAAAAGCATATATTGGGCACCCTGATAGGTTTATTAATATTCCTACCGGCAACAGGAAGCGGCAAAGAGGTGGCAAGAGAAAAATTGATCGAGGATATTGACACTTATGTCAGCTATATCAGCCAGGTGCATGCGGATCCGTGGCGATTGATCTCAGGAGCAGAGTTCAAGCAGAAAGCCGAAGAGATCAAGCAGCGAATTCAGGGATTAAATGAAGACACCATACCAATTGTCGATTGTTTTTTTTATCTGGAGGAATTAGCGGCAGCGATTCAGGACGGGCATACGGGTATAAACCCGCCATTCCAACAATTCGAGGGTACGGAACCGGCATTTCCTTTTTCACTCAAGGTGATCGACGATAAAGTGTTCGTAGTGGAAAAGTGGAGAGATGATCCCTTGCCCTTATACAGTCAAATTCTGGAAATCGACCAAGTTGCAATAGAAACATACCGGGCCAAAAGCAGCATATTAGCCAACTCTTCTCTCAAGCAGGCCAGGGATTTCCTATTCGGGCAGACTTTTTCGATATTGCTTGGGATTTACTTTAAGAAAAATCCACCCTGGGAAGTTAAGTATAAATTGAATGATCAGGTTCAGACGGTCGAAGTGCAAGGGATGAGCCTCGGGGAATACATGCCCCTAGCGTTCGAGAGCAATACCCAGTATCGAGAGTATTTAATAGAGGTTGATGGGAAAAAGATACCGGTGCTGGACATTCCGAATTTCAGTTATGGGGAAAGAGCGGATTACGATACCTTTATTGATGAGTTTTTTAAGAAGCATAAGGAAGCCGAGTATTTAGTCATAGATCTGCGAGAAAATCCCGGAGGGAGCGGATACTGGGGATATTATCTGCTGGATTGTCTGGTCGATGAGCCGTATTTGATTACCAAGGAATTTATCTTTAAGGTGAGCGATACGATGCGAAAGAGCGGGTATGCGGACAAGGCCGGAGAGTTAATACATAAGGCAAAAAATGGTGAATACTTAACGGTACGAAAAAAAGCAATGCAAACCCCACACAAAAATTCGGGGCGATTCAAGGGCCAGGTTTTTTGTTTGATTTCAGAAAGAACATTTTCAGCGGGAGTGGTGACAGCGGCGATTTTCCAAGGCAACAAGATGGGGATTCTGGTGGGGCAGGAAACCAGAGGCAGAGTGAAATTTTGCAGTGATCCGGTCAACATGACTTTGCCGAATACGAAGTTGCAGGCAATAATTCCACTGGCGATCTATGAGCTGCCTGGCGACAATCCGGATCGAGGTGTCAGGCCCGATATTAAAGTTACCAGGAAGATCGATGACTATCGAAAGGGCAAGGATAAAGAGTTAGAGGTGGTCAAGAAATTTATCAGGAAGCAGCGATTGAGTTATTAGGATGTTTTTAGATTTGTTAGCTTGTCAATCTGCGTTACGTGTAGAAGAGGTTCACACTACGAGTTTACTCATACTGCAGAGTCTCTGCTGGGTTGGTTAAGGCCGATTTGAGCGCTTGGTGACTGACTGTCGTCAGGGCAATAATTTGAGCGATCAACCCGGCGGCCAAAAACACCCACCATTCTATTCCGATTCGGTAGGCAAAATTGTTCAGCCAATTATTCATCACGTAGAATCCTATCGGCCAGGCAATGATGTTTGCGAATAAGACCAGTTTTAGGAAATCCTTGGATAGAGTGAAAGTGATATTGGGTACAGTGGCGCCAAGAACCTTACGGATTCCAATTTCTTTGGCTCGCTGCTCTGTTGAAAAAGAGGCCAGCCCGTATAGTCCTAAACAGGCGACAAATATGGCTAAAAATCCGAATGTGAGATAGATATCCTGCAGTTTGTCTTCTTCCGGATATCGCTGCCGGTAATTATCATCCACAAAATAATAGTTAAATTCGCGGTCCGGGAATTGCTCTTTGCAAATAGTCTCCAAGCGGCTCAGGGTAGAGGAGACGTTATGCGGAGTAATTCGGGCTGCAATAAAGGCGAATGCTTGTGGATTAATGGAAAGTATCGTAGGATTTATCCTGAGTTTTAAGCTTTTATGGTGAAAATCTTTGATTACGCCGATGACGGTCGGCCGATATTCACGATTGGACACATCGATAATCTGTTTTCCTATGATATCTGAGCCCAGTCCGAGCTGGCGAGCAAATGTTTCATTCAGGATTACCGCATCGTCAACATCCGTCGAATACTCCCTTGAAAAATCCCTCCCCCAGAGGACTTCCATGCCGAACGTTTTGATGAAATCGTAATCTACGCCGAAAAAAGACGCTCTCACCGATGAAGCCGGATCCTTCCCAGGCAGATAGTAGGACCGGTCGCCGGCAAACTCCCCTGGGACGGTGATAGGAAGAGAAACGGAAGTGACATTGGAATCCTTCAAAATATTATCTCTGAGAGCGTCATTTGTCTGTCCTCCGCCTCGAATGACAACGAGATGATCCCGGTTGAATCCCAGATCTATATTTTTGATATAATCGAGTTGCTGCAGAATGACAATAAATCCTAAAATCATGAATATGGAAATGGAAAATTGAAAAACAACCAGAATCTTCCGGAAGGTTCCACTCTGTTTGGCAGGTCCCAATTTTCCTCTGAGAGTTGTCAGTGGCTGAAAAGTCGAAAGTACAAAGGCCGGAAAACTACCTGCAATAACACCTGTTATGATTATGATGATGAGAAGTGCGACAATCGATGGCGCACTGACTAGATTTTCCAGGGTAAACTCTTTTCCCGATAGTGCATTGAAGGCTGGAAGAGAGAGAGCTATGAGCAGGATCCCGATTAATGCCGCCAAGATGGCTAGAAGACTCGATTCATTGAGAAACTGCTTAATGAGTTGATGCCTGTGCGCACCAAACATTTTTCTCAGCCCGACCTCTTTGGCTCGCTTAACTGATTTGGCTGTTGAGAGGTTGATAAAGTTAAAGCAGGCTATAAACAGGACCATTAAGGCAATAACCGTGAAGATGTAGACATATTGGATGTCCCCCTGCTGGGCTATCTCCGCCTCAAAATTTGATTTGAGATGGATATCTGTCAATGCCTGGAGCGGATATCTCCTTTTGATTCCTTCCTGTTTGTAGAGCTCCCCCCATTTTTCCTCCACGACAGCCGCAATTTTTTCTTCCACTTCCGCAACATCCGCGCTCTCAGAAAGGAGAAGATAAGAGAAAGGATTAAAATAGATGGGATCGTTTAAGAAATCAGGGCCGGCTGGTTGATTATCATCCCTTTGTCTGAAGGTATTAATCGACAGGATTATATTGAAGCGGAAATGAGAATTCCGGGGGACATTCTTGACAACTCCAGTCACTTGTAGATCTTGGTTTCTTTGTTGGAAAGGAACTGATATAGATTTTCCGATAACATCGACACTGCCAAAAATTTGAAGCGCTGTATCTTCACTGAGCACCAAAGTCAGAGGATTCAGGAGGGCCGTCTTAGGATCACCGACAATAAATTCATGGGAAAAGAGAGTAAAGAAACTCGGATCCGCTGCATAAAATTCTGGAATTTCATAGTTCTTGTCGCCATGTCTAAAGCTAAGCACGCCGAATTGGAAGAGCCTGGTAGAGGCCTCGATCTCTGGCATGGCGTCCTCTAATCCCGGCGCGATGGCCGATGGCATGCGGGCGAAAACGCGGGTTTCGCCTCCGATTGTGCTGTAAGCGATTGGCCTGTAGATTCGGTCTGCATTTGCATGATATTTGTCATAGCTCAATTCATCATTGATATAGAGGAAAATGAGGATACAGCAGGCAATCCCGATGGAAAGTCCAGAGATGTTGATGAATGAAAATCCTTTGTGTCTCCGTAAATTTCTCCA
>WVZL01000039.1:70055-76614 GCA_011772495.1 Candidatus Aminicenantota bacterium
TTAGGAAACGCATTAATACTATTCTGTAACAATATCCTGTCAATATTCTTGTTATTTCCTATTTTTATATGCAATGAGCATGCCAATATTGCCTCCTGATTAGCGAAGGCTTGTTCAGCACTATATGTCCATTCTCGAACAGATTATGTACAAATCTGAACAGAATTAATATTCCCCTTATCAACTTCGTTTAAGAGAAATGTCTGGATTTTGTCGATGTAAATCATTGACGTCCTCATATCCTGCCAGCCGAGTGTCTACTGATTGGCGCAGCAGGTTGGTTATGTCAGGCTGAGAAATGCCGAGAGAGGAAGTCCAATTGTAAAAGTCAGCTTGCGCTGACCACTCGAATGAAGCTTGCCCTCAAGAATTCCCGCAAATCACTGAAGCTCGTTCCTGAAAACAATAACACCAGGCAAGCGTTCAAGAGGCAGGAAAAGAAATAGGATACGGGCGCTGGTTTCCCTCGTTCTTGCCCCCCATTGCTTTGTTTGATATAAAGAATGCAATATGAAAAATAAGAAAAGATATGTATCTACTTTTTGTGTGGCATTTATCCTTACGGCTTCGATTTCCGTGATCTCCTGTCAGAAAAAGGAGCGACCTGAGAGTAGGAAGGCCGCACCTGTTGACATCGAAATCCTCAAATCCAGACTTGTTTTGGAAACCGCAGTGGATGCGCAAACAGGAGCTAAGGTTTCCAGAGGGACATTCGCCGTCTCTGAAGACCGTGAGGCTCGGGAAGAACGGATGATCCATCTGGAAGTTGTGGTCCTCCATTCCATAGGGCTTGAGGTCAAACCCGATCCCTTATTCGTTTTCGCCGGTGGACCTGGTGCCAATGTTGCTACCTATGCCGACTTCTACGCCAATTCCTGGGTCAGAGAACAGCGGGACATCGTTTTTGTTAGCCAGCGTGGCACTGGTGGGGACAATCGGCTTGACTGCGAGCTGGCGAAGCAGGATGATAATCTCCAAAGCTATTTTGACCCACTTTTCAGGATTGACTTTTTCCGGCCCTGCCTGGAGGAGCTGAAAGACAAGTACGACCTGACTAAATACTCCACCTGCATGGCCGCGGATGATTATAACGAGGCCCGGCTAGCTCTAGGATACGGAAAAATCAATATCTCTGGCACATCATACGGCACCCGTATGGCGCTCGTCTACATGCGCCGGCACCCGGAAACTGTGCGCGCGGCCACCCTGAACGGTGTCGCCTCTATCGCTTTTAAAAATCCCCTGTTCCACGCACCGGGATTTCATGAGGCCATCCGTTTGTTGATGACGGAATGCGCCGGCAACCCGGACTGTCACGCCGCCTACCCGAATTTGGAAGAGGAATATGAAACGATCCTTGCCCAGCTGGAAGAGGCGCCAGTTGTTGTCAACGTCGAGCATCCTGTGACCAAGGAGCAGGTCCCCATCAAGCTGTCCAGGGAGGGCTTTATCGAGGCCCTCAGGACCATGATGTACCGTGGCAACAGGCAGGTGCCGTTTCTGATACACAAGGCCTTTGAAGGAGACTACGTGCCCTTTGCTCAGGTGGGTTTGATGAGCGAGCGTTCCATCCGCCGCCTTCTGGCGATGGGATTGCTGCTGTGCGTTACCTGCGCCGAGGACCTCGACCGAATCACCGAAGAAGAAATCGTCGAGATCGCAAGCGGCACCGATATGGGAGATGGCCGTGTCCGGCGTCAGAAGGCTGTCTGTGAATTTTGGCCCAGGTCTGAGATACCGGCTAACTACGGAGAGCCGGTTAGTGTGGATGTACCCGTCCTGCTCCTATCGGGAACTCTGGATCCGGTCACGCCGCCTCGCTGGGGAGAGGAAGCAGCCAACCACCTGCCGAACAGCCTGCACTTGGTGGTTCCCGGTGCCCACGGAGTCGGCAACCCCTGCCTGACCAGCATCCAGAAGCAGTTTCTCAAAACCGGTACATTGGAAGGCTTGGATATCTCCTGCCTGGAAGCACTGAAAGCAGGGCCTTTCCAAATTCCGAAGAAGAAAAAGCATTAATAAAACAGATCGTTTTCCAAGACATCCTATCAAGAACAGGAAGAGTTGCGGACCTGAGATCTAATGACAAATGACAAAGCTCAAATGATAAAAGCTTAGACAACCATAATTATCTGTAAAAATATCGCCTAATGTCATATTTGCTGACTTTCTCTAGGTTGCTTTACTAAAAGATAAAAATGTCGCCTTATAATTTGATTTGTCAACAATTCAGGATTGCGCTGTAACATTTTTCTTCTTCATGCATATTATAATCAGAGATGCTATCAAAGGAATCTTATGATCAACTTCCAGGATTTGTACGAGTCCTATGCGAGTGAAGTCTACCGCTTTGCTCTTTGGCTTGCAGGTGACCGTTCAGAAGCAGAGGATATCACTTCTGAGACATTCATACGCGCCTGGGTGCACAACAGTAAAATTCGCACTGAGACCCTTAAGGCCTATCTCTTTACCATTTCCAGAAATATTTACCTGCAACATCTGAGAAAGAGAAAGCGGCAGGCTGTCCTTGAGGATGTTCATCCTGATCCTGCTCCGGGTCCAGATAGACTGACCGAATCTCAACTCAAATTACAGAGAATCCAGAGAGTTCTTCAGACTTTGCCTGAGATTGACCGGGCGGCATTTGTTTTGCGCGTTCAGCATGAACTCCCCTACATTGAAATAGCCCGGGTCCTGGAGTTATCCCTCAATACTACAAAAGTTAAGGTATACCGTGTTCGTAAAAAGTTGATCGCTACTTGTATCGATAAGGAGGCTTATTGATTATGAAAATAACACGAAATGTCATCCTCGATCTTTTGCCTTTGTATTCGGCCAAGGAAGTGAGCGCTGATACGCGCGCCCTTGTTGAGAAATACTTAAAAACCGACCCGGAACTCGCCAATGTTGCCAAGCAATTGGAAGCAATAGAAAAGCCGGAAGATATTCCTGTTCCTCTTTCCCAGGAAGATAAGATGAAAGCCTACAAGAGGGCGAGGCGGTTAAAGCTTCTATACACCATCATCTTAGCCGGAGCAATATCCATTATACTGGTAACTGCTCTGTTCGCGTTCTTTTTTGGCTCATCATATTGAATCAAGTTGCGCTGATTGTGTAACAATTTCTGAACAACACTATAAACATGTTTAGGTAAAAAAAGAGACAAAAAGTTGCAAAAAAGAGAAAAGAGAACCATTAGAAAAAACACATTGATGATTATGAAGGCTGTACGGTCGATCCTTTATTTATAACAGAAGATAATTTTAAGGAAGCCATTGATTATCTACTAAAGCCAAGCTTGAAGAAGATGAGGAAAAGCTGCGTCTAGGAAATTTTATTGATCTGATTCAGCCTGTTGCAGCTTGAATTCGTGAACTTGATCATACTTTTTTCCCATTACAACCAGGAAGTTTAAAGAGGACGTATCATAAACAACTGACCAGATGGTGTTTCTTTGGGAGACATCTTTTAGAAGTGTGAGTGCATTTAAACTAGAGAGCCTAATGACCTGATTTTCAAGCGTTTTCCACACTTTTTTGTATCTCCAGCATGATGCCCGGGCGTTTTCTGGAGTTAAACCGGTGATGATAAAGTTGGTCGCCACCTGCCAGGAATGAGTATTGGGGAGCACCGATATTTTTCGGTTTACGAATTCAACCACGACCGATCTCCCCGACCTGTCTGTAATGAAATAGTGCAGGGGAGGTCCATGGTGAAAATCGATATTGAAATTCTTGAGTATGGCGATGGCCTCTTCCACATTTTTCGCGTAATCCAGCATCAGCCGGATGATTACGAGGCTGCCTACGGTTTGTTTTTGCGGATCATTCGTTGCGTGGGCAGCGGGCACAGCCATCATACCGACAGCCAATCCTTGCTCGTTCATCCCATCGAAGGGGAGGAGAGGCGATTGTAACAATCCTCCAGGATTTTTATCTGGAGTATCACTCTTGGAATATCCCAAATAAGAGATATCCACCATAGATACGGATGCATACCTGTTCGGAGGATCTGTAAAAAGGAGAAGGGCGGGATGGTCATACCAATCGAAGTTTCTTCCTAGAAGCTGACTTCCCTGGTCGCTCTTCGTGGAAAAACAGGTGCAGGCCCATGAAGATGAATAACCAGACCGATTCCCAATCTGTATATCTTGGGGAGGCGATACCTTGTGTGCATAATACGGGAGATCGTAGTCACCATGAAAATGCATCACATACAAGGGAAAATCGTCCAGCTTTTTAAGACTTATGATCGTCTTGATACGATTGGACTCGGGTGCATTAGGACAGGCAATGCTAGTGAACGGAGCCAGTAAAATGAGTAGGATTAAAAGTATGCTCATTGTTCATTCCTAACTAAACGATTCTACAGGGTCAGCAGAAACACAGAAAAATCGTTTTATCTGTCTCGTAATAGCTTGATAATTTTCACGCACTGCCATGCTTGAATGAGCCTATCACACTGAAAATCTCCTGGTCAATTAAGCATCCTGAATATTCAAGACAAAATATATATGGATTGTAATATAACTTGGATATTGATAGGATACTGTCGCATTTTCAGCAAGATTCTAATGGATTCATTAGTTTTACAAAGTTTTCCAGCTTCATTTTTCTTATATATGGCCTGCGGCATGGTAATTGTTGGTTGCTGTTAAGAATGCGTTTAGATAGGAGGTTTTCTGATGAATATGAAGAATAATCTTGTCGGATTACTGTTAACCTGCCTTCTTTTGTGCCCAGCTCAAAATTCATACGCCCCTAGCATTGCAGATACCAGGAATGCCCAAATACAGTCCGTCCCAGCAAAGGCAAGTGAAATAGTGGAGAATTTTGTTGATAAAAAGGATTGGGTAATCGTTGATATTAAATCAGCGGATTTCGGAGATGATGTCAAAAATGCGCTGGTCGCTCTATTGAAATCTTCCCAGCCAAAAGCAGAAGGTGGAGCAGGGCAGCCTCTGCATGAAGTCAGGTTAATGATTATTTCTGATGACCGTATCCTTTATGATTCTTCAGATTGGCTGGCAACTCATCGTCCCCCTCGACCGGATGTGGATGCAGCTTATTATATGGGTGGCGCGCTTGGTATTAAGGATGTGACAGCCGATTCTATACCTGAAGTTATTTTCCACTCTGGATGGGCATTCGCATCGGGACATGTATCACTCGCTCACGTTTTGTCATACATCCCGAATCCCAGGCTACGGTCTAATTTCCAGGACATTGCGGACAAACGATTTTATTTTAGCACCGTCCATTATGTGAAATGGCTGGAAATGGACGGAACAGTCTATGCGGTTGTCGCTGAAGGGCTCGGTTCCAAACACTTCACTATTTGTCCAACATGCGAGCGATATTATCAATATCTTTTGATGAGGTGGGACAATACGAGAAAGACGTTCATCATCACTCATTCAATACAAAGCTGGGCAATGATTTATGGTGATCCTACAAAAATTCAGGGTGAACTGGACTATATCAAGAAAAAATATAGCGTTTCTCAAAAGTAGGCTTATAAAATAGAGAGATGGAGAGCTGTCCTGAACAGAACAAAGTTCCCAGATTCACATCAGACAGCCATCTTGGCCGAGCACCTTTTGTAGGAAGAAGAATAAAACTGGATCTAAACGCTCATTCTCATGATGCGATAATCAGATTCTGAAAATCCTGATTTTCTGTAGGCTTTTAGGGCGCGTTTATTTGCGCTGTGCACACATAGCCTCAACTCAAGGGCCTCTTCGTTTCGAGCTTCTTCCTTCACGGTATCAATGAGCATCTGCATCAATCCCAATCCCCGGAATTCCGGTTGAATGAACAGACTCTGTATCCACCAGTAATATCCTCCCTTCCAATTGCTCCATTCCCTGACTACGGAAACATTCCCGATGATTTCATCTTTTTCTCTTGCCAATACCCAGTATTTGCCAAGGGCATCGTTCTCAAGCGCGGCCAGAACACTGCGGCGAACATTTTTAGGAGATAAATCGATCCCCTCTGCTTCTTTTGCCTCAACAACAGTAAATGAAACGAGTTTCTCTAGATCGGCCAGTATAGCACGTCTGACAAAGTAAGCTTTTTTATCCATGTCTCTTATTGATGATCGGTTTTAACTCCAACTTTTATGTGGGAAGGAAACTTCTGGGAACGATGTACGCTGTGGACAGCCTTTTGAAAATCCTCCTCTTTGGCCTGATAAATGTCCACGAACTTCTGGGGATTCCTGTCGATCACGGGAAACCAGGTGCTTTGGATTTGCACCATGAGCTTATGTCCTTTGAGGAAGCAGTGGTATTTATCGCGGAGGTCAAATTCGATCTTGGTCACCTGGTTCGGCACCATGGGTTCTGGATTCTCAAAACTGTTCCGATATTTGCTCCGAAAAACCTCACCGGCCAGCAGCATCTGATAATCGCCCATCCCGTCTGGAGCATGACTCGGATAGACGTCGATCAATTTGACGATCCAATCCGCATCGGTTCCGGTTGTGGACACATAAAGGTTGGCTATGATGGGGCCGGCAATGGTTAAATCCTCTTTCAGGACATCGGATTCATAGA
>WVZL01000001.1:0-113266 GCA_011772495.1 Candidatus Aminicenantota bacterium
GAGGAGTGGAGATGGTGATGCCTGGGGACAACGTGAATTTGGAGATCGAGTTGATAGCAGATGTGGCGATGGAGAAGGGATTGCGATTTGCGATTCGAGAGGGAGGACGCACGGTCGGAGCCGGCAGCGTCACTGATATCACAGAATAACTGGACTGGGAAGACTATGCCGAGAGAAGGAAGATGAGAGAAATTGTCACCCTCGAGTGCTCAGAGTGCAAAAGAAGGAATTACACGACGACCAGAAACAAAAAGACGAAGACAACCAAGATTGAGCTGAAAAAATACTGCCGCTTTGATAAGAAACACACTCTACATAAAGAAGTGAAGTAAAACAGCTGGTCCAATTTGCTCAGTCAGGATATATCATAAATTTAAAAGTAAAATAAACTCAACAAACTAAATAAGCGAGAGAAACTAGATAAGGAGGAAAGAGAAAGATAGGTGAGTAGCTCAATTGGTTAGAGCATCGGTCTCCAAAACCGAAGGTTGCGGGTTCGAGTCCTGCCTCACCTGCCAAACACTCTTTTTAGATAGAGATCATTTAAAACACAAGTGAAAGAATAAGAGAGGAAAGCCTAAGAAATGAGTCAGAAGAAAAGATGGTATAAGCGGATTGTTCCTTTTTTGAGAGAGGTGAGAGCTGAACTCAAAAAGGTGACCTGGCCCTCGAGGAATGAAATTTACAGCACAACTCTCATTGTCATCATAGCGACTTTTTTCTTTGGGTTTTATCTCTATTTTATGGACGTGATCTTTTCTTGGGTCATTTCTCATATAAAGAACTTATTTGGATAGGGATTCATACACAATGGCAAAAAACTGGTACGTTGTTCATACATATTCAGGATTTGAAAAATTTGTGGCGGAGACCATTCGCCAGAGAGCCTCTGAGCTGCATATCGAAGATCAAATCGGTCAGATCATCATACCCACCGAGGATGTGGTCGAAATCAAGGGTGGTAAAAAGGTCGTTTCCACTAAAAGGTCTTATCCGGGGTATATTCTGATCGAGATGGAAATGACCGACGAGAACTGGCATATCATTCGTGAGACACCTAAAGTGACTGGTTTCGTAGGTCCAGGAAAGCGGCCTTCCCCTTTGAACAAAGGAGAAGTCAGCCAGATTGTCGAGCACATGGAGACAACTTCGGAAAAGCCAAAACCGAAGCACTCTTTTGAAAAGGGAGAGGTCGTGCGGATCATAGATGGTCCCTTTTTCAATTTCAATGGAGTTGTTGAAGAGGTGAACCAGGAAAGGAATACTTTAAAAGTCATGGTGACAATTTTCGGACGATCAACTCCGGTCGAACTCGAATTCTTACAGGTGGAGAAAGTCTAGGAGGAAAAATGGCCAAGGAAGTCGTAGCCAAGATCAAACTTCAAATCGTGGCCGGACAAGCCAGCCCCGCACCCCCTGTGGGGCCTGCTTTAGGTCAGCATAATGTCAATATCATGGATTTTGTTCGGGCCTTTAATGAAAAAACAAGCAAGATGGAAGAAGGGACCGTAATTCCGGTGGTCATAACTGTGTTCAAAGACCGCAGCTTCAATTTCATTACTAAAACTCCTCCTGCTTCCTATCTCTTGAAGAAAGCAGCTGGAATAGCCAAAGGCTCAGGAGAGCCCAACAAAGAAAAAGTGGGGCAAATTACCCCCAGACAGATTGAAGAGATTGCCAAGGTAAAGATGACTGATTTAAATGCCTATGATTTGGAGGCAGCCAAAAAAATCATCGAGGGCACAGCCAAAAACATGGGACTGGAGATTGTCGGTGTCTAAACGAGGAAAAAATTATCATAAAGCAGATGAGCTGAGAAGAAGCCAAGAGGAATACTCTTTAGAGGATGCTGTCGGTCTTCTTAAAAAACTCAGCTATGCAAAATTTGATGAATCGGTGGACATTTCCCTTTGCTTAGGAGTGAACCCGAAGCAATCCGATCAGATGGTGAGGGGAACAGTCATACTTCCCCATGGTACGGGAAAGAAGAAGAAGGTATGTGTCATTGCTGCTGGTGAGAAGATCAAAGAGGCCGAGGAAGCCGGAGCTGACCATGTCGGAGGAGAGGAATTGATCGAAAAAATATCGAAAGGCTGGATTGATTTTGATGTCGTCATCGCCACACCTGATGTGATGAAGGGAGTGAGTAAGCTGGGGCGCATTCTGGGGACAAAGGGGCTGATGCCTAATCCCAAGGCAGGAACAGTGACATTCGAAGTGAAAAAAGCAGTTGAAGAAACCAAAGCCGGACGAATGGAGTTTAGGATTGATAAGACATCCATCATCAATGCCTCGGTAGGCAGAGTTTCCTTTACAGAGGATAAGTTGCGGGATAATATCAGCTCTTTTATCCAAGCTGTTGTCCAGGCCAAACCTCCTGCCGCGAAGGGCAAATACATCAAGAGTCTGCATCTTTCTTCCACCATGGGGCCTTCCTTAAGGCTTTCCGAGGCAGTTTTGGAGAAATAAAGGAGAAAAGAAGTTGAGACGCGAAGAGAAAGAAAAATTCGTCCAGGACTTATCCGACACTCTTGGGAAAATAGACAATTTCTATTTGGTGGACTTCAAGGGAATAACAGTATCCCAGTCTACAGAGCTGAGGAAGTTAATGCGGGAAAATTCTTATTCTTTCCAGGTAGTAAAGAATCGACTTGCTCTCAGAGTGGTCAAACACAATTATCCCGAGAGCTTGAGCCAGTGTTTTGAAGGTCCTACCGCACTAGCTTTTGCCCCTCAAGACCCAGTCGGCTTAGCCCGCCTTTTAAAGGACTTTTCGGAGCAGAATAATGTTTTGGCTGTCAAGGGAGGAATATTAGAAGGACAATTCATGGCTCCCGAGAAATTCAATGAAATCGCCAGATTAACTTCAAGAGAAGATTTATTAAGTAAAATGGCTTATTTAATGACTTTCCCGATGTTAAGGTTAGTAAGGACATGGCAAGCTCCCTTATTAAGCCTAGGCAGCGTATGGAGTCAATTAAAAGAAAAAAAATAGAGTTGGAGGTAAAAATGCCCAAAGCACAAACAAAAGAAACTCAACCGAAAGTAACAAAAAAAGAATCTCAGCCCAAGGAGGATCAAGCTAAAAAAGCCCAAGCTCAAGAGGCTCAGGCAAAAGAAGCTCCACCAGAGGCTAAAGAGGCTCCCAAGGCAAAGAAAGAAGGAACAAAATTGTCGAAAGAAGAATTCTTCAATCACTTGGATAATTTGACTGTTTTGGAGTTGGCAGACTACATCAAGGAATTTGAAGAGAGGTATGGTGTCAGCGCGGCAGCTGTCGCTGCTCCAGTGGCGGCTTCCGGAGTTGCAGCTCCCCAAGGAGAGGCTAAAGCTGAAGAGGAGAAAGTAGAATTCAACGTCGTCTTGAAGAGCGTCGGAGACAAAAAGATAAACGTGATTAAAACAGTCAGAGAAGTGACGAGTCTGGGACTAAAAGAAGCCAAGGATTTGGTGGACAGTGCTCCTAAGCCTGTAAAAGAAGGAGTATCTAAGGAAGAAGCAGAAGAGATAAAAGGAAAATTTGAAGCGGTTGGAGCTGTCGTAGAGTTGCAATAAATTTTAATTTTAAGGTCATTTATATAAATGACTAAAAATTCTTAAAAGAGAGAGTGCAGGAATGCTTGATAAACCAAAAAATGTTTACCGCCACCGAGAGGACTTCTCTAAAATAAAAACCATTTTTCCTATGCCTGACCTTCTGGAAATCCAGAAGAAGTTCTATTCTGATTTTCTCCAGATGGAAATGCTGCCCGAGGAGAGAAAAGATATCGGGCTTCAATCCGCCTTTAAAGATGTCTTTCCCGTTTCGGATTTTAAAGAAACCACTGAGCTAGACTTCATAAGTTACTCTATAGGGAATTGGGAGTGTAAATGTGGACGTCTCAAAGGTGTTGAAAACTCTCGCGCTCGATGCAATGGATGCGGAACGTTATTGCCTTCGGATACAGAGCTGACCGAGAAAGAGATCTGCCCCTTCTGCGGGACGATGAAGAAAATAGAGATTCCGCTGTGCGATCATTGTGGAGATAGAGTCCAGTTAAAGATGAAATACAGTCCTTACGAGTGTATCCAAAAGGGTTACACTTATGCTGTTCCCTTGAGAATCAAAGTCCGTCTCATCTGCTGGGAAAAAGACGCGGTGACCAAAGCCAAAAGACTGAAGCACATTAAAGAACAAGAAGTTTATTTTGGTGAAATTCCTTTGATGACGGCTAAAGGAACTTTTATCTTTAACGGCATAGAAAGAGTCGTAGTGAGTCAGCTACAGCGGTCAGCCGGAGTCTTTTTTAGACAGGGTGAAGGTAAAGGATTCTATGTGGCTAAGATCATACCCTACCGAGGAGCATGGGTTGAGTTTGAGTATGATGGCAAGAACATTTTGTATGTCCGCTTAGATAGGAAAAAGAAGTTCCTGGCCACAGTTTTTCTCAGGGCTCTGGGGTTTGGCTCGGATGAAGAAATCCTTCGTCTATTCTATGATGTTTATAAGATTTTTCCTGAAAAAGGGAAGTTCTACTGGGAGCTTTCGGAAGGGATCGTTGGCAAGACTATAAGTGAGGACATTATTGATCCAAAATCCAAAAAAACTATCTTTCAAGCCAAAAAAAAGCTCACTCCTGAAGTCTATCAAAAGCTTATCGAGCTTAAGATTCATAAGATCCCGGTGGCTAAGAAAGAATTGATAGGAGCTTACGCTCTCTCATCTATAAAAGATTCATTTAAAGCCAACGAAGAGATAAGTGAAGCTCAGTTGCAGGAGCTTTCCAATCTCAAGGACCCGTACGAGGTCTTCTTTCCAGGAAAGGCTAAGATTGGTAGTATCATCGGCGATACCTTGAAAAAAGATTTGCGCAAGGATACAAACCAGGCTTTGGCCGAGATCTACCGGAAGTTGAGGCCAGGTGAGCCTCACACTATGGAAAGCGCCCATAACTTATTCCATAATCTCTTTTTTAATCCCCAGAAGTACAATTTCTCCCGTATCGGACGCCTGAAGATGAATATCAAATTAGATCTTGATACGTCTTTAGAAGAGAAGGTCTTATCTCCACTGGATTATATCGAGGTTATCAAATATTTGCTCCGTTTGCGGGCGGGAGAAGGCATTGTGGACGATATAGATCATCTAGGTAATAGGCGAGTTCGTTCGGTAGGAGAGCTGGTGGAAAATGCCTTTCGGATCGGATTAACACGGATGGAGAGGACAATTAAAGAGAAAATGACAGTGGCTGCAGATCTGGCTTCGGCCATGCCTCAAGACCTGATCAACTCCAAACCTGTGATTGCTGCCTTGAAGGAATTTTATGGAAGTTCCCAGTTGTCCCAATTCATGGACCAGATAAATACTCTCGCCGAAGTGACTCACAAGAGAAGGCTGAGCGCACTCGGACCAGGCGGCCTGAGTAGAGAAAGAGCCGGTTTTGAAGTCCGAGATATTCAAGCTTCCCACTATGGAAGAATTTGTCCTATCGAAACTCCTGAAGGCCCCAACATTGGGTTGATCTCCTCTTTGAGCTGTTATGCACGAGTTAATGAATTTGGCTTTGTTGAGACTCCGTACAGGAAGGTAAAGAATGGAAGAATATTCGATTATGTAAAGATCCTCCATCCTGGAAGCAGTTCCTTTAAAGTCGGAGAAATCGTCGGGAAAGACACAATTGAAAAGGAAATTAGAAATTTAAAGAAAAGCAAGAATAAACATCTCCCCCTGTTTGAACCGCACTGTTTTTACCTCACGGCTTGGGAAGAAGAAAAGCATAATATTGCTCAAGCCAATGCCAGAGTGGATGAGAAAGGTAACTTCCTTGATGAAATTGTGAATGCCAGACGAGGTGGGGATTTCAAGCTTATCCCAAGAGACCAACTCGATTACATCGATGTTTCTCCCAAACAGCTCGTTTCACTCTCTGCTTCTTTAATTCCTTTCTTGGAGCATGATGATGCCAACCGAGCTCTCATGGGATCAAACATGCAGAGGCAGGCTGTTCCTCTTCTGCGGCCTGAAGCGCCTCTAGTAGGAACAGGGATAGAGCATATTCTAGTCAAAGGTTCAGGGGATGTCATCGTCTGCAGGAGGGCAGGCGTCGTTGAATTTGTCGATGCTGAGAGGATACTGATCCGTGTAGATGAAAAAGAGACAGCCAAGGAGCATGAAGTCGGCACTGATCTTTATTTATTAACTAAATTTTTAAGGACCAATCAGAATACATGTATCAATCTCAGACCTATTGTCAGGAAGGGAGATAGAGTTGAAAAAGACCAAATTCTTGCCGACAGCTCTTGTACAGACAAAGGTGAATTATCTCTCGGTCGGAATGTTTTGTGTGCCTTTATGCCTTGGAGGGGTTATAACTTTGAGGATGCGATCATTGTCAGTGAAAGGCTCATAAAGGAAGATATTTTTACTTCCATACATATCGTCGAAGAGACTATTGAAGCCCGCGATACCAAACTAGGTCCAGAGGAAATCACTCGAGATATTCCCAATGTCCCTGAGAATCTCCTCCGGAATCTTGATGAAAACGGGATAGTAAGGATCGGAGCTCAGGTGAAATCCGGGGATATTTTAGTCGGAAAAGTGGCTCCGAAGGGAGAAACCCAATTATCTCCTGAAGAAAAACTTCTCAAAGCCATATTCGGGGAGAAGGCTCTGGATGTCAAGGATGCATCTTTGTATTGTTCCCCAGGAGTTGAAGGAACGGTGATTGACGTGCGGATTTTTTCTCGAAGAGGAAGTGAGAAAGGTCCTCGGGCTAAAGCCTTAGAAAGAGATGAAGTCGCCAAGATGAAGCGGAACCTGGATGATGAAATAAGCATCCTCGAGGGAGAACAGTGGAGAAAGAAGATAGGCTTTCTTAAGGGAGAGACTTTAGATAAAGAACACCAGAATAAGAAAATAGCGCTGAAGAAGGGCACCAAATTGAGCGAAAAAATTCTAAGCGAGTTGAATCCTGAGGATTTCTCTAAATTGAAATTTAAAGCGAACGTTGCGCGGGATAATAAGATCAAGGATGTCGAAAAAAAGGTCAAGCGCCAGATTGAGGCTCTTAAAGCTATTTTCAAAGAAAAAGTGGAAGCTTTAAGAAAAGGCGATGAGTTGGCTCCAGGGGTGATTCAATCCATAAAAGTTTTCATTGCCATGAAAAGAAAACTTTCTGTTGGAGACAAGGTTTCTGGTCGACATGGTAATAAAGGTATCGTCGCTAAAATTGTTCCCGATGAAGACATGCCTCGCTTGCCTGATGGAACTCCGGTAGAGATAGTTTTGAATCCCTTGGGCGTTCCCTCAAGGATGAATGTAGGCCAGATTCTGGAGACGCATCTAGGCTGGGCAGCAAGGAAGCTCAATCTCTGGATTTCCACTCCCGTGTTCAACGGGATAAATGAAATGGAAATAAAGGAACTTATGGAAAAATCAGATTTGCCCACTTCAGGGAAAGTTCCCCTTTATGATGGGATTACAGGAGAGCTCCTGGATCAGGAAGTTACGGTGGGCTTCATATACATAATGAAACTCTATCATCTTGTTGATGATAAAATTCATGCCCGTTCTACTGGTCCTTATTCTTTGATAACTCAGCAGCCATTGGGAGGAAAAGCTCAGTTTGGAGGGCAGCGCTTTGGAGAAATGGAAGTTTGGGCTCTGGAGGCCTATGGAGCTGCCTATACTCTTCAAGAGCTACTGACTGCCAAGTCGGATGATGTAGAAGGCCGAGCAAAAATATATGAAGTCATAGTCAAGGGAGATTTAGATTTTAGTCCGGGAATTCCGGAATCTGTGAATGTGCTCATCCGGGAGCTTCAAAGTCTGTGTTTGAATGTAGAGTTAGAAAAGGCAGAGAAAGAAGAAATTCTTCCCTGGGGAATCGATGTGCCCCAAATTTCAGAAGGAGAGTAATCATGGAAACAAGGCAAGCCATTGGAGGAAAACCAAAGGTCGACTTCGACCGGGTGAGGATCAGCATCGCCTCTCCTGAGAAGATAAAGAGCTGGTCCTGGGGGGAAGTCACTAAACCAGAAACGATTAACTACCGCACTTTTAAGCCAGAGAAAGATGGACTTTTCTGTGCCAAAATATTTGGGCCAATAAATGATTACGAATGCCTTTGTGGAAAATACAAAAGGATGAAGTACCGTGGTATTATCTGTGAACGCTGCGGAGTCGAAGTCACAAAATCCAAGGTTCGCCGGGAGCGAATGGGGCATATCCTTTTAGCTTCCCCCGTGGCTCATATTTGGTTCTTCAAAGGAACGCCGAGTCGAATCGGACTTGTTTTGGACCTCTCCATCAAAGACCTGGAGAAAGTCCTGTATTTCGAATCTTATATCGTATTAGCTCCTGGAGAAACCCCCTTGAGAGAAAAACAGCTTCTTAACGATGAAGAGTATAAGGAGGCTCAAGAGAAATACGGTGATAAATTTCAGGCTTCAATCGGAGCTGAAGCAATCAACGTGCTGCTGGAACGGATAGACATCAACAAGGAAGCCGATAAGCTGAGAAAATTAATGAAAAAAGAGACTTCCCAACAGAGGAAGCTGCGTTATGCTAAGAGGCTCCGAGTTTTCAAAGCTCTAAAAAAATCTGGAAACCGCCCGGATTGGATGATCCTCGATGTCATTCCTGTTATTCCTCCTGATCTCAGGCCATTAGTGCGTCTGGATGGAGGGCGTTTTGCTACTTCTGACTTGAATGATCTTTATCGAAGGGTCATCAACCGAAACAACCGCTTGAAAAAACTCATCGAGCTCAAAGCCCCTGAGCTAATTATCCGAAATGAGAAGAGGATGCTCCAGGAAGCCGTCGACGCTCTTTTTGACAACGGAAAACGAGGTCGCGTTCATCTTGGAGCTAACCGCAGACCCCTGAAATCATTGAGCGAAGCTCTTAGAGGAAAGCAAGGTCGCTTCCGTCAGAATCTGTTAGGAAAGCGGGTCGATTATTCAGGGAGGTCGGTTATTGTCGTCGGTCCAGAACTCAAGCTTAATCAGTGCGGGCTTCCCAAGAAAATGGCTTTAGAACTGTTTAAACCCTTCATTTTCCATAAGTTAGAAAAAGAAGGCTTGGTGCCCAGTGTTAAAATCGCTCGTGAATGGCACGAGCAGGAAAGACCAGAAGTCTGGGATTATCTGGAGGAAGTTGTCAAAGAGCATCCCATTTTATTGAACCGAGCCCCTACACTCCATAGATTGGGAATTCAAGCTTTTGAGCCAGTTCTCGTAGAGGGAAAAGCCATTCAGATTCATCCTTTGGTCTGCGCAGCTTTTAATGCTGATTTTGATGGTGACCAGATGGCTGTTCATATTCCTCTCTCTGTAGAAGCCCAAGTAGAAACTCAGGCCCTGATGCTTTCCACGAATAATATTCTCTCCCCCGCCCACGGAAGACCCTTAGCTATTCCCAGTCAGGATATGGTATTAGGGTGTTATTATCTCACCCTAGAGAAAAGGGGGGAAAAGGGAGAAGGAAGAATTTTTGCCACTTTCGATGAAGCCTTACTGGCCTCAGAAAGCAAAGAGATTTCCCTTCATGCCCGAATCAAGGTCAGGTTCAGTGGAATTCTTATGAATTTGTCTACCTATTATGACGACCAAGCTGTAATGTCCTGTCCGGTCTCGAAAATTCAGAACAAAATTATCGAGACCACACCTGGGCGTATCGTCTTTAATCAAATCCTTCCCGAGGGAGTTCCCTTTATCAATGGAATGCTCAGAAAGAAGGGTATCGAGAATTTAGTTTTTTACACCTATTTGAGAGAAGGTTTGCCTCCAACAATTGAAATGCTGGACAAGATGAAAGAGGTCGGCTTTAACCAGGCCACTCAAGCCGGTTTTTCCCTCGGGATCAATGATTTTATCATCCCCAAGGAGAAAGAAACCCTAGTCGAGAAAGCCCAAAAAGAAGTCAGAAGAATTGAAAACTTATACCGAGAGGGGACAATCTCGGCAGGTGAACGGTTCAATCGAGTGGTCGAAATTTGGGGTTCAGTTACGGATAAAGTCTCGAATGCGATGTTCGAGGAGATGAAAAGGCTGAGTTTTGAAGAGAAACAGCTGAATCCTTTGTTTGTCATGGCTGATTCTGGTTCCCGAGGCAACAAGCAGCAGATCCGACAACTAGCTGGGATGAGAGGCTTGATGAGCAAGCCTTCTGGTGAGATTATAGAAACGCCTATTGTCTCTAACCTGAGAGAGGGGCTGAACGTACTTCAATATTTTATTTCCACTCATGGAGCGAGGAAGGGCTTAGCTGATACGGCCCTAAAGACTGCCAATTCAGGCTACTTGACCCGTAAGCTAGTCGATGTTTCTCAAGAAGTCATTGTTGATGAGCATGATTGCGGGACCTTGAAAGGAATTAACGTATCTGCCATTGTCGAGAATGCAGAGATCATAGAGCCCTTTGAAGACAGGCTAATTGGTCGTATTTCTCTGGAAAGAGTTCTTCACCCTGACACCAACAAAGTTTTGGTGGATACTAACCAAGAAATTACCGAGGAAGTGGCTAAAGAATTCCAGAATGTTGGTATTGAAAGGGCCAAGATACGTTCGGTCCTCACCTGTGAATCCAAGAGAGGCGTCTGTCAGCTTTGTTACGGGCGTGATATGCCTAGCGGCAAACTTGTAGATCTGGGCGAAGCAACCGGGATTATTGCGGCTCAATCCATCGGGGAGCCGGGGACGCAGCTCACCATGAGGACCTTCCATATTGGCGGGATCGCCATGAGAGGAGCAGAGAAATCTAAGCTCGAATCTAATAATGATGGGATCATTAAATTCCACAACCTCAAGACTGTTTCTAACAAAGAAGGGTCTTTAATCGTTGTTAACCGCAATGCCAATATTGCTATCCTTGATCAACGCGGAAGAGAGGTGGAACATTATCAAGTTCCTTATGGAGCCAAGATATTAGTCAAAGACGGGGAAGAGATAAAGTCCCGACAAGAATTTGTGGAATGGGATCCCTTCAACACTTTTATCATGACCGAAGAGACAGGAAAAGTTATATTTCATGATGTCGTTCTCGGGGTCACGATGGAGGAAGTCCAGGATGAATTCACGGGCTTAATCAGTCGAGTCATCAGTGAACCAAAAGACGAGAAAATGCAGCCTCGGGTCGAAATCTTTCATCCCAGCAAGAAGGATGATAAGAATAGACCTGTGCTGCTCAAGAAATATTTTCTGCCATCAGGGGCCAATTTAGAAGTGAAGGATAATGATAAAGTCTTTGCTGGAGATATTTTAGCGAAAATTCCTCGAGAAGTGGCCAGAACTAAAGATATAACCGGCGGTCTTCCTCGAGCAGAAGAGCTCTTCGAAGCCCGAAAGCCTAAACAGCCAGCTGTCATTTCAGAGATTGATGGAATCGTTGAATATGGAGGTCTTGTCAGGGGTTACAGAAAGATAGTTGTCAAGAATGACAGAGGCGGAGAGAAGGAATACCTCATTCCGAAAGGAGCTCATATCAGCGTGGGGGAGGGAGAAAAGATAAAGGCAGGTACATCATTGATGGATGGGTCTATCAATCCTCATGACATACTGAAAGTTCTGGGAGAAAAAGAACTGGCTGAGTACCTTTTAAGAGAGATTCAGGCTGTTTACAGGCTCCAGGGCGTGGCCATCAATGACAAGCACATCGAGATCATCATCCGTCAGATGCTCCGCTGGGTCAAAGTGGAGGAAGTGGGGGATACAGAGTTCTTGGTGGATGAACAGGTGGATAAGTTTGTTTTCCAGGAAGAAAACGAAAGAATCATCAAAAAGGGAGGAAAGCCAGCTAAGGCTCGACCTCTCCTCTTGGGAATCACCAAAAGCGCCCTCAGCACGGATAGTTTCATTGCTGCTGCTTCCTTCCAGGAGACAACTCGTGTCCTGACTGAAGCAAGCCTTTACGGGAAAGTCGACTACTTGAGGCGGCTTAAAGAGAATATTATTATGGGCAGGCTTATTCCTGCTGGAACTGGATACAAATACTACCGGGATGTCGAGCTGAGAGAAGAAACAACAAAAGAAGCTGAGGAGGGAATAGACGCATCTTTGACAAGATAAACTTCGCCTAAGTCTCTCAAAAATATTGACATAGCCTGTAGTTTTTGGTATCATCCGTTCATTCGTTCTGAGAAGTTTTTCGTTCAAAACGAGTAAATTTTTTTTAGGAGACAATATTTGCCTACAGTAAACCAGCTGGTCCGAAAAGGAAGAGTTTCGAAAAAGGACAAGAGCAAATCTCCAGCCCTGGAGAGATGTCCTCAAAAAAGAGGAGTCTGTACTCGAGTGTTTACGACAACACCAAAAAAGCCTAATTCGGCCATGAGAAAGGTAGCCAGGATCAGATTAACAAACAATATAGAAGTCACCGGATATATTCCTGGAATAGGTCATAATTTACAAGAACACTCGATTGTTCTCATTCGAGGAGGTCGAGTCAAGGATTTGCCTGGAGTCCGTTACCATGTTGTTCGGGGCACTTTAGACTGTGAAGGAGTGGAGGATAGAACGCAGGGCCGCTCCAAATACGGAAGCAAGAAGCCCAAGGAGAAAAAGATCGCCACTTAGAGGGAAAGTTCATGCCGAGAAGAGGAACTGTAAAAAAGCGAAAATCACCATCGGATTCTTCCTACAGTAGCACTCTGGTTTCCAGGCTTATCAATGTGGTTTTAAAAAAAGGAAAGAAGGGATTAGCCGAGAAAGTTGTCTATGGCGCCATGGAACAGGTTAAGAACAAGACAAAGCAAGACCCTCTCAAAATGGTCGAAAAAGCAGTGGAGAATGTTAAACCAGTGCTCGAAACAAAGTCGAGAAGAGTGGGAGGCGCTACCTATCAGGTTCCCATAGAGGTGCCTTTACACCGTTCCACTTCCCTGGCCGTACGGTGGTTAGTCAGGAATGCACGAGAAAGAAGCGGAAAGAACATGGAAGAAAAACTGGCTGCAGAGATCATCGATGCCGTGAACAATCGCGGTGGAGCGGTTAAGAAAAAAGAAGATACGCATAAAATGGCGGAAGCGAACAGAGCTTTTGCTCATTATAGATGGTAGTCTTCTTCAAGAAGATTTTTAGAATAATCAAGATGGAGAACAGAGTTGATGCAAGGATTCGCCGTCGAAAAAATCAGAAACATCGGCATCATGGCCCATATCGATGCGGGGAAGACTACCACCACAGAGAGAATTCTTTTCTATACAGGCATCACTCACAAGATGGGAGAGGTGGATGAAGGTACAGCGGTTATGGATTGGATGGCTCAAGAGCAGGAACGTGGAATAACGATCACCTCTGCTGCCACCACCTGTTACTGGAACGATCATCGAATCAATATCATCGATACCCCTGGTCATGTCGATTTTACGGCCGAAGTTGAGCGCTCTTTAAGAGTCCTCGATGGGGCCATCATCATCCTCTGTGGAGTTGGGGGAGTGGAACCACAATCAGAGACGGTTTGGCGCCAGGCCGATCGATACCAGGTGCCAAGGATCGCTTACATTAATAAAATGGATAGAATGGGAGTAGATCCTGAAAAGGCATTGAAACAGATGAAGAAAAGACTCAATGCCAATCCTTTGCCGATCCAGATTCCTTTGGGAACAGAGGAGAATTTTAGAGGCGTCATAGATCTAGTGGAGATGAAAGAGATAGACTGGGGAGAAGATATGTTGGGGACACAATTCGAAGTGCGAGATATCTCTCCAGAAAACCTGGATGCGGTTCTCGAGAAAAGAAACGAAATATTAGAGCAGGCAAGCGATGCAGATGATGCGGTGATGGAAAAGTATATAGAAGGAGCAGAAATATCACCCCAGGAAATCAAGAAGGCCATTAGAGCTGGAACAATTTCCCTTCGATTTGTGCCTGTTCTCTACGGAGCTTCTTTCCGGAATAAAGGTGTTCATCCATTAATGGATGCCATCGTGGATTATCTTCCGGCGCCAGATGATATTCCTCCTGTAAGGGGATATCATCCCAAGACGCTCGATGTCGAAACGAGGAGAGCTTCCAAGGATGATCCGTTTTCTGCTCTCGTATTCAAAATCATGAACGATCCTTATGTGGGGACACTCTCGTTTTTCAGAGTCTATTCTGGCAAGACGAAATTAGGGGCCACAGTTTATAACTCGACTAAAAGCAGCGAAGAACGTATTTCCCGCCTTTTGGAAATGCATTCCAACAAAAGAAAGGAATTAAAGGAAGCCTTTGCTGGGGATATTGCTGCCCTGGGTTCCATGAAGAACGTTTCCACTGGGGATACGTTGTGCCTGAGAAGCCACCCCATTATCCTGGAATCCATAAAATTCCCAGAGCCCGTTATTTCAGCCACCATTGAACCCAAATCGAAGATCGATCATTCGAAATTGGCTGAGGCGCTGGCCAAGCTGACCAGAGAAGATCCTACTTTCAGGGTTATACACGATTCCCAAACAGGTCAAACCCTCATTTGTGGGATGGGAGAACTTCACTTAGAGATTCTCATGGACCGAATGACTAGAGAGTTTGGAGTGAAGGCCAACCTCGGAAAACCTCAAGTTGCCTACAAGGAAACAATCACTGCTGAAGCCGAAGGTGAAGGCAAATATATCAGGCAGACGGGAGGACGGGGTCAGTACGGCCATTGCAAGGTCACAGTTGAGCCCTTGGTGAGGGCTAGCGGGTTTGAATTTGTAGAACGGATAAGGGGTGGTGCTATTCCCAGAGAATTCATTTCTTCCATCGAAGCTGGAATCAGAGAAGCCATGGAAACGGGAATCTTGGCTGGCTTTCCTATGTCTGATATAAAAGTTACGCTCTTGGATGGTTCCTTTCATGAAGTCGATTCGACATCTATCGCCTTTAAGATAGCTGGCTCCTTAGCCTTTAAGGAAGCAGCTTCTAAAGCTGCGCCTGTTCTTTTGGAGCCCATCATGAGCTTAGAAGTCGTATCTCCAGAGGAATATTTGGGAGATATTGTAGGAGATGTCAATGCCCGAAGGGGCAAGATAGAAAAGATGGAAATGAGAGGGGGCTCGAGGGTCATGCGCGCCTATGTTCCCTTAGCCGAAATGTTTGGCTATGCCACTATTCTCCGGACGATAACCCAAGGAAGAGGTGTCTTTTCCATGGAGTTTTATCAGTACGAGGTGATTCCCTCGAACATTATGGAAGAAATCGTGGCCCGGGTGGAAGGAAGAATTCCTCTTCGTTGACGAGAAGAAAATGGAGTAAAGAAAAATCTTTAAAGGATCAGAAGCAAGAATGATTAGAATAAACCAAAAAAATAAGGCTTGCGACCTGAGCAAGCCCAAAAGGAGGCAAGAAGATGGCGAGGGCCAAGTTTGAGCGAACGAAGCCGCATTTAAACATAGGGACGATAGGGCATGTTGATCATGGGAAGACGACGTTGACCTCAGCGGTCACGAAGGTATTGAACAAGAAGTTGGAGGGGAAGGTTGAGTACATAGAGTTTGACAAGATAGACAATGCGCCTGAGGAGAAGGAGCGAGGGTTAACGATACAGATAGCGCACATTGAGTATGAGACGGACAATCGGCATTATGCGCACATCGATTGTCCTGGGCATGCGGATTATATTAAGAACATGATAACAGGGGCGGCGCAGATGGATGGATCGATATTGGTGGTGGCGGCTGATGATGGGCCGATGCCGCAGACGCGGGAGCACATATTATTGGCGCGTCAGGTGAATGTTCCGGCGATAGTGGTATTTATGAACAAGGTGGATTTGGTGGATGATCCGGAGATATTGGATTTAGTGGAGTTAGAGGTCAGGGAGTTGTTGACGAAGTATGAGTTTCCTGGGGACAAGATTCCGGTGATACGGGGGAGTGCGTTGAAGTCGATGGAGTCGGATGGAGATCCTGGGGCAGAGGTGAACAAGCCGATATTGGAGTTGATGGAGGCGGTAGACAGTTACATACCGGAGCCGGAGAGGTTAGTGGACAAGCCGTTTTTGATGCCGATAGAGGACATTTTTACGATCAGTGGTCGGGGCACGGTGGTGACGGGTCGAGTAGAGCGAGGCAAGGTGAAAGTAGGAGAGGACATAGAGATTGTTGGATTTGGGGAGACGCGGAAGAAGGTGGTGACGGGAGTGGAGATGTTTCGCAAGACGTTGGATGATGGGATAGCCGGAGACAACATAGGAGTGTTGTTGAGGGGGACGGACAAGGATGAGGTAGAGCGAGGGATGGTGTTAGCGAAGCCGGGGTCGATCACTCCGCATCGGAAGTTCAAGGCGTCGATATACGCGTTGAAGAAGGAAGAAGGCGGGCGGCACACGCCGTTTTTCACAGGGTACAGGCCGCAGTTTTATTTTCGGACCACGGATGTGACGGGGACAGTGAAGTTACCGGGAGGAGTGGAGATGGTGATGCCTGGGGACAACGTGAATTTGGAGATCGAGTTGATAGCGGATGTGGCGATGGAGAAGGGATTGCGATTTGCGATTCGAGAGGGAGGACGCACGGTCGGAGCCGGTAGCGTCACCGATATAACAGAATAACAGGAGTCATAAGGAGTCAAGAATAGAATAAACTAGAAAAACTAGACAAACTCAACAAACGAGATAAACTAAGGTGAGGAGAACAGAGGAACTGAGAAAATGGAAAAAATAAGAATAAGGCTTAAATCTTTTGATCACCGCCTCCTGGACCAGTCCATAAAAGATATTGTGATTAAAGCCAAAAGAACAGGAGCAAATGTTCAAGGGCCCATTCCTCTTCCTACTAAAATTCATAGATTCTGCGTTCTTCGTTCTCCCCATGTGGATAAGAGGTCGAGAGAACACTTTGAAATGAGGATTCATAAGAGGTTGATTGATATCAGCGATTATAACAATGAAACCATCGAAGAGCTCCAGAAACTAGACTTGCCAGCAGGAATCGATGTCGAAATTCAAGCCTTTGGGACGGGAGGAGAGTAGTCATGGTCGAAGGCCTGATTGGAAGAAAGATAGGAATGAGTCAGACTTTTGACCAGCAGGGAAATGTCATTCCCTTGACTGTGATAAAAGCAGGTCCTTGTACAGTTATCCAGAAAAAAACAGAAGAAAAGGATGGCTATTCTGTTCTCCAGATAGGTCTGGTCGAAGAGAAAGGAGTCAAGCAGCCTATCAAACCCGTCCAGGGACATTTTAAAAAGGCTGGAGTTCCTCCAGTGAAAATTTTGCGAGAATTTCGCTTTGCTCAAGAAGCCAAGATAAAAGAAGGAGATCAGATCTTGGTGGATATTTTCCACGAAGGCGAGAAGGTTCATGTCACCGGCACCAGCAAAGGGAAGGGATTTGCCAGCGTCATAAAGCGTTGGGGTTTCCGGGGCGGTAAAGCCAGCCATGGGTCTATGTTCCATAGAGCCCCTGGATCCATCGGAGCTTCTGCTTTTCCATCTCGAGTCGTCAAGGGAAAAAAATTGCCTGGTCATATGGGCGATAACAAGACCACCATCAGGAACCTAACTGTTGTCCAGGCTGACACAGAGAGTAACCTTCTCGTCGTTAAGGGGAGTGTTCCTGGAGCCAGGAACGGATTGGTGTTGGTGAGGAAAGCCGATTTTGATATCCACGCTCCTGTAGAAAAAAAACCAGTCCCCGAGGAAGAAAAAAAACCTCTTGAGGAAGAGAAGCTAGAAGAAAAAAGACCTGAGGAGAAAAAATTCGAGGATAAGAAACCGATTCCTGAAGAGAAAGAATCCGCTCCAGAAGAAGGTAAGCCCGAGGAGAAGAAATTAGAGGAAAGAAAGCCTGAAGAGGAGAAGCCGGAGGGGAAAAAGCCAGCACCTGAACCTGAAAAACAAGCCACCGAGGAAAAGGAAATGATCCCTGAAGAAACAATGCCAGAGAAAGAGAATCGGAGCCCTGAGATCAAAGAGAAAGCCCCTGAGGAGAAGAAAGAATAGGAAAATGGCCAAGATCCAAATCTTAGACAAAAGCGGCAAGGCAGCCACCGAAATGAATTTACCCAAGGAAGTCTTCTCTTATCCTGTCAAAGAGCATCTCCTTTACGAGGCTGTTATCAGCCACAGAGTGAATAAAAGAGCAGGGACTGCTTCGACCAAGACCAGGGCGGAGATTAGAGGCGGGGGCCGAAAGCCCTGGAGACAGAAAGGGACTGGGAGAGCCAGGGCGGGGAGTATTCGTTCTCCTTTGTGGAAAAAAGGTGGAGTCACCTTCGGTCCCAAGCCCCGAAGCTTTTACTACCATCTCCCGAAGCAGGCAAAAAAAAACGCTCTGAAGTCGGCGCTAGCCATGAAGTATGATGCCAAGCAACTTCTTGTTCTTAACAAGTTGGAGTTCAAAGAACCAAAAACAAAAGAAGGATTTAGACTCATCCAGGACCTGAATCTAGATTCTGCTTTAATTGTTGACAATGATGAGAACAAAAATCTGTTCCTCTCTCTTCGGAATATCCCCAGGATAAAAACAGTAGATTACAATAAAATCAGCACGTATGATATCTTGAAACATAAATGGCTGGTTTTTACCGAGCCCGCTTTTAAGTCGTTAATGGAGAAATTGAAGTGAAAGACCCTTATCAGATTGTTCTGAGGCCAGTGATTACCGAGAAGAGCACACTGCTGAAGGATATAAACAGAGAGGTCTGTTTTGAGGTCGATCGGAGAGCCAATAAATCTGAAATCAAAACTGCTGTTGAGCAGCTGTTTAAAGTGAAGGTGGAAAGAGTGCGAACTCAGAGCAAAAGAGGGAAGATGAAGAGAGTCGGGCGGTCGCAGGGCAAGGTCAAAGATTGGAAGAAGGCCTACGTAAAGTTAAAAGAAGGCGAAAAAATGATTGAATTCTTTGAGGCTGTCTAAAATGGCAATTAAGAAATACAAACCAACAACTTCTAGTCTCAGGCAGAAGACAGGACTGACTTACGAAGAGCTAACGACTAGCCATCCTCATAAACCCTTGCTTCAGTTTCTTTCAAAGTCAGGGGGAAGAGACTCGAAAGGTCACCTTACCAGTCGCCATCGAGGAGGAGGGCATAAAAGACTGTACCGCCTCATCGATTTTAGACGAGACAAAATCGACATCCCCGGTGTAGTCGAGACAATCGAGTATGATCCGAACCGCTCTGCTTTTATATCTCTGATAAAATATTTAGATGGTGAAAGACGATATATTCTTGCCCCTCTTGATTTGAAAGTCGGACAGCAGGTTATCTCGACCGATAAGCAAGTCGATATCCTTCCTGGGAACTCTATCCCTCTGAGGTATATTCCTTTGGGAACCGTAATCCATAACATTGAATTGAGAAAAAATAAAGGTGGTCAGCTGGCTAGATCCGCTGGCTCGGGTGCTCAGATATTGGCTAAGGAAGGTGAATATGCTCAAATCCGGCTTCCTTCCTCGGAGATCAGAAAGATTCACCTTGATTGCCGGGCTACTATCGGCCAGGTTGGTAACCTTGACCATCAGAATATTTCTATAGGCAAAGCTGGTAGGAATCGATGGAAAGGGAAAAAACCCCATGTGAGGGGCACAGCTATGAATCCCGTCGACCATCCTCATGGTGGAGGGGAAGGAAAAGCCAAAGGAGGTCGAAATCCTGTCAGCCCCGGAGGCAAGCCAACTAAGGGTTACAAGACAAGAAGAAATAAACGGACTCAAGCCTTCATAGTGAGAAGAAGGAGAAAATAATCATGGGCAGGTCCCTTAAAAAAGGTCCATACTTGGACGAGAAACTCATAAGAAGGGTCAAAGAGTTAGAGGAAAAAGGAGAAAAAAGAAAGGTGATAAAGACTTGGGCTCGCCGGTCGACTATTATTCCTGAAATGGTAGGGATAACCATTGCAGTTCATAATGGAAGGAAATTCATTCCCGTATTTATAACCGAGAATATGGTTGGTCATAAATTGGGAGAATTTTCCCCGACCAGAACATTTAAAGGCCATACATCGAAAACGGCTCGAACTATAAAGATCAGAAAATAGAGAAATGGAAGAACAAGAATTTGTTGCCAATGCAGTTGCCAAATATGTGAGGATTTCTTCTCAGAAATGCCGCTTGGTCACTGACTTGATCAGGGATAGGTACGTGGGAGAAGCCCTGACGATCCTTCGTTTTTCTCGAAAGAAGAAGGCCAGTTCTGCCGTGGAGAAGGTGTTGCGCTCTGCTATCGCCAATGCCCAACAGAAGGTTCCCAATATCGATGTGGATAATCTTTACATATCTCGAATCTTTGTCAACCAAGGCCCGAGTTGGAAAAGATTCAGAGCAGCTCCCATGGGGAGAGCTCACCGAATCTTAAAAAGACTCAGCCATATCCATGTTTTTTTAGAAGAAAGAAAAGGGAGATAGCAAGTGGGACAAAAAACGCATCCTCTCGGATTTAGATTAGGATTTAACAGGCAGTGGAGCTCCCGCTGGTTCTCCAAGGGTAGAGAGTATGGTCGTTTGATTCATGAAGATTTGAAAATGAAAAGAGAGATCAAACAAAGATATTTTCATGCCGGGATTGCAGAAGTAGATGTGGAACGCGTAGGTCCGAAAATCAGAGTCATAATTCAAACCGCTCGGCCTGGTATTATCATCGGGCGCGGGGGAAAGGAAATCGAAAGCCTGAAGAAATTTCTCCAAGACATTGCCCAGCGCGAAGTCTACGTGGATATCCGAGAAGTGGATAAGCCTGAGCAGAATTCTCTTTTAGTAGCTGAGGGTATTGCCATTCAGCTCGAGAAGAGAATAGCCTATCGGAGAGCGATGAGAAGAGCTGTTGACCTGGCCCTCAAGATGGGAGCCAAGGGGATTAAAGTCATGTGTTCAGGTCGATTAGGAGGAGTAGAGATAGCCCGATCTGAGTGGTATTTGAGGGGGCAATTGCCGCTTCAAACGTTAAGAGCAGATATAGATTATGGATTTACTGAGGCCTTCACAACCTATGGTCAGATAGGGATAAAAGTTTGGATCTATAGAGGCGATATCGACAAACTCAAGATGACCTCCCAAACTGCAGAAGTCGAGGAGATTTAGCCATGCTGATGCCGAAAAAAGTCAAGTATAGAAAGCAGCAGAGAGGAAGAATGAGAGGAAAGGCCTACCGAGGTTCGAGCCTATCCTTTGGTGAATACGGCCTCCAAGCTTTAGAGCCCTGTTGGATAACTGCTCGGCAAATAGAAGCGGGAAGAATCGCCATCACCCGCCATGTCAAGAGAAGAGGAAAGCTTTGGATAAGAGTCTTCCCATGGAAGCCGATCACCAAGAAACCCACCGAAGTCAGAATGGGCAAGGGAAAGGGAGACCCTGATTTCTGGGTAGATGTCGTCAAGCCCGGGAGGATAATGTACGAATTAGAGGGTGTTCCGGAAGACATTGCTAGAGAAGCGATGAAGTTGGCTGACCGCAAACTCCCGATCAGGACGAAATTCTTGGTTAGAGAAATAAAGGAATTAAGATGAAAATAACAGAACTTCGAGAGCTATCCGAGGATGAACTGCACAGCAAAGAAGGTGAGCTGAAAGACCAGCTTTTTAAGCTTCGCTTTCAACATTCTTTAGGGCAGCTCGATAATGCTGTCAAGCTCAGGAATGTAAGAAAAGATTTAGCTCGGGTAAAAACAATATTAAGAGAAAAAAGTAAAGAGACGGAGTAAGGAAGGCAAGTTAAAAACAATGAAAAAGACTACTAAGACTGGAGTCGTTATCGGGAACAAAATGAGAAAAACCGTAACTGTTCTTGTAGAGCGTCCCGTAAGACATCCTTTTTACAAAAAGATTATCAAGAGAAAGAAAAAGTTCCTCGTTCATGATGAGTATGAAAAATGTAAAGTTGGTGATGTGGTCAAAATTATTGAAGCCAGGCCCTTGAGTAAGAGAAAAAAGTGGCGAATTCTGGAGATAGTCGGTCTATCTCCGGAAGAGACTAAGAAGAGAAAAGAGGCCGAGGAAAAAGCAGAATGATACAGGCTCAATCCATGCTTAGAGTCGCTGATAATTCAGGCGCTCGAAAAATCATGTGTCTCACCGCCTTGGGAGGTGGAGTAGGAAAAACTGCCTCTATCGGAGATGTTATTTCGGCCACAGTAAAAGAAGCAGATCCCGAAAGCAAGATTCCGAAAGGAAAAGTGGTAAGAGCCGTTATCGTTCGAACAAAGAAAGAAATCCGTCGTCGCAACGGATCATACATCCGCTTCGATGAAAATGCGGCGGTCATCATAGATCGATTTGGAGAGCCGTTAGGGACAAGAGTTTTCGGACCGGTAGGAAGAGAGTTAAGGGATAAGAAGTTTATGAAAATAGTCTCCCTAGCGCCGGAGGTTCTCTGATGAACAAGATATTTTTAAGAAAGAATGACCTGGTTATGGTCAAAAAAGGCAAAGATAAGGGAAAGACAGGGAAGATTTTAAAAATTTTTCCCGAGGATAGGAGAGCTGTCGTAGAAAAAGTCAATTTTGTTAAGGAGTTCATTCGTCCCGATCAAAGCAAGAATATTCAGGGCGGAATCATGGAGAAAGAAGCTCCTATTCACGTTTCTAATTTAATGCTCTTTTGCTCTGAGTGTGGACAGGGCGTAAGGGTGAGAAAAACAATATTGGAAGACGGCAGCAGAATAAGAGTATGCAGCAAATGCGAGGTAAACCTCGAGCGGCAAAAATGAGGAACAGAGAATGAGCCGACTTTATGAAGAGTACAAGAAAAAAATCACTCCAGCTCTACAAAAGAAGTTTACTCTGAAAAACAGAATGGCTGTTCCCCGACTGGAAAAAATTATCTTGAACATAGGCGTGGGAGAGGCTACTCAAAATATCAAGCTTCTGGACGCAGCCAAGACTGAATTGAGTTTGATTACCGGACAGTGGCCGGCAGTAGCAAGAGCAAAAAAATCTATATCTGCCTTCAAGCTTCGTAAAGGCCAACCCATAGGGTGTTATGTAACTCTGAGAGGAAAAAGAATGTATGAGTTCTTTGACCGTCTCGTCAATATTGTTCTTCCCCGAGTGAGAGATTTTAGAGGAGTGTCTCCCAATTCCTTCGATGGAAGAGGGAATTTTACTGTGGCCGTGAAAGATCAACTTGTCTTTCCAGAAATTGATTATACGAAAGTCGAAAGGCAGAGAGGTATGAATGTTACCATCGTAACTTCTGCTGAAACTGATGAGGAAGCTTTGGCTTTATTGAAGAAGTTAGGAATGCCTTTTGGAGAGGTTTAAAAAAGAGAGGTTAAAGTGTCAAGAAAATCGTGCATGGCAAAATATTTAAGGGAGCCAAAATATTCCATCAGGAAGAAACGTCGCTGTAGAATTTGTGGGCGCTCGAAAGGATATTTTAGAAAGTTTGATATGTGTCGATTGTGTTTCCGCGAACTCGCCCTTAAGGGTGAAATTCCGGGCATTATCAAAGCATCCTGGTAAGGAGAAGGATAAGATTATGAGTTTGACGGATCCCATTGGTGATATGTTAACTAGAATGAGAAATGCCATCATGGTTCAGAAAAAAGATGTGGGCATTCCTTCTTCCCGAATAAAGGTTGAGGTAGCCAAGGTATTAAAAGAAGAAGGATACATTAAAAATTTCAAAGTTGTTGATGACAATAAGCAAGGAATTTTACACATCACCTTGAAGTACACAGATGACAATCAAAGTGTCATAACAGGGCTTAAGAGAGTCAGCAAGCCTGGTTGCCGCATCTACTGCAAGAGCGAATCTATTCCCAAAGTCTTACATGGTCTGGGCGTTGTTCTTGTTTCCACTTCAAAAGGAATTGCCACGGGAAAAAAGTGTGAAGAAATCGGAGTTGGCGGGGAGGTTCTGTGTTATATTTGGTGAATTCTGAAAAACAGGAAGTCTTAGAATGTCAAGAGTAGGAAAACAACCCATCGTTATCCAAGAAGGCGTAAAAGTCAACGTCCTTCCGGAGAAAATCGAGTTCGAAGGCCAAAAGGGAAAACTTTCCTCGCCCTTATTGCCTGGAATCAAAGCCGAACTCGAGGACAATAGGCTTATCTTGAGAAGAGAAGGTGAGACTAAGGAACTGCGCTCTTTCCATGGTCTCTGTCGAAGCTTGGCCTATAATGCTATGGTCGGGGTAGCGACCGGGTTTTCCAAGCAGTTGGAGATTGTGGGAGTGGGCTATCGAGCTAAGCTCGACAAAAATAAACTTGAATTGAGTGTAGGCTATTCAAAGCCCATTATTTATAAGGTCCCTGAGGATATAGAAATTATTTTAGAGAAGCCAACTTTGATCACTGTGCAAGGTATAGACAAGCAGCGCGTCGGACAAGTCTCTCAGGAGATCAAGAATTTCCGCAAGCCTGATCCCTACAAGCTCAAAGGAATACGCTTTGTGGGAGAAAGGATGCATAAGAAAGAGAGAAAAGCAGGAGTGAGCGGTGTACAAGAATAAAGTGGAGCTTAAGAAAAAGGCTAAAAGAAGAATAAGAAAGAGTATCAGAAAGAAAATCAGCGGTACTGTTGAGCGTCCTAGGATTTTTATCTTCAAGAGTAACCGCTATGTTTATGTTCAGGTCATTGACGATAGGGACGGAAAAGTTATGGCCTCAGCTTCGACCTTGGAGAAAAGTTTTAGAGAAAAGAGCAAGAACTTCAAGAATCAAGAAGCCTGTCAGGCTCTTGGCGAAATCATGGCTAAAAGGTTGAAGGAAAAAAAGATTGGTAAAGCAATTTTTGACAGGGGAGCATACCCCTATCATGGCCGGATTAAAGTCTTGGCTGATTCTATCCGTAAAGAAGGAATTATTTTTTAGTTTACGATAATTTGGTTAACAGGCTTATTTTAGTGTTATAAGATTAAACGAAATGAACAAGATAAACGTGACAACAAGATAAACGAGAGAGACTAGCCAAACAAATTATCAGGAGGCAAAGTGACCGAAGAAGAAAAGAAAGAAGAAAGTAAAGCCACAGAGGAAAAAGCTCAAGATAAAGAAGAACAGATAATAGAAACAGAAGAGAAACAAGTCGAAGAATCCGAAGCTGAAGCAAAAGGAGAGAAAAAGCCGGAAGAAGAGCCAAAAATAGCCCCAGAAGAAGTATCAAAAGAAGCGATCGAAGAAGAAGAGAAAGAAGAAGAAAAGAAAAAAGAAGAAGCAGAAGAGGAAGAAGTAGAAGAAGAATTGGAACTGAAAGACCAGGTCATTTCTATTCGTAGAGTATCAAAAGTTGTTAAAGGGGGAAAGAATTTGAGCTTTTCTGCTCTGGCCGCAGTGGGAAATGAGAACGGGATGGTTGGAATCGGAAAAGGAAAGGCCAGGGAAGTTCCTCCAGCGATTGCCAAGGCGGTAGCAAATGCCAAGAGAAACATGATCGAAGTCCCGCTCTCAGGAACAACGATACCTCATTTTATCAAAGGGGAGGCCGGGGGCGGTTTGGTCATTCTCCGTCCAGCCTCTGAAGGAACAGGAGTTATCGCTGGCGGAGCAGTTCGAGTGATAATGGAGCTGGCGGGAATAAAAGACATTCTGACCAAATCGATCCGCAGCAACAATCCAATCAGCGTCGCCAATGCGACTATGGATGCTTTGAGAAAAATTAAGAATCCAACAGAGGTTTCAAAGATAAGAGGAAAGATTAAGGAAGATATATGGCAGTGAAGGATAAAAAATCGTCTGAGAAAAAAGCGAAGAAGAGCACTCCCAAAGAAGGAAATAAGTCTGCCCAGAAAGTCTTAAGAATAAGGCTCGTAAAAAGTTTGATCGGGCACCCCCAGTCCCAGCGGGAAGTGGTCAAGGGGCTCGGGCTCAGAAAAGTCAATTCAGTGGTCACCCGGAGTGATTCTCCTGAAACTCGGGGCATGATCAAGAAAATTCCTCATTTGTTAGAGGTGGAAGTTTTGGAGAAAAAATGAAGTTAAGCAATCTTCATCCCGCCAAAGGTTCCCGCAAGAACAGGAGAAGAGTAGGTCGAGGTCCTGGCTCGGGAATGGGAAAGACAGCTGGTCGAGGCACCAAAGGACAAAAATCTATTTCTGGGTATTCCAGGAAAATAGGATTTGAGGGGGGGCAGATGCCCCTTCATAGGAGAGTCCCTAAAAGAGGATTTACCAATATCTTCAGAAAAGAATATACAGTCATCAACCTTGATAGACTTGAGAAGGTCAATAAGAATAAAATTATGGTGAAGGATCTGAAGGAGGCAGGTTTTATTAAAAAGGAATCAGAGAGCATAAAAATTCTAGGACGAGGGGAGATTTCCTCTGCCAAAACGATACATGCTCATAAATTCTCTGAATCCGCCAAAAAGAAGATTGAGAAGGCAGGCGGAAAGGCCGTCCTTATTGGAAGCTAATCATGCTAAAAAGTATTAGAAACATTTTTAGTATTCCTGATTTGAGAAAGAGGGTGATCTTTACCCTTCTCATTCTCGCTGTTTATCGAATTGGGGCTCAGATTCCCAATCCAGGAATAAGCGCTTCCGCTTTAGCCGAACTCTGGGAAACTCAGAAAGGGACTATCTTCGGTTTTGTTGACCTCTTCACAGGGAGAAGCATGTCTCGAATGACTATCTTCGCCCTAGGCATTATGCCATATATCAGTGCCTCTATTATCCTCCAGTTGCTCCAGGTTGTCTGGCCGTATTTAGAGAGGCTCTCCAAAGAAGGAGAACTGGGAAGGAAAAAAATCACTCAATACACCCGCTATGGAACCATTTTCATCTGTGTCATCCAGTCTTCCGCTATAGCTATGTTATTAGAACGCGCTACTGCTCCAGGAGGAGCGCCCATTGTCCTGAATCCAGGGTGGGGATTCAAGCTGTTAACGATACTGACCCTGACCACTGGAACGGTTTTTATCATGTGGTTAGGAGAGCAGATTTCAGAGCGAGGGATCGGCAACGGTATCTCTCTGATCATCTTTGCAGGGATTGTCGTCGATTTTCCTCGGCAAATGCAGAATATTATCAGGGGCGTCCAGACCGGGAATATAACCGCTTTGAGGGCCATCTTTCTTGTAGCCCTAATGACAGCAGTCGTAGCCGTTATTGTCTTTGTGGAGCGAGGCCAGAGACGCATTCCTGTCTCCTATGCTAAAAGAGTTGTAGGCAGGAAAATTTATGGAGGCCAGAGCACCCATCTTCCTTTAAGAGTCAACACGGGAGGAGTTATCCCCATCATCTTTGCCTCTTCAGTCATAACCTTGCCTTCCACAGTGGCTCAAATGATCAAGATCCCTGCCATTCAGACTATCGCCCGGCAATTTGCATGGGGAATGCCCCTTTATAATCTCCTCTACGTTACAGCAATCATTTTCTTCACCTATTTTTATGTTTCCATCATTTTCAATCCAACGGATGTTGCCGACAATTTGAGAAAATACGGAGGATTTATCCCAGGAATAAGACCTGGAAAAAATACCTCTGATTTTATAGACGGCGTCCTTTCGCGGATTACTTTAGTTGGCGCTATTTACTTGGCCTCGATCGCTATCTTGCCTGAATTCATGATCACTGGATTCAAAGTCCAAGCTCTGCCCTTAATCGGGGACTTCTTGGAGGCAAATTTACCCCAATGGTTCACCCAGGGATTGAATGTGGATATCTATTTTGGTGGGACATCTATCCTTATTGTGGTCGGGGTAGCCATGGATACCTTGCAGCAGATTGAAGCTCAGCTCGTCATGCGCCATTATGACGGATTCATGAGGCGGGGTCGTATCCGAGGGAGAAGAGGATGAGGATAATTCTGTTCGGTCCCCCGGGAAGCGGAAAAGGCACCCAAGGAGAACTCATCCAAAGCAAATACGGTTTCCCCAAGATCTCCACTGGTGATCTTCTCCGCCAGGAAGTCGCAGCCGGAACTCCTTTGGGGAGGAAGGCCGCTGCTCAGATGAAAAAAGGCGGATTGGTCAAAGACGACTTGGTGGTGGAAATGATGAAAGAGCGGATATTCAAAGAGGACTGTCGGGTGGGATATGTACTGGATGGTTTCCCTCGAAATATTTTTCAGGCTCGGGAATTAGAGGCGGCTGACGGTCAGCGCAAGGAAATCGCGATTGATATTCAGTTGCCAGAGAAAATTATTGTAGAGCGGCTCTTAGCCCGGCGTGTTTGTCCGGAATGCGAATCTATCTTGAATCTGTCGTTGACCAAGCCCAAACAAGAAGGAATATGCGACCATTGTGGAACCGAGCTTATTCGCCGGGAAGATGATACACTGGAAGTCATCGAAGAGCGCCTGAAGGTCTACCATCAACAAACCAAGCCCCTGGTTGGCTATTATCGAGAAAAAAATACTTACCGGAGAATTGATGGCTCAGGAGGGATTCAAGCTGTCTCGCGTCAAATTTATGCCCTCCTCGAAGCTGCAATGGCCAATCACAGTGAGAAGGAAGCACGAAAGTGATCATCTACAAGAGCGAAGAAGAAATCAAGGGAATTAAGAGGAGCAATCAGATTGTGGCCAAAATTCTAGATGAGCTGAGCTCGATGATAAAACCTGGAGTCCAGACTAAAGATCTGGATGAACATGCCGAGAAAAGAGCCAGGGATATGGGAGCTGTTCCGGCCTTCAAAGGTTACCGCGGCTATCCCTCTTCTCTCTGTACGTCTATAAATGAGGAGATTGTCCATGGTCTTCCTTCTTCTCGGACTTTAAGAGAGGGCGATATCATAAGCCTCGATTTTGGAATCCTCTGTGATGGATTTTATGGCGATGCCGCCGAGACTTACCCCGTAGGCAATATTTCCCCTATAGCGAAAAAGCTGATAACCGCAGCTGAAAATGCTTTCTATAAAGGCATCGAAAAAATCAGGGAGGGAAATCGGATCTCAGATATCTCTAATGCGATTCAAACTTATGTTGAAGCTCAGGGTTTCTCGATCATTCGCTCTTTTGTCGGGCACGGCATCGGCCTCTCTCTGCATGAAGAGCCTCAGGTGCCTAATTTCGGCCTTTCAGGCCGAGGTCCAAAGATTCGGAAAGGTTTGGTCTTGGCTATTGAGCCTATGATTGCCGTGGGAGATTGGAGGATGGAAGTTTTGGCCGACAAATGGACGGCGGTGACTATAGATAGAAGTTTATCTGCCCATTATGAGCATACGGTGGCTCTGACGGAAAGGGGACTTGAGATATTGAGTGTGCTCGATGATAAAGAGCCGAATTTTCAATACCTAAAGAGGAATCAACATGCCTAAGCAAGATATCATAGAGACCGAAGGCACAGTTCTGGAGACTCTTCCTAATGCCATGTTTCGGGTAGAGTTAGCCAACAAACATGTCATCCTGGCTCATATATCTGGGAGGATGAGGAAGCATTTCATACGTATCCTTCCCGGCGACAAAGTCTTGGTAGAATTGTCGCCTTACGATTTGACTAAAGGAAGGATCACCTATCGGTTTAAATAGAGGAAGAAGACTATGAAAGTGAGAGCTTCGGTTAAGAAAATTTGCCGTAATTGTCGGATAATAAAGAGAAAAGGAAGCCTTCGAGTCATATGCTCAAATCCGAAACATAAACAAAGACAAGGCTAAAGAGGTTAGAATGGCAAGAATAGCAGGAATTACCCTTCCTTCGGAAAAAAGAATCGAGGTTGGATTGACCTATATTTTTGGCATAGGCCGGTCCAAGTCAAACAAAATCCTCCAAGAAGCTAAGATTGATAAAGATAAAAAGGTCAAAGCGTTAAGCGAGGATGAAATAAAAAAAATTCGGGAGATCATTGAGAAACGAGAAAAGATAGAAGGTGACCTTCGTAAAGAGATAAACTTGAATATAAAGAGATTGATGGACATCAGCAGCTATCGAGGAATGCGCCATAAAAGAAGGTTGCCGGCCAGAGGACAAAGGACAAAGACGAATGCGCGAACCAGGAAGGGTCCTCGCGGGCATTCGATAAAGAAATGAATAAAGCGAGAGGGGAGCGTTAGATGCCGAAAGCAAAGAAAAAAACCAAGAGGAAAAAAGTAAAGAAGGAAATCGGGTTTGGGCTCGCTCATATACAGTCGACCTTTAATAATACGCTTATCACCATAACTGACCATCAGGGAAACACAGTTTGTTGGGCGAGTTCCGGGACTTCAGGTTTCAAGGGAGCTCGGAAAGGAACTCCTTTTGCAGCTCAATTAGCAGCCAAAGAAGCTACCGAAAAAGCCAAAGAATCTGGGGTAAGATACGTCGATGTGCGGATAAAAGGACCCGGTGCTGGACGAGAGTCAGCGATTAGGGCTCTTCAAGCAGGAGGACTGGAGATAAAGTCTATTCGAGATGTGACCCCGATTCCCCATAACGGCTGCCGGGTTCGGAAACGAAGAAGAGTCTAGGAGATTGAGTATATAAGGAGAGCAAGATGTCAAGGTACAGGGAAAATATCTGTCGCCTCTGCCGCGTAGAAAGAACGAAACTATTTCTCAAGGGAAACAAGTGTCTGACTGAAAAATGTCCAGTGGAGCGAAGACCGTATGCTCCCGGAGAGCACGGAAGAGCAAGAAGAAGAATCCTGGGATATGGGATTCAACTCCGAGAGAAACAGAAGCTAAAGAGATACTATGGAATGTCCGAGAAGCAATTTCGTCTCTTCTTCGATAGAGCGGAAAGAAGAAGAGGCATTACAGGTGAGAATTTGCTATCCATGCTGGAGAGAAGACTGGACAATGTGGTCTTTATAATTGGATTTTCCCATTCGAGGATTCATGCTCGCCAGTTGATCTCCCACGGTCACATCAGAGTCAACGACAGAAAAGTCTCTATCTCTTCTTACTTGGTGGATGAAGGAGATGTGATCAGTTTGAGCGAAAAATCGCTAAAATATGAATATTTTAAAGCTCTTGTCACGGCCAACAAAGATAAAACTGTTCCTGGATGGTTAGAGGTGGATTGGGACACTATCAAGGGAAGAGTCATTTCTCTTCCGACGCGAGAAGATATAACTCTTCCTATAAAGGAACATTTAGTGGTTGAACTTTATTCCAAATAGATAATTAAGGGGAGAAAGTCATGGAAGCAGAAAAAAAAGTTATTAAGATTGAAAAGGGTTTTCAAAGGCCAAAATATCTTGAGTGCGACTATGAAACCTTGACTGACACCTACGGCCGCTTTTCGGCTCAGCCATTTGAACGGGGCTACGGGATAACCGTTGGGAATGCTTTACGCCGGATCCTTCTTTCTTCTATAACAGGTGCAGCCATTACAGCTGTTCGGATTCAAAATGTCTTACACGAGTTTTCTACCATGCCAGGAGTTGTTGAAGATGTCACTGACATTATCTTGAATTTGAAGAGTATACCTTTGAAGCTTAAAGGGACGGAACCAAAGACCATGACCCTGAAGAAAGTGGGACCAGCCGAAGCCTTGGCTTCTGATATCGAGCATGATTCTGATGTTGTGATTCTGGACTCTGATGTCCATATTGCCTCTTTAGATAAAGACGGAAAATTGGACATTGAGATGATTGTGAAGAACAACAGGGGCTATATTTCGGCTGATCAAAACTATAGTCAAGAATTGAGTGTTGATTTCATTCCACTAGATTCTTCGCATTCGCCTATCAAGAGAGTGAATTATCGAGTCGAGCCAGCCAGAGTGGGCAAGAGAATAGATTTTGAGAATTTGATGCTGGAAGTTTGGACCACAGGAGCTATCACACCCCAAAATGCTCTGGCTCAAGCAGCGAAAATCATGAGGGACCACTTAGTGATTTTCCTTACTGTTGTCGATGAGCCAGTCCAGAGAGAGCATTTGCCAACAAAGAAAGAAATTCCTTACATGTCTCAAGCAGAAATCTTATCCAAATCTATCGAGCATCTTGAACTTTCGGTCAGGTCTAACAATTGTCTCAAAGCCGCTGGTATCGAGAAAATTTATGAGCTGGTGCAGAAAACTGAAGATGAACTGTTAAAGACCAAGAATTTTGGCAGGAAGTCCTTATCAGAAATTAAGGAGACTTTAACCAATCTTGGATTAGGGCTGAATCTAGAGCTTCACCCGAAATTATTGGAAATGGTTGAGGAAGAAAAGAAGGACGAGCAAAAAGAACAGGAGCAGTTTAAATGAGGCATCATGTCAAAGGAAAGAAGCTCAAGCGGAACACTGCTCAACGGAAAGCTTTATTGCGCAATCTTGTCACCTCCTTTTTAGAGAAAGAGAGGATGAGGACAACCCTTGTCAAAGCCAAAGCTGCCAGGCCTCTGGCAGAGAAGATGATCACTCTGGCTAAAAACGACAATCTTCCAGCGAGACGCCGAGCCTTGAAGTTCATTTATAAAAAGCCCGTCGTCCGCAAACTTTTTGAGGAATTGGGCCCTCGATTCACTGAGCGGCCGGGAGGGTACACAAGAATTGTCAAGATCGGCCCTCGCTCCGGGGATGGCGCTGAAATGGCCTACCTTGAGCTCATCGGCTCAGAGTATGTAAAGAAGGAAAAGAAAAAAAAGGGAAAAGTAAAGTCTAAAAAATAAAATATTCTGGGGTCAAGTCTTAATATTCAACAATATTGGGGACGGTTCTATTTTTTCTCATTATTCTCATTGTCCTCTGTTGGTTGTTGAGAAAAAATAGAACCGTCCCCTCTTTTTTCCTTTTTTATTTCTTAGGAATAACCCAGAGTTCTTGTCCGGGGTAAATTTTCGACCTCGTGCTGAGGCCGTTCAAGCGAAGCAAATTCTGAAGGTTCATGTTGAATCTCTTGGCGATAAGAAAAGGAGAATCCCCTGACTTAACAATATAAATGACAGCTCCCTCGGGTTTTCCAGAATGAATCACCAGCTTTTGGCCGACACGGAGGATGTTGCTCTTTAGGTTATTCAACTCTCTTATTCTCTGAACAGTCGTGTTGAATGCATGAGCAAGAAGGTAGAGAGAATCTCCTCTCTTTACGGTATAAGTGATCTTTTCTCCGATCTTCTCTGTCCGAAGCCTGGATGGAGTTCTGTAGCTTCCTGACCTCGCAGGAACCTTCAGCCGTTGACCAGGCCTGATAAGATGGACACGCCTCAGCCGATTCAAACGGGCAATCGCGGAGACAGAAGTTCGGTACCGGTTCGCGATTCCCGAAACAGTTTCTCCCCTTCGGACATAATGAACAATATAGGTCGCTTCAGGAGGAATCCAACGGGGAAGGGAATTCGCAATTTCGAGAGTTCTCTTTCCCATTCCGATCGGGACTTTCAATGAGTATTCGTAGTCAGGCGTGCCATCATGACGCAGGTCAGGATTGAGAGAGCTCAATGCTTTTGCTTCCAACCCAAGGTTTTTGGAAAGAGAAGAAAGTCTAACTGGATGATTGATAGTGATGATTTCGTATCTTAAAGGCGGATCAGGGAATGGGAGGTTTAAGCCGTATTTTTCTGGGTCATTGATGATGAGGAGAGCAGCGATGAGGCGGGGAACAAAGCGGGCAGTTTCTCGAGGCAGCATGGCGAAAAGATCCCAGAAATTATCAAGGTAATTGAGGCGCTGGTTGCGGATGACATTCTGAACTCTAAACTCTCCACAATTGTAAGCCGCTAGGGCTGTAGTCCAGTCACCGAAGAAAGAATGGAGCTCAGTGAGATACTTTATGGCTGCTTGAGTCGATTTTAGGGGGTCCATTCTTTCATCTATCCAGCGGTCGCGCTTCAATCCAAACCTGTATCCAGTGGAAGAGATAAACTGCCAGAGTCCTAGTGCTCTAGCCCGGGACAAAGCTCTGACTTTGAAACCACTTTCGATGATGGGAACCCAGCTCAGCTGTTCAGGAAGGCCGGCCTTGATTAATTCTTCGACGATCATCTCTCTATAAAGTCCTGAACGGCGGTAAGATTCTTCTAGATATTTCTTTTCTTTTGTCTGGAAATTTTTAATTTCTGCTTTGACATAACTGTTTTCTACGAGCGGGATAGTCTTATTGTTATCTCCGACCGTGATCAGCCGTGAAGCATAGATTTCCTGAATCCTTTTTGCAAGTAGCAGCCTGAGGTCGTTTTTTTCCTGGATAAGAGGAGAATCTTGAGGCAGATCGGCTTTCAGGATCAGCTCGTAAGCCTCATCAAGGGCAGTCAAGGCCGTGTCAAAATCACCCCTTTCCCAGGCGCTTTGAGCATCCTGGTACGAATCGAGCGCCTCTTCGAGCAAGACAGAGGGATCGATCTCTTCTAGATTGATTTTTACGCTCTGAACGGACAGTTCGCTGCTAGATTGATCTTTCTTCTCGTCCTGGCTAGACGCTTTCTCCTCCGGCTCCGAAGGCGCGGGAGCCTGCTTGGCTGGAAAAGGAAGGGAGAGAGGCTTTTGGATTTTAGGCTGGCGCGAACAGTTCCAAGAGGAAAGAGAAAGAGCGATGGCCAAAAGGATTGAAAGAAACCAGCTAAAATTCCTCAATTTATACCTAAAGGGTTTAATTTATAGCATTTAGAGAGCTAAGAGTCAAATGGTTTCTTGAGCATTCACATTTCCATTTCTGTTAAAGGGAGAGTTTTTAGATGTATATTCGCTCCCAAAAGATAGGAGACGGTTCTATTTTTTCTCAACAGTTCATAGAGTAAGTTGAGGAAACTGCGAAAAAATAGAACCGTCCCCATTTTTTTCAATTGTTCTTCTTGGCTGCTGCGTAACTCGCTAGGCTCAAACATACGCGCAGGTCGACTTCCCTCGAAGAGCGAAATTTGAAGGCTAAATCTTTTAAGGTCGCTTCATACACTCCAATAACTCTTTTGCAATCAATGAGTTGGATAGGATTGTGTTAAATGGTTTTCTGGTGCCACGCCCAGGCTGTTTTGATGATGGTTTCGATATCTGAATGTTGGGGTTTCCAGCCCAGGATTCGCTCTGCTTTCTCCTTTGAAGCGAGGAGAATGGGAACATCGCCCTTCCGCCTTGATTTTTCTCTGTACGAAATTTTTTTCCCCAGGATTTTTTCGGTCTTTTTTAGGATTTCCAGAACAGAATGACCCCTGTTCGTGCCAAGATTTATGAACTCACTTTTTGGGGAGGCTAGAAGACGGCGCAGAGCATGGACGTGGGCCTTGGCCAGGTCAGTGACATGAATATAGTCTCTGACTGCAGTCCCGTCTGGGGTCGGAAAATCTGTTCCATAAAGCTCGAAATTCTTTTTTTTCCCCAGGAGGGAGAGAAGAATGTTCGGGACTAGATGGGTTTCAGGTTCGTGCATTTCTCCCAAGCGGCCTTCAGGATCAGCCCCCGCAGCATTAAAATAGCGAAGGGAGATGAATTTCAGGCTGTAGGCTCTTTCGTAATCTTGGAGGATCTTCTCCACAAAAAGCTTTGTCTGTCCGTAAGGATTGATTGGATTTAAAGGATGAGATTCGGGGAGCGGGATTTTCTTAGGCAGGCCATAGACCGCAGCACTGGAAGAGAAAATAAAATATTTAACTTTAGCTTCTATCGCGGCCTCGAGGAGGTTAAGACTGCTGAGCAGGTTATGCGTATAATATTTCTTAGGGTCAAGAAAAGATTCACCTACCTGAATGAGGGAAGCAAAATGAAGAACAGCCCCGACACTCCCTGGAGAAAAAGCTTTTTTTAGAGAATCTTTATCCCTGAGATCACCTTCAACCAACTCACCCCCCACAACGAGTTCCTTTCTTCCGGTGGAGAAGTTGTCGAAGATGAGGACTTCAAATCCTTCTCGGATGAGCTCTTGGACCGTGTGAGACCCGATGTAGCCAGCGCCGCCTGCAACGAAAATTTTCATCGGGATTATTTCTTGATTAATTTTTTGGCGATTTCTAAACCATGCTCTTTGGTCTCGAATTCATTATCGAGCTGAAGCTTATACAGATCTTTGAGGATTTTTCCCATAGGAGGTCCAGGCGAGATCCCTAATTCAATCAAGTCCCTTCCCATGATTAAAGGCTTGATGGATTCCTTGGTAACATTCAGCTCCTCGAACTTTTTCAAGAGCCATTTCGCCTGCCTGTCTAACCCCTGAATAAGTTTTTTCTTCCTTCCAGCTCGGTCAGCTTCATCGAGGTAAACACAAAGTTCGATTTCTCCATCCACATCAGCCGCTAGACGGTTAAAGGCTTTCTTGGTGACCACATCTTTATTCTGCCACAATTCGGTTGCCCGGTGATGAGTCCGGATCAGGACAAGAACCATTTTCCTCAGCTTGTAACCATCCCAGGAGAAGATCTTGAACCGGTTAAATATTCTTTTCACAATCTTTTCTCCAACGACATCATGCCTGTTATTGGTGATGACCATCCTTCCTCGTTTATATTCCCAATGTGAGGTGGAGGGCTTGCCGATATCGTGATAGAGGGCGCTGAGCAGGAGGGCTAATTTTTTCTCCTGAGGGAGATCGAAAAGATCAGCTAACGTTTTGGCCTGGTCAACGGTCAATTTTGTATGATGCCAGACAGAATGATGACCAAACTGGTCTTTTTCAGGATGAAAGATGGAATCCTGGATGGAAAGAGTCAAATCGTAAAGCTCAGGAAAGAGCTGACTCAGAGCACTCAATCGAAACAGTTCCTCAAGGCCTATCGAGGGAAGAGGAGAAAAAAGGAGGATTTTGAAGAGCTCTTCGTTCACTCTTTCCACACTCAAGCCAGCTAAATCGATTTCTTTAGCAACTTCATAAATAGAAGGATCTACCGAATAATTCAAAACTGAAGCGAATCGAGCCACACGGAGTACCCGCAACGGATCATCAGGGAAACTTTGGGGGTTGGTCAGCCTGATGCATTTTTCCTTGATATCCTGCAGACCTCCAAAAGGGTCGAATACCTTCCCGTCCGCGAGCCTTAAGGCTATACTGTTACAGCGGAAATCCCGCCTTTCCAGGTCCTTTTCCAAGGGGAGATCCGGGTCAGCTGAAATGAGAAAGTCCTTGTGTCCTTTAACTCCTGATTCTTTGGGAGTGTCTTTTCGGGGAAGGGCAATATCGTAAGTTTTCCCTTTGATGGTGAATTTAATGATACCAAAACTTTTTCCAACCAGGTCAACTTTTCCGTGGGCTTTGATTTTTTTGATGATCTCTTCCACCGGATGATGAGTGATGAGGACGTCTACGTCTTCAGAGGGAATCCCCCTGATGAGGTCCCGGACATAGCCTCCGACAGCATAGACGTCTTGGCCGAAGAGATTCACGAAGAATTCTTTTCCCTGAAAAACAGCCTTCAATTTTTCCATGTGGTTCTAGCCGTAAGGATCTATTTTAACGTATTTCTTCTTTCTTTTCTTTGTTTTTAGTCAGAGAATTTGGCGAGTAGATCAGGAACCGCATCTTTATGGACCATGAAAGTCAGCATCTTCAGCTTCACGTAGTCGCTCCGGTAGAAGTAATAGCCTTTGAACTGGCCGCGGTGGGCGCTTCCTCCTGAATCTTTAATCAAAAACCAGTCATGATTCCCAGCTTTTCTGTAGCCAATAAAATGGATGAGATGATCATCTCGGGAAGTACGGTTGTAAAACCTGAATTCCCGGCTATCCTGATCAACCAACGGGGAGGGGATATCAAAAGTCGGGATCAGGGCCACATCGTTTTCCCCGCTTATTCCTGGCTCAGAAATATCCCCACCCACAGCCAGCGTATAACCTTTCTTAAGAGCTTCAACCATCGCCTTATAGAACTCATCAAGGGGAAGATTGTAATAGTCCTTACTGTGCCACCAGTTATCGGGAACTTCGTATTCTCCTTTGGTGTAGAAGGGAAGATGTTTAAAGCTGATGAAGCACACATAATCTTCTGGAGGAAGTTCCAAGACTTTCTCCATGAATTCCTTTGGGGTCATGGTTTTCCCCTCGACCTCGATGGTCTCCGGTGGCCGGCCTAGGTGTTTGTTCAATATTTCCTTCACATAAGAAACAGCTTTATCCTCGTCCCAGTATTCGTTTTTCTGGCAGAAGAGGAGATAATTTTTCCATTCCTGGAAGAGTTCGCTGTGGTCGTGCTCTGTTTGTTCGCCAATAAGACCAGTGTAATCTGTAGCCCTTACGACTCCATACTGCTTCATCCGCTCAGTCACAGCATTGTGCTCTGAGCCCTCACCGAGGGCAGAATCGCCCTTTTCTCTGATAAAGCGCCTTGCTTTTTCCACGTATTCCCAATAGACAGTATACATTTCAGAAAGTTTGATTTCTTCTTTGCCTAGACGCTTCAATTCAGATTCGAGAAAAGAAGTGGTGGCGAAACACCAGCACGTTCCGGTTCTGTACTGACGAAGGGGAGGAAAATGGAAGGGTGTGTCAAACTCATCAGGTGAGGAAGGTTTTTCGATTCCTGAGAAGTCGAGGGAAAGCGATTCTCTCTCTTTCCCAGCGATTTTTCTGACCTTATAAACAGCAACGTCTTTTGCCTGGAGTTCTTCATCGGAAATCTGGATGGGCTGCTTCTCGATGATTTTTTCTTCTGGCTTACAGCTGTTCAAGGAAAAGATAGTAAATAAACAAAAAAGGCTGAAAAGAATAAATACAAAGATTTTTTTCACGATTTTGGCCTCCTCGTTGGAATAATTTATAGGGATCTCCGATGCTAACACGGCTCAAGGACACAGCATCGGGCTGCTCCCTTTAGGCATTCTTCACGTTTCTCGGGTCCAAGGAGAGTGCAGCAATGGATGTTACAAACTTCGGGATCGTGATGGAAAAGCTCGGTGCTCAGATATTTCATTCCTGAATCAGGAATGAGTGTCACCACTGTTTTGCCTTGACTCAATTTTTCTCCCACCTTCAGGCTAGCAAAGACATTGGCTCCGGCAGAGTAACCAGCAAAAATACCCTCAATCCGGGCAAGACGGCAAGCAGTGGCTTTTGCTTCTATATCAGTGACCTTTATGACTCCATCATAGTTCTCGGGCTGGAAAAGGTCTGGAATGAATCCTTCTCCAATCCCTTGGATTCGGTGATGGCCAGGACATTCCCCTGAAATCACTGCTGAATCAGCAGGTTCAACGACGTAGATTTTTATGCCGGGATTTTTCTCTTTTAAGCCTACACTGACTCCCATTGCGGATCCAGAAGTCCCCACCCCAGCCACAAATATGTCTATCTGGCCCTCAGTGGCTTCCCATATCTCCCTAGCTGTTGTTTGCTGGTGGACGAGAGTGTTGGCGGGGTTAGAAAATTGATTGGGCATGAAATGACCTGGGAGGGAAGCCAATTCCTCAGCCTTGGCCACTGTCGCCTCCACGTCTTTCTTGCTGAAAGTTCCAGGCTTGGCTTGATCTTGGCTGGGTACAAGAACAATCTCAGCTCCAAAAGCTGACATCATATCTTTACGCTCCTGACTCATTTGATCCGGCATGACCGCTATCATCCGGTACCCTTTCAAGGCACACACCAAAGCAAGACTCGTTCCTGTGTTTCCACTTGTTGGTTCAACAATCGTATCTCCTGGCTTGATGATTCCTTGACGTTCAGCCTCCTCAATCATGGATAAAGCGATTCGGTCTTTAACGCTTCCACTCGGGTTGTAATACTCTAATTTAGCCAAGATGTTTGCTTTAATGTCCTTTTTCATTCGGTTGAGATGAACGATCGGCGTGTGACCTATTAGCTCTAAGACATTCTGGTATATTTTTCTCATTTTTCTTCCCATTGTTCTATTGGACATTATTATAAATATCTTAATCGAAATATTTCAAATCTTTTCTTTAAATTTTTTACAGGATAAGAAGAGACATTTTTTCCATCTTTGAAGACCTCTAGAGTTGAGCCTCTTCTGGCCAGAGAAGCAAAAAACCTCTTGACAAGTGGAACTAGATTCATTATTTTTATGGTAACCAATATTGGATACCATAAAATATGGATAACGACTTTCAAGAAAAGATCCTGGAAATCCTCAGGGCCTCTCCTTCCGGCCTTCAAATGGAAGAAATAGCCTTTCAACTGGGGTTGACTCGCCATACGGTTGCCAAATATTTAGAAATTCTTCGGGCCGAGGGAAGAATCCACTTCAAGAAAGTTGGTCGCTCTAAACTCTGGAAAGAGATTTCTACGACAACCAATATCAGGATACTGGGAATGAATGATTTGGAAGATATCTTGAGAATTGAAGAAAGGATTGAGAAGGAGCGCGACTTTCACAGCCCAGAGAGAATGCAATACTTGAAGGAGACAGCCAGGTATCACCTCCAGCACGGTGATCCTCTGATGAGCCTCGGAGCCGAGATTGACGAAAGGCTGGTGGGATTTATTTTTGGCGAAGTCAGGCTCTGGGAGTTTGGGCGAGGAGAAAAAACCGGTTGGATCAAAGTGCTCGGAGTTGATCCTGAATACCAAGGTAAAGGGATTGGACGCAAATTGGGCGAAAACCTCCTCGGCCATTTCCAGCGGAAAAACATCAAGAAAGTCAGAACCTTGGTGGACTGGCACGAAGGGAACTTGATTTCCTATTTCAAGTCCTTAGGTTTCGATATCCTCAATATGATTCCTCTTGAGAAGGAGTTGAAGAAATGATGGAAAAGTTTAAAGAGTGGTATGAGAAACGCCACGATTATGCACAAGAATGGAAGAATAAGACCGGAGGAAAGGTTGTCGGCTATTTTTGCACTTATGTCCCTGAAGAGATTCTGTATGCTGCAGGAGTGCTTCCAGTCAGAATTCTGGGCAGCCATGAGCCTCAAGATGTGACTGAACCCCATATTTTTGGAATGTACTGCCCCTTCTGCCGCGATTGTTTAGCTCAAGGATTAAAAGGAAAGTATGATTATCTCGATGGCATCATGATTGCTCAGAGTTGTTTGCATATCCGCCAGACCTACACCTCTTGGAAGATCCATAAGCCAGTGGATTTTAGTTACTACCTTCCTATGCCCAACAATGTTCAGAGCAAAAGATCTCTTCCTTATTTGAAAGGAGAGTTGGAAGTTTTTAAAAAGGCCGTCGAGGAATGGACTGGAAAGACGATTACCGACGATGATTTAAACAAGGGTATTGAAATCATGAATACGTCCCGAGCTTTGACCAGAAAGCTCTATGATTTACGAAAGGAATCCAACCCGCCTCTCTCTGGCCTGGAAGCCATGTATGCTGTGGTCGCCAGCCAGATGGTGGATAAAAAAGATTACAATGAAACCCTTCAGGAGTTACTGGAGAAATTGCCTCGGCGCCAGCTGGAGAACAGCTCCAAGATCAGGTTGATGATACTGGGAAGTGAGGATGACGATACAGAATTTGTGGAAATGGTAGAATCGCTGGGAGCCATCTTTGTCGTGGATGATCACTGCACTGGCAGTCGCTATTTCTGGAATGAGGTGAGTTCTAACGGGAATCCTCTAGAGGCTATTGCCGCGCGTTATGTGGAAAGAGTTCCCTGTCCCAGCAAAGACTGGCCGGAGAGGACCAGGATTGAGCATATAAAAAAACTGGCTCAAGACTGGAAGGTTCAAGGAGCCGTGGTCATCCAACAGAAGTTCTGCGACCCTCATGAACTCGACATTCCGGCCATTATCAAGAGTCTCAAGGAGGAGGGGATACCTGCTCAATTCTTAGAATTTGATGTGACTGTGCCTATTGGGCAGTTTAAAACCAGGGTCGAAGCATTCCTGGAAATGCTGGGGGAAGAGGACTTATACTAAGGAGGCGTTCGATGAGCCCAAAATATGAAACAGAGTCTTTGAAGTGCTGGAATAAAGCCAAAGAAATCAGGAACGAATATTATCACAACTATGCCAAAGCTCATGAGCAAGGTGGCCTTCGCTGGGCAGGTGGGGCTTGGTCCTTTGATGCCATTCCCGCGGGTCTCGGCGATGATGTCTATCCTTTAACAGGAGAACCTTATGCGGCTTCAGTAGCTTGGAATAAAGACTTTGCTCTCAAATGCCATGAAGCCGTGGAAAAAGCGGGGTTTGCTCGAGACCTGTGTTCCTACATGCGGAATTATTGGGGATCTATCATGCTCAATGAGTATGTCTTTGGAGGGGAGTTCCCGAAGCCCGATTTCATCTGGCAGGATCACATTTGCTGCTCCCATTCCAAATGGTACCAGGTCGTTCGTGATTTAGAAGGGGGAGATATTCCCTATTATTCTATCGATGTCAGTGTTGGCCCCTATGATGAACTCACCGAGAACAGGCTTGAGTACGTCGTGGGCCAGATGCTGGATGGAATCGATTGGCTGGAGGCTGCGACTGGAAGAAAATATGATGATGAGAAGCTGACTAAGGCTGTATACAATCACTGCCGGTCCACGTCTCTTTGGGCTGAGGTCTGCGCCTATAATAAAACGATTCCCGCCCCGCTGGATGAGAAGACCATGTATTCCCTCTATGTCTTGGGAACTCTCCACAAGAGCAGCCAGGACGTGGCTGATTTTTACGAGGAACTCCGGGATGAAGTGAAGGATCGAGTTAAAAGAGGAATCGCCGCGGTTGCGAATGAACAGTGTCGGGTTATGAGCGATACCCAGCCTCCTTGGGCATTCCTGAAGATATTCCGCTACCTTGAAAAATACGGCTGTGTTTCTATCGGTTCTCTCTATACTTTTGGCTTGATCGGCATGTGGGATATTGAGGAGGATGGAACCTGGGGACCGCGAAAAACTCCCCAGGATGAAGGTTTAGAGATAAAGGACCGTGAACAGGCTCTTCGTGTTTTAGCTTCCTGGGAATTGAAAAAACCTGAATGGCAGCATTTCTACTCTCCAGAACTCAAGAACGAGATGATGATCAGGATTGGAAAAGAATGGAAGCTTGATGGAGTCATGCTCCACTACAACCGAGGTTGTGAAGGCTTGAGTTTGGGTATTGCCGAAAACAGGCTAGCCTTGATCGAGGCCGGCTTTCCGGTGATGACGTTCGAAGGCAACATGGGAGATGAGCGAGAGTTTGATGAGGCTCAGACTGTAAATCGAATCGATGCTTTCATGGAGAGCCTTGACTTGAAAAAAATTGAGGAATAAAAAGCAGGGAGAAAGGAAATAGAGTGCTCAAAGCACAAAAATCAACACCCAATATTTAAGAAGATAAGGAGGGAATAACTAGACAAGCTAGATAAACTGGACAAACTAAACAAACTAGATAAACTAGACAAACTCAATTTAGGAGGTTGAAATGAGAGTCAGTGGAATCGATTGTGGAGCCAAATTCGTCAAAGCGCTGATTCTTGATGATGATAAAATCCTGGCCAAGGGTTCAGCCGCCAGCGGCTTTGATCAGAAAGCATCGGCCCAGGAAGCCTTGGGCAAGGCCTTGAAAGAGGCCGGCTTTTCCATGGAAGAGCTGGAACACATAACAGCCACTGGGACCGGAAAGGAGGAGGCGGCTTTTGCCCAAACAACGGTCACCGAAGTGGGAGCCAATGCCAAGGCTATGAGCGCTCTTCATCCTTCGGTAAGGACAGTGATTGATGTTGGAGCCGAAGAAGGTCGAGCCATCAGGATCGATGATAAAGGAAAGGTTGTTGATTTTGCGATTAACGAAAAATGTGCCGCCGGGGCTGGCACCTTCACCGAAACCATGGCTAGAGCCCTTGAAATCAAGGTGGAGGAAATAGGTCCCCTCTCCCTGAAATCTCAGAAAGCCGTCCCCATGAACGCTCAGTGTGCTGTTTTTGCTGAATCCGAGGTTGTCAGCTTGATTCATGCTAAACACTCCAAGGAAGATATTGCCCGGGCAGTCCATGATGCTATTGCTGACCGGATCGCTTCTCTATCCCGTAAGATTGGGCTCGAGAAGGATGTGGCCCTGGTGGGTGGAGTGGCTAGGAATGTCGGTTTTGTAGATTCCTTGAAACGAGATCTGCAGCTTGATCTGCTTATTCCCGAGGACCCAGAGTATTCATGCGCGTTGGGTGCGGCCTACGTGGCGCTTGAAAAGGCAAAAGGAGGTTAAGATGGAGAAAGAATACTGGAGATGGCCAGAATCGCGATGGACAGCTCCAGATATTGACTGGAAATCTGGAGACATTATTTCAGCAGGGGTGGATGTCGGTTCTGTGAGTTCACAGGCTGTGGTCATGGTTGATGGTCAGCTTTTCTGCTACAGCAACATCCGCACCGGCTCCGATAGTCCGGAGAGCGCCCAAAAAGCGATGGATAAGGCGCTGGAAGAGACTGGCTCAACCCTGAAAGACGTTCATTACACTGTTGGGACTGGCTACGGAAGAGTCAATGTTCCCTTTGCTGACCGGGCCATAACCGAGATAGCCTGCCATGCCCGGGGTGCCAATTTCATGTACGGGCCCTCGATCAGGACGATCCTTGATATGGGTGGCCAGGATTGCAAAGCCATTCACTGTGATAACAAGGGGAAGGTCACCAACTTCTTGATGAATGACAAGTGTGCTGCCGGGACTGGACGCGGTATGGAAGTCTTTGCTGACCTCCTCTCCATACCCATAGAGGAGATGGGGAGTCTATCCTTTAAAGTCGAGGAGGAGCCAGAACCAGTGAGTTCCACCTGCGTTGTCTTTGCCAAATCTGAAGCAGTAGGGCTCTTACGAAAAGGATGGCCTAAGGAGAAGGTTTTAGCAGCTTATTCCTCAGCCATGGCTCACCGGGTTGTGGAGCTCTTAGAGAGAATAGGGATCGAGAAGGAATTTGCTGTAACCGGAGGCATTGCCAAGAATGAGGGGGTAGTCAAAAGAATAGAGGCCGAGCTGAGTATCAAAGCTCTGGAGCCTCAACATGATACCCAAATCGCTGGAGCTTTGGGAGGGGCTCTCTTTGCCAAGGCTTTGGTCGAGAAACAGAGAGGCTTAAGATAAAATGTTAGCTAACTACGGCTACAAGAACGGCTCAGGGGATTATTTCATCACGATTGATACCGACAAATGTGATGGTTGTGGCAATTGCGTGCCTGCTTGTCCCTTTGGAGTTCTAGAAGTCGGTGAAGATGAGAATGATCCCTTTAGAGAAGAACCCGTGGCCAAGGTTTCAGAATTTCACCGGAAGAAGATTAAATACTCCTGTGCACCCTGTAAACCCATGAAGAAAAGAAAACCTCTGCCCTGTATGAATGTCTGTAGCCCTGGAGCGATAGCCCACTCTTGGTAAAAGAAGCCAGATTATCTAAACTGGTTAGACTCGCTGAACGGAAAGGTTTTTGGGTAAGAGCCTGATGGATGTCGCTTTAACCATAGATGGCCGTAAATTAAAGGCCAAGGAAGGGCAGACTGTTCTAGATGTCGCCTTGAGTTCTGGTGTCTACATTCCTCATTTATGTCATCATCCGGACTTGCCCTCCTTTCGGAAAGCCACTCCTCTTGATGAATGCTATCGTGGTCAGGACAAATACCTTCCTGACGGACAGGGCAACGATTACCAAGGCTGTGGTCTGTGTCTGGTCGATATCAAAGGTCAGGAAGAACCTGTTCTCTCCTGTGTCACCCCGGTTGAGGAAGGCCTGGAAATCATAATCCAGTCCAACGAATTAGACGCTCTGCGTCAACAGAACTTGGCCTCTCTCCTGACTCATCATCCTCGTGCTTGTCTCATCTGTGCTCAAAAAGAGGGCTGCAGCTTGACCCAGTGTTCCACCAATGTCCCTGAGGAAGAGCGGTGCTGTCCACAGTTTGATTTTTGCGAGCTGCGCCAGGTGGCTGAATACATAGGTCTTAGAGAAGATATGCCCCGCTATGTCCCTCGCTATCTTTACACCGAAGAAGACAAACCTCTTTTCATCAGGGACTACAACCTTTGTGTGAGTTGTCTCCGTTGTGTGAGGGTTTGCGGAGATATTATAGGAGCTAAAGCTCTTGGGTATGTTATGGTTAATAATGAAATTATTGTCGGAACGTCCCATCCTTCTCTCGAGGAATCTGGGTGCCGTTATTGCGGAGCGTGTGTCGAGGTCTGCCCGACTGGTGCTCTTCGCGATAAAGAGCTCAAAGCGGGAGATCGCAGGGCTTCGTTGGTGCCTTGTGTATCCCATTGCCCCCTGGAAATAGATATTCCTTCTTATGTCAGTTTCATTTCCCAGGGGAATTACAGAGAAGCAGCCAGGATCATAAGAGAAAGAGTTCCTTTTGGCCTAAGCCTTGGATACATCTGTCATCATCCCTGTGAAGAGGAATGCCGGAGAAGAGAACTCAACCAAGCTATCGCCATTTGTGACCTGAAGCGCTTTGCTCTCCAGATGGAAAAATCCCAGGGCACGGTATCAAAAGAGAAGGAAACAGGGAAAAAAGTTCATATCGTTGGGGCCGGCCCCGCTGGTCTGGTGGCCGCCCATTTTTTAGTCAAGTTGGGGCATACTGTAACCGTGTATGAGAATCAACCTGAACCTGGGGGAATGCTCAGGTGGGCAATTCCCGAATACCGACTCCCGACGGATGTTATTCAGGGAGAGATAGAAAACATAAGAGCGATGGGAGTTGAAATTCTGGCCAAATCCCCCTACAAGAATGAAAATCTTCTCCAGGATACGGCTTCCAGGACCTGGGATGCTCTCTTCTTAGCTTCGGGAGCTCAGAAAAGTAAGAAAATTGAGGTGGAAGGCCTAGATCTGGAGGGCATTCACTGGGGGCTAGATTTCCTCAGAAAGGTCAAGCGAGGAGAGACAATCGAGCTCAGCGGAAGAGTTGTCGTGATTGGAGGCGGGAATGTCGCCCTGGATGCAGCTATGACAGCGCTCCGTCTCGGAGCTTCAGGAGTAGAGCTTGTCTGCCTGGAGAAGAGAGAAGAAATGCCAGCTTTCCGGTGGGAAATTCAGGAGGCCGAAGAGGAAGGGGTCGTCATCCATCCAGGTTGGGGACCTCAAAAGATAGACGGCGCGGGGAACAAGGTCAAAGGAGTTGTCCTGGTAAGCTGCACCCGAGTTTTTGACGAGAAGGGGAGATTCAATCCTTCTTTTGACTCCTCTCAGAGCAAGTTCCTCGAGGCCCAGACAGTGATACTGGCTGTCGGTCAGAGCCCTGATTCGTCCTACTTGCCACCCGAGCTAGGAATAAAATTGACCTCAGAAGGCCTGATTCAGGTCAATCCTGAAACCCTGGAGACAAGCATTGCAGGGATATTTGCTGGGGGAGAAGCAGCCTTGGGACCTTCCTCGGCTGTAGAAGCCATGGCCCTGGGAAGAAAGGCAGCGGATTCCATTGATAAATTTTTGGGTGGAAAAGGATTGTCAGAAGAGTCCTATTCCCCCCAGAAAGTAGAGAAGACACCCTTGTGGATGGGACAGGAAAAAGGTTTTCGGTCTTGGGAAAGAGAACCCGTAGCCACTCTTTCGCTGGCTGAGCGTCTCCAGTCCTTTGACCTGATTCACCGGTGCTATGAGGAAGATGGAGCTCAGAAAGAAGCCAACCGGTGTCTGAAATGCAACCTGAGATTTCGACTGGCATCTGCTGTCCTTCCCCCTGAGAAATGGCTGGAGTTCAACTCCGAAGCGGTTAACCAGGTTCCTGAGTCAGAAGGAGCCTTTCAGCTTCTCGACGAGGAGAAACTTATTATTTATATTGCCGGAACTCAGAATCTGAGACAATCCCTTCAGGAAGAGCTCTCTTCCCGCCCAGAAGCGCGGTATTTTAACTATGTTGAGGACCCCATGTATACTAAGAAGGAGAGTGAGCTCATCCAGCAGTTCCTCCAGAAACACGGTCATCTTCCTCCAGGAAATGAGGATGTCGAGGACTTGTTCTAATTTGTCCATTATTGTATCCTAATCATTCTGAAGTCGATTCGTATGGCAGAAAAAGTAAAAAAAACCTTTGTTTTTTTGCTCCTTATGGGAATTCTGCCCTCTGTTGCTCCTGCCAATTCTCTAAAAAACGACCTCGCTGTGTCTCTTCAAGAGAAGAGGATTCAGGATTTAGACTTCACGGGTTTATCGCTTATTTTTTATTTAAAGATAACCAATTCTTCTTCAAAACAGGTGTATCTTTCCGGCTACGACTACCGGCTTGTCATTAACGAAAGAGAATATATCCGCCTAAAGACAACCCTCGAAGAAAATATCGGGATAGAGCCTCAAGGAAACACCCTTATTTCCCTTCCTTTGAAGATTACCAACGACCTCTTGTTCCAGACCATAGAAGGGATCGAGGAAGAGGATAGAGCCGGGTGTTACTTGTCCGGTGGACTCATTTTTTCAGAGGAAAGAAAAAAGGAAGAGAGAATTCCCTTTGCCTTTACAGCGGAATTTCCGATCCTTAAAAAGCCGGTGATTGAATTCATTGTTCTTAAAGTCAATGATTTGACTATCGGCGGAGCAGATTTAACCTTTGAGGTCAAATTCAGGAACAGGAATGGTTTTGAACTCCTGGTTGACAGGTTAAGATACAGGCTCAGCTTGGGGGGTAGGCCTATAGGAGAAGAAAGAATTGTGTGGGGGGATAAAAACATTGAAAAAAAGGGAGAAAAAGTTTTCTCTCTGCCCATTCTTCTTAATTTTTTTGAGGTGGGAAAAGAGGTCTACGATATTCTCCACCAGCCTGCTGTCATTTGTCAGATATCTGGAGAGGCAGAAGTTATCACCAGCTGGGGCAGGATCAAACTCCCTTTCGAAAAGAGAGGCCAGATCACTCTTTCCAGAGCTTCCTGAACTGAATTTTCATTCACGAAGGAGATAGCCAGTCCCTTTTTTTGCGTTGAAAGATGAGATTATTGACTCAATAAGGTGTTTTTTCATCCGCTGGCCTTCGCTCAGGTAAGGAAATATGGGCAAGAGAAGCGTGTTTTCGATTCACTCAGCCGGAGCCAAATGGTAAGCGTTATTATTCCTACCCATAATCGAGCTTCTTTCTTGAAGGAAGCTATCCAGTCGGTCCTGGATCAAGACTGTTTCATCTCTTCTGATCCTGCTTATTCATTCGAGCTCTTAATCATCGATGATGGCTCAACCGATAACACCAAGGAAATTGTCGAGGCTTTCGGAGACAGGGTGAAATATCACCACCAAGGGAATAAGGGGATAAGCGCTGCTCGAAACCTAGGACTCAGGCTGGCCAAGGGAGATTATATAGCTTTTTTAGATTCGGATGACCTCTGGACAAAAGAGAAGTTAAGAATGCAGATGAACTTAATGGAGTTCTTGCCCGGGGCCGAAGTCTGTTATACAGAGGAAACGTGGATTAGAAAAGGAATCCGGGTTAATCCCAAGAAAAAACATCAGAAACATTCAGGCTGGATATTTGATAAAGTCCTCCCCCTTTGCCTTCTCAGCCTTTCCTCGGCTCTTATTAGGAGAGAAATCTTCGAGGAAGTGGGCCATTTTGATAAAGAATTGCCGGTTTGTGAAGACTATGATTTTGGCATTAGAGTCGCCCATAAGTTCCCAGTCTATTTAATCTCCAGGCCATTGATAATCAAACGAGGAGGCCATCCTGATCAGCTTTCCAAGAAATACTGGGGAATGGACAGGTTCAGGATCAAAGCCTTAGAAAAAGCTTTAAATCTCCGCTTGACTCCTCATCAGGAAAAACTTGTCAGACAAGAGATTGTGAAGAAATGCCGAATTTTGGTGAAGGGCTTTGGGATTAGGGGTAATCAAGAGGAGGCCAGGAAATATTTAAGCCTCATAGAGAAGCACGAACTAGAATCCGTGGACGAGAAAAGGGAGGGAAAATGAGCGTTTTAGAGATCATCAGAAGGAGGAGGAGCATAAGGAAATACAAGGAGGATCCTATTCCTGAAGAGGTTCTTTGGCGGGTTTTGGAGGCGGCTCGGCTGGCTCCATCAGGAAAAAATCTTCAACCTTGGAAATTCATCATTGTCAAGGATAAGCTCGTAAAAGAAAAACTAGCTGAAGCCTCGATCGGCCAATACTTTATGGCCAAGGCCCCGGTGGTTATTGTGGCTTGCGGCTTTCCGGAGGCGTGCTATTCCCGAATGGGGCGCTACATGAAATCCTGGCCCGTGGATGTAGCCATTGCTTTAGAGCATCTCATCCTGCAAGCAGAAGAGGAGAATCTGGGAACCTGCTGGATCGGTGCCTTCGAGGAAACAGAGGTCAAGTCCATCCTGGATATTCCTGAAGACGTAAAAGTCTTGGCCTTGACTCCTTTAGGGTATCCGGCGGCCAGGCCGTCGTCAAGAAGCCGTAAAAGCCTGGAAGAGATCATATCCTACGAAAAATATTGAATTCAAAGGGTCGCTCAAAACATCCTCCAGCTATTGCCCATCAAGGAAAAAAGATGTTTACAATTGTTTTTCTTGAATTGACCAAGAAAATACGGCTATTTATAATAAGATTCTAACGAGAGGGAAGTCATGTTAGATGATGTCGTTATTTCGAGAGCCATCATCGAGTCTTATCTCAGGGAAATCCTTGAGGATCTTGAGTGCGATGTCGTGGTTTGCGGGGCTGTTCCCTCGGGCCTCTGCGCTTCCTATTTTTTAAACAAGGATGGTTTTAAGGTTGTCGTTTTCGAGAGAGCACTCCGTCCTGGAGGGGGGATGCCAGGAGGAGGCATGATGTTCAATAAAATCGTCATTCAATAAGAATCAAAGCCTCTCCTTGATGAGTTGGGCGTTGATACCTCTCTGTACAAAGAGAATTATTATGTCGGTTCTTCTCTAGAGACCCTTGGTGTCCATCTCAGCCAGGCTATCAAGAAAGGGGCTCGTATTTATAACTGTCTGGCCGTTGAGGATGTCCTTATCTACCAAAATGAGGTCAGTGGCGTGGTGATCAATTGGTCGGCAGTCGAAATGGCCAAACTTCATGTGGATCCGATGACGGTGAGAAGCTCCTATGTCGTAGATGCCACCGGGCACGCCGCCGAAGTAGCTCAGGTCGTCAGCCAAAAATCAGGAGAGAAACTCTTCACTCCTACTGGCGGAGTTATTGGTGAAAAGCCTATGTGGGCCCAAGAAGGGGAAAAAGCTATCCTGGAGAACACCAAGGAAGTCTTTCCCCCATCTCTATGTGTGCGGTATGGCTGTCCGTGATGTTTTCGGAGCCCAAAGAATGGGGCTCATTTTCGGTGGGATGCTGCTCTCTGGTCAAAAGGTGGCCCGCATAGTTGCAGAAAGACTGAGAGCACAAAAGTAAGCCTTTTTTTCTCTCAACCTGGTATTAAAACCAGTAGGAAATTCCCAAAGAAAACAAATAAGAATTGAGATCAAAGGGTTCAAAACCTTCAAAGCGCTTCAAATCTCCTTGGGCAACGTTGTACTTGAACTCGAGGTCGAGGCTAAGCCTGTTGGACACAGGAATCATCACGCCCCCGAAGGCATGATATCCAAAAGTGATCTTATTTTCATCCCTGACATCGGCGAAATAAATTGGGCGTCCGATAACTTCTTCGCCAGTTGATTGATCAATGAATTTGTCAAATTGGTCAAACCTAATCCAATCTCCAAGCAGCCTCGCAGTCCAGAAATAAATTCCGACTCCAGCTCCGACGTAGGGAATAAATCTCTGTCTTCTTCCCATTGGAGTGAGTTTTACTGAAAGCTGGATGGGAGTTATGGAGACGTCAAAAGTATGTTGTATAGCATAGCCTTCCCCGTAGTCAAAAGCAAAATAATCAGTATCAATTTCGGGATTGTAATAATCATCGATAGTTTCTCCAACAAGACCATCATAAATCCCGACTTTCTTCCTGGTATAGGTATCCACACTGATCAGAAAACTGATCTCCCGGCGGAGAAAATACTCATAGCCAAAGCTGATAGAAGTGCTGTGAAAGCTTGATTTTGTAAAATCCATCAGGCGAAATTCTTCATCCCAGAGATCGCTTTTGGCTCTAGGGGCGAAATAAACAAATTTAAAGGAGACAGCATCTGAGAAAACAAAACTCGAACCCAACAATAACATACTCACGAGAAGGATTAATTTTTTTCGCATGTTTTTCCTCCTGGGGTGACATAATAAGCAAATTTCATGCCAAGAATAACCAATAAGGCCTCAGGGAAGACAGAAAATGAAATTGTGCCTAATAAAGGTCAACTGTCCTCTATTCTGTGATTCAGGTCTACTTTAGGTTAATGTTTATAAGATAGATAAGGCTCGGAGTCAAGAAAAAAAAGATATTAGAGAATGGTCTAGCTCACGAAAGATTTTTAAAGCCATTCTCCTCTTTAAAAATAGAACCGTCCCCCAGGTGTTTGAAATAGAACCGTTCCCACGTCGTGGAATCTGGTATAATGAGAAGCGAATTTCGGTCGATAGCTTGAAGATGAATATAGAAACCCGAGTAATCAAGATAAATCCACCAGCAGTCGAGCTGGACAAGATAAAATCCATTGCTCAATTCCTAAAGAAGCCGGGGGTGATGGCTTTTCCTACCGACACTTTTTACGGGCTCGGCGCAGATTGCTTCTCTCCTGAAGAGATAAGAAGGATTTATCGAATAAAGAAAAGAAAGATGCAAAAACCGATTCCTTTGATGATTGCTAAATCTGAAGAAGCCAAGAGGATTGCTGTTGAAATTCCGCCTCTGTTCTGGTCCCTGGCCGAAGAATTCTGGCCTGGACCTCTCACCCTGGTCTTGAAAGCGTCTCCTGCCTTACCTCCAGAGCTCCTGGGACACTCTCAGGCCATAGGAGTGCGTCTTCCTGCTGTTCCCTGGCTTAGAGAGCTGGTAAGGGAGGCAGGCTTTCCGTTGACAGCCACTAGTGCCAACATTTCAGGAGAGAAGGAGATCAATCGTCCTGAGAAAATCAAAGATATTTTTTGGGGAAAAGTTGATCTTATTGTGGATGGAGGAAAAACGCCTGGACCTCTGCCTTCGACAGTTCTCGATATGACTTCAGAGAAGCCGAGAATTATTAGAGAAGGAATGATCTCGGTTAGAAGGCTTAGAAGATATCTATCAGCTTGACCGCTAGAGGAAAAACTCCATTCCTTCCTCAGCCAGTCTGAAGCCCTCTCTTTCGATTTTTTTCCTGGCCTCGCCTTCTGGATCGAGAGCTAAATTGGAATGGTTGAGATGGGTAAAATAGATTTTTGTCTTTCCTTCCCTGGCCAGTTTTCCCAAGAGTTTTAGACTTGTGGTTATGAAAGGATGGCCGATTCGGGAAAGGTCGCGCCCAGGAAGCTCTTCTGGGCCGTAAAATGTTCCATCCAGGAGAGCATAGTCAACTTTTTTGACTTCCTCCACGATCGATTTCTTCCAGGTTCTCCAGTCCTGAATGTCAGGTATATAGAGGAGTTTCTTTTTCTGGCCGTAAGCCGTGAAGCCGAGAGTGTCTGAATATTCATCGCGGTGCGGGACTGAACGTGCGGTGATCGAAAGGCTAGGCGTTAAGGAAAGTTTTTGCTTCATAGAGAGTTGGTGGATAGAAATATTTTTAAAATTGACGAGCTGGCTCCAGGGTCCATTGTTGGCGAGGAAAATTCCCATCCGTTCCGAACAGTAAGCAGGTAGATCGGAAGTCGAGACACTCTCGTAGCCAAAAAACATCAAGCCTGTGTAATGACCAATATGGGCATGGGTGAGGAGCACAGCCTGCGGGAAATTTCTGGCTCCCGATTTCTGCTTACCCAGTCTTTGGTGGGCGAGGTGGCATTGCCGTCTTATATCAGGGGTAGCGTCCAGCAGGAAAAAGCTTCTCTTGGGAATGTCAAACAAACCCAAGGAGGATACAAGGCGAGAGAATCCTGGCTCCTCTCTTGCGCGGAGGCAATTCGGACAATAACAGCCAAGCTGGGGGATTCCTCCATCTTGAGCTGTTCCCAGAACTTTGACCATGACCTCACTTTCTTGGATTTTCTTCTCCTGTTCTTCTGGTAAGGCTCTGGATCTATTCGAGGTCAAGGCCGGCAGGCCTGCCACGCTTCCTGCTACCACGTTCAGAAACTCTCTTCTCCTCATTTTTCTCTCCTCTGAATTTAAGGTGTATTTTTAGTTCGACCACAGAGGCCTCGCTCTTTAGGAACTGTGAGATTTATACAAGCGAGTGGAATAAGTCGGTTAGGGTCTCACTTGACTTTGGCTCCAGTTGGAGCATCACTCTCGAAGAACGGTATAATAGCTTTACCCTCTGTTTCAGCTGCCAGGAGCATCCCTTGAGATTCGATTCCTCTGATCACAGCAGGTTTCAGGTTGACGATCACGACCAGTTTTTTACCCGTAAGCTCTTCTGGAGAATAGACATCCGCCACCCCAGCCACCATGGTTCTCTTTTCTTCTCCGATGTCGACTTCGAGCTTGAGGAGTTTGTCAGTGCCAGGCACTCTCTCGGCTTGCACGATTTCTCCGACTCTGAGGTCCATTCTTTTAAATTCATCAAAAGAAATCTCTTCCATTTCTTCCTTCCTTTCACTCATAGATTGGGAAACCTCTTCCCCTAAGAAGTCTTTTAGCAGAATCCTCGGGAAAAGAGGCTCAGGCTTTTGAATGATCTGACCCAGTCTATAATTTTCAAACTTGAATCCTGAGAATAGCACATCTTTTATTGATGTTTCTTCGCCCAAGTATTCCCAGATTTTCTCTGAAGTTTCGGGCATGACTGGAAAGGTGAGATAGCTGACGCCTCTGATCGCTGAAGCTGCCTGATAAAGAATCCTGGCCAGCCTTTTCCTTTTTGTCTCCTTCTGGGCGAGCTTCCAGGGCTCGTTGTCAGCCAGATACTTGTTGACTGAGTTTATATAGACCCAGATTTCTTCCAGAGCCCTGTTCAGGGCATACTGCTCGTAAAGAACAGAAACGTCTTCCTTGAGTTTATTAAAGGCCAAGCGCAACTCTTTGTCTCCTTCTTCTTCATCTTCTGTTTCCTCGATTTTTCCCTGAAAGGAGTTATGGATCATGGTCAGGGTACGCTGGACAAGATTGCCGAGGTCGTTAGCCAAATCCGAATTTACCCGATGGAGGAAGCCTTCATGGGAGAAATTGCCATCCAGCCCGATGGGGATTTCCCGGAGCAGGAAATATCGCAACGGGTCTGCTCCCAAGGTATTCAGGATCAGATGAGGATCAAGGACATTGCCTTTGGATTTTGACATTTTCGTTTCATCTTTAAGCCACCAGCCGTGGCTATACACGGTCTGCGGGAGCGGAAAATCAGCCGCCATCAAGAAGGCAGGCCAGAAGACAGCATGAAACCTGAGAATATCCTTGCCGATGAGATGAATGGTCGCCGGCCAGAATTTTTGGTAAAGCTCCAGCTTCCAATCATAGCCGATGCCGGTCAGATAGTTGTGCAGGGCATCAAACCAGACATAAACAGTGTGCTCGAGATCTCCGGGAACTGGAATACCCCATTTGACCGTAGTCCGGGTAATGCTCAAGTCCTTGAGTCCCTGCCGGACAAAGCTTGCCACCTCGTTCATCCGGCTCGGGGGTCGGACAAATTCGGGATTTTGAGCATAAAAATCAAGAAGGCGATCTCCATAAGCTGAGAGCTTGAAAAAATAACATTCTTCAGTTACCAGATAGGCCTTTACATTGCAATCCGGGCAGATCTTGTATCCTCCTTCTTGGAGGGGGACATCATCAGATAGAAAATGTTCGGTAGAATCACAGTACCATCCCTTGTAGGTTCCTTTGTAAATATCGCCTTTGTCTTTGAGTTTCTGGAATATCTTCTGCACAACCTCCTCATGGAAGGGTTGGGTTGTCCGGATAAAAAAATCAAAGGATATGTTGAGGGCTTTCCACAGGTCCTTAAACCTCACCACAACCTGGTCGGCCAGCTCTATGGGTTTTAGTCCCTTCGCTTTAGCGGCCTTTTCGACTTTCTGTCCGTGTTCATCGGTACCGGTGAGAAAAAACACTTCTCTTCCTGAAAGCCTGTTGAAGCGCGCGAGAGTGTCAGCAATGACAGTCGTGTAGGCATGTCCAATATGAGGGACATCGTTCACATAGTAGATGGGGGTAGTGACGTAGAAACTGGGTTTAAAGTTCTTTGCCACTGATGAGCCCTCCTCTGATCAAGGTCATGGCTTCTGATCGAGTGGCACTGCTGGTTCTAAAAGAACCTCTGACTGCAGAAGTCACGGTTAAGGATTTAGGTTTCTTAGCTCCTCTCATGGACATGCACATATGCTCGGCTTCGATGACCACCATGACTCCGAGGGGCTTGAGGTGATTGTTCAGCAAGTCTGCGATCTGTTTGGTCAGTCTTTCTTGGACCTGGAACCTTCGGGAGAGAATGTCCACCACTCTGGCTATCTTGCTCAGCCCCACGATTCTTCCTCCTTTGGGGATATAAGCAACATGAGCCACTCCAGCAAAGGGGAGAAGATGGTGTTCACACATAGAATAAAGAGGAATATTCTTGATCAAGACCATCTCGTCGTGTTTTTCTTCATGGATAACTTGAAGATGTTCAGCTGGATTCTCTCTAACTCCCCCCAGGATTTCAGAAAACATGTGGGCCACACGCTTAGGAGTGCCTTTGAGCCCTGCCCGCTCAGGGTCCTCTCCTACACCTTCCAGAATGAGCTTCACTCCTTTTTCAATCTTTTTTATTTCCATTTTTTTCTCTTTGTCAGCCATTTGACTTTAGCCTCTTGAGGTATTCCATCATAGCCAGTTGTGTGATTTCTTTAACCGGGCGCTCCGTTTTTTTCGCCATCCTCAAGCAATCCGAGAATTCAGGTTGAACATGAACTTCCTCACCCTCTAGGTAGGAGACCTTTATTCTGATCTCGTCTCCCAGGATTTTGACTTTCCTGATCTCTCTTTCCAGCACTCTTCTGTCCACCGCGTAATACCTGACCCCAATAGAGCTCGTTTCCTTAAAGATCGTGCTGATCAAGGAATCTATTTTATCAGCCGTAGCCAGCACGGTCAATTTGGTGGCCAGTCTGTTTTTTTTCATCAATACTGGCGTGAAATAGACATCCAAGGCTCCTGATTTCAGAGCTTTGTCAAAGAAGCTGGCCAGAACTTGTGGATTGGAGTCATCGATATTGGCTTCTATGGTATAGACTTTTTTCTCGGCCCTGAATTCTTCTTTTTTTCCGTAAAAAACTCTCAAGATATTGGCTATTTTAGGAAAGTCCTTGCTTCCTGCTCCATGCCCTATCCTTTCGTAGGAGGTTTCCGGGAAAGGAATAAATTTCTTAACGAGAGTGGAGGCAATGGCAGCTCCGGTGGGTGTTACCAGCTCTTCTTTAACCCAGGCCGAATACACGGGGATATTTTTTAGAAGTTGGGCTGTAGCTGGCGAGGGAACAGGGAGAATGCCGTGGGAGGATTTGACCCATCCCGTCCCCAGGTTCAGGGGAGATGAGTAGAAATCTGAAATATCAAGCACCTCGGCCAGGAAGCAGGTTCCCAAAATGTCGATGATGGCATCATCGGCACCGATTTCATGAAGGTGGGTTTGGCTGAATTTGTTTCCATGGACTTTGGCTTCTGCCTGGAAGAGATTCTTAAAGATCGCCAGGGCATTCTTCTTTACCTTAGGGGAAAAGGGGCTGCCCTCTAGGAGAGCCTGGATATCTGTCCATTTTCGGGCTTCGACCTTTTTTCTGGTGACTCGGACATCGACCTTTAAGCCTCGAAGGGAAGCTCTTTTTGTTTCTCTGATCTGGATGCTCACAGGGAGTCCCAATTCGTTCATTTTTTCTTTAAACTGGGCAGATGAGACTCCCAAATCCAGGAGTGCGGCTAGAATCATGTCTCCACTCAAGCCCGTGGATGCATCAAAATAGCAAAATTTCATTTTTCCTGATTCTTACCCTTTAAGATTTTCTTTTCATGTTTTTGTCGATAAGCGGTAGTATCTCTCCAGACTTGCCCATGAGGGAAATATCAACATAAGGAGTGAGAGGAGTTGGGTTGAGGTTGATCTCTACGACCTTGGCTCCTGTTTCGGTTGCGCTCAGAGGAAGGGAAGCTGCGGGTTGGACCACGGCTGAGGTTCCGATAACAAACATCACTTCACATTGAGAGCTCAGGAGAAAGGCTCTTTGGAGAATGGTAGAGGAGAGGGATTCTCCGTACCAGACGACATGGGGTCTGAGAAGGGCTTTACAAGATGGACAAAGGGGAGGGATTTCCTTCAGAGGAGAGTCAAGGTTTTCGGTCACTGTTCCTTCCTCAGTGCATCTCATCTTCCAAATGTTCCCGTGAAGTTCCAGGATGTTTTTTAAGCCTGATTTTTGGTGAAGCCCATCTATGTTTTGAGTGATCAGGGCAAATTCTGGGAATATTTCCTCCCACCGAGCCAGGACCTTGTGTCCAGGATTAGGCTCGACCGGAGCAATGATTCCTCGCCGCCAATCGTACCACTCCCAGACGAGCTTGGGGTCCTGATGGAAGGCTGAAGGAGTGGCCAGTTCTTCAGCCCGGTATTTCCTCCAGAGTCCATCTTCTCCTCTAAAAGTCGGGATTCCAGACTCAGCCGATATTCCTGCTCCGGTCAGTATTACGACTCGGTTTGCTTCTCCCAGAAGCTCGCCTACAGCACTGATATCTGCGTTCTCACTCATCCTGTTGTCCTTTGAACCATAGGATAACCCTTTCTTTTTTAAAAATCAAAACCTAATAATGGCCGTCCACAGGCAGGCGTCAATAAAGAGAAAACAACGAGATACATGGGAAATAAAGGATTCTGGAAGATTAACCTATGAAATTTTAGAGGTTGAATGATAGGCCCAAAGAAATCGGAAAGCTCCAACATCCCCTTGAATCAGAGTGAGGCGACATTAAAGACGGTGGCTTTCCTAAATACTGAGCTTTTATTTCTAAGAAGGCTCCGTTGCTGTAGGGTTTCCAGTCGAAGAGTATTAATTCAATTCCCACCCCAGCCCTTAACATCGGCACCCATGAGGAATCCCAGTAGTCGTTGTGGATCTCGTGATAAATTATTTGTATTTTATTTAAGGAGGCAGTTCCGATCTCAACCTTCAGATAAGGTTTTAGAGATGCTTTTTGAGCTGTAAGCAAGTTCATTTTCCAACCTGCATAAACCAGGGTAATTTTTCTGTTTGAGAATTTTACGCCTTCAAAAACTTGACCTTTATAATCTTTGTCTTCATATCCTATGATTGCCTGATGCCGGGGATAAAAACTGAAGCCAATTTCCAAACCTCCCCCAAATCCAGGTTGGAAGACCTCCCTGTAGCCTGGAGGATGGGAACCTTTTCCTGCCTTTCCCGCAAATAGAGGTTCACTTTGAAAACTAAATCTGGCCGAAAATTTTCTGTATTTTTCTTTGGATGAAGGCTTGACGACTTCTTCTGGCCAGAGAAAGGATAAGAAAGCCAGGAAACACAACAGGAATAAACAAAGTCTTTTCGTCCTCATTCAGTCACCATTTAAAAATGACGATTTCTTTCTTTCCGAGTGACACTTGAGCGCCCAAAGAGTTAAACGCTACGGCCTCGATGACATATTCACCCCTTGGGATGTCTTGAATATCCCAAACCCATTTAAAGCCAGAATCACTTTCGTCATATTCAGGAAATCTCTGGAAAATGTCGTCACGAGCAATCTCGAGTTCTGCATCTGTTTGATAAACGTCATTGATGTATATTTCAACTCTTAGAATGCCAGCAAAAGAAAGAGCCCAACCCGAGACCTCTATTTCATCGCCATAATAGATTATGGAAGATTCAGGTTTTTCCAACTCACCAAAGGGCGTATAATATTCCGAAGTCTGAATACTGCCTGCATTATGATTATCATGATGATATTTTGGCCAGGAGGACTGAGCAAGGCCATTTATACCGGAGTTTAGGGCATAGAAATACCCATCGCTCGTGCCAAAGTAGACAGTCCCATCCGTAGCAATAGCTGGAGAGGAGTTTATCTTATCTCCAGTCGTGAAAGTCCATTTCAGGCTCCCGTCAGGATTAAGAGCATAAAACTGGCCATTGTAACATCCAAAATAGATAGTTCCATCTGAACCGATGGCTGGAGAGCACAATATATTGTCATCTGTGTCGAAGCCCCACTTGACGCTTCCATCAGGATTAAGGGCATGAAGCATATATTCGTAAGTTGTCATGTAAGCGCTATAATTATTCCCGAAATATAGAGTCCCCTCTGGGCCGATAGTAGGATGAGCCGCATAAGGAATAATGAAACCAGAGCCTCCTAAGTAGTACCGCCATTTTACCGAACCTTCTGGATCAAGAGCATAAATATTTCCATCCTTTGAGCTGACATAAATGGTTCCGTCTGAATTGATAGCAGGAGAATATTGGACTTTTCCTCCGGCGACAAATTCCCATCTTATTATCCCCTCAGGACTGAACGCACAAAGTTTGTATTCTGAAGAGGCCCCTATATAAATAGTTCCGTCTGGACCTATGCTGGGGGAAGAATTGGGCCGGCTTCCGAGAGTGTATTTCCACTTAAGATTCCCATCAGGATTCAGGGCATAGAAATTTCCATCCTTAGAGGTGAAATAGATAGTCCCGTCAAACCCTATGGCTGGTGATGAAGAGATGATATCTCCTGTCTTAAATTTCCATTTCAAGCTTCCGTCAGAGTTAAGGGCATAAAAATTTCCATCAGGCGAGCCAAAGTAAATAGTTCGACCATCTCCGACACAAGGGCTGGCACTTTCAGATTCACCGTATGTTTTAAAATCCCATTTCTTGGTGCCATCTGGATTCAAGGCATAAAGAATATATTGAGAATTTTGGGAGGCGCAAAAATAAATGGTTCCGTCTGAATCAACGGCTGCAGAAGACTCGATGTTTCCCCCTGTATAAAATTTCCATTTGAGAGTCCCTTCAAGATTGGTGGGTTCGGTTTCTTTTAGTTGCTCTGATTTAACTGCAGGTTTTAGGCGTGGGCTTAAGACAGAGCGAGATTTCAGCGTTTGATCATCAGAAGTTCCATGAGAAAAAAAGCAAATTGTCAGGATTAGAAAAATCCCCCCCCAGGAAAGCATGAATAACCTGATGAAATTTTTATTCATTCTGCTAAGACTCTATTCTTCTTAGGCCCGAGGACTTTGTTTCTTGGGCATCTTTTGTTTTTATCTCTTCTGGCCTATTTTCCTGAGTGCTATTTACATTCATATATATATTAATAGATGTGTGGGAGTGATGTCTATAAATATTAATCCTCAGGTCTAGGCCTTTACCCCTTTTTTTCATAAATCAATATTAAGCCTCAAAGCGTTGGAGAGGCCAGCCAGGAGGGGAGTTAGGGGAAGTATGCGTTTGCTCCTTGACTTGCGATTTTAATCATTATATATCAATAGTCTGCTCTTAGGAGGCAGAATGGAAGGGAATGAGAAGATTAAAGACCATAAGGTGGACCTTGGTATTCTCGGAGGTACTGGCCTTTATGAGATTGAGGGATTGACGGATATCAAAGAGATTCCTCTGGAAACTCCTTTTGGTGCTCCTTCTGAAGTCTATATTCTGGGCGAACTGGAAGGAAAGAGAGTGGCCTTTCTCAGCCGCCATGGTCAGGGGCATCGAATCTTGCCTTCAGAGATCAATTACCGAGCGAATATTTATGGGTTTAAGATGCTCGAAGCCGAAAGAGTTATCTCGGTCAGCGCTGTGGGATCGCTGAAAGAGGAAATCAAGCCTCAAGATATTGTCTTTGCAGATCAGTTTTTCGACCGAACAAGAAGGAAAAACACCTTTTTTGGGGAGGGGATTGCTGCCCATATCAGTTTTGCCGATCCTGTCTGTCCGTCGCTATCCGAGGTCTTATACACGGCGGGCAAGGATTTAGGGTTGAGAGTTCATAAAGGGGGAACCTATATCTGCATTGATGGGCCAGCTTTCTCAGCCCGTGCCGAGTCTAACATTTATCGTTCCTGGGGATGCCATGTTATCGGGATGACCAGCGCCACGGAAGCCAAGCTCTGTCGCGAGGCAGAGATCTGCTACGCCACCATGAACCTGGTCTCTGATTATGATGTCTGGCATGTGGAAGAAGAGCCGGTCTCGGTGGAGATCATCTTGGAAAATCTTCGTCAGAATATTCATCAGGCCAAGGCTATAATCAAGAAGGCTCTTTCTATCCTGCCAGAGCAGAGAGAAGATCAGTGTGAGTGCGGCCTGGCCATGGAGAATATCGTGGTTACCAAACCTGAGCTCATCCCTGGAGAAACGAAGGAAAAGCTTCGCCTAATCTTAAAGAAATACTTAAAGTCCTGAGAAAAAACGTCATGAGTCTGGTTGTTGTTGGTTCCTTAGCCTTTGACACCCTTGAAACTCCCCACGGCAGGAGAGAAAGGATTATCGGAGGCTCCTGCTCCTATTTTGCTTTGGCCGCCAGTTTCTTTACTCAGCCCAAAATCGTAGCTGCGGTCGGAGAAGATTTTCCCCAGGAGACAATCCGTTTGTTCCAGGAGAAAGGAATCGATATCCAGGGTTTGAGGATCGAGCAGGGAAAAACCTTCCACTGGGAAGCCCGCTACGGGGATGACCCTAATCAGAGAACAACCATCAAGACAGAATTGAATGTCTTCAAGGATTTCAGCCCCGAGCTTCCTCCAGAATACCAAGAAGCTGATTTGGTTTTTCTGGCTAATATCGACCCTGATTTACAGGATGATATCCTGACCCAGGTGAAGAAACCGAAGCTGGTAGCCATGGATACCATAAACCTGTGGATTCAGAGCAAGCCGGTCTCGCTTTTAAGAGTAATGGAGAAAGTGGATATTTTCTTTGCCAATGAAGAAGAGGTCAAAATGCTAACTAAACAGACAAACCTTATTAAAGCGGGCAAAGAGATCCTCCGCCAAGGCCCCTCCTGGGCAGCCATCAAGAAAGGAGAGCATGGAGCTCTGGTCATGGGCAAAGATTTTATTTTTTCAGTGCTGGCTCATCCTTGCGAGGAAGTCATCGACGCCACTGGAGCAGGAGATAGCTTTGGGGGAGGGTTCATGGGTTACCTGGATATGGTCAAATCCATCAGCGAGAAGGAGATCCGCAAAGCTGCTGTTTATGGAAGTGTCCTGGCCTCCTTCACCATCGAGGATTTTGGGATCGAGCGCTTGAAATCCCTTACCCTTCCAGAGATAGAGAGCCGCTTTCTCGAATTCAAAAAGCGAGTCTCTTTTTAGAAAAAGAGGGACCTCTGGATCGAATAGAAATAGAATTATTTAATATCGACTTTAAGGACGATCGCCGCAGCTGTATCTCCAGCAGCACAGCCGTCAAAAAGCCCGTATCCTCCCCCTAAGATGACCAGTTCTTCTATCAATTCTATGATGAGCCGGGCACCCGTGGGACCCTGCGGATGACCCCAGACGAGTGAGCAGCCATAATTGTTCATCTCTTCATACTTGATACCCATTTCCCGGCAGAAATAGACGTCATTCACGGCAAAGGGAGTATGAGTTTTGATGGCCTTAACATCTTTTATCCCTATTCCTGCAGTCGAAAGAGCTTTTTGAGCTGCCGGCACGATGGCCATAGCCATGAAGCCTCTCTTTGCTCTGGACTCTTCATAAGAGAGGATTTGTATTTCTACTTTTGGATCGCGGCTGAGTTCTTGAGCCTTTTCTCGAGTTGTCACGACGAGACTTGCGTTGCCATCAGCCGGATAGGTCTGCGTTCCGAAGGTCACTGTCCCTCCTTCAGCCACGGGCCTCAGCCTGGCCAGTCCGTCAGCAGTGGTGGGAAAAACACCCTCATCCCCATTCACGGTGGCCAGGACTTTCCGTCCGAATAAATCTCTGACGTCTATGGGAACAACCATGAACCGGTGGAGAAAAGCACTGTTGTCTTTAAGGGCGTCCTGATATTGAGTAGAACGGATAAAGGCCACTTCATCCTGCTCTTCTTTTGATATTCCGGCTTCCTTGGCTACGTTTTCAGCCGTATCAATCATGGCATTCTTGGCATAGGGGTCGTAGCCGAAATTATCCCACACCCAATCTTCTTTATCTCCTGTTCCTCCAACTCCAAGAGGATTAGGATAGTATATATGGGGTCCGTTGCTAGTCCGGTCGCAGGTGACAACCAGCACTGTTTCTCTACCTCCGAGTTCGATCTGCCCAGAGGCTTCGCTCACGCATTGGGCCGAAGTCGCGCAGGCCTGGCTGATGGTGGGCCCGGTTATTCCCTTGGCTCCTATCATGCCCGCTATCCAGGGGGCACCGTAGAAGCTGTTTTTCTGCGGTATGGTTATTCCTAGGACTATCCCGTCGAATGTCTCCGGCGAGATTGTTCGAGCCAGAAACGCCCTCTTGCAGGTTTCGGCTGCGAAGATCATGGAATGAAGGTGAGCAAAGTTTCCCTGCCATCGACAAAAAGGGGTGCTCCAGTAGGCGTCATAGGGTATATATGCTTTCTCAAAATTCATGTTTACCTCCAGTTCTCAAGTCTTTTACTCTTTTACTCGAGTTAAGAATGGGAAAATTCAGCATTTCTCTTGGGGCCGAATTTCATGAAGTTTTCCATCCCGATCCTCATATCTTTCGTGTTTAAACATTCGCCGAAGGTCTTGGCTTCGTGTTTGAGTCCCTCCTCAAGAGTCATTCTTGCCCCTTCAAGAATAGCCTTCTTCATGATTTCATCTATTTTCCTGGAAAGATGTCCGATATCGACTTCGGGTAGAGAGTCGGGGACCTCGAGTGGTTCTTTTTTAATAGGAGGGATTTTTATTTCTCCCGAAATCACCTTCCTGGCAAAAGAGATTCCCGCTTCTTTCATATCCCCCTCGACTTCCTGGCTTATCAGGCCTATCTCTAATGCCTCCTGGGAAGATACCGGAGATCCTGTTCGCAGTATTGGCCAAGCATTGGCCAGCCCTACAATCCGAGGAAGCCGCTGGGTTCCCCCATACCCAGGAATGATTCCTAGTCTGGGCTCGGGCTGACCGCACAAAAACGATAATCCCTTTCTAGCGATCCTGGCGGTACAGGCCATGGCCAATTCATTCCCGCCTCCGAAGGCCAGGCCGTTCAGGGCGCAGATGACAGGTTTGCCGAGGTTTTCTATCTGGTTTAATATGGCCTGGCCTCTCAGCGATAGAGCCTCTCCTTCTCCAGGAGTCCTTATGCTGGCGAGCTCATTGATATCAGCACCTGAAACAAAAGCCTTGGTGCCAAAGCCGGTGATGACAGCCCCTTTTATTTGGTCATCATCTTTTATGGCTTTGAATATCGCCTCGAGTTGGCTCACGACCGTAGAATTGAGCGCGTTCAGCGTCTTTGGTCTCCTGAGTGTTATCACTGCGATGTCATCCCTGTCCTCTCTGAGGGCCATGGGAATATCCCAAGGTTTTCCTGACTTCGCCTGTTTAACCAAAACTTCGGGAACAAAGAAATCAGGCCATTCTTGGGCATAAGCCTTGACAAGCTCCAGGGCTTTTTCTACTCCCATCTTGTTCATCATTTGGAAGGGGGCTTTGGCTACGAGCGCAATCTCTACCCCCATCTCCAGATCGGGAAGGCTCACGATTCCGGAGTTCAAAATTTCGCACACCAGGCCAAAGTAAGCACCTCTTAGATAATCAGCTACCTTTTCGTAAGTGCTCTCGCTGTAGGAGATTTCTTCTCCTCTTTTAGCAGTATCCCAGGATTTTCCTGAGGCGAGCTGACTTTTCAGAATTGCTGGCAGCTTAAACCAGGGAGCAATCTTATCATGCATCTCCTGCAGACCGTGCTCTATGATCGGATTCCCCCCTGTTAAATTCATGGCTGTGAAAGGGCCAACTCCCAGCCCCAGCGCTCTTTGGGCCATATTATCTACTTGTTTTACAGTGCCCAGCCCTTTCTCGACTAAAAAAGCCGCAGCCAAGAAGATTCCCTCAAAGATGGGGTCTACAGCATACCCGTATCGGCTTTTCACCCGGATGGGAGCCTTGCCGATGAGTTCGTAGAAACTCATTAAAAAGCTCTCGACCTCGGGTGCAGTATCTTTTCCTGGCACAATCTCCACGATAATGTTCCGTTCAGCAGGAAAAAAGTAGTGGATAACTAGGCATCTGTTTTTGTGCTGGGCCTTCTCAAAGATGAACTCAGGCTCCATATGAGAAGAATTCGAGGCCAGGATGGCGGATTCAGGACAAACCTTCTCCAGTTCAGCGAAAATTTTTCTCTTGATCCCGATATCTTCTGTAGCCGCTTCGACGACCAAATCAGCCCCTTTCAGTTGAGAATAGTCAGAGGTCCAGGAGATATTGGCTATCATCGAATCTGCTGCTTCCTTTTTGAAGGCTCCAGTCTTCACTCCTCGACCTATCTTTCCTTTGATCCGGGCCTCTCCGGATTTGAGGGCTTGCTCGGCTATATCAACCACGATGACAGGAACTCCCTGTCCGTGGATGACCTTGCTGAAAAAAAGAGCTATCTCGGGCCCGATATTGCCAGAGCCAATGACTCCTACTTTTTTGATGGTTCGTCCATAGATTTCCCAAGCCATGATATTTCTCCTTATCGTTTACTCTTGACTAAAGCAGAATACACATCTGTATTTTTTAACCCTCAATAGTGATAATGTCAAATTCATTTTATGGGAAGGGTGAAGCTAGGGAAAAGGAAGTGTAGCTGAATCATTTCATGCTCTGGAAATTTCTTCCTGCCTTTGAATGATTCTTTCATTGATTTTGCAGGATTGGAATAACAATATTAGAGCTGGTTGCGTTTTTATTTTGACCCGATTTTCTCTGTTGACTTCATTTTATGACTCTGGTATAAGCTCAAATACAGAGACTTGTGGCCTGACGAATTTTGAAAAGCGAGTTATCCCTCTCGGCAGCAGCAGAAGGTGCTCTTGTTGAAGAAGGAGGGGATGACTTTTTGGAAATAATAGATAAATAAAACTCAACAAAAAGGAGTAATTTAATGACAGAAATTAAATTACCAGAGCCAACGGTTAAAACCTTGTCCAAGAAATCTACCATTACTTTAGTAGCGGGAAAAGCAAGAGTATTATCAGGTCAAGACCCTGATTTTGTCCGGGCTGACATCGGAGAACTCTGTGCTCCTGGGCTTTTTCCTCCTGGCTATAAAGAGAGCTTAGAGGAAACGGCGGCAACAGTTATGACCGAAGGAAGGATTGGCTATACGGTACCCGATGGAGATAATGCGCTGAAAAAACTCATTTTCAAGCACTCTATACCCGACGAGCTGCAGGCTTTAATTCTAGAAAAATTTGAGGATGAAGCTAAAAAACAAGGTGTTGATTTTGAAAAATACAAAGAAGACAACATGCAGAAACATGTTGCTGTTACTCATGGCGGCACTGGCGCTCTGGGGGCTGCGGTGTCAGTGTTCCTGACCGATCAAAAGAATTTAATCCTTGTCAACCAGAGAACTTGGCAAAACCACAACCTGATTGTGGATATGCACGGGGGAATGATTTGGCCGGTGCCGTTAATTGACGAACAGGGCCGAGTGGCTGACCCTGATTCCATCCTCAAGCTCTGCCATCCGGTCAAAGACAGAATTGCTGGATTTCTTTACACCCTGATTAACAATCCTGACGGCGCGGTGATCACTGATCCTGCTGAGCAGGCCAAGCTGGAAAGGATCATCAAAGAGCTTGGAGTTCCTTTGATATTAGATGTGGCCTACCACAGGATGGTTTTTAACGGCAAAGAGGCCCAGCCTTTTTCGCCGGATGTGCTTCGCCAAACAGTCGTCTGCGGCACCTACTCCAAGACACTACAGATTCCTGGAGAGCGTCTGGGTTATATCTCCTGCCTTGATCCTCGGGTGGCTCGCTTCGTCTACTTCTATAACCGTTCCCACAGCGGGTGCCCTTCTGTATCTCCCCAGAGAGGGTTGATTGCTCATCTCAAGAAATATGAAACAGCCCCTGATGAGATCACAGATTATAATAAAAAACTCCTGAAAGAAATCGAAGCGAGAAGGAATATTCTGGTGGAAAAGGTCAAAGAAAAATTAGGTTGGGAGATGAAACATCCTGGCGGAGCCATCTATGCTATCATCCCACTCCCTGCAGACCTCATTAAGGAATTCGGGGATGTGGATAAGTTCACCCTTGATCTTGTTGACAGAGGAGGGGTCAGTGCTATTTCTGGGACCGTGTTTGAATTCCGCGTTCGTTCGACCAACAATGGCTACGAAGTTTATACTCCGCTCCCGACGAGTCCCGAAGTCGCCTATCTCCGCTTCTGCTATGGTTTTACTCCTCTCGACCGGGTGGAGTTAGCGGTCGATCATATCAAGAACTTTCTTGTGGCTCGCTGAGCAAAGTGATAGTCATGGAAGTCAACAGAGATAATCTCATCCGCTGGCTCCAGGAGCTTATTCGCATTCCGAGCGTTACGGGGAAAGAAGAAGCTATTTCAGGCTTTGTTAATCAGGAACTGAAGAAAATGGGTTTCCACCCTCAGATCAAGGAGAACAATGTTTTCTTTGAGGTCGGAGAAGGCACAAGATCGCTCTTGCTCAATGCTCATTTAGACACGGTCGATGTGGGCGGGGAATGGAAGCACGAGCCCTTTGAGCCGACTATGGAGGAGGGAAAGATTTTTGGCCGGGGAGCGAGTGACGACAAAGGCAATATCGCTGCTATGCTGGAGATCGCCCGCCTTGTTAAGGATAGAAAAATTCAGGGCCGACTTATTTTCACCTTTACTACGGGGGAAGAATACGGAGCCAAGCTTGAGACAAAGGGAAGCTATGTGCTTTCTCAGATTCTAAAGGCAGATAAAGCTCTAGTGTTGGAGCCGCAGATGGATGTGAGTGAAAAGAAGGTCAATATTATCTATGGTTGCCGCGGCATCGAGAATATCCTGGTCCGCATCAAGGGAAAAGCCTCCCATACTGGCTATCCCGAACGAGGAGTCAACGCTATATCTAAGGCCGTTGAGTTGTTGACTAAAGTAGAGAAGATCGACTTCCATAAAGTTATGGCTTCTGGCAAGGAGATTAAAACCATCTGTATGCCTATTCGCATCGATGGCGGGGCTGATATTTTCCTGGTGCCTGACAAATGCGAGATTATGATTCACTGCCGAACCGCCCCCGAGGACACGAAGATTTTTGAGCAAGTTGAGAGTATAGGAAATAAAGTTTGCGGCCAGGATTTCACCATGGAGAGACCTTACAGCGCTCCTGGCTATATTGAAGACCCTGAGGACTCACTTGTGGATGCTATCCGCCAGGAAGCCAGCCGGTTCGATTTCACTGCTGAAAACAGGTTTGCTGGCGGCCGTATCGATGCCTCCATCTTTAAAACCGTGGGCAATATGCCATCTTACTGCATGGGGGTCGGGAACCGTGACCAGATGCACCTGGTTGACGAATACATAACAGTAGACGATTTCATTGTTTGTTCAGAAATGCTCAAGAATATTATTTTTGCTTACTTGAGCTAGAAAAGGAGAAAGGGATGTTTAAAGACATCGAAGAAGTGCTGCGTTATATCAAAGACAAGAAAATTGCCATGCTGGACCTGAAAACAGCAGACCTGTTGGGCCGTTGGCGCCACATGGTCTATAAGAGCGGACATGACGACGAGAAAATCTTTACCGACGGAACAGGAACAAGCCTCACCTCATACCCTGGCTTTAAAACTATGGAATGTGGGGACATGATCATTAAGCCCGATCCCTCCACGGGTTTCCTTGATCCCTTTGCCGAGGAACCTACTCTTTGTTTTATCTGTGACATCTATAACAATGATGGCTCTCCCTTTGAGCTTGATCCCCGCTATGTGGCTAGAAAAGCAGAAGAATACTTAGCCAAAACTCAGCTGGGGGGCTTCAGTTTCTGGGGTCCGGAAATCGAATTTTATCTCTTTGATGAGGTTCGCTACGGCACTGATATTCAAGGGGCACAATACTGGGTGAACTCCTCTGAATCTTACTGGAACACTGGAAAGGAAGGGAGCAGAGGGTACAACCTGCCCTATACCAAAGGTTCTCAAGCTGATCTGCCGCGGGATCAATTCAGCAACCTTCGGACTCGCATTGTTCAATACCTAGAAGGAGTTGGAGTTCCGATCAAATACCATCACCACGAATCTGGTTCTCCAGGGCAGATGGAGATAGAAACGTACTTTACACCCCTCCTTCAGAGTGGAGATAATGTTTTCAAGCTGAAGTATATCATCAAAAATGCGGCGGTGAAATTCGGCAAAACGGCAACCTTCATGCCGATGCCGCTTTTTTCTGAATCGACCAACGGGATGCATTACCACCAGTATATTACGGATGGGAAGAAATCTTTGTTTTATGATCCCAAGGGATACGGAGGGCTGAACAAGAACGGCCTGGCTTATATCGGGGGTATCCTCTCCCATGTTCAGGCGGTCATTGCTCTCACCAACGGCAGCACCAGTTCTTACCGCAGACTGGGCGGCTATCGAGCGGCGCCGAATTATATATTCTATTCAGTAGCCAACCGCACAGCTGCCATCCGCATTCCGGCCTATGCCATTAATGAAAAAGAGGCCCGAGTTGAGTTTCGCATGCCAGATGCCACCGGGAACCCTTATCTATCGCTGGTGGCTATGCTCATGGCTGGGTTAGACGGCATCGAAAAAAGTATCGATCCCTCCAAAGAAGGTTTCGGACCTTTTGAAGAGAATTTCAACGTTCAGGACGTCGTGGATAAATATAAATTACCGAGAGCCCCTGATACTTTTCAGGAAGCTTTGATTGCCCTGGAAAAGGATCATGATTTCTTGACCAAGGACAATGTTTTTCCAGAGGAATTGATCAAAGCCTGGATCAAGACCAAAGAAACGCTGGAGATCTCATCCTTGCAGAAGCGTCCTCACCCGTACGAGTACGACCTCTACTACGATCTATAAAGCCCGCCTCTTATCGTCTGCCAAGACCAGTTTATGATCTCTGGGAGAGTTTCCCTTCTCGGAAACCGAGCTCGAAGGCCCTTAAATTCAGGGCTAGATTTTTCTTCTTACTCGTGAGTTCCAAAACCTTGGTGAGATCCTTATGTTTAAAAGGGACTAATCCTGTCCCTACAGAATAGCCTATCAGCCCTATATTCGTCGCCAAAATAGAGCCACTTTTTAGGGCTGCTGCGGTAGCATCATAGGCGAGGATAGCTATATTTTTTTTCTTTAAGTAAGAAAGAACCTTGTTATCGAATCCCTCCCCGCTTTCCTGATTAGTAAAACATAAACCACCTTCTCTCAAGAATTTCAGGGTTCGGTAGGTTTCATTCTTTTCAAAAGAGTAGAGAATATCTGCGGTTCCTCTTCTAACCAGAGGGCTCTGAAACTGGCCGAGCTTCAGATGCGCTATCACTGAGCCTCCCCTTTGGCTCATGCCATGGGTTTCTGAGCCCATGACATTCAAACCCAATTGGAGCCCAAGCTCAGAGAATAGCCGGGAAGAAAACAGCACTCCTTGGCCGCCTATTCCAGCCAGTATGATCTGTACATTCATAGGATCAATCTTCTACAGGAATGATTGCGCCTCTTGGACAGGCAGATATACAAACTCCGCAGTCTACACAAAACTTACGGTCTATCTCCACTCGGTTTTCTTCTTCATTCAAGAGTAAAGCCGGACATTCGAAGAAATCCAGACAGTAGTTGCACCCGTTGCATTCATCATTTATCTCAACTTTTATCCGGTATTCCTCCAGCTCTTCTGGATACTTGATGATACAGGGATGTCTGGCAATGATCACAGCTATCCCACCTCTTGCGCTTTGAGTATATTTTCTTGCTTCTTTCAGAAGCTTTATGAAATTTTTTACCTCATAGGGATCAATGGTCTTAATCCATCGAACACCACACCCCTTAATCAAGGCCTCAAGAGGGACTTTCCTCCCCCTACTTCCGTCAGCCATTATTCCCGTGCCCGGGGTGGGCTGCATCCCGGTCATGGCGGTTATTTCATTGTCCAGGAGGACCAGGATAAACCTTGCTCTATTGTAAACAGCATTCAAAAGGGATGCTGTTCCCGAGTGATAGAAGGTTGAGTCCCCCATGGTGGCCACAATGGGGATATCTTTATGATCTTGATGATAGGCCTGATAGAATCCGCTCGCTAGGGTGATTCCGGCTCCCATATCGAGAACCGTATCCACGGCCTTCAGATTAAGCCCGAGAGTATAGCAACCTATGTCGCTGGGGTAGATAGCCCTGGGAAGGGCCCGTTTGATAGCGAAGAAGGCTGCTCTTTCGGGACATCCAGCACATAATGTTGGTCTTCGCACCGGAAGCTCGAGGTTTTCGATAAGCTTGTCCAGTTTAGCATCTGCGCTTTTTTCAAGCTCAGCCAGTCCCATTTCTCTTAAAACATCGGCCAGGATATCGTAGATGATGTCAGGAACGAGTTCGCTCTCCAAAGGAACATGGCCGGTCAGTCTCCCCAGCACCTTGCTTTTGTCGATGATTTGATATTCGATCACCGAATCTGTTTCCTCGATGACCAGGACTTTTTGGTGTTTTTGAATGAATTCTTCAACTTTTTTCTGGGGAAGGGGATAGGGTGTTCCGATTTTTAGGATATCGATAGGTTCTTTTAAATTCAATTCCTCCTGAATGTCCATGAGAGCAGCAAAACTTGCGCTACAGGAAATGATTCCTAGCGCTGAGCTTCCCTTTTTTCTGATTTCGTAATTCCATTTGGTATCCTGTTCAAATCTCTCTTGAATTCCTTGGAGAGCTTTGTTCAGCTTGGCATGCAGGATGAGCCTGTATCTTGGAGTGGCCGCCCATCTTTCAGGATTTTTTTTGAAATCGGCTGGCCGGTCGAGAATTTCGGGAGGGAAGAGCTTCACGTTCTGTTTGGCATGAGAGACCCGAATGGTAGGGCGAAGAAGGACTGGAACCTGAAATTTTTCCGAAAGCTTGAAGGCCTCTTTGACCATTTCCTTTGCCTCTTGAGGAGTCGAGGGATCGTAGACAGGAACTTTGGCAAACATGGCTAAGAAACGGGAATCCTGTTCGGTTTGGGAACTTTGAGGGCCTGGATCGTCGCAGCTGATGATGACCAGTCCCCCGATGACACCCGTGTAGGCGGAACTCAGGAGAGAATCAGAGGCCACATTCAATCCGACCTGTTTCATGGCCACGGCTGCCCTCTTGCCTGCCATGCTGGCCGCGAGGGCGTTATCAAAGGCCACTTTTTCGTTGGTCGACCATTCAATGTAGGTGTTCAAACCCAATTCTTTCTTGAAGCCGACGACGGCTGGGATGATTTCAGAACTAGGAGTGCCAGGATAGGAAGTCACCACTTGACATCCAGCCTCGACAATTCCCCTGGCAATGGCAACATTTCCCAAAAGTACTCTAACCTCTTTTTTCTGGTCTATTTTCATTGTTTTTTTCTTATCCTCAGACTGAGGGTTGTACCTTATTTTCTCGTGTATTTATATTAGTCGAATTGTCAAAAGACTCAATGAACAATAAAAAATTCATAAAAGGTTATTGACTTTTAGAACTAGCCAATTTTATAATCCTTCAATATTCTGGAAACCGTGAGTATGGCTTGTTTTTATTTGCCTTTGCGAAGTTCTTAGAATGATAAAAAATTTTATCTGCATGTCAACTTTCATTTTTTTTAGTCTTAATAATATCATAATATGTAACTTTTTCCTCTTAATTATTGAACCAATGCAAATAAGCAAGGAATTATATTTCATTAAAAAGGAGAAAATGCTGTGACAACAACAAAAATCATGCTTAAAGAAGAAGACATCCCAAGACAGTGGTACAATTTAGCGGCAGATCTTCCTTCTCCGCTACAGCCGCTACTTGGGCCAGACGGTAAACCCATTACACCAGATATGCTAACTGCAGTATTCCCCATGAATCTTATCGAACAGGAGGTCAGTCAGGAGCGCTGGATAGATATTCCAGAGGAAGTGCTTAAAATTCTTTATCGATGGAGACCAACCCCTTTGCGTCGTGCAGTCTACCTAGAAGAACATCTAAAAACGCCTGCTCGTATTTATTACAAGGATGAAAGTTTGAGTCCTCCCGGGAGCCATAAACCGAATACATCAGTGGCTCAGGCATGGTATAACAAACAGTTTGGGATTGAACGTTTGACAACAGAAACGGGTGCAGGCCAATGGGGAAGTGCCCTTGCTTTTGCATGCAAGCTTCTGGGGCTAGAATGCAAAGTTTTCATGGTCAGAATAAGTTTTAACCAAAAACCGTTTCGCAAGCTGATGATGCAGACTTGGGACGCAAATTGTGTTTCAAGCCCGAGTGAGGAGACAAAAGCTGGCAGAGACATTCTAGAAAAAATGCCAGACACATCAGGCAGTCTTGGAATAGCCATAAGCGAAGCCATTGAGGCCGCCGTAACCGACGAAACAGGCAAAACCCGTTATTCCCTTGGGAGCGTTCTGAATCATGTCCTTCTACATCAGACAATAATAGGGCTTGAGGCGAAAAAGCAACTTGAATCAATTGGCGAAAAAATGCCGGATGTCGTTATCGGCTGCGCAGGAGGAGGAAGTAATTTTGCTGGACTCGCCTTCCCCTTTGTCTTGGACAAGATCAACGGGGCAGAAGTAGATATTATTCCTGTTGAGCCTGAAGCATGTCCCACCATGACTCAGGGGCCTTTTTCTTATGACCATGGAGATACAGCTAAGATGACTCCTCTTTTGCCAATGCACTCGCTCGGGCACACCTTTGTTCCTCCTCCAATTCACGCAGGAGGTCTTCGTTATCATGGAATGGCACCTCTTGTGAGTCAGTTAATTGTTGAGGGGCTCCTGAAGCCACGGGCCTACCATCAGTTAAAATGTTATGAGTTGGCTCTCTTATGGGCTCATACTGAAGGAGCAATAACTGCGCCTGAAACAAGTCATGCGGTTGCATGTGCCGTAGATGAAGCGGAAAAAGCAAGAGAAGAGGGAAAAGAGAAGGTCATTCTGCTTAATTACAGCGGGCACGGGCTTATGGACCTTACAGGATATGAAAGTTACCTCTCAGGGCAGCTAACTGACTATTCTTTGCCTCAAGAAGAATTAAGCAAATACCAGGAGGCTTTGAAAGATCTTCCAAAACCAGATTTGAAAAAGACCGGTAAATGGTAAAAACAAAAATTGATGCGAATGATCATCTCCAACAGTACTGTCACCTGCTGGGGCATAAAGTATCATTTGCCTATTGTCGGTCTGTTAATTCAAACCTACCCTGCAGGGCTATTATTGGCTGCTGGAAGAATATTTTCGCGGTCGAAGAATTTGTCGATAAAATTTATTCCAAGGAAGAAATTGCATCTTTTCTCAAACCGTCCCAACCAAAGCTTGTCCAGATTTATGACTTGATGATTAAGGCGAGGAAAAAAGGATCGAAGACATAGCAACCGGTAGATTGAGAGTAAGGATCTCTTAGGATTAAGTCAGGACACCTACAAAAAAATTTTCTTGTGTAGATCGCCGTTTCATTTTCAGAATCTAGTTCCGAACACCTTCTATTTCATATAGAATAGACGCACAAGATGACAATGCTTTTATGCTGTTTACTCTTTAATCTTCATTACTGAATTTATTCTGATATATGAGTTTAAATGCATCTATAAACTTCTTGTTTTGTTCCAGAGTGCCTATTGTTACCCGTATAAATGTGGGTTTTCCGTACATGGTCAGAGTCCTGACGATCACTCCTTTTTTCTGGAGTCCCTTTGATATCCTTTCCGCATCTGTCTTCAAATCTATAGTCACAAAATTTGTTTGAGAGGGTATGTAAAATACTGACATCCTTTCGAGATGCTCGTAAAGGAACTTCTTACCAACTTCATTCATTTCTTTAGTCTTCCTTATATGTTCTTTATCTTCTAGAGCCGCCGAGGCACCGATTTGAGCAAACCTGTTAACGCTGAAGGGAGGGTTCACTTTTTTTATAGCCTCAATGAAGCCTTCTTTAGCAATGCAATATCCAATCCTGAAACCGGCTAATCCATACAGTTTGGAAAAGGTTCGAAGGACAATCACATTCTTTGCTGCTTCGACGAATTTTAAAGTATTTGGAAAATTTTCTTGGTTAACATATTCATAATAGGCCTCGTCGAAGACAATCAAGACGTCGTCAGGAACATTCTCCATAAATCTCGTTACCTCGCCTTTAGTCGCCATGGTGCCGATCGGATTCATAGGATTGTCTACATAGATGATCTTTGTGTCGCTGGCGGTTTCTTTCAGGATGGAATCAAAATCATGGCAATAATCTTTAAGCGGGACTTCTATCAACTTGGAATCCAGGACTTGGGAAACGAGTTTTCCCATGATAAAGGAGGATTCACTCATGATAAAAGTTTCTCCAGGATTCAGAAAGGTCATCCCGATAAATAGGATCAATTCGGTAGTGCCGTTTCCGAGGATCAGGTTTTGGGACGAAACTCCCAGATGTTCAGCCAGTCTAGATCTCAATTGATAACAACTGTTATCAGGATAGAGATGACCGTCTCCAAGAGATTTCTGGATAGCTTTAATAGCCAGGGGTGAAGGACCCAAAGGATTCTCGTTGGAGGCGAGCTTACTGATTTCTCCCTCCAGGGTGAGTTCCCTCCTGAGAACTTCCATAGGTTTTCCAGGTTCGTAAGGTTGAATTTTTGAAATATTATCTCGTATTAATTTTTTCATCATGCCAAAACCATTAGGGCATCAACAGCCACCGCTCTCTTTTCATGAGCGATCAAGGGATTGATATCGAGTTCTTGGAGGCGGTTGTTGCTGAGCAAAAGATGCGAAACATTTAACAAGACATTCGCTATGGCGTCTAGGTTACACTTTGCTTTTCCTCTGTATCCTTTCAGGATGGAGTAACCTTTGAGCTCCTGGATCATATTCAACGCTTCCCTCTTATCTAAAGGACAAATCCTGAGGGATATATCTTTCAGCACCTCTGTAAACACTCCTCCTAATCCTAGTAGAACAGTGGGCCCAAAAATAGGGTCTGTTTTTCCTCCGATGATAAGCTCAACGCCAGGAGGTATGTATTCTTGAATGAGAACTTCTGATGACTGGCCGAATCTTTTCAGTATTTTTTGCCAAGCATCTTTGAATTCTCCCTCATCTTTGAGGTCCACAAATACGCCACCTGTTTCAGACTTATGGAGGATATCTTGGGAGTGGATTTTCAAGACGACGGGAAAGCCGATACTTTTCGCCTCCTCCATGCCCTCTTCCATATTTTTAGCAATCGACTCTCGACAGACAGGAATCCCGTATTCTTGGAGGACTTTGGCGCTTTCACGTTCGGTAAGAGTCTTTTTACCTTCTTGACTGAGCTGCTCGAGCAAGATCGATAGTTTTAATGTTTTTTGCTCTGCGTCCTTGGATCTTTTTCTCTCTGAATAAGTCCGGTATTTTACTAATCCGTTATAAGCGTGGACGCTCCGCTCTGGGGTGGGATAGATGGGGATGCTGTTTTGGTTAAAAATCTTGGAAAGCTCTGGAGTATCAATAGTAAAGGAGACGACTGGTTTAGCGTGTTTTTTACTCGCTTTCACAAAGGCAGAGGCAAACTCTTTTCTATCCAGGCCAACATTTATGGCTATCGCGCCGCCAATTTCTGGGAGAGAAAAAACGGTGTCCACACAGGCTTCGTAGTTATCCGGATTCATCTGGGGAGTCATGTCGACAGGATTCGAATCAGCTCCGAAGAAAGGAATATATCTTTTGATCTGTTCTCTTATCAGCTCTGAAAACTTTGGTACTCCGAGTCCGATCTCTTCGCAAGTGTCGCTGGCCGTTACCGATGGTCCTCCAGAGATGGTGAGTATAGCCAGATTGTTGTTTTTCGGGAGACAGCCATGCCATGAAGAGAGACCCATGGTAACGTCAAAAAATTCCTCTGTGTTCAAAGCAGAAATAACGCCTGACTGCTTGAAAGCAGCCTCATAGACCTGGTAGGAGCCTGCCAGGGCTCCGGTATGAGATTTAGCAGCTCGGGTGCCTGCTTCACTCCTTCCAGCTTTGAACGCTACTATGGGTTTCAGGCGTGAGACCTCGGAGGCGGCGGCGATGAACTCTTGTCCATCCCTTATATCTTCTATGAAAAGAGCTATCGTACGAGTATCCTCATCTTTGGAGAGATACCTTAAAATATCAGCTTGGTTGATGTCAATCATATTCCCGATGCTGACAAACTTTGAGATCCCTATGCGCCTCTGCCGAATCTCGTTGAAAAGGATGCCTCCGTAGGCTCCGCTCTGAGAGATGAAGCTGATATTCCCTTGAATACGGGGTAATTCCCAGAAATAGGTTCCGTTCAGGTTGGCAGAAAGATTGTATATTCCCATGCAGTTCGGACCCAGAGCTCTCATCCCAGAAGAAAGACAGATTTTTCTGATTCTTTTCTGAATCTGCTCTCCCTCTGAACCAGCCTCTTGAAAACCGGAGGACAATATCACCAGCGATTTCACGCCGCATTCACCGCATTCCTGTACAACGGGAAGCACGAGATGGCTGGGGATGCTCAGGAGGGCTAGGTCGACCTTCTCTGGAATCGAGCTAATTCTTGGGTAAGCTTTTTGACCGAGAATCGTGTCTATTTTGGGGTTGACGGGGTACACTTTCCCCTTATATTTGTAATCTATGACATTTTTATGGAGGATATACCCGAGTTTTTCCGGATCCTGAGAAGCACCGACCACTGCTATGCTTCTTGGATTAAACAGTGTATCCAGAGCGTTCTTTGGACTTTCCATACTCTGCTTGTGTATTTTTAAACAATTTTTCTCTAAAATCAACTTAATTTAAAAATAGGAGAAAAATTTAAACTACCCCCATTATATTTTGCTTTGAATTTGTCATTTGAACTTTTCATTCTGATATTATATTATCTTCCTATTCGCACGAATGGTATTGCTGTTTCGCCTTAAAAAATCATGAAAGAAGAGGAATTATTCCGTAAGACCTTATCGCGGTTTGTTGACCAAGAGATCATGCCCGCTGCCCGGGAAATTGATGAGAAAGAGGAATTCCCAGAGGCGATTTTCAAAAAAGTCGCTAAACTGGGGTTCTTTGGAATCAGATATCCAAAAGAGATCGGAGGAGAAGGGGGGAATACAACCCTGTTCTGCATTCTGTGTGAAGAACTGGCCAGGGGGAGTATGGCCGTGGCTGCTTTCACGGCTATGCAATGCCTGATGGGTACAGATTTCATTTTCAGATACGGCACCGAAGACCATAAGAAAAGACTCCTCCTTCCTGCCCTCAAGGGAGAGAAGATCGTTGCCTTTGCGCTAACAGAACCTGAGGCAGGAACTGACCTGTCTGCCATACGGACTACGGCCAAAAAAGTCAAGGATGGTTTTGTTATCAACGGTCTGAAAACCTGGATCACCAATGCACCTTATGCCGATTGCTTTACTGTTCTCTGTCAAACCGATAAAGAAAAAGGACTGAAAGGTTTAGACTTCTTCCTCGTGGAAAAAGGTGCGCTCGGCCTTTCGGTGAGCACAAAATTCGATAAGCTGGGAACCAAAGGAGCGCCAGTTTCAGAGCTCTCTTTTGACGATTGTCACCTCCCGCTAGAGAATCGCCTCGGCGAAGAGGGAAAAGGTCATGATAATCTGAGGGCGATCCTGGCCGAAATTCGGGTCATGACCGCAGCACTTTCTCTTGGTCTGGCTAGAGCTGCCTGCGATGCTTCGATCCAATATGCCAAGGAAAGAGTTCAATTCGGCCGGCCGATCGGAAAATTCCAAGCTATCCAGATGAAAATAGCCAACCTGGCCACAGATATCGAGGCTTCCAGGCTCATGGTGTACAACACCACTCGGTTGATGGACCAAGGTATCGAAGGAATGAAAGAGGCTTCCATGGCCAAATATTTTGCCTCAGAGACTGCCTGTCGAGCCGCTGATGAGGCCACCCGAATATTCGGAGCCTACGGCTTTTCCATGGAGTATCCTGTGCAGCGATTCTACCGAGATGCCAGATTCCTCTTGTATGGAGGAGGAACTTCAGAGATTCTTCAGGTGATCATTGCCAAGGAACTCGGGCTGTAAGAATGAGTGAATCCTCTGAAGGAAAAAGAATCAGGGTCTTGATAGCCAAGCCAGGTTTGGACGGGCATGACCGAGGCGCCAAAGTTGTGGTTCACACCCTCAAAGATGCAGGGATGGAGGTCATTTACTCTGGCCTTCACAAGACCATCGAAGAAATCGTGAAAACAGCCTTGCAAGAGGATGTGGATGTGATCGGACTGTCCATTTATTCTGGAGCTCATCTTCCCCTCAGCAAGAGATTGATAGAACGGGTGAAAGAGGAAGGACTGACCGATAAATTGGTTTTGGTCGGCGGGAATATTCCCCACCGAGATATCAAGACTCTTCAAGAATATGGAGTTGCTGGCATTTTTAGCACTGGGGCTGATCTTAACAGTATTGTCGAGTTCATAAGAAAGAGGATCGAGGGGAAAAATGAGTAAACCGAAGTTCGATGAGCTCAAAGAGATTATTCTCGAATCCGGGATTAAAGTCAGACCAGTCTACGGACCTGAAGACATCAAAGACACAGAATTCGACAAGGCGATAGGCCGACCCGGTGAATATCCTTTCACCAGGGGAATTCATCCCATGATGTACCGCAAACGTCCCTGGACCATGCGCCAGTATTCGGGGTTTGGGACTGCCAAGGAAACCAACGCTCGGTTCAAATGGCTTTTAGAACAAGGGCAAACAGCCCTTAATGTGGCCTTTGACTTGCCGACTCAGCTCGGACTGGATTCCGATGACCCGCGGGCCGAAAGAGAAGTGGGTCGGGTAGGAATGACCATAGACACTCTCCAGGATTTGGAAGAAGCTTTTACCGATATCCCCATCGAGCAAATCAGCACCTCGCTCACTATCAACCCCGTGGCCTCAGTCATGCTGGCCATGTATCTAGTGGTGGCTGAGAAGCATGGTATACCCTGGGACCAAATCAGGGGCACCACCCAGAATGATATCTTGAAAGAATACATAGGCCGGGGCACCTGGATATTCCCTGTCGAGCCTTCCATAAGGCTGATCGGGGATATGGTGGAGTTCTGTTCCCAAAATGTTCCCAAATTCAATCCTTTCAGTGTCTGCGGCTATCATATCAGAGAATCAGGAGCTACTCCTGTTCAGGAGATGGCTTATGCCTTTGAGATTGCCACAACTTATATCCAGGAAGTTCTCAAGCGAAGGCTCTCCATCGACGATTTTGCCCCCAGGATAGCTTTCAATTTTGACATCCACGGTAACTTGTGGGAGCAGGTGGCCAAATTCAGGGCAGGGAGAAGGCTATGGGCGAAGATCATCAAGCAACGATTCGGAGCCAAGAATCCCAGGTCCATGACTTTAAGGATGATTGCCGGGGGAGGTGGAGGTGGCTTGACCATCCAGCAGCCTGAGAACAATATAGTGCGCGGCGCCTATTATGCTTTAATATCAGCCCTATCAGGAACCCAGACTATGGCTCTGTGTTCTTATGATGAGGCTTACACGATTCCCTCCAAGAAAGCTGCTCTGATCAGTTTGCGGACGATGCAGATCCTGGCCGATGAGATGGGGCTAAGGGATACGGTCGATCCCCTGGGCGGCTCCTATTATATCGAGTGGCTGACCAATGAGATGGAGAAGAAGATCGAAGAGTGCATGGAGAAAGTGGAAGAGGCAGGAGGTATGATCAAAGCCGTAGAATCAGGCTATATCCAGAGCGAGGTGAGCCGCCAAGCCTATCTTCAGGAAAAGAAGATACAAGCAGGAGAAATCCCGAAAATCGGAGTGAATAAATACGTTTTGGAGGAGGAAGAAGCCCAAATTGAGTTTCATGCCTTTAACCCTAAAGTTGCCAAAGAGCAGAAGAGAAAATTGAAAGAAATTAAAGCGCGAAGGAATAGCCAGGAAGTGGAAGAAGCGCTTCAGGCATTAAGAAAGGCTGCTCAAACCAATGAAAACATTATGACTCCTGTATTGAAGGCGGTAAGAGCCTACACAACTTTGGGGGAGATAACCAAAGTTTTCAAGGAAGTATTCGGAGAGTTCAAAGAGCCTGTTGGATTATGAATCCATGTCTTGACTACCAGATAAAGAACAGGGAAGAACGAACATGAGAGGACCGCTAGCCAAGGTAAGAATCTTAGATTTATCCCGCATGCTATCCGGTCCTTTTGGCTCGATGGTGTTGGCTGACCTTGGGGCTGAAGTGATCAAGATCGAAGAGCCTGAGGGAGGAGACAAGACCCGCACCATGGGACCAAAACTCTCAGAGGGGCAGAGCGCCTATTTTCTGAGCATTAACCGGAACAAGAAAAGCCTGGCCCTTGACTTGAGGAAAGAGAAGGGAAGAGAGATTTTCTATGAATTGGTGAAGCTCTCAGATGTGGTCTTTGACAATTTCCGCCCTGGAGTGCTGGAGAGATTGGGCTGCGATTATGAGACCTTAAAGCGCTTCAACCCAAAAATCATAAGCTGTTCGATTTCTTCCTTCGGACACACGGGTCCGGATAAGGATTTGCCAGGTTTCGACCTCATCCTCCAGGCTCGAGCGGGGGCTATGTCTATCACTGGAGAACCGGGAAGGCCTCCGGTGCGGATGGGGATCCCGACCGGCGATCTCGCCGGGGCCATGTATGCGGCTCTGGCAGTAGTGGCAGCTCTGTATTCTCGTGAAAAAACGGGAGTCGGTCAGAAAATAGACATCAGCCTCCTGGATTGCCAGGCAGCGTTTCTGACTTACGTGGCTCAGTATTATATCCTCAATGGCCGAGTTCCTGGGCCTATCGGTTCAGGGCATCAGACTGTGGTTCCCTACCAGGCTTTTCAGACCAAGGATGAATACATCGCCATCGCCATTTTTGTCGAAAAATTCTGGGAGAAATTGTGCCGAGTTCTGGGGCTTGCTCCCCTGGTGGAAGATGCCAAATTTTGCACCAATGACCTGAGAAGAGAGAATAAGGCCGAACTTTTGCCGATCTTGGAGAAAAAATTCTTGGAAAAAACTGCGGCTGAATGGTTAAACCTTTTAGCCGATGAAGGAATTCCTTCAGCTCCAGTGAATACAGTCGACAAAGTGCTGTCTGACCCTCAACTCTTGTCCCGGAATATGCTGGTTGAAGCGGATCATCCTGCTTACGGCAAGGTGAGAGTCTTGGGAAATCCTATGAAAATGTCAGAGATAGAGGAGCAGGCATTTGCTGCTGCTCCTACCCTTGGAGAGCACACGGAAGAAATACTCTCAGAGTTATTGGGGTATTCAGAAGCTCAAATCGAGAAACTGAGAAAGGAAAATTTAATCTGAAGTATGTACTGGTCATCCTTAAGCCTCGACGTAAAGAAGTCATGAGAATCCCGAGGATTTTTCTGGCTCTGCAGAAACTTTGGAAGGAGAGCAAGCATGTTACCAGGTGAAAAGAAATACCCTCATATCTTCAGCCCGGTTCAGATCGGAAAGATATGGGCTAAGAATCGGATTAAGTATGCCTCTACGGAAACAAACTTCAATTACAGCGATGGTTTTGTCTCAGAAAAAGAACTGGCTTATATAGAGGCCCATGCTCGAGGTGGCTCCGGAATCGTAACCACCCAGGGTGCCTACACTGACCCCAGAGGCGAAGGGCAGGGGTATGTGGGCATGATGGGAATCTGGGACGATAAGTTTATTCCTGGACTGATGAAAATGGCTGACGTTATCCATAAGGCAGATGCGCTGGCCTGTCTTCAGTTGATGCACTGCGGACGAGTTGGAGGGATTAACCTTCCTTATACTGTCGGATCATCAGCCATTCGCCAGAGACTGCGCCGGTTCCGCCCTCAAAGGAAGATGAGCATACCCGAGGTTGAGGAGTGTATCCAGGAACATATTGATGGCGCTCGCAGGGCAGTGGAGGCTGGCTATGACATTATCGAGATATCAGGAATCGTGGGCTATCTCATTTCTAATTTTGTCTCCAAGTTCACCAATTGGAGAAGTGACGAATACGGAGGAGACATCAAGGGCCGATGCACGTTTATGAGAAAGATTATCGAGGGGATCCGCCAAGAAATCGGGCCTGATATTCCCCTCGGCATCCGCCTCTGCGGATGGGAGATGCTGGATGACGTGGAAGGGAACACAGAGGAGGAGAGCTTAGAGTCCATTAGGATCGCCGAGGAAGCGGGGTGCGATTACCTCAGCGTCACAGTCGGCTGGCAAGAGTCTCTGGGTTCAGTCATCTCAAGGGATATACCTATGGGCAAATGGCTCTACGTGGCTGAGCGGACAAAGAAAGCCGTGAAAATACCTATCAGTATGGCCTACCGCCTGTTCACTCCAGATATACCTGAAAAGGCTATCGCTGAGGGCAAGCTGGATATCTGGGAAATGTGCCGGCCGCAGATTGCTGACCCACACCTGCCGAATAAGGTCAAGTGGGACAAACAAGAAGATATCATTCCCTGCATAGCTTGTCAGGTCTGTCTAGCCCGGCTTTTTCGCGACGCTCCTGTCACTTGTACTGTTCGTCCTTCTTGTGGTCATGAAAATGAGCCCGAATGGGGTTATTACGGCTTTGCCAAAGCAGAGAAGAAGAGAAAGATCATTGTGGCCGGAGCTGGTATTGCTGGTCTTCAGGCTGCCCGGATCGCTGCTGAGAAGGGACATGAAGTCACTGTCTACGAAAAAACTGGTCACATCGGAGGCCAGTGGTATTATGCCTCTCGAAATCCTTGGGGAGAAGACTCTGATAAATACTGGGATGACCAGGAATTCATGAGGTGGGTCAACCATATGAAGGCCCAGGGTGATAAGTTCGGAGTGAAATTTGTCCTTAATACAGAGGTAACCAAGGAGCTTCTCGAAAAAGAAAATCCGGACTCGCTGGTCATTGCTACCGGAGCAGTTCCTGAGGTTCCTGATATTCCTGGGGCAGATAAGCCTCATGTAAAGAGCATGTTTGACGTCTTTACTGGAAAAGCGAAGTTGGGGAAAAAAATTGTGATCCTGGGCGGCTCGGGAGCAGCCATATCCCTGGCCTTGTATGTGATTGAAAAGATGGAGAAGGAGGGAATAAAGGATTACAGCTTAGCCATGATTGATCCTGCTCCCCGCTTTGGCTGGGATGTGAATCCTTCCTACATCTGGCGCTACCGGCTGAGGCTCAAGCAGGCTAAGGTTCAGCAGTTGACCTATGGACAGGTGAAGGAGATCACGGCTAAAAGCGTGAAGGCCGACTGGACGATCGTTGACCGCAAGACTAAAGAGAAGCAGCAGTTCAAAGGCCAATCCCTACCCGCCGATACCGTCATCCTGGCTCAGCTTGTTCCCAGCCAAGAACTGGGCTATGGCTCTTTCAAGGGCGATACAGCTATGATAGGTGATTGTGTTTGGGTCAGGCGCGGCTTTGATGCCATCCAGGATGGCTACCGCTTGGGAATGAGATTTTAAAATGGCGAGACTCTTCTTGGCTTGGCGGAAAACCTCATGTGCAAAGAAAGCTCATGAAAGGAGAAATGTATTATGATACTGAATGAAATTCCGAGTGCTCGTCCTCAGATACCGGGCACGAAGATGAGTGTTTATAACCATTCTAGCTCCAGCCATACTGGGCTCTATCCCTGGATTGATGCTTTTCGGTGCAACGGCTGCGGAGCGTGCACGAGGGCCTGTCCCCCGGGTATTATCGGATTGCACAAAGGGAAGGCAGCGGTTGTTCTTGACCTCTGCCAGCAGTGCGGAGAGTGTTTCGAAGCCTGTCCTGTCGAGGGCGCTATAATTTACAAGCTTCCTCCCGGCTCACCAGAAACAGGGAATACCCCCTATTTCTCCCGAAAATAAGAAAGCCAATTGTCATTGCAAGTGGCGAAATTAAATTGTAAATGCGAGGAACGTAGTGACGAAGCAATCTCATACATAGATAAATCGATCATCTGATTCACAGCCATCAGGGAAAAGGAGGATTTAAGATGCCTGAAAAATTGAAGACGAATCACGTGGACCATATCTGTATTGCTGTCAACGATGTGAAAAAAGCGGAAAAGGACTACATCGATGCCTTTGGCTGGGATGTGGCCTACCGTTATGTGGATGAGCCAGAGAAGATCCGGGTGACTGGTTTTATGGTAGGCCCCACAGCCATCGAACTCATGGAAGATTTGGACGGAACAGGAGAAGTCGCCAAATTTATCAGGAATAGAGGCGAAGGGGTGATGCTCATCAGCTATAACGTAGATAATTGCGAGGAGTCCTTAGAGCTGCTGAAAAAGAATAAAGTCCGCTTGATCGACCAAAAACCAAGGTGGTTTGAGGAATACAAGAGAAATTTTGCCTTCATCCATCCTGTGGCCACCCATGGAATTTTAACTGAGATCATCGACGGCAAATATGAAAAATAGGAGCCCTGTCATGGCGAGGCCTGAAAGGCCGAAGCAATCTCAGAAAAAATGGCGACAGCTCTCACCCTTCAACATTAAAGCCCAGTGAATGATGTATTATTTCAAGAAATGAAATACAGAATAGGAATCGACGTCGGGGGAACATTTACCGATTTCTTGCTGACCTCTGAAGACGGAACTTCAGAGATTTACAAGGTTCTCTCTACCCCCGATGACCCATCAGTCGGGTTGATGAAGGGCCTGGAAGAAATGGCTAAAATCAAGAGAATATCTCTCCGAGAATTCATTCAGGATGTGGAGACTATTGTGCACGGAACAACAGTCACCACCAATGCTGTGTTAACTCGAAAAGGAGCCAAGACAGGACTTCTGACGACCAAAGGCTTGAGAGACGCCCTGGAGATGCGAAGGGGAATAAGGGAGGAGCAGTACAACAACAGATACCTGAACGTGGAGCCGCTCGTCCCGAGGCACCTGAGATATCCTGTCGAGGAGAGGCTGGATTATAAGGGAGATGTCCTGAACGAAATCAAAGAATCAGATATTTTTGATTCAGCGGCCTTATTCAAAGAAGAAGGCGTGGAGGCTATAGCTATTTGCTTTATGAACTCTTTTGCCCGCCCTGATCACGAGACCATAGCCGCAAAGATCATAAAGGAGAAGTACCCTGATATTTATTTAACAGTTTCGTCCGAATTCCTACCGAGCATCAGATTCTATGACCGCATTTCAACCACAGTTTTGAACTCCTATGTTGGTCCCATCCTGAAAAACTATTTGACAAGTCTCCTCCAGAAATTGGAAGACGCTGGATTCAAGGGAGTCCTGCTCATCATGCAGTCCAACGGGGGAGTGGTCTCTCCAGAGATTGCAATGGACTACGCCGCTGCCACCCTCCTTTCAGGCCCTGCCGCCGGACCAGTGGCTGGAATCGAGTATACATCCGTTCAGGGCTATGAGGACTGCCTGACCATTGATATGGGAGGAACAAGCTTCGATGCCGCTTTGATCAAGGACAAAACCCCACTTATCACCACTGAGGGAGAGATCGACCGGCTCAGGTTAGCGCTCCCCATGCTGGGCATCGTGACTATCGGAGCCGGAGGCGGCAGCATAGGCTGGGTTGATGAAGGTGGCCTTTTACGAATGGGTCCTCAGAGTGCTGGTTCCAAGCCAGGCCCTGCTTGTTACGACTTAGGAGGGGAACTGCCAACCTGTACTGATGCCGACCTGATACTCGGTTATCTGGATAAAGACTTCTTTGCCGGAGGCAAGATCCCTCTGAATTATGAACGGGCAAAAAAAGCCATAAAAGAAAAAGTCGCCAATCCTTTGGGAATGGATTTGGTGGAGGCTGCGGCCGGAATGTACCGGGTGATCAATGTCAACATGGCCTCTGGGGTACGGGAAGTCAGCATCAAGCGCGGGCACGACCCGAGAGAATTCCCTCTGGTTGTGGCGGGTGGAGCCGGGCCGGTTCATGCTGGCATGATCGCTTTTGAGCTTGAGATTCCAATCATGATCATTCCCAAGGAATCATCCATTTTCTGTGCAGCAGGGATGCTGATGTCTGATTTGAAGCACAATTTTGTCAGGACCTATTCGGCCCGACTGGATGATCTAGACCTGAAGAAACTCCTTTCTCTTTTTACTGAGATGGAGGAAGAAGCCTTCAAGCTGCTTAAGTCAGAGCACATCCCCGAGGATTCCATCGAGCATATCTACTCTCTAGATATGAGATATGTCAAGCAATATCATGAAGTCAACGTGGAGATGGCAAAGGAAGAATTGGAAAAAGGAGATGTTGGGCTAATAGCCTCGAAATTTCATCCTGAGCACAACCGGCTCTACGGATATTCTCTGGAGGAAGAAGGAACTCCCCTCGAGCTCATAAATCTCCGGCTTTTGAGCATCGGCCAAACAAAAAAGCCCCAGTTTAGAGAGGAAAAGTATGCTCAAGAAGACCCGTCAAAAGCTTTGAAAAAGAAGAGACAAGCCTATCTGCCTCTAAAGAGGACATTCGAGCAGGTCCCCGTTTATGATGGGCATAAACTCAGGCATGGAAATCGAGTCGAGGGGCCGGCCATAATAGAGCAGGTGAACACAACAACCTTTGTCACTCCTGAATACAGCGTCCTGTGCGATAAATACGGAAGCTACACTATGTACCTGAAGGCTAAGGAGATAGAGGTTAAGGAAAGGCTGGGTATAAGTTCATGAAAATAGACAAGATCTTGGCTTCTGTATTCCAGCGCAGCTTCAAGTCTATAACAGAAGAGATGAGCATCGTCTTAACCAAAACGACCCGCTCGCCCATCCTCTGCGAGGCCAAGGATTTTGTGACCGGGCTCTATGACGGAAAAGGGAAGATGCTGGAACAGACCGAAAACCTTCCTATCCTCTCCTTTTCTCTCGGTCCTGTGTGTGAGTACATCGTCAATTATTATGGGGATGAAATCTATCCTGGTGACGTGATATTCCACAATGATGTCTTTTCCATGGGGAACCAGAACAACGATGTGGCTGTCTACAAGCCCATATTTTTCGAGGACAAACTCATAGCCTGGGCAGCCTCTAAAGGGCATCAAGCCGATGTGGGGGGTGCTGTCGCTGGAGGGTACAATCCTAGAGCCACCGAAGTCTGGCAGGAAACTCTCAGGATTCCTCCGGTAAAAGTCTATGAGAAGGGCAAATTCAAGAAGGATGTTTGGGATCTTATCTTCGCCAACATCCGTTTTGACATGGTGGCTGCCGACATGAGAGCTCAGATCGGTTCCTGTGTCGTGGGAGAGAGAGGCATTCTAAAGCTGGTCGAAAAATACGGCCTCGATGTGTTCGAGTCTCACAAAGCATACCTGTTTGACTCCACCGAGAAGATGATGCGGGCCGAAATAAGGACTATTCCCAACGGCATCTACCAAGGAGAATCAACTGTCTATTATGATGGGAGAACTCCTGGTTCGAAATATAAAATAAAGGTTAAGATAACCGTCGAAGATGAAGAAATAACCTTTGACTATTCAGATACTGATCCTCAGACTGAAGGCTTTGTTAACGGCACTTACACCTCCTCGGCAAGTGCCACCTTACTGACTTTCCTCCAGATGGTCAATCCTGATATGCCCCATAATGATGGGATGATAAGACCAGTCAAGATCATCATTCCCGAAGGTACGATCCTGAACGCCAAATACCCGGCAGCCACCACTTTCGGGAACCACCTCTGTCCCCCTAATGCCGATGCCATAATTCGAGCTTTGTCTCAGGCGATTCCCCAAAGAGTGACTGCTGGCTGGAATCAGTTGTTATGTTATCTGACTAGTGGTTATGATGCCCGCAAAAAAGATAATTATGTTGACATCGGCTTCTTGGGATTAAAAGGGGGCTCTGGCGGTACTTCGGGAGTAGAAGGATACGACCATATCGGTATGATCGATGCTTCAGGAGGAGTGTTGGACCAGGATTATGAGATGTTCGAACAGCAGACACCGCATCTCTTGTTGAAGCACGAATACTGGCCTGATTCTGCTGGTGCTGGTCAGTGGAGGGGAGGACTTGGTGTGGAAACCAAGTTTAAGATCAGAGGAGAAAAGACCAAAGTTGTCACCTTCGGAGACGGAGATGTCGAGCCTCCCTTCGGTCTTTTCGGCGGGAAGGATGCGACCTTGAACAAAATTGAGCTTCATTATCCGGATGGAAAGGTCTATAAGACGACCAGCAAAGACCTGGTTGAGGATGTTCCCTCGGGTACGGTGCTCTTCCAACAGGCTGGAGGGGGAGGAGGATACGGTGATCCTTATCTTAGAGAATCAGCCAAAGTTGCCCAAGAAGTGAAAAACGGAATCATCAGCCTTAACCGGGCCCAGGAAGATTACGGAGTGGTCATCGACCCGAAAACATTCGAAGTAAACCTTGAAGAGACCAAAAAAATGAGGAAGAAAAAGAATAAATGAAAAATTTCATAGAGTTTTTCAGGCAGGAGGTCAACGGCTGATGAGAGCATCGTTATTCAAGATCATCCTGGTGGTGATTGTCGTTTTTATTGCTTACCTGTTGTTCGGGCCAGTGGTTTGTGAAGTGGCTTTCAAAGGAGGACAGAAAAGAATCGCAACTCTGGCCAGGCTTCACAATTTGAAAGTCGTTATGCCCCACATTACCGAGATGGCAGCTCGGAATGAGATTTTGTTCCCCGAAGATGCTGAGGAGCTCATGGCAATTTTGCAACAAGAGTTAGACCCATCAGACCTCATGGATGTTTCTTCTTCTCCTACTACACTTACTGATGCCTGGGATAATGAGCTGCGCCTGGATGGTGATCTAGATGAGTATTTTATTCGTTCAGCCGGACCTGATAAAGTCTTTGATACCGATGATGATATTTATTTGGGTGGGAACTTGGATGGAGAATACATCATCGACGGCTCGAGGCAAAGACGCCTCACAGCCAAAGCTCTTTCAAGAAGGATAAGCGTGCTCCCCTTCGAGGAGCCAACGGGGTATTACCGAATATTCCTACCCGGAAGATACACGGTTATTCCTAAGTATGAAGGACACCGGAGCATAATCGAATTTTTCTACGCGACCAATAATTATGTCAGGATCACTGCCGATCCAATCGGTGGGGGTTGGAACGCTGAGAGCGAGATGGCAGACCGAATCGAACAGCTTCAATGGGATGAAGAGTTTTCAGATTTTGATCTCCTAAGCTCCAATCTTGCTTTTTTTAGAGAGTTCGAGGGCTATGAAATCCACTTGGAGAGGGATGAGATCCTGGCCCGTGAATTCGGATTCTTCGGTAACAATTATCTTGCAGTTTCGGTTGTCATTGTAGCCAGCGGCCAGGAGCGTCTGCAGATCATGGATATCTTGACCGAGGAAGTCAAAGTCAACCTTACCATCCACCAATAAAAGGGGTCAGACCAAGCTAAATGATTGATAATGAATAATTAAGGTCTAAATTTAGGCAAAAAAAAGCTCTTAGATATCCATTTTTGGGCCTAAAAACGCAGCTTTAAGAAGAAATCGTGTTATATGTGTGGGATGAAAGTTTTGAGTCATCATGACAAAAACCTTGCGGAAATATCTCTTTTTGTGGATATAATAGGCATCTGAATAATGAAGGATTTCGAGTATCATTCGCCCGCGACACTCGAGGAAGCGTGTCAGCTCCTGAAAAAATATGACGGCCAAGCAAAGGTGCTGGCTGGAGGAACTGACCTAATCCCTGGTCTGTATCGCCGAGAAATTGTGCCCGAGCAGGTGATCAATATCAAAGGGATTCCGAGCTTAAATTTCATCGCCAACGAAGAATCAAAGGGTTTGGTCCTCGGGTCGCTGGTGACCTTTAACGAGATCATCTCTTCCCCGATCATCGAAGAACATTATCCCATACTGAAAGAAGTTGCAGAAAAAATTGCCTCCCACCAGGTTCGGAATCTGGCTACGATTGGCGGAAATCTCTGCAACGCCGCGCCGTCGGCAGATTCGGCTCCGATCCTTATTGCTCTCGATTCCACGGTCGCTCTCATCGAGCCCGGAGGCAAAGAACGAACTTTGCCGCTTGAAAAATTCTTCATCGGCCCAGGAGAAACAGCGCTGGCCCCGGGTGAGATTTTAATCCAGGTTCACATTCCCTTGCTCAAACCTCGTACCGGCGTCTCCTATCTGAAACAGACGAGCCGTCAAGCCTTGGAGATTGCTGTAGTGGGTGTAGCCGCTCTTGTCCGGCTGGAAAAAAAGACAGAGAAATGTTCCTTGGTCCGCTTGGTTATCGGAGCTTGTGCTTCCACTCCGCTCAGAATTCCGGCAGCAGAGAAGATATTGGTCGGTAAAAAGATTGGTAGCCAAGATATCGAGGCGGCAGCGAAGGCTGCCAGTGAAGCCGTCAAACCCATCACCGATGTGCGAGCTTCAAAGCTTTATCGAAAGGAAATGGTGAGAGTGCAGTGCAAGAGATCCCTGGAAGAAGCAATATCACGGGCCAAATCCAGCCCTGAAACCGGGATGGAATGATGAAACACAGATTAAACCTAAGAGTGAATAAGCAAGATTTTGAAGTGTTTGTGAAGCCCAAGACAACCCTGGTTGACCTTCTAAGAGATGAGCTGGGCCTAACCGGGACCAACAAAGGTTGTGGCACCGGTGAATGCGGAGCCTGTACAGTGCTGATGAACGGCAATGCTGTAAACTCGTGCTTGGTGCTAGCGGTGGAGGCAGACGGAGCAGAAATTACCACCATCGAGGGCCTGGCTTCTGAAGGTCGTCTTGACCCCCTCCAGCAGGCGTTTGTCGATGAAGGAGCTATCCAGTGTGGTTTCTGCACGCCTGGCATGATCCTGGTGGCCAAGGATTTCTTGGAGAAGAATCCCCAACTCAGAGAGGAGGACTATAAAACAGCAATTTCGGGAAATCTGTGTAGATGCACAGGATATGTAAAGATTGTCAAAGCGATCAAGAAGGTGGCCGAGGGTGAGTGATAAGAAAAAATACACCAACATAGGCAGGAGCGTTCCCAAGCTGGATGCTGTGGAAAAAGCCACGGGCAAAGCTGTCTATCCTCAGGATACCAATCTGCCTGGAATGCTTTACGGCAAGATCCTGTGGAGCAAGCACCCCCACGCCGAGATTCTTAAGGTTGATACCACTGAAGCGCAGAAATTGCCTGGCGTAAAAGCAGTCATCACGGCCAAAGATATGCCACCCACCAAGCTTGGCTTTGCTCAGGATAATCCGCCCTTAAAAGGAGATAAAGTCCGTAGCCTCAGGGATGAGGTGGCTGCTGTGGCTGCTGTTGATGAAGACACCGCAGAAAAGGCGCTGGAGATGATAAAGGTCAAGTATAAGCCGCTCCCTCCAGTTTTTGACCCTGAAGAGGCCATGAAAGAAGGTGCGCCCCAGATACATGCCGAGGCCAAAGGGAATCGAAATAAGCTTCATTATGCTTTCGAATACGGCGATGTGGATGCTGCCAGGGCTGCCTCTGATGTGGTGGTGAAGCACCGGTTCAAATTGCCCTGGGTCAAACACTGTTGCCTGGCCCCTTACAGCTGTGTGGCCAGGTGGGATGAGAGCGGAAAGCTCACCATGTATTCGCCCACCCAAATCCCGTTTCTCTACCAGCGAGACCTGGCCAATATCTTGCAGATGCCCTCTTCCAAGATTCGCGTCATTCAACCAACTATCGGAGGCGCGTTCGGAAGCAAACTGGATCTCTATCCGAATGAAGTCATTTGCGCGGTTTTGGCCAAGAAAGCTGGCCAGCCTGTTCTGCTCACCTACACTCGTGAGGAAGAGTTCAAGTGCACGCCATCCAGACAACCGGTCATTGCGGATATCGAGATGGGAGCCAAGAAAGACGGAACTCTGACCTTCAGGGATGTCTTCTTCATACTCGATAACGGCGCTTACACCTCCTGGGGAGCAACCATACCCTATGTCCTGATGAATTCGGTGACTTCCCTCTATAAATGCCAGAACATCAGGTTCGATACAGCCATCATCTATACGAATAACATGTATTCTGGAGCCATGCGCGGCTACGGCAATCCCCAAGGGACTTTCGTTGTGGAGAGGATGATGGATATTTTAGCAGAGAAGCTGGGCCTGGATGCCCTTGAATTGAGGCTCAAGAACTGTAACCAGCCCAACGAAGTCACCCCCCAGGGCTTCAAGGTCACAACTTGTGGATTACGCGAATGCCTCGAGACTGTGGCTCAGCGTCTTGATTGGAAGAATAAGCGGAATAAAGGCCAGAAGGAGACTGGCACTTTGCGCCGGGGTGTGGGCTTGGCCTCTTACATCCATGTTGGCGGCGGGGCCCGTGTATACCGCTCGGACGGCTGCGGAGCCATCGTAAAGGTGGATGATTTCGGACACGTGACTCTGATCACCGGCTCCACAGAAATCGGAACAGGCACTGAGACCGTGCTGGCCCAGATCACAGCAGAAGAGTTGGGTGTTCACGCTGAGGATGTCACGGTGGTGAATGATGATTCGGCCATCAAGCCCTGGGATGTGGGCATCCATGCTTCCCGTACCACTTTCATCGCTGGCAATGCTGCTCGAGAGGCAGCAGCCAAGGTCAAGGCTGAGATATTGAAGACAGCTTCAGAACTCTTGGAAGAACCCGAAAATAAGCTTGAGATCAATGATAGAAAAGTCTATCCGAAGAAAAATCCAGAAAAAACCCTGGAAATCGGAAAAGTGATAAGGAAAGCCCACTTCCGCCAACATGGTCAGGCGTTCATGGCCGAAGCCTTCTATGATCCACCCACCGAGATGGAGGATGAAGATTACCGAGGGAACATATCCGTGACTTACGGTTTTGGCACCCAAGGGGCAGAAGTGGAGGTTGACACCGAGACTGGCCAGGTGAGAGTGCTGAAGATGGTCATAGCCAACGATGTTGGCCGGGCCATTAATCCCATGCTCCTCGAGGCTCAGCTTGAAGGCGGATTATCTATGGGTGTTGGTTATGCTTTGCTGGAAAAGCTCGTGGTGGAAAAGGGAGAAGTCCTGAATCCCAGCTTCCTCGACTACAAAATGCCTACCGTAAAAGATATGCCTCCAGTAGAAATCGTGCTAATCGAGACCGATGATCCTGGCGGACCTTACGGAGCCAAGGGCATTGCAGAGTCAGGAACTATACCCACCGCAGCTGCGATCGGCAATGCTGTAGCCAATGCTTTGGGTCTTCACCTGTTTGAGCTTCCCATGCAGCCTGAAGTGGTTCTGAAGGCTGTCAAGGCCAAGCTGGCCAAGCGAGACTGATTCACACCATGGAAAATTCCTGATTTCATAAAACGGAAAAATCTCAATCTAGGCGAGAGGCACGAGACAAGGCTATTTTATCCGGTAAAACCACATCAAGGGAAGCCAGAGCTGATGGCCGTAGGGTATCTTCTTGTGGTTGACCAGAACTTCAGTTTTCTCCCATTCATGGACCTGGTTGAAAAGCTGGAACAGCTCCTCTACTGTTTCGGGTGTATAGGTTGCCGAGTGCCGAACCCATTCGCCGCTTCCTTCTTCTTTGTAGAAGGGATTTTTCTTCGCTAGTTCCAGAGCTTTTTCGTATTTAGGAGAATGTTTGAAGCCGAAAACTAAGGTTATCTTGAACATTTCTGCCTTTGAGCTTGGATAGAGGATCTCGTCCAGCTTTTCTTCTGTTTCCAGGCTCATTTCCACTTTCGCATCGTATCTTCCTGCTTGCTTTTTCTGAGCCCTTGTTTTTTTCTTTTCTTTTTCTGTCTTCTGCTTCTTAGCCATTGTCTTTTTCTTCAGCTTTCAAGTATTCTACCAGACAATCAGGGACAGGTCTACTAAAGAATGAGCATGCAGTCGCCGTAACTATAAAACCTGTATTTTTGACGGATGGCTTCTCCATAGGCTCTTTTAATTAATTCAAGGCTAGAGAAAGCTGCCACCATCATCAGCAGAGTCGATTTTGGAAGGTGAAAATTGGTGAGAAGACGGTCAACCGTTTTAAACTTATAGCCGGGAATAATAAAAAGAGATGTGGAATGCCTCCCTGCCTGGATTTCTCCTTCTTGGGAGGCGCTCTCCAGGGCTCTGACAACGGTTGAGCCTACGGCCATCACAGGCCGGGAATCGATTTTAGCTTTGTTTATAGTCCGAGCCGAAGCTGCGCTGATAGAATAGTTCTCAGCCAGCATCTTATGGTCTTCGATTCTTTCTGCTCGTACAGGCTGGAAAGTTGCCCGACCAACATCGAGGGTGATCCGATTGATATGGACTCCCCTTTTTTTGATTTTCTCCAAGATGCGACGGGTAAAATGAAGTCCAGCGGTAGGTGCTGCAATAGCTCCTTGTTTTTGCGCAAACACGGTCTGGTATCTTTCCGAATCAAGGAGCTTGAGAGAGCTGTTCTCTTTACTGCGCTTTATATAAGGGGGGAGGGGAGGGAACCCTACTTTTTTCAGCTCCGAAAGAACGTTGCTCGATGAAAACTGAATCAGCCGTTTTCCTTCCGGTTCAAGGCCAGTGATCCTGCCTACAAAGTCAGGAGCGAAGGAGATTTTTTCTCCGAGCTTTACCTTCCTGGCTGGTTTGCAGAGGACTTCCCAGATGCCTTTTTCCTTTTCCTTGAGAAAGAGAAATTCTATCTCGTTTTCGCCTCTTAAACCCCACGCTTTAGCTGGAATGACCTTGGTATCATTAAGAACCAGGACATTTCCTTGACTGAGATGTTGGGGCAGTTCTTTGAACCGGGAATGGAAGATTTTCCCGCTCTGACGCTCCACAACCATCATCCTGGATTGGTCTCTTTCAGACAGGGGAGTTTGAGCTATGAGGTTTTGGGGAAGATGATAATCAAAATCCGCCGTAAACATAATTTAGTTTATCTAGTTTATTTAGTTTGTCTAGCTTATCTAGAAAAGATTAGAAATCAATTTTATCAAAGATACTAGCGCTTGAGAAACTAAACAAATTTGAAAAAATAGAGGAACTAGGAAATCAAACTGTGTCTATTTTTCAAACAGCTTTTTTTGAGGAGAAGGATGGGATGAAAACCCTAGATGCTGGTAAGCTTTGGGTGTCACTTTTCGTCCGCGCACGGTTCGCTCCAGGAATCCAATCCGCATCAGGAAGGGTTCGTAGATGGATTCAATGGTATCCTTATCTTCATCGATGGCCGCAGCAATGGTGTTGATCCCTACTGGACCTCCGTTGAAGTTTTCGATAATCGTCAACAGGATCTTCCGGTCAACCTCATCCAAGCCCAGGGAATCCACTTCCATCATATCCAATGCCATCTTGGCTTCATTCAAGGTAATCTTCCCGTCGGCCTTCACATCAGCATAGTCTCTTACCCGCCGCAGCAGCCTGTTGGCTACTCTTGGAGTTCCCCGGGATCTATGGGCAATCTGGGCAGCGCCCTTGTCATCTACGGCGACCTTCAAGATAGAGGCTGACCTTTTGATGATTTCTTTTAAGTCTTTTTCCTGGTAATAATCCAAGCGGTGGATGATACCAAACCTTCCTCTCAAAGGAGCTGTTATACGGCCAGCTCGGGTGGTGGCTCCGATCAGGGTGAATTTTTTCAGCTGCAGTTTATGACTTCGAGCGCTTGGTCCCTGGCCGATGACGATATCCAGGCTGAATTCCTCCATGGCTGAATACATGATTTCCTCTATCGAGGGAAGAAGGCGGTGGATTTCATCGATGAAAAGAGTTTCTTTGGTCTGCAAGTTGGATAGAATAGCCGAGAGGTCTCCAGCGCGCTCGATGACCGGACCAGAAGTGGGTTTGATCCCCACTCCCATTTCCTTAGCAATGAGGTAAGCGAGACTGGTCTTTCCCAGTCCTGGAGGGCCGTACAGGAGCACATGGTCGAGCGCCTCATCTCTTTTTTTGGCGGCTTCGATGAAGATCTTCAGGTTCTCCTTGATGTTTTTCTGACCTACGAACTCTTCAAAAGTCCGCGGCCTGAGGCTGTCTTCGAAGAGGAGGTCTTCCTTTGTTCTGACTGGAGTGAGGACATCAGGCATCGTCTTTTCCTTCGTATCTTTGTCCTTATACTTTCGCCATTCTCTTCAAGCATTCTCGGAGAAGTTTTTCAAAGCCAGCCCCGGAAGAAGAGGCCTTAATGGTTTCATTGACTGTAATTTCCACTTCTCTTCTTTTGAACCCGAGGTTCGTGAGAGCCGATATCAGATCCTGTTTTTCTTTCGAGTCTTTGGTGGTCAGAAGCTTTTCTTTTTTCTCGATTTTCTCCTGGAGTTCAATGGCGATGCGCAAGGCCGTTTTTTTCCCTATTCCAGGGATGAGAGAAATCCGGGCCACATCGCTCCTCTTGACAGCCTCTTTAAGGTCAGCTGGGCCTATTCCGGAGAGGGTGTTAAGAGCTAGCTTGGGTCCGATGCCCGAGATGCTGATGAGTTTCATGAAAATCTCCCTTTCATCTTTGGTGTAAAATCCATAGAGAGAAAGGGAATTATCGGTCAAATGAGTATAGACAAAGAGTTCGACAGGTTCGTCGAGCTGTCCCAACTTGAAATAGGTAGAGAGGGGGATCAGGGCACAATAACCGACACCCCCGACATCGATAGTGACTTGTTCAGGCGCTTTGTGAATCAAGTTTCCCTTAAGATAGGAAATCATGGCTAGTCTTTCGCTCCAGATTCATTGAGCTTGGTTTGAAAAATTCTTGAGTTTAGATGACAGATGGCTGTAGCCAGAGCGTCTGAGGCGTCAGCTTCAATCTTTTTATCTTCGATGTGGAGGAGGGCTTTAACCATTGTATTGACCTGGTTTTTATCGGCCCGGCCGTAGCCCGTAACAGCTTTTTTTATTTCCAAAGGGGAATACTCATGCAGAGAACAGTCGTGGGAAGCCACCGCCACCAAAGTCGCTCCTCTCACTTGACCCAAGGTGATGGCTGTTTTGATGTTCTGAGCGTAAAATGGATTCTCGATGGCGACTTCATCTGGAGAGTAAGTGCTGATGAGCTTTTCGATCCGGTTCTTAATTTCGTTTATCTTGTGATGGAAGAGGAGTCGGCGCGAAGGCTTTATGACTCCATAACCAAGGACTGTGTAATTGTTTTGAGAGTATTCGATAACGCCGAATCCGGTAGAGCGGATGCTGGGATCAATTCCAAGAACCCTCATCTAACTCCATTCAGGATGAATACTTGGCAATCTCTTCTTCATCTATGTCAAAATTGGCCCACACATTCTGAACGTCATCATGGTCTTCCAGCTCTTCCATGAGGCGCAGTAGCTGCTGGGCCTGCTTGCCCTCGAGCTTAATATAGTTTTGCGGAATATATCCCAGATTTGAAGCTGCGATTTCTACGCTGTTGTTCTTTAAGCTTTCCACGACTTTTTCATAGTCTTCAGGAGGAGTGAAAATTTCATAATTGCTTCCGTCTTCCCTGAGGTCTTCTGCTCCGGCCTCGGTGACAATTTCTAAAAGGTCGTCTTCTGAAGCCTTGGATCTTTCGACCACGATGTATCCTTTGCGATTGAACATCCAAGCCACGCAACCGGATTCGCCGATGTTGCCTCCATTCTTAGAAAAGATATGCCTCAGTTCGGAGACAGTCCTGTTCTTATTATCCGACATGACTTCAACATAAATAGCCACTCCTCCAGGCCCATACCCTTCATAGGCGACTTCTTCGTAGCTTACACCCTCCAGCTGTCCAGTCCCTTTCATGATGGCTTTCTTGATGTTATCCGCCGGCATGTTGATGGCTTTGGCATCGGCGATCGCTTTTCTTAGGCGGGGATTAGTCTCAGGTTCACCACCGCCTATCCGAGCCGCAACACTTATTTCCCGGATAATCTTGGTGAACATCTTCCCCCTTTTGGCATCCTGAGCGGCCTTTTTATGCTTGATAGAGTGCCATTTTGAATGCCCTGACATCTTGTCACCTTCTGGATTTATTCAAAAAAAGTCTAGCACAAATACCCTGTCCTTGCAAATCAGCTCCTTCAGGCAATTATTGAGAAAAAACAGAGCAATAGGGGACGGTTCTATTTTTTCGCAAGGAATCTGACTTTGTCATCTGGATTCAAGCAAGACCATCAAGAAATGATCGAGAAAAAATAGAACCGTCCCCATTTTAGAACCGTCCCCATTTTATTTTATTTCCTGTATGACATTTGGTAAACTGTCAAAATTCAATAAGAAGACCTGAAGAGATCATATAGGTGTCATCAGTGTAAACAAGAAAGACCATGGAAAAGTTATACAAGAGAGGCCTTCGGCTCGAGTATTTCACCGTCGGCTACAACATCGTTGAGGCTGGGGTATCGATTGCCTTCGGCACAATCGCCAACAGCATAGCCTTGATCGGTTTTGGGCTCGACAGCATAGTGGAATCATTGTCGGGCCTGGTCTTGATTTGGCGTTTGAGACAGCATGAAAAAATAACCGAAGAAGAAGAGGAAAGAGTAGAAAGAAAAGCCAGGAAGTTCGTGGCTCTGACTTTCTTTATCCTCGGCCTTTATGTTTTGTCTCAATCCGTTAAGAAATTAGTTTTTAGGGAGATACCTGAGCCTTCTTTCCCAGGCATCATAATCGCCTTAGTCTCTTTGATCGTGATGCCTGTTTTAACCATCCAGAAGTACAAAACAGGAGTGCAAATCAAGAGTAAAGCCTTAATCGCTGACTCGAAGGAGACTCTAGCCTGTGCTTTTCTTTCTTTGGCCCTGCTGTTAGGTTTGGGATTGAATTATGTGTTCGGCTTCTGGCAGGCAGATCCAATCGTGGGATTAATAATAGTCATCTATTTATTCAGAGAAGGAATAGAGGTCTGGAAAGAAGCTAAGGAAGGAAAAGAGGTTGGATAAATAGCCTTTACTGGTTTTGCCGTTGTCAATACTTTCCGTATTTAATCGCCGCCTCTATCATGGCTCTCACGTTCTCTCGCTTGGCATCCCAGGGCGTTTCACATTCAGTACCGAGTATATAACCTCCCCCTGCGGCACAATCTTCTATCAGCTTCTTGGAATATTCCTCCACCTCCTCAGGCGTTCCGTAAACGAGCAGCGAAGACGGAACATTGCCATGAATACAAACTCGACCACCCAAAACTTCTTTGGCTTTTTTCATGTCGGTCTTTTCAAAGTCGATCATGACTTTTCCCTTGGGCAATCCTTTGATTATCTCTTTTATGGTGTCCAAAGAAGGAGTTAAATCATTATCCCAGTGGCATAATACTTTGAATCCCCGATTCACGAAGGTATCTACTGCCTTTTTTGCATACGGCCAGAAAAATTCATCAAAAATCTTAGGGGACATACCAGGAGGGCCGCCGTTGATGAAAAAGACGATCTCTGCACCAGGAACTTCTCCAGCTCCCATGATCATGGCTTGCCTCATGGCCCGGTTCATCTCGTAGTCCAGAAGGAATTCACACATCTCTTTCACTTTCTTCGGTCTTTCAAAAATGTCTTCGGTAAGCAGGTTGATGCCGCGGTAATACTGGAGAAGATCGAGCGGATGGCAGGCTCTTCCTCCCATTAGGAGAGGCACTTCGTATTCTTCGACGAATTTTCGCCAGGCTTTGGCATAGATCTCCGAGTATTCAAACTCATAGTAGAAGAAGTCATCCAGGCCTCGGGCAAAAACTTCTTTGACCTTTTTATTGAAGAGGATGGTGGAAAAGCCTCTTTCCATAACATCATCATAGTCCTCGATTATGGGTTTCTCGTAGAAACTGGGAATGTTGCCTTGGGGAGGGAATTGATCCCAGATCCTCCAGTCGAGAGTGACCTGGTCCCAGCCAGATTTCCCGAAGAGTGACAAGTGGTCAAGGGTGGTGATGTTCGGGTCTATGTTATCGCCTATGATATCCATACATTTTATGGTGGCTTGAATGAGCTTCTCTGGCTCCGTGAACATCTCCTTTATAGATATCCCCCCTAGATAAGGGATGATGTAGCAGTTCACAGGGGTGACCGGAACTCTATCCGCTTCTTCCAGATTCCAGGCTGCTTCGAGTCTCTCGTATCTTGTCATCTCATCTTTCATAATATTTTCTCTTGTCATTAATCTCTTTTTTTCATTTATGCTTCCTGAGTTTTAGCAGCTTCCTACCTTCCTTCTTTATCGAGCCCGGCCTTGAATTCATTCAGTTTTCCAGGGTTCTTCTCCTTTTTTCCATAAAATCTTTAGAAGAAGGAAACTCCAGGGGGCATACTGAAGCATTCTGTTAGCGTTTTTGCCGAATAACCATTTCCCAGTCACTTCGTTCATCTCCTCATCGGTCGGAGGCTTCAATCCCTGCTTGGTCTTTTCCAGTATTTTTTTGACTCCGTCTTTCATGAGTTGTACATCTCCTTCTGTCTCTCTCTTTTGTAAGGAACCGTTTATTTTGAGAAAATTTACTATAGATATTTTTTTTGCTGGTTGTCAAGTCATGGGGAGGCCTCAATTCTGAGGTTAGGTGAAGCCTTGGTTTTCAGGATTTGGATCAAAAATCAAGAGGAACGAAGCAAAGAAATTTTATTAACTTTCAATAGTTTTTTCCACAAAAGCATGTATATTATATAAATATGAGAACGCCTAGAATAGAGATAGACCTTTCCAAGATTACCCACAATGTGAGAAATCTCACTCAATTATTCGGCTCCAAAGGCATTGGCATTGTTGGGGTTACCAAAGGCGTTTGTGGCGATCCCAAGATTGCCAACCTATACCTGAATAGCGGCATAAAGATTATCGGTGATTCAAGAATAGCGAATTTTAGAAGGATGCAGGAAGCAGGTATTCAAGCTCCATTCCTGCTTTTGCGCTTACCTAGTTTGAGTGAGATTGAATCAGTCGTCAAATATACAGATATTAGCCTGAATTCAGAAGTTAAAGTTATCAGTGAAATTTCAAGAGTCGCCTCGAGCAATAATGCCAAGCATAAGATCATCTTGATGGTGGAACTGGGTGACTTAAGAGAAGGCATCATGCCTTCTGATTTGGATGAGGTGGTTAAAGAAGTGGTAGAGCTGCCTGGAGTTGCTTTGTCAGGCCTGGGAGCGAACCTGGCCTGTATTGGAGGAATTAAGCCAGACGACAGAAATATGAACCAGCTCTCCGAAATTGCCCAGAGTATTGAGGATAAGTACGGGCTCAAGCTGGAGTTTGTTTCTGTGGGCAACTCATCTATTTATTTATGGGTCGAATCTGCAGCAGACGTGGGAAAGATCAATAATGCTCGCTTGGGTGAATCTTTATTGCTCGGGGGGAAAGATCTTGATGGAATAGGCATTCCAGGTCTGTATAAAGATGCCTTTACTTTGGTTGCAGAAGTCATTGAATCGAGAGAAAAGCCCTCTGTGCCTTTCGGAGAAGTCGTGGTGGATGCCTTTGGCGATATTCCTAAGTTCGAAGATCGAGGCCAGATCAGACGAATAATCCTCGGAGTAGGGAGGCAGGATGTTCTGTTCTCCGGGCTGACTCCCAGATTAAACATTGAAATCCTCGCCGCCAGCAGCGACCACTTGATCGCAGATGCCAAGGAAGTCGATTTAAAAGTCGGCGCTGAGGTGGAATTCGATGTGGATTATGGAGCCATGCTGGCAGCCATGACCTCCCCCTACGTGGTAAAGAAATACATAAACGAAGAATAGGATTTTATATTAAATTAGCTTAATACTGACCGTATTTAATCGCCGAATCTATCATGACCCTGACGTTTTCTGGTTTTGCATTCCAGGGAGTTTCACATTCTGTGGCCAGGATGAACCCCCCTCCCTCAGCACAATCGTTTATCAACTTTTGGCAGTATTCTTCTACTTCTGTGGGTGTCCCGTAACAAAGCAGCGAAGCCGGGACATTGCCCCAGATACAGACTTTATCGCCCAAGACCTCTTTGGCCTTTTTCATATCTGTCTTTTCAAAATCAAGCAAGACTTTTCCTTTGGGCAATCCCTTGGTTATATCCTTAAGAACCGGTAAAACTGGGGTCATGTCTCCATCCGTATGGACATGGGCTTTGAATCCTCTCTTGACTATCATGTCCACGCCCTTTTTGAGTGTCGGCCATACGAATTCCTCGAATACTTCAGGGGAAATGTAGGGAGGGCCGACCACGCCGGCCTGGAAGAAAATTTTCTCAGCTCCAGGGACTTCTCCAGCACCCATGATCATGGCTTGCTTTAAGGCATTCAAGATCTCGTGCTCAAGAACAAACTCGCACATATCCTTCACCTTATCTGGCTGCTCGAATATATCTTGGACAAATTTAGCGAAACCCCGGTAATAAAGGACAAGTTCAAAGGGGATAGTTGCTCTTCCCCCCATGATTAGAGGCACCTCGTGTTCTTCCACAAATTTTCGCCAGGCCTTGGCATAGATCTCAGGGTATTCAAACTCATAGTAGAGGAAATCTTCGAGGCTTCGGTTAAAAACGTCTTTGCCTATCTTCTTATTGAAAAGCAGGGTGGAAAAACCTCTTTCCATAACATCATCATAGTCCTCGATTATGCATTTCTCGAAGAAGCTAGGAATGTTGCCTTCTGGAGGAAATTGGTCCCATATTCTCCAGTCCAGAGTAACCTGATCCCAGCCAGACTTCGGACGCAGGGATAAGTGATCGAGAGTGGTTATATTCGGGTCTTCTTGGTCACCCTCTCCTATCTTCTCTCTAGCCTTGACAACCGCTTCAGTAAACTTTTCGGGTTCATGGAACATCTCGCGTATGGATATTCCCCCTTGATAGGCCAGGATATAACAGTTCAGCGGAGAAACTGGCACTCTATCAGCTTCTTCTAGATTCCAGGCTGCCTCGATTCTCTCGTATCTCGACAGGCTTTCTTTCATTCTCCTTGACCTCTGCTTTACTCTTTCTTCATCCAATCTTCGATGACTCTTATGCCTTCATTAGCGTTGGAAGTTGCATGGTCCACCCCAATATCGCTCGTCGGCACCTCACCGACCACTCCTCCTCCAACGATGACCTTGACTCGCCCTCTAAGACCTGCTTCCTCTATGGCTTTAACCGTTTTGCCCATGACAGGAATAGAGGTTGTTAGGAGTCCAGACATTCCTACCACCTGGGGATCGTGTTCCTTGATTTTCTCAACAAAGACCTGTTCTGGGATATCCACACCAAGATCGATGACTTCAAAGCCCCGGCATTTCAATAGAGTGGCTACGATCCCTTTGCCAAGGTCATGAACGTCACCAGAAACAGTTCCGATCAGGACTTTTCCTTTCATAGTCACATCTTCGTAACACTCTTGGATCTTGGGATTTATCAAGGAAGCGGCTTCTTTGAAAATCTGGGCAGCCCGCATCAACTCCATGAGAAAATAGTTCCCTTTTTCAAATTCTTCTCCGACGCGCTCCAAGCCTTCCCGAGCCTCCTCGATCAACTGGATAGGGTCAGTGTTTGATTTGATTCCTGCCTTGACTGCTCCCAGTACTCGTTCTTTATTGAGAGCCACTATAGCTTCACTCAGTTTTCCCAAGGGCCTTCTCCTTTCTTCCATAGGATTTTCAAAAGAACAAAACTCCAGGGAGCATACTTAAGCATTTTTCCCGCGTGTTTGCCGAATAACCACTTGGCTGTGACTTCATTCATCTCTTCATTAGTCGGCGGTTTCAATCCACGCTTAGTCTCCTCCAATATCTGCTTTACTCTTTCTTTCATCTGTATTTTATCTCCCTTGAAAACACTATGAGCAAATCTGGAATATTTTCCTGGCGGGGAATTTTCCTTTGAGGTGAGCGACGATTTTCTCCATTTTTTATCTGATTTTTCTCAATCGTTTCCGTTCGAGATTTATATCATAGGGGAGGAACCAGGTCAATCGCGAGAAGAATAATCTAATCTTGAACCGGCCTTTTCAATCTTCGTTTTTCAATTTCTTGGGGAATCTTCTCAAAACTTAATATTTTTTTAAAAAAAGCTTGACATACCATAGGGGGGTATACTATATTATACATGGACATTAAAATGAATGATAAAAAAATGAATATCGGAATCAGGATACGCATGAATAAGGAGGCCCCCAAATGATGTTTGGAGAACACGGCTTTATGGGAGGATACATGTGGATCTTTTGGATTGCAGTGATTGTTGGCCTAGTCTTTCTTATCAAATGGATTGTGCAGCAGAACAAAGGTACCGAGATCAAAATGGATGAAAATGCCTTAGAAATATTAAAGCGTAGATACGCCAAGGGAGAGATTGATAAACAGGAATTCGAACAGAAAAAGAAAGACCTATTGAGTTGAGCAAGGAATAAATCATTAAGAAAAGGAGGACTCGATGATTCATATAAAGTATTTTTTAAGACCTGTTGCCCATTGTGGAGAGGGCCATTGTAGATGGTCCTGGGCACGACTTTAAACTGCCCATCTACTCGCATAGGGTATAAAATTGCTGAAAGGATGACATAATGAAGACTAAATTTTCAAAATCAGGAATTATCGGATTTGTTACTCTTTGTATTCTTTTTTTGTCAAGCTCAATCATAAGTTATTCTCAGATAGAGCATGAAGCCTCTCCTTCCAGTTTAAAAAGTGTTAACTTTTCTCTGGCTGGTGGATATGCTTACTCTCAGAGCAGGAGTGGAATGGTAGACTTAAAGGCAGAGATTCAATTGAGCCTGTCTGATAGCATAAAACTGGGATTTGGTGTTGGATATTTGAGCGATGCAGATGGCCTGCACATGAGCGGAAATCAAGGTGGAATGATGGGAGGCATGATGGATGGCCAAGGAATTGGTTTTTCTGGACATCAACATATTTTTAGAACTGTGCCTCTTACTCTAAGCTTGTATTACCTTGTCCCTCTGAATCCCAGAGCTGATATATTCATGGTTGGAGGAGGAGGGTATTATCTAAGTTCATTCAGAGATATATCCTCTCAGAACAAAAGTGCATTCGGTCCTCACGTCGGTTTTGGGACTGACATTGAAATTGGCGCGAGAATCTTGGTCGTAGTCGAAGGTATCTACCGGTTTATCAACCTAAAGGACTTTGTAAGCGAATTGCATCCAGGCTTTCGAGAAGGAATGGAAGGGGAAGAACATGAAGAAGGATTCTGGCATTACCATCATCACGATCAACAGTGGCACTTTCACGAACAGCATAAGGATCCTGACCAGATGATGATGGATATACCCAATTTCAATATCAGCCTTAATGGCTTCAGTCTTCGAGCAGGACTCAAGTTTAGTTTTTAGATATAGAAGTATTATATGAAGATTTTTAAAAAAGGAGGCAAATTATGAAATTAATAAAAGCTTATATAAGAACTTTTATGGTGGATGAAGTTGTGAGTGCTTTGAAAGAATTGAAAGCGCCTAGATTAAGCGCCATTGAGGTCAAAGCTTTAGGCGATGAGATTGATCCAGATCAGCTCGAGATCTCGGCGAAGCTAGGCTCTACTTACACCGCAATGGTAAAGATAGAGCTTATTTGTACGGATGAGTGTGTGGAAAGAGTTAAAGAGACAATCCTGAATCATGCCAGGACTGGATACAAAGGAGACGGATTGATTGCCATTTTCCCTGTGGAAGATGCCATAAGCATTAGAACTGGAAAGAACGGAATACTGCCCTTTGGTTGATATATATTAAGACAACTGTTTTGATGCATGCATTCTTCTGAGGAAATTTTCAGGTTCAATATCTTAATTTTAGCGACGACTTGGAGAGGCTCTTAGGACGCAGCGAGACGCGTGTTCAATTTTCTATAATATATTCCATAGATCAATCTTGGAATAATCAATTTGATGAAAGAGATTCTTTCTTAAATCTGGAACATGGCTACATTCAATAAAGGAATATTAACAAAGAAAAATGAATTTAGCCTTTAATTTTAGGAATGAAGAAACTTTCATGATAGGAGGTGACACAAAATGGCAGAGCCACTAATAAAAAAAAGAAAAATTGCTGTTGATGGGATAAAAGAGCAGAAGAATGCAGATAAAATCAACGACACTTTGAAGAATAAAGAAGGTATTATAGCTATAAAGGTAGATAATCAGAGAGGGCATCTAAGAGTTGAATATGACCTTAGGAAGATAAATTTTGAGACCATTGAGAAATCTATAATAGAAGCTGGTTTTGAATTGTCTATGAAAAAAATGGAGAAATTGAAGAGAGAAATGGCAAAATTCACAGAACAAAACGAATTGGATAACTTGGCTGCAGCTCCCTCATCATGTTGTTCAGATCCAAAAGAGAAAAGTAATAGAACATTCTATTGAGATAGATTAAACTTAAAAAAAATTGTGAAAGGTCTGAGATGAAATTATTTTTATGATAGATTAGAATCTCAGATTTCCTAGAAATACATCAATATTTCCGGCAATCCTCTTACAAATAAAATGCTGTATAATGAGGAAGTTCAGGTTTGGGAATACAGGGAAGAAGAGATTTCAGCTAAGGGTAGGGGAGGACCTACCTTCATTACACTGCCCATTTATTGTGAATAGACAAACGCTTCATTAAAAAGATAATTCTTAAAAGCATACCACCAAATAATTAATTTCATCTCATATTCTGATAAATTCGAATGATTATAAAAAAAAGTTTTTACTTGACATACCGTAGGGGGGTATGCTATATAAATAATGGAGTCAGAATTGCTCGAAGAATTTCTATTGTTAGGACGTAATGAAATGATGTTTGGACCGATTTTGTTACTAAAGGGAGCTGAAATGTGCCATAAGCTATCTAACAATTTATTTATACAAGCCTCAGGGAGCCTGAATCTTCATAGAGTATTCTATAAACAAAAAAAGCTTAGGCAGACTCTTAGGTTTTATCATGGAAAGAAAAAAATCATGAAAGGAGGTGAGAAAAATGGCAGAAAAAGTCAAAGATTTAGTCTGTGGAATGGAATTTGATAAAGATTCCGCAAGTGGCACCTTCGAGTACAAAGGTAAGATTTATTATTTTTGCAGCCTCGGATGCAGAGATAAATTCGCAAAAGAGCCTGATAAATACACAGCTCATGAAAGGAAAGAATGAAAGTGATTCTCTGTGGAAGACAAGTAAAGGTTTTTAGATTGAAGGAATAAAACACAATTAAATTTGGGAGAACAATAATGAAGCAAAAAATCTACAGAGACCCAGTCTGCGGGCAGAAAATAAACCGCCAAAAAGCACAGATTCTCATCAAGCATAAAGGCTACGGTTATTTCCTTTGCTGTCCCGTTTGCCAAAGCGAATTTGAACAGGATCCTGACGTGTATGCAAAGCCCGAATATGCTTTTAAAATTTCTGTTAGTAAAAAAGAAAAAAGAAGATGGACAAGAAGGAAAAAATGAAATTAAAATATTCCCTTTTTTCAAGAAGAAAGTTCCTGAATGCTCTTTTTGGAGGTGGAATTCTGGCGTTTCTCTCATCTTTTCTCTATCCACTTGTTAGATTTCTTTTTCCTCCAGCACAAGAACCTGATAAGGTCATTCTGGAATACGCTCATTATAAAGATATGAATCCCTATACATCCAGAATGTTTGCCTGGGGAAGCAAACCAGGGATCTTGGTTAAAAAGGGTAATCGTTATCAAGCCTTTATTGCTGTGTGCACTCATTTAGACTGCACAGTCACTTTTTTGCCCGAGAAGAGGAAGTTTTACTGTGCCTGTCATGAAGGATGGTACGATGAAAACGGAGTGAATATTGCTGGGCCGCCGCCTTCTCCTCTTAAAAAACTAATTGTTCAGATGGAAGGTGAAAATATAATTATTAGAAATTCATAAAGCTGACCTTGAGAATGAATTAAAAGATTTTTGGAAGGAAGTGATTTAAGATGTCAAATACTTTAATTCTAATTTTATTAATTGGTCTGCTATTTTTCTTCATGCATCGGGGCGGACATGGACTGGGATGTTGTGGTGGTCATGCACGAGAGAAAGAAGATGATAAGAATAGAAATGAAGAAGATAGGTCAAAATCTTGCCATTAAAAGTTTTTAATATTCAGGAGGTATAAGCCATGCACGGTGAATCTATGGGTAATTATGCTTACGGTTTGTGGCCGGTGGTTGTCTTCAATATTATTCTTTTCCTACTCTTTGCTATAGGATTTCTAAGGCCAAAGAAGAAATTCGAATGGCGTTCTATGGGGGCGCTTGTAGGTTTCTTAGCTGCTCTTTTTACAGAGATGTATGGTTTTCCATTAACGATCTTCTTTCTTACATCTTTAATGGGAAATAGATATCCTGTCTTGGATCCTTTTTCTCATCCCAGCGGGCACCTTGTTTTAGTATTTTTGGGTTTATCTCAATTTCCTGCAGCCATGATTGTTCTGCATATTATTACCAATGGCCTTATCTTTTTAGGACTCTATCTTATGTACTCAGGCTGGATGAAGATTTATAAAGCTAAAGAGGATAAATTGGTCACAGACGGAATATACAGCTACGTGAGACATCCGCAGTATCTTGGTTTGTTTTTAATAACCGTTGGCTTTTTAATTCAATGGCCCTCGGCAGTAACATTGATTATGTGGCCTCTCTTGACTTTTGCTTACTATAAATTATCCAGGCGAGAAGAATGGGAGCTGATGTCGAAATTTCAGCAGGAATTCCTCGAGTATAAAAAAGAGGTTCCTGCTTTTATCCCAAAATTTTCAAGAAGAGGTCATTTTTAGGGGAGGATAACGATGAAAAACCATGCTCTTTGGATGCTAATAGGCTGTGCTTTACCAGTTGTTTTAATATTCCTGCTTCCTCTTTTTGGAATAAAAGAGGAATGGGCCCTGTTGATTTTTATTATTCTTATGTTTGGTTGTCATCTTTTCATGATAAACTGGCATAAGAAAGGATCTTCTAAAGAACACAGTATAGAGGCTAAGAAGAGAGGAAATGATCGACATTAATTCAGAAAGTGTTGATGTGAGAATCATTTAGGGTAAAGATGCCTAAATTAAAAATGATAAAGCATAAACGATTGCCAATTTTTTTAGGAGTGTTTTTAATATCCTTTGCCACTCTTATGTTAGAAATTGGAATGACAAGGATATTTTCTATTCTCTATGAATACCATTATGCTTTCTTAGCTGTTGCTCTGGCAATTTCGGGCTTAGGCGCAGGAGGGATTTTCTTTCATGCTAAACTAAAAAATTCTAAGTATGAAGATCTGGCTCTCGTGATTTCCGGCCAAGGATTTGGCATGGCAATTTTATTGATGCTTTTCTTGGTTGTTTTTGTAAGTGGATTAAATGTTATCTATTTCACTGCTATCTTGGCCTTTCTCCCGTTTTTGTTTGCAGGAATATTTTTGTCCGCCTCTTTCGAGCTTTTTGCTGAAAAAAGTGGAAAGCTCTATGCGATTGATCTTATAGGTGCTGCCCTTGGTTCTTTTTTAGTTATCTTCGCCTTAAAACTTGGTGGTGTTGCCGTCGCTCTTGTGACCGGATTATTGGCCAGCCTTTCTTCGATATTAATAAGAGTAGGGGATTATCGAATTAAAAAGATAACCATAAAAAATGCGATTGGTTTAATTTCTTTGCCCTTGGCCCTGCTCGTATTACTTTTATTAAATATCTTATTCGGATTTCTGGGCCCCATCCCATTTTCCCCTTCAGCGCAAAAAGAGATGCTGAGTCTCATGAATCATCCTTTCTATGATGCTCAAATTGAAGAAACCAGGTGGAGTCATTTTGGGCGCACTGACCTAGTCAAGAACAATCTCAATAGGAGTGAAATGGTCCTTTTCATCGATGGCACTGCAGGGGCTCCGATGTACCGATTTAACGGCGATTTTGGAAATATAAACAACAATGCTGTCCTTGGGTTGAAACGAGACTATACAGGCTATTTTCCAATTTCTCACTTGCCCCCAGAAGAGAAAAGAACTGTGTTGATCATTGGTCCTGGTGGAGGGAGAGATATCCTAGCTGCAAAGCTGGCTGGTGCGGAACAAATTACAGCCGTAGAGATCAATCCTGACTTTGTCAAGTTAGCCAGAAAATATAAAGATTACAATGGAGGCATTTTCGATCAGAGAGAAGACATTTCGGTTGTTGTCGACGAGGGGCGCAGCTTCCTTAAAAGATTAAGGAAAAAATTTGACATAATATTTATGAGTATCCCGATCACCAAGACCTCTCGAAGCCCGGAGGGCTATGCATTGTCAGAAAATTTCTTGTTTACTGTAGATTCGATGAGTGATTATCTGGAACATCTGACTGAAAATGGGCGGATCATTGTCGTTGCTCACCATGACCTAGAAATTTTCAAACTCCTATTCTTAACTTTAGACGTTTATAAAAAGAAAGGGATAAACCCACAAGAAGCTTTGAAACATATCTATACGATTGGTCCTCCTATGTTTCAGGTGTTTGTACTAAAGAAAAGTCCCATAACAAAAGAGGAAGCAAAGATCATTCACGATGGAGCGATGCTTGAGCGGCATTATCAGGCGGAGACAACATTCATTCCTCATATATCACAACATCTCCATGAGATTCCTTTGGGTGAAGGGAAAGTTCTTTCAGGTCAAATGATAAACGAAGTCATTCTGGCAATATCGGAGGGAAGAGTTAATCCAGACGAGCTGATAAAAGCAGCAAATGTTGACTTAAAGCCTAATAGTGATAATAATCCTTTTTTTTATAAAATGAAAAAGGGGCTCCCTGAAGTTATTTCAATTCTACTGATTTTGAGCTTTATTTTGGCTGTGTTTGCTTTGTTGATAAAACCTCGGTTTAAACCTCCAACGGAAAGGGCTTTGAAAAAGAGGGATTTTTTATTTCGATATATGTTTTTTTCTATCGGAGTTGCCTTCATGCTGATTGAGATACCATTAATACAAAAATTCACTTTATTCCTTGGTCAGCCAGTATATTCTCTTTCGGCACTCCTTCTTTCTTTACTCGTAGGTGCTGGGATAGGTAGCTATATGAGTGGGCGAATCAGAGTTGTTAATTCTGTTGTTAAGCTGATTGGGGCAAGTCTGCTGGTTGCCATAGTAGTTCTTCTTTACCTTTGGATTTTGCCCTCTATTTTTGATAGGTTGTTAAGTGCAACAATAAATACAAGGATATTCGCTTCTGTCGGTCTAATTTTACCCGTTGGACTCGTTATGGGAGTTCCTTTCCCCTCCGGCATAAAACTACTCCATACATTTAAAATGACCGAACAAGTCCCAAGAATGTGGGGTATAAATGGTTTGAGTTCTGTATTTGGTTCTGTGTTGGCTGTTTCTTTATCTATAATCTGGGGCTTTACTATGAGCTTGATCGTCGGAGCGTTTCTGTATTTTCTTATATGCATAATTTTCTCATTCAAAAAAAGTCTCTTTTTAAATCAATAATCCTTTTAACTTCACACAGAAAGAAGAAAAGAAAAAAAAATTAAAAAAAAAGCTTGACATACCATAGCGGGGTATGGTATATATTTCTTTATTAAAAATTTAATTTAGCGGTAACTTGTATGAGATGAGTCGAAAATAGGAATAAGAAAATGAAGAGAGGAACAAAATTTTGCATTTTATTGTTAGCTGGCATACTTACTTTTGCTGGATTTAACATGCTGGCTTCATCCGATGCGTTACAAATGATCAAGATTGGCAATGATGCAGGGCTTCATATCATAGCGAATCATTTGGCGACGAAAGAAAAGGCCCCTGAAGCGCATCCCATCAAAAAAGGAGGTAGTGCTTCAAATTGTCCTCAGCCTTTATTCAGTGAAGTGGAATGCTGTTGATGCTTGTTCAGCTTTTGAAGCTAGATGAAAAACAAAGAAGCATATTTAATTCTATCAGGATGAAGTTGCTTGAAGTGTTATGGACTAAGCTTAAGGAAATCAAAAAAAGGCAATATGTTCGATGAGCAAGAATATCTATTTTTAATAAAGAAAGGAGAATGACAAATGGCTAAGAAANNTTTATTATCCGCAAAAGGATTGTAGTGATTTTATTGTTGGTTTTTGCGACGCTATTCTTCGGATACTTTGCTACTAAGATCAAGCTCAATGCTGACTTCTCCACGTATTTGAAAGAGAATGATCCACTTGTTCAAGAATTTAATAGAATAGGCGAAATCTTTGCCGGAAAATCCATTGCTA
>WVZL01000001.1:113465-113589 GCA_011772495.1 Candidatus Aminicenantota bacterium
AAAAAGATGGATTGGGGACTGGAGGTGGGGAGGTTAATTCAGAACGCGGAAATCCCCCAGACCAATGATGACTTGAGAAAGCTCAGAGATTACGTGATGTCCAAAGAGAGATTTGTTGGAGACC
>WVZL01000031.1:0-70749 GCA_011772495.1 Candidatus Aminicenantota bacterium
TGCCGAAGAAGAAATTCACACCTTCGCAGGAGCTAAAGGCATTCTTTTGGAAGCGCTGGATGCCGCTCTTAGGGGTTCTGGCAGCTATAATTGCAGTTGGAATAACTGTTGTGTTTTTCATAGCCAAAAAACCCGCACCATTTGCAGAGAAAAAGATGCTGGTCGTGCTTCCCTTTAGAAACTTAGGTCCTCCTGGAGATGAATATTTTGCCGATGGATTAACAGAAGAACTCACCAGCCGGTTGTCTTCATTGTATGGTCTGGGTGTCATATCCAGAACCAGCGCCAGACAATACAAGAAGACCAACAAGACAATAAAACAAATCGGAGAAGAGTTGGATGTCGATTACGTGCTTGAGGGCACAGTGCGCTGGGATCGGAGTCAAGAAGATAAGGGCCGAGTGCGAGTAACTCCACAGCTTATTCGAGTTTCTGACGACACACATCTCTGGTCAGAAAACTATGACCGGGTTGCAGAAGATATCTTTTCGGTCCAGTCCGAGATGTCTGAACAGATTATTAAGCAGCTAGATCTTACGGTCATGGAACCGGAACGCAAGGCTCTGTTCGCCAGCCCTACTGATAACCTAGAAGCCTATGACTATTACCTTCTGGCGGGAGAGCACACAGCTCAGGGATGGAATAACATGGATCCCCGAGAATTTGAACAGGCTGTTGAGCTGTATGAAAAAGCAATAGATTTAGATCCTGATTTTACCTTAGCCTATGTAGCTCTTTCATTTACCCATATATCTGCCTATACGGTCGGAGTTGACCGCACCCCTGAGCGATTGGCTAAATCGAGAGCCACTATAGATCTAGCTCTTGAGCTTGAGCCTGATTTCCCGAGTCCGAAATTAGGCCTGGCGCTATATTATTATTGGGGATTCCAGGATTATGAGCGGGCACTTGAAATTTTTGAATCCGTCAAGCAAGCCTGGCCAAACTTCACTTCACCTTACATAGGATACATCCAGCGGCGCCAGGGGAAATGGGAAGAATCTGTATTGAATGTTGAAAAGGTATTCAAGCTCCGTCCCCGCAATGATTTCATAGCCGTTCAACAGGGATTTTCTTTTGTAGCTTTGCGAAGATATGGAGAGGCAGAGGATTGGTTCAACCGTGCTCTCCTGATTGCCCCTGATTCTTTTAATGCACGATTATCTAAATTCGATCTCGCTGTCCTCTCAGAAGCAAACACTCAGAAGGCTCGAGCTGTGCTGGAGACATTGCCTCGAAACCGACAGACGGATCATAATTGGTTTATGCTCTATATGTTTGAACGCAAATTCCAGGAAGCCCTGGATCATATTAACTCTTTATCTTATGATTCCTTCAACTGGTTTGGTTTCTATTTTCAAAAAGATCTGTTCAAGGCTTTTATTTATCAGGCGCTGAATGATTTTTCGATGATGAAGACCCACGGGAGCAAGGCGCGCCTTGTGATTGAAGAAGCCCTAGGAAAGAATCCTATCGATCCCAGGCTTCATGCAGCGCTTGGCCTGGCTTATGCCTACGAGGGACTTAAAGATGAGGCTATTCGAGAAGGAAATCGAGCTGTTGCGCTTTTCCCAGTATCAAGAGATGCTGTAGAGGGCCCTAGTTATGTCTTTCAATTAGCTCAGATTTATACAATAGTTGGTGAACACGACGAGGCCATCGATACTTTGGAATACCTTTTGTCTATTCACTCTGGCCATTATATTAGTGTTCCTCTAATGCGGATCGATCCCACCTGGGATCTGCTGCGGGATCACCCCCGATTCCAACGCTTACTGGAAGAATAAAAAGCTAGGGTTAAAAGCGTCATTGCGAGCGAAGCGCGGCAATCTCTTAGATAAAATCAAGAAATAAGGGTCAGGTCCTAACTTCCAACATTTCTCTTATTCTGGAGACATAATACTTATTCAAAAATGGGAAGATTCATCCTTTTTCATTCTAGATGGCCTTGAGAGACTCCAAAGACTTTGCTGCTTTTCACTTGCCACGACTTTTAGATTGGATTTGACTCTTTTTTGATTAATTGATATTCTTTGGCCAAAATTGCAGAAGGAGCAGGGACATGGAGTGCTCTAAATGTCATACCGAAAATCCCGAAGATAGCACCTTTTGCCGAAAGTGTGGCACTCAGATGACTGCCCCAGAAGAAATGCCCACTCCTCCCACCAAGACCATCCAGGCTGTCAAAAAGGAACTAGAGAGAGGGAGCACTTTTGCCCGCCGCTACGAAGTCATCGAAGAACTGGGAAAAGGCGGGATGGGCAGCGTCTACAAGGTGTTCGATAAAAAAATAAAAGATAAGATTGCTCTAAAGCTCATCAAGCCAGAAATCGCTGCTGATGAGAAGATGATCGACCGCTTCAGCAATGAGCTGAAGTATGCCCGCAAGATAGCCCATCCGAATGTTTGCCGTATGTACGACCTGGGTGAAGAAGAGGATACCCATTACATCACCATGGAATACGTCTCTGGTGAGGATCTGAAAAGCATGATCCGGATGATGGGGCAGCTGAGCTCTGGAAAGACTGTTTCCATCGCCAAGCAGGTTTGCGACGGACTGGCTGAAGCACACCGGTTGGGAGTCGTGCATCGTGACTTAAAGCCCCAGAACATCATGATCGACAAAGAGGGAAATACCCGCATCATGGACTTCGGTATTGCCCGTTCCCTTAAGGTAAAAGGAATTACCGGTGCTGGGGTGATGATCGGAACACCCGAGTACATGTCTCCCGAGCAGGTGGAAGCCAAGGAAGTTGACCAGCGTTCAGATATCTATTCGCTGGGGGTCATCCTGTATGAAATGGCCACTGGAAGAGTGCCCTTCGAAGGAGACACTCCTTTCGCTATCGGCATGAAACATAAGAGCGAAATTCCCAAGGAGCCAAAAGAGTTCAACACTCAAATTCCTGATGACCTCAACCGGGTGATCATGAGATGCCTGGAAAAAGATAAAGACAAAAGGTACCAGAGTGCAGGAGAAGTGCGCTCTGAATTAACCAGGATCGAGGAAGGCATTCCCACTACAGAGAGGATTATACCCAAGAAAAAACCCCTTACTTCAAGGGAGATAACGGTTCAGTTCAGCCTCAAGAAGATTTTTATACGGGCTTTGGTTGTAGTCGCTCTTGTAGTCATTGGAGTGATTCTCTGGCAGGTTCTTCCCCAGAAAGAACCAGTCCCCGTTCCAACTGACAAGCCTTCCCTCGCTATCATGTATTTCAAGAACAATACTGGAGATGAGAGCTTAGACCATTGGAGAACCATGCTTTCCAATCTGATGATCACTGACCTCACGCAATCCAAGCATATCAGGATTCTAAGCGAAGACAAGCTCTTCAATATCCTCAGCCAGATGAATCAACTGGAAGCAGATACCTACTCCTCTGAGGTCTTGAAGCAGGTGGCCACTCAAGGCGGAGTCAATCACATCGTCCAGGGAGCATACGCTAAGGCCGGAGATGAATTCAGAATCAATGTCACCCTTCAAGAGGCGGACACAGGAGAGCTCATAGGTTCAGAATTGGTGGCTGGAGAAGGCGAGAAGAGCATCTTCACCATGGTGGATGAGCTGACCAGGAGAATCAAGGCGAATTTTAAGATTTCTGAAGAAGAAATCATGAGTGACCTTGATAGAGAGGTCAGGAATATCACCACCAGCTCTCCTGAGGCTTATAAATATTATGTGGAGGGGAGAAGGCATCATAATTCAGGAGACTATCGGAAAAGTATCCAGCTCATGGAAAGGGCCATTTCCATCGACCCAGAATTCGCCATGGCTTACAGGTCTTTGGCTGTGAGTCACAGCAATCTCTATCTTTTTTCTGAAAGGAAAAAATATATGCAAAAGGCTTTAGAGCTGGCAGATCGCCTCTCGGATAGAGAAAGGTATCGTATTCAAGGAGATTTCTACTATGACTCAGAGAAAACATTTGATAAGGCTATTGAGGCATTCACGAAAGTGCTGAAGCTTTATCCTGACGAAACAGGAGCAAGTCATAACCTGGGAAATATTTACAGGAACATAGAAGAATGGGATAAATCCATAGAAAGATATAAGGCGTCCATAAGATATAAGACTGAGTTTATCCCAACTTATACGCAACTCGCGTCCTCGTACAGAGCCAAGGGAATGTATGATAAGGCAAAGGAAGTCCTCGAGGATTATATCCATAACGTATCTGATCGTGCGGCAATCCGCCGCTCCCTGGCAACAACTTATATGGGACAAGGGGAGTTAGATATGGCCTTAGCTGAAACGGAGAAAGCTTTTCTTCTTAACCCTACCCATTATTTTAATTTTCGCCAAAAAGGTGATATCTATTCGTATAAGGGGGATTTGGTCAAAGCAGAAGAAGAATACCGAAAGGTCCTGGAGCTAAATGAACCAGCAGCACAGGTTTGGGGAATTATCAGGTTAGGAGATCTCTGTTTGTTGCAAGGAAAATTCGAGGAAGCCAAGAAATTTAAGAAGCAAGGTGTAGAATTATCAAAGAAGTTGGGGCAAAGTCTGTGGGAATCGCTTTTTCATTCAGTCTTAGCCTATCTGTATCGAAAATCAGGGAATCCCGAGGAGGCGTTGAAAGAGGCCGATGAAGCCTGGCGAAGCGGAGAAAAGGCGGACTTCTTGGGGGCACAAAAATTAGCCTTGAATGCAAAAGCACGCGCTTTCCTCCAGCTGAAATCAATGGATAAAGCTCAAAGGGAAGCTAATAAGCTTAAAGAGATGATCGAAGGCGGATTGAATAAAAAAGAGATAAGAATGTATTATCATTTGATGGGGAGGATAGAACTTGAGAAGGGGAATTTTAGCCGAGCCATTAAATATTTTGAGGAGGCACTGGCGCTGGAATCCTACGGACAACTCGCCAAAGACGCCGAATTTATTAATTCCTTAGCTTTAGCCCATTATAAATCCGGAAATCTAAAAAAGGCCCGAGAAAATTACGAGTGGATAACGACTCTCACTGGAGGAAGACGACAACTCGGAGATATATACGCTAAGAGCTTTTATATGCTGGGTAAAATACACGAAGAGAAAGGATCGAAGGACCAGGCTATCGAGCACTACGAGAAATTCCTCGACCTCTGGAAAGACGCTGACCCAGGTATCCCTGAAGTCATTGACGCCAAAAACCGCCTCCCCACCCTGAGATAAAATTGTTATCGCGAGGCCTTGCCGAAGCAATCTCTTAGATAAAATTAAAAGATAGGAATCAGGTCTTAATTCTTAATAACCAAAGAGGGTCAGGTTTAAACTTCTGATTCTCTTTTATCTCGTACGAGAAATAACAATGCCGATTCTGAGCTTTGTCTTCTGAATGTAATAAGTGAAAAGTGTAGACCTGACCCCTTACTGGAATACCTGCTTGAAGAGAGGGACTAAATCCAGGGCGTATTCAACCTGGGTCAGGGGGATTCCCTTTTCTCCGGCGATCTTGTTGAAGCGTCCATCTTTGTTGCTGTCAGCGGTGACGATAATATAGTCAGCAAAGGGTGCCACGGCATCGATCATCCTTTCGTTGTCGCTCCCTGGAGCACCTCTTTTGGATTGGCCTCCCACATGCACAGCAATGATGAATATTCCTTCTTTCTGGCAGTGATCGATGAGTTTCTCCAAGCGATTGACTTCCGCGTCAACAGTGAGACCCGAGGCTCCCATTCCTTTCAGGCTGGCTCCTATGGCAAAGATGACTGCCTTATAGGGTGTACCTTTCGGGAATTTCGCCAAATCAGTGTGGACTTCCACATGAAAGCCTGGTCCGGATTCTTTGTCGGCTAAACCGACTCCGGCAGCCAGGAGTTCTGCGTCAGGCACATCGCAGTAGTCGTACTTTATTCCCGCTTCCTCAAGAACGATGTTGACGGTGGTGACATCAGGACTCTGACCAGCAGAAGTGGTCAGCACTGGAAGTTTTGCCTTGGGGATTTCTGTCTGGGCCCAAAGTGATCCAGAAAAACCAAGAAAAAGTCCACCAGCAATTGCTAAGGTCAGGTAAAATGTCTTTAAGTTTTTCATTTTAGACTCCAAATCCTTTTATTAATCTAGTTTATATGATATTGAGCTTGGCTTCTTATTCCCTCTTTTCTTTTTCTGGCTCTGGTTCTAATTTATTGTATTCGATGAGCTCTTTGAGCCACCAATCTGGATACTTCATGCGGTTTCTTTTTCTCGTCTTGGTGTCATAGTTCCACAGCTTATTGAATTTGACCAGCAGTTGGTCACCCAGTTCCCACCAGGCATTGATAACGCTGTTGGCATTATTCATACAGTAATCGGTCAAGAATTCCCTCGCTGCAGCCGGGTCGTTCTTGTGGAGTTCTAGAGCGATTTTATCTATGGTCACTGTTTTGGCCACTGCACCGCCTTCCCATTTTTCTTGAGCCTTCCTGACATCTTTGATGGCCTGAGAATAGACGACCTGGGTATGGAAATCAACATAATCGAATGCCCATCTGGCAGACTCCCTGTCAAACACCCAGTGGTCTCCGATTTCGAATGACCGCGGAATTTTCGTAATACCTGCATAAAGGGGCATGAAACAGGATGTATCCTGGGCACCGAAGGCCAGCCAAGTGATTCCTCCGATGTGATCAGGCAGCCAGTCCCTGCACTGGGTGACAGTCACGTACTCGGCCCGGTTGACACCGATGACCCGCGAGGTGTTGTATTTTTTGCCGTCCAGTTCAAAGCCATAGGGGAGATGGTTTGGGTTCTTGAATGGTCCGCCTTGAATCCCTCTTGTGACGTCAAACGGGGTCCCCTCAAACTTATCCCGGGTCAGATCCATCACATCCTGCACAGAGAGTTTTTTCTCTGGTTTAACCGAGAAGGGCAGTTCCATGTTGGGTGTATCCGGACTGAAGTTACGGGAGGGAGCCATACGGTGGAAGAAGACCCACAGGCGTCCCCTTGATCCGTTGGAGCTGGTGGCGCTGTATTCGCTCGGAGAATAGGCCTTTTTCCAATTAAAAGGCTCACCGCTTTCAGGATCATAGTAACCATGGTCGATGGCATAAGAAATCACATTCGATGAGGCCATGAAGTAGTCCTTATTCTTGAGGTCGATCTCCCCGATCCTGGATTCATTCGGGCAAACACTGACATGGTCATCCGGAACTCTCTGGGCGCACCAGATGGCGCCAGGTTTTCCGCTCTTCGGGGTCCATAGCGGCCCGACTGGCATGATCTCGAAAATCCAGACCTCGTTCGGGTCAGCCACAGCTAGCATCTCTCCAGTATCAGTAAACCCGTATCCATGCTTCTCACTGAGCGTGCCCATGAGCTTGATGGCCTCTCTGGCTGTCCTGCATCGCTCCACTGCCAGCAGGGTCAGCATGGTGATGTCAAACTTGGCTGCTGGAGTCGGGTTTTCCATCTTGTCGCGGCAGCCGATAGTGGACTCACCAATGGCCAGTTGGTTGTCATTCATGTAGCCGAACATTCCGTGAAGATAGCCGTAGGTATGGGGAATTTGAGGGATTTCAAGCCCCGCCTCGTTCTGCGTATAAATATCCCACTTCAGGCCTTGTTCGGGTGGTGTTGTTTTGAACTGGTCGACGTGGTAAATCTTCCGCATCGAGCCAGGCTCATGGTCAGCTGCCGGGACATAACGCCAAGTCCAATCACAAAGCCCGCAATCACAGGTATGAGTTGTCATAACCGATCCATCTACTGAAGCATCTTTGCCGACGATGATGACAGTGCAGCCGTCCCGTAGAAATCTCGCTTGGTCAGAGTCACACTTCTCGCATTCTGGCAACGTAAACACCAGGGTGCTCACGACGGCCAGCATGACAAACAAGATACAGGCAAGTAAAAATAATTTTCTCAAATTCACGGTAGGCCTCCTTTATTAGTTTTCTCTCTCCTCATCTCTAAGGATTGGCATCAGTTTAAGGGCTTAATTAATTTTTATATTGATTTCCTTTTTTCTTTTTATGTTTCAATCTCTCTTCAAAGTCACTTCTTTTCTTTTTCTGGCTCTGGTTCTAATTTATTGTATTCGATGAGCTCCTTGAGCCACCAATCGGGATACTTCATGCGGTTTCTTTTTCTCGTCTCGGCGTCATAGTTCCACAGCTTATTGAATTTGACCAGCAGGTGGTCACCGAGCTCCCACCAGGCGTTGATGACACTGTTGGCGTTATTCATACAGTAATCGGTCAAGAATTCTCTCGCTGCAGCCGGGTCTTTCTTGTGGAGTTCCAGAGCGATTTTATCGATGGTCACTGTTTTGGCTACTGCACCGCGCTCCCACTTTTCTTGAGCCTTCCTGACATCTTTGATGGCCTGGGAATATACGACCTGGGTATGGAAATCCACATAGTCAAAAGCCCAGCGGGCAGACTTTCTGTCGAACACCCAGTGGTCTCCGACCTCGAATGACCGCGGGATTTTCGTTACTCCTGCATAGAAAGGCATGTAGCAGGAAGTATCCTGGGCACCGAAGGCCAGCCAGGTGATTCCTCCGATGTGATCAGGCAGCCAGTCCCTGCACTGAGTGATGGTCACATACTCGGCCCGGTTGACACTTATGATGCGTGAGGTGTTATATTTTTTACCCTCCAGCTCAAATCCATAGGGGAGATGGTTCGGATTTTTAAATGGTCCACCTTGAATCCCTCTTGCCACATCAAATTGTGTGCCCTCGAATTTATCCCGAGTCAGATCCATCACATCCTGCACGGAGAGTTTCTTTTCGGGCTTGACCGAGAAAGGCAGCTCCATATTGGGTGTATCCGGGCTGAAGTTGCGGGAGGGAGCCATACGGTGGAAGAAGACCCATAGGCGACCTCTTGATCCGTTGGAACTGGTGGCACTGTATTCGCTCGGGGAATAGGCCTTTTTCCAGTTAAACGGCTCACCGCTTTCCGGGTCATAGTAGCCATGGTCGATGGCATAAGAAATCACATTCGATGAGGCCATGAAGTAGTCTATATTCTTGAGGTTGATCTCGCCGATCCTGGATTCATTCGGGCAAACACTGACATGGTCATCCGGCACTCTTTGAGCACACCAGATAGCGCCAGGTTTTCCGCTCTTCGGGGTCCACAGCGGCCCGACCGGCATGATCTCGAAAATCCAGACCTCTTTCGGGTCAGCCACGGCGAGCATCTCTCCGGTATCAGTGAATCCGTATCCATGCCTTTCACTGAGCGTGCCCATGAGCTGGATGGCTTCTCTGGCTGTCTTGCATCGCTCCACGGCCAGCAGGGTGAGCATGGTGATGTCGAACTTGGCTGCTGGAGTCGGATTTTCCATCTTCTCGCGGCAGCCGATGGTGGACTCAGCAATGGCTAACTGAAAGTCATTCATGTACCCAAAAGCTCCATGGATATAGCCATAGGTGTGCGACACTTCAGGGATCTCGAGGACAGCATCTCTATTCTTCACCAAATCCCACTTCAGGCCTTCATCTGGCGCGAAGGTTTCCATCTGGTCGACGTGAAAGATTTTCCGCATCGTACCAGGCTCATGGTCTGCTGCCGGGACATAGCGCCAGGTCCAATCACAGAAACCGCAGTCTGCGGTATGAGTGGTCATGACCGAGCCATCCACTGAGGCATCTTTGCCGACGATAATAACAGTGCAGCCATCCCGTAGAAATTCCGGCAGTTTAGATTCGCAATCTTCACATTCTGGCGAAGTGAATACAAAAACGCTTACTAACAATAATGCGGCCAGCATCAAGCCAGCGAGCAAAAATGTCTTTTTTAGGTTCATTTTGGCACTCCTTAGAATGTTTTCATATTCTAATAGTCTTTAATACAAAACCATATCTATGTTCTACTTTTTAATCTTGATGTTAATTATAGTACACATCAGCTTTTTTCGCTTCGTCCGGATTATGAAAATAGTGCCCGACGCCGTTCTTGATTACTTCGACATAGCGCGGCACATTGCGGATCTTAATTCCTCTATCCGGTGATTTTCTTGAAAACTGACGCGTGATCTCCAGTATCACCGAACAGTGTTGACCAACCCGCTTATCCATCGGCCATCCCGTCTCATCGTAAGGTACAAAGAGCTTCCTCTTTTTGGAGAGACTCAGGAGAAACGGGTCCTTTCCATCCAGAAGCAGCTCTACAGTCTTGGGACCGGTCGGCTGATCAAGGAAAGGAATTGGCGCCTCCAGCAGGAAGGGCAAAGTATCCGAGTGATCTCCGATCTCCCGATGAGAAAGTCCTCGGAATCCTGAAGGAGAAGGCTCGACATGACTGTCGAAACCTTCTCTGGCCTTTACAGTGAGAGTTGTCATCGTGGCTATGCGCATCGATTTTTCTGGAGCCACAATGCAATTCGTCACCGGAAACATGGTCTCTGCTCCATGGACGTCGATGGCGATATCGACTTTCTCTTCTCTCATGATCTGCATCGCGCCGTAGGTGACCCGTTCCATGAGAGGACCACTGGCCCTTCCCGGCCAGGTCCTGTTCGTGTTTCTGGCATCGATGAAGGACAGAAGCTGTCTATCGGGATAGTGAACATAGACATCCGGGTCCGGCCATTGGTCGAGCGGAGAGGCATCCCGGTTCCCCATCCTGAACTTTTTACTGCCCCATTCGGTGGCGATTTCGAAGAAGAGAGGATAGCCGTCCCCAGGCCTGGTGTTGCGGCTGGCACTGTTATTGAACTGAGGAATGATGATGAGCGTGCCTTTATCCACGATGGCATTCTCCAGGAAAATAAGGGAAGCCAATATGGCGGCTGGCTCGTTCGAATGGGTGTTGGCCATGATGAGCATCTTGCCGCCTTCCTCTTTCCCTTCCAGATAAAATACACTGGTTTCGGCCATTGTGCCTTTCAAACGCTTCGAATAATTGCTTAACTTCACGACTCTTGTCACTCCAGGCCCAGCAACGACGGGCATCTGGTAATGACGGTGTTGATAAAGCTGCAGGCCTGAAGTAATCATGACAGCTACGATAACCAAGATGGATATCAATTTTACGATCTCAATCCGATTCATACTTCCTGGCTCCTTTTCTTATTTGTCATTGCAAGCGTAATCAAATCTGTCATGGCGAGCATAATTAAGTATGTCATTACGAGTATATTAAATATGTCATTACGCGTTTATTAAATCTTTCATCGCGCGTATATTAAGTCTGTCATTGCGCGTATATTAAATCTGTCGTTGCGAGCGAAGCGAAGCAATCTCAAATAATAAAAGTGCGATTCTAAACGTCTTTAAAGAGAATAACAATCTCAACCTCCTCTCACTTTATCCTGAAGAGCCTCAGGATAAGGGGAATCAGTACCAGTAAATAGAGAAGCATATCGTTGACGCTCTTTTTTTCCCTGATAAAGTTCCAGATCACCATGGCCGCAATGTAGGCGCTGATGACATAGTATATGATCATGATCACAGGCATTTCTAACCTCCTCTTACATGCTCCATCGCACCAGGAACTCCAGACGCGCACTGAAGATGATCATGAGCATGGCCACGATAGTGATGACAATCCAAGGTACCCAGGTGCTCCTCAGGAATGACCAGTAAGAATCCTTGTACTCTGAAACCATGACACTGAGCCTGCCTATGAGCGCTGTCGGGGGAAGCCCATCTCCCAGAGGCCAGAGCAGGCTCAATCCAGCAATGACGATCGTGGCATGCAGCCCGATGGAGTCTAAAAACCACACCAGAGGAATCCCGAAGACCGCTGCCGCACCATAGGTTAAAACGCCCTCTGATACGGGTATGATAATGATCAGCAGGATAAAGAGCAATACCAGGGGAGTGCTGATCAAAGCATAGGAGAGGAGCCCTCTGACTCCTGTTGCAGTCATAACCTGCTGGAGCATGCCCACCACGACTATGGTCGCCAGCAGGGGAAGAAGCCGTTTTATGGTGTCTCTTGACAAAGCAAGAACATTAATTCTCTTGGGGCTGACCAGAAAGGCAACCAGGGCAGCAATGGTGAACTCAAGAGGCAACCCCAATATCGGCATCGCAAAAGGCCAGATCCTGTAGGCTACAATTAATCCGAAAAAGACCAGGAAAGGCAAGAGCACCCTCCACCAGCTCATCCTGGCTGGCACTTCGGGCATATCTTTCAGGGCAGCTTCCTGGTCCATCTTGCCTTCCCTCTTCCATCCTAGAAAAAGCATAGTGAAAACCCCCAGGATAAGAATGGGAATGCCAAGAGGAAGTTCAAAGCCCACATAAGGTATGGCTGTTCCAGCACAGAGAATCATAGCCCAGATGTTCACTGGAGGCGCAGCAGCACTCAGTCCAGCCACGATGAAGAGAATGGCCGCCACTCTTCTCTTCGGTATTCCTAAATAGCCGAGGGCAAGGGCGACTGGCGCCCCTACGACCAGCAGAGATACGCTTCCTGCACCTGTCAGAGCCCCGGGGATAAGGATGATGACCATCAGCAGGAGCAGGGCAATAATGCGTTTGTTATAAAAAGACCTGATGATGCCCCTGACCACGTAATTCACTCCCCCGGATTCTCTGACGATCGCCATGAAGATGGTCGCTGTCGAAAAGACCAGCATGACATCGAGATAGGTAAAGCTTCCTTCAACCAGATGACGGGCCAGCTGACCGAACGGAGGTGTATTTATGAAAGCACCGGCGATGCCTCCCGCTACGGCAGCAGCCAGCATGCTCAATTCTATGGACAATTTTCTCCAATTCGCCACGGCATAGGCGATGACCATTACGGCTAGGATGATTCCGATCTGAAGGTACATGATGCTAAGACTCCCGCCATTTTACTTTTTACATTTCCGCTTAGTCAAGTTAATTCATTGACAGAGGCTCCCCTAAAAATATTATAATCTGCTCTCATTTATCTCCTGCTGATGGAGTCGTTGCCAAGCAAAAAAATTTTTCGTTGCTAAGTCTAAAGGGCCTAGGCAATCCCATACGATAATATTGTTATTACAAAGAGCTTTATGAATTAGTTATAGTGAGGAGCGAACCGAGTGCGGCAATCTCATCCTTTTGGATTCTATTGAAAACCTGGAGTGAATACCTTTAATGCCTGAATCTGTCACTATCGAGATCGAAGGAATTGGACCTGTCCTGTTTGAGCGCAGTCGACGGGCCAAACATCTGAATATTTATGTAAAACCACATAAGGGTGTCAGAGTTGCAGTCCCTTACCGATTATCGTTGAAAAAAGCCGAGGAAATGGTCTATTCCAGGGCAAGTTGGATACGAAAACAACTTGCCAGAATGACGCGCCTAAAAAAGAAACATGACATCCTTTTACAAGAATCGGCTCGCGTTAATAGGTCTCAAGCCAGGAGGAAGCTGATCAATAGACTGAATGAACTAGCTGAGGTGTACGGCTTTACTTATAACAGAGTCTTTATTCGAAATCAGCAAACCCGATGGGGAAGCTGTTCTTCAAAAGATAATATTAATTTAAACATAAAGCTCGTCTTGCTCCCAGAGGAACTGATGGAGTATGTGATTCTTCATGAGCTTGTTCACACCCGAGTAAAAAGCCACAGCCAAGACTTTTGGAGTGAATTGAATACCCTGGTGGGAGACGCGAAAAGATTGAGCTCTCGCTTGAAGGAATATGGATTAGCAATATTATAAGAATTGTGTCTTTTCTTTGACATCATGAATTTCCTGTGCTATAAATTTTTTTCTCATTCCTGAAAAAAACAAAAAGGAGGAATAAATGAAAACCTTAAATTCTCCCAGATGGTGGCTCCGGGCTCTGATTGGATATGCCATCATCTACCTCACATTTTTTGTTGGTTTTGGATTTACTCAAGAGAAGAAAGCAGAGGAGATTAAGCCTCCGGTTGCGAAGAAGATAAAAAAAGAATTAACCATCCACGGGGACACGCGGATAGATAATTACTTCTGGCTGAACGAGCGGGATAATCCTGAAGTCATCGATTATTTAAAGGCAGAGAATGAATACCTGAAAACGGTCATGAAGCACACAGAGTCCTTAAAGGAGAAGCTCTATAAAGAAATCATTGGAAGAATTAAACAGACCGATAGGTCTGTCCCCTACAAAGATCAGGGCTATTACTACTACACTCGCTATGAAGAAGCAAAAGAATATCCCATCTACTGCCGGAAAAAAGGGAGCCTGGAAGCCCAAGAAGAAATATTATTGAATGTCAACGAAATGGCCGAAGGATATAAGTTTTTTAGTGTGGCCGGCTTTACAGTCAGTTCCGATAATAATCTTATCGCTTATGGTGTGGATACGGTCAGCCGGCGAAAATATACCATTTATTTTAAAAACCTGAAAACTGGAGAAATCCTGAAGGACAAAATTCCTATCACCAGCGGTAGAGCTGCCTGGGCCAACGACAATAAGACTGTTTTCTATACGATTAGAGATGAAGAAACACTCCGCCCGTATAAAATAATGAAGCATGTCCTGGGGACCGATGTTTCAACGGATAAAGAAATCTTTCGCGAGACAGATGTCACCTTCAATACTTTTGTTTATAAATCCAAGTCAAAGAAATTCCTCTTAATCGGTTCCTCCCACACTTTATCCTCTGAATATCGTTTCCTGGCTGCAGACAATCCTGAGGGTGAATTCAAGATTTTACAGCCTCGAGAAAAAGACCTTTTATACCGGGTAGACCACTATAAAGACAAATTCTATATCAGGACGAATTTAAAAGCCAAAAACTTTAGATTCATGGAGACCCCTATCGATAAGACCACCAAAGAGAACTGGAAAGAGGTCATTCCTCACCGCAAAGATGTGCTCTTAGAAGATTTTGAAGTCTTCAAAGATTTCCTGGTGGTCAATGAGCGGAAGGACGGATTAACACATCTCCGCATCATCAGGTGGGATGGCAAATCAGAGCATTATCTTGACTTTGGTGAAGAAACATATGTGGCTTATATAAGCAATAACCCTGAATTTGATACGGACTTGGTGCGTTTCGGATATATGTCTCTTACCACTCCCAACTCTGTTTTCGATTACCATATGAAAACCAGAGAGAAGAAGCTTTTGAAGCAGCAGGAAGTGGTGGGTGATTTTGAATCCAAAAATTATAAAGCGGAAAGACTTTACGCCACAGCAAAAGACGGAATTAAAGTTCCCATCTCTTTAGTTTACAGGAAAGGACTCAAAAAGAACGGAGACAATCCCTGCCTGCTTTACGGTTATGGTTCTTATGGAGCCAGCATGGATCCCTATTTCAGCTCTGTCAGGTTAAGCCTTTTAGATCGAGGTTTTGTATTTGCTATAGCCCATATTCGAGGTGGACAGGAAATGGGGCGTTGGTGGTATGAGGATGGCAAGTTGCTCAAGAAGAAGAATACCTTCACAGATTTTATTGCCTGTGCTGAACAGATCATTAAGGAGAAATTCACCAGCCCAGAAAAACTCTTCGCCAACGGAGCCAGTGCCGGCGGCCTATTGATGGGTGCTGTGGTGAACATGCGGCCTGACCTTTTCAAAGGTATTATAGCTGGTGTTCCCTGGGTGGATGTCATCACTACCATGCTCGATGACAGTATTCCCCTCACTACGGCTGAGTTCGATGAGTGGGGCGACCCCAAGAAAAAGGAATATTATGATTACATGCTTTCCTATTCTCCCTACGATAATGTGGAAGCCAAGGATTATCCGGCGATGATGGTCACGACCGGTCTGCATGATTCGCAAGTCCAGTATTTCGAACCTGCCAAGTGGGTGGCCAAACTCAGAGCACTGAAAACAGATAAAAATCTATTAATTCTTGATACAGATATGACGAGCGGACACGGTGGAGCTTCGGGTCGTTTTCGAAGGTACAAAAGGACGGCTTTAATATATACCTTCATGCTCGACCAGCTCGGAATCAAAGAATAAAAATTTTAAGTAAGATATACGATAAATAATCATCAAGAGAAGCAGGAGGGCTTATTTTATTCTAATAACTTTCCTCAATTTCAAATCTGGTGCTGGACCGGAGTGAACGATTTTCGTTTTTGATTCGTATAATCAATGGGAAAGAATAAAAGGAGTTCAATTTTTTTAGAATCGATATATGAAGGAGAAAACATTGATTAAATTTTTTCTCTGGCTCATTTTGCTAGTGCTGTGCTGGCCTCTGGCTCTCTTAGCCCTCCTTTTGTACCCTATCGTCTGGCTTCTCCTCATCCCTTTCCGCCTTATCGGGATTTCTGTAAAGGCCATTCTTGAATTATTCAGGGCCATCATCATGCTCCCGGCCAGAGTTCTTAGAGGTCCGAGCAGGTAGGGATCAGGTCTGTACTTTTCACTTTTCTCAGCATAAATTAAAAGGGAGGCAATACTATGTATTCGAAGAAACGATCTCTTCAATTTTTCAGTTATTTCTTGGTCGTTATTCTACTATCTAGTCTAACAATCAGCTGTGACAGAGGAACAAATGCTCCATATAAACGGCTTAGAGACTACATAGGCACTATCAAGGTGATTAATACCCACGAACACCAAAGACAACCCGCTGAATACGCAGGACAGAAGCATAATTTCTACACTCTTTTAGCTCACAGCTACCTGCAAAGCGACCTTGTCTCAGCCGGGGCTAAGCCGTTGCGTTCTAAGCTCGTGAACCAAGGAAATCTTGATCAGCTCTGGGAAAAATATGGCCAGTATCTCGATTTCTCCCGCAACACCAGCTATTACAGCCATTTTCTCGTAGGTTTCAAGGTTCTCTATGGGCTGAATGAGCCCTATTTTACCAAAGAAGCTGTAGGTTCGCTTTCCGAAAAGATCGCTGAAAATTACAGTCATCGTGAGCAGTGGTACGATGAAGCCGTCAGGGAAGCAGGCTTTGAGGTCATGTTCCTGGACCAGTATTGGGATAATTTTAATGTCGACATCGATAACAAGTATTTCGCCCTCGTGTTCAACATCAATCAGCTCGTTAGGTCCACGTCCCTCCGTTCCAAGATGACAGAGAAGGAAGCACCTGAAGACCAGAACATCTATAAGCTGGCCCAAAGGGATGGTCATCCCATAAAAACCCTTGATGACTACCTTGCCTATGCTGATAAACTTTTCCAGAAATTTTTAGACCACAATACAGTTTGTCTGAAAAATTCTCTGGCTTACGGCCGGTCCTTGGATTTCGAATACATACCTTATGAGAAGGCTAAGATTCTTTTTGCTCAGCCTGCAAGCTTGATATCAGAACCTGAGAAGAAAGCTCTCCAGGACTTCATGTTCCATTGGGCTATTCAAAAATCCATCGAAGTTGGGCTGCCGATCCAGATTCATACTGGTTATCTTGCCGGAAACGGCAATACGCTCGAGAACAGCCGCCCGACTAAGCTGAACAATCTCTTCCTTCGCTACCCCAAGGCGACTTTTGTCCTGTTTCATGGTGGATATCCCTGGACAGGCGAGTACAGCGCTCTAGGCAAGATGTTCCCCAACGTCTATCTCGATATTGTTTGGCTTCCTCAGATATCAAGGGAAGCTGCGGTCCGGGGCTTGGATGAGATGTTCGATGGTGTGCCCTACAATAAATTTTTCTGGGGAGGCGATTGCCATTTCATCGAGGAATCTGTAGGGGCTCTTGAATTCGGCAGGGATGTGGTGGCCCAAGTTCTGGCAGGGAGAGTCAAAAGAGGTCTCATGACTGAAGAAGTGGCTAGAGATGTAGCCCTCAAGATTTTTCGTGAGAATGCCCTAAGGACCTTCAAACTCGAAGAGAGAATGAACAGATCATTTTAGGGGTCAGGTCTAGACTTTTAACTTTTCTCATGGAATAAGAGAAAAAAGACCAGATTCAATTCCCCCTAATAAAATCATGAAACTTAAAAGTGTAAGCCTGACCCTCTACTCTTGATTTTTTGGCTAGTCATATTCTCTCTTAATGGCAGCCAGAATTTCCATCGAAAGCAACTCACCCCCTGCCCCATTGGTCATGATGACAGCTCCTTGTCCCGATTCAGGGAATCCGATTAGCCAACAGGTTGCACCCGGATAATTGCTGCCCGGATGAGCAAATGACAAGTTTTGGCCTTGCCCATAGAGAAAAACGCCCAACCCTTCCGCTATAGGCACACCAAATATGTTAGGATCAAGATCCAATTCCGGATGGAACGTACGTTGCACCATCGCTTGAGACAATATCCGATTGGATTGTCCTTGATAGGCGCGCATCAATTCCACTGCCAATCGGGCAAAAGCAGAAGGAGTGGTCATAAGACCGCCGTGAGCCACGGCTGAGGAGGCCATAACCGGATCATGAGCCTTTCCCTCAGCATCATGAGGCACAGCTTCTGTTGCTTTTAGATCTGTCCTTAAAGGATATACCAAAGTACTGGATCTCATGCCGAGAGGTTGGAATACGGTTTCCTGCGCAATTTGTGGGAACGGCTTGCCCAGTACATCTTCAAGAAGCAGTTGGATCACCACATATCCCATATTTGAATATTGCCATTTTGTACCAGGAACGAATTCAACACTGGCAGGATTGTTTTGAGCCGGAGCTTCACCTTTCAATACCTCAATAAGGGAAGGGATGCTCCCATCTTCCCAAGAAAAACCTCCATCTGGCCTGTTGATACCGGCCTGATGCGTCAACAGTAGGCGCAAGGTAATCTTCTTCTCCCGCGTAAAATCATTCTCCGGTATTTTCCAGGATTTCAAATACGTGTTTACGTCCTCATCCAGGTCAAACCGTCCTTGCTCAACGAAATGGAGCGATATTATAGAGGTGAGAAGTTTAGTGGATGAGGCAGCTTGAAAGAAAGTTTCGGGAGTTACAGCGGTGCCACTTCCAGCTTTAATAACGCCGTATCCTTTGATCCATTCGATCTTATAATTATTAATGACTGCTATACTGACACCAGGCACTTTATAATGGCGCATACGTTCAGATAATGTCTTAATATTCTGTGTTTTTGGACTATCAGCTTCAAATATGGCCAGGGGTGTCGTGAATTCCGCAATACCGTTTTCTATGTGTTGTATTTTTTGTTCGATTTTGAGTTTTGCTTTCTGCGATGAGCAAGAGACAATAACCAAGACAAGATTTATAGAGATAATGAATTTGCGCATGTTTTCTCTCCTTACAATTTTTAGCTGTTTATTGTTATTACGGATTGTGTCAAAATTTTGTTCCCTATATCGCCTCCCTTTTATGCTATCGATCCAGCCTGCTTTTTATATTTGACTCTTTTTTTATGAATTGATATTCTTTGACCAAACAGGCAAAAAATTACATGCGAGGGGAGGATTTTATTTCGCATACCTCATCACTCCTTCATAACTCTAAAATAAATAAATATAGAACTGTTCCTTTCCTAAATTTCATTAAGATGAATAAATTGACTCTGAGGCTGTTATTATTTCTTATCATCTTGATTCTCTTTCAATACATTCCTGCTCAAGATAAACCGGGAATAACGGCTGATAAAATCAAGTTGGCGGCTATCTTGAAGAAGACCAGGGAATACTGCTCCAAACTGGAAAGGGCAGCCTTCCATTTTGTCAGCCTGGAAGAAGTTACAGAGAAAATCAGTATCCCTGAGAATCTCACTCAAGATATAACAGCTGTAAACTTGAGGGATTTAGATAGAAGTAGCCACCGTTTGACGAGAACTGGAAAGACAGATGTAAATACATTCCTGTACGACTATCAATTGATCAAGAAAGAAGGCCAGGATGAAGAGACTCGGATCTTGTTAGAGAAAAACAGGAAGAAAATTCACCGCAAGGACGCTCTTTTAGAAATCCAACAGTTTCGTTATGAAAAATTAGTGTTCGGACCCTCCGGTCTTTTGAGTCAATACTGGCAGCGCTATTATGATTATGAAATTGTCAGAGAAGAAAAGCTGAACGGTGAAAAGGTCGTGGTCATAGACGCTGTTCCCAAGGCGTCTTTAAGCGAAAATTATCCCTTCGGAAAAATCTGGGTAAGAGAAAACGATTTTGCTATCTTGAAGATTGAGTGGGATGAAAAATCATTAGAAGGTTTGCAAAGCATAAAGGAAAGAGCCGAAAGATACAGAGCAGAGCCTCGAATTACCCTGATTTCCGAATTCGGGTATGAGAAGAATGAAATCAGATTCCCCAGCCGCTTCACTTTTGAAGAGGCCTATCTGGATTCCAAGGGGGAGAAATTTATTAGGCTAGAAATCATTGTTGTTTACAGGGATTATAAATTCTTCACCGTCGATGTCGACGTGAAATATTAATCTGAAGTTTTATAGCTGATGGAAATACCGGTCCAGCTTGTCCGGTCTATTGTCGTTTCCATATTAGGCAGGCTTCTCACATATTCCAGGAATTCTTTTATGCCCCGCATATACCCCAGATTCACTACATTGTGAGCGGTGAAACATCCACCAACTTCAAGTTTTGGCAGCAAAAGTTCCAAGTATTTTTGATTCCAATCCTTATCCGCATCCAGAAAGACAAAATCAAAAGGCCCCTCGAGCTGGGGAACCAGGTCATGGGCATTGGCCAGCCTAGCCTCGATATAGTCGCTCAAACCAGCCTTTTTAAAATTCTCCAAAGCCATGTTGTAACGGGTTCTGTTTATTTCGATAGTGATCAGCTTACCTCCTGTTTTGCTCAGGGCCCAGGCGATCCAGATGGCTGAATGGCCGGTGGAGGTTCCGATCTCGAGGGCTCGCTTATAGTTGTTCTTGATGATGAGGTCGTAGAGCACGCGTGCATCGGCTCGAGGGACATTCGAGTGGCGCCACTTCCCTCGCTGACTCTTGAGAAAATTCTCCACTCTCTGGTCAAGGCCTTGACTCTGTTCAAGCTCTTGGGCAAAGCCGGCTGAAACTGATAAACATAAACAACAGAGCAACGAAAAAATCAGGAGATAGTTCTTAGATCTAGGTTTCATTTCAATCCTTTAATTTTCTAATGATCTTTAACACGCGTTTTCATCCAAAAGTTGGCTGATTATATGTCATTCAGGTTTATCTTTTCAACTTTTAACATCAATCAACAATCATAAGAATATTTTTTTTCAAAAAGTTGATTCAGGGATTATTTATTTACAGGCTTATGAACACTTCCAATAACTCACACGTATTATGTAATAAGAGCAATTTATTTCACCTTTTGTGTATTTTTCATCAAAATAAAATGAATATGGAGCTGGACGTATGAAAAAAAGTGTTGGGATGAGAGATTCAGAAAAAATGGAGGGGAGGAAAAATGTCAGATAAAGGCTTAAAACGAAGAGATTTCTTGAAGATTCTAGCGACCGGGATCCCCACCCTCACGCTCGATTGGGATTCGTTTCCCAGAGGAAAAAACATTGGAAAGGGCAAGAACCAGGTTGATGCCGTGATCATCGGAGCGGGTCTGGGAGGGTTGAGTTGTGCTGCGGCCTTTGCTAGACAGGGATTCAAGCCTCTGGTATTAGAGCAACACTCTATACCTGGTGGTTATGCCACGACATTCAAGAGACCAGGTGGATTTGTTTTTGATGTGTCTCTTCATTCCACTACTGTAGGAGAGAGAAACGGCCTCGCCAATCTCATAACTGGTTTTCCCGAGGTCAAAGATGTCAAATTCGTGCCCCATCCATTTCTTTTCCGAGCCATTTTCCCGGAGCATGATATCCGAGTACCCCAGAAAAATCCGAAAAAATATGTCGAGATGCTGGTCAGCCAGTTTCCCGATGAGAAACAGGACATTGAAGGAATATTCGAAGACATGTTCGGTTTGTCCGCAGATATAAGCAAGTACTCCCAGGCAGCCGGCCAGGTGGATATGAGCACCTTCCCCCAGGAATTCCCTTATTTATTTAAAAGTTTCAACAAAACCTGGGGAGCTTTAGCGGATACCAGAATCAAGAATCCCAAAGTGAAGGCGATCATATCTGCACAATGGGGATACTACGGACTCCCGCCATCCAAGATCTCCTGTTATTATTATGCACTCCCCTTCCTTGGTTACCTTCAGCAGGGAGGATATTACCCGATAGGAAGATCTCAGAAGATAAGTGATGCCTTGGTGAAATTCATCGAAGACCGAGGGGGAAAGGTGAAGCTCAAGACACGAGTGGACAAAATTCTCACCAAGGACCATTTAGCCTACGGAGTCAGAACCGAGGAGGGGACAGAATTCAAGGGGAAAGTTGTGGTTTCAAACGCCAATGCTTATGACACTTTCCTCAAGATGATGGATGAGACAGACCATCTCAAAGACTATGTGGCCAAGTTTGAAGAATACAGCGTGAGCCTCTCCTGTTTTCAAGTCTTTCTGGGGCTCAAGAAGGATTTGGTGGGTGAGGTGGGACTCAAAGACAGCGAGATCTTCTTTTCTCATGGATATGATGATGACGCGTCTTATAAGGCTTTTCTCGAGGCGGATATGGAAAATTCAGGCTATACATTAGCGCTGTATGATAATGTCTATAAAGGCTATTCTCCTGAAGGAAAAAATACGGTCAGCATTCTCGTACTCCAGGGTTATAAGCACTGGGAGAGGTATGAAGCTGACTACCGGCAGGGGAATAAGAAAGAGTACAAGGCAGAGAAGGAGCGAATGGCTGACATTTTGATAAAAAAAGTAGAGGAGACTGTGCTCCCTGGATTGTCCAAAGCTGTGGAGGTTAAGGAGATTGGAACTCCCTTGACCAATTGGCGCTATACTCGCAATTACAGGGGAGCCATATACGGATGGGATCAGACCATGAACAACAGTGGCCCGAACCGGATGCCCCATGCCACCCCGATCAAGAACCTCTATCTGGCAGGAGCCTGGACGCAGCCGGGACATGGATATGGCGCTGTTATTCCTAGCGGTCTGCAGTGTTTTTCAGAAATCATGAAAGAATGGTAAGGGATGGATTAGGCTGAGGATTTGAAGACAAACAGCCTTTTCCCCAACGAGTCGAATAGTCAATAAGATCCGCTAATAGATCTTTTATAACTGATGGAAATGCCGGAGCTGCTGGCGCGATTTATAGCGGTTTCCATGTTAGACAGACTTCTCAAATAGTCAAGAAACTCCTCGACACCACGCATGTATCCTAAATTCAATACATTATGAACAGTGAAACAGCCTCCCAGCTCGAGCTTTGGCAATAGTAATTTTAGATAATTCGTATACCAATCCTTGTCTGCGTCAATAAAAACAAAATCAAAAGGTCCTTCAAGCTGGGGCACTAAGTCATGAGCATCAGCAAGTCTGGCATCGATGTAATCACTCAGTCCCGCCCTTTCAAAATTGGCTAAGGCCTTTCTGTAACGGGTTTCATTTATTTCGATAGTAATGAGCTTTCCACCCGTTTTGCTCAGGGCCCAGGCAATCCATGTGGCTGAATGGCCGGTAGATGTTCCGATTTCCAGGGCTCTCTTATAGTCATTCTTGATGATAAGATCGTAGAGCACTTTTCCGTCAGCTCTAGGCACATTGAGATCCTTCCATTTTCCTCTCTGGCTAGTGAGAAAATTTAGTACTTTCTCATCGAGGCCATGATTCTCTTCTATTTCTTGGGAAAAACTAGATATAACCGATAGGCCTAAGCAAAAAAATATTGAAACAATCAGGAAATGATTCTTAGATTTTCTTTTCATTTCATCCTCACAATTCTTTAACATTGATTTTCGTCCAAAAGTTGTCCGATTTTATGTCAGTACGGGCTATTTTCTTCGATCTCTTTTCAAAGGAAAATTTTTTATTGACAACCTTTGAATATCTATATTATATAATATCCTTACCATAAATATTACTATTTTTATGGTTTTACTAGATTTTAATCCAATCAATGGAAAAAGTCAAGGAAAGGAGAAATCAGGATGGCAGCCAAGATTAAAAGGAGAACCTTTTTAAAAACAACATCGCTGGGAGTGATCGGCAGTGCTGTGCTCCCTTATAAAGCCATGGCCAAGCTGACTCCTGTTGAGAAACCATCCTCATCTCTCGTTTACAGGACCCTCGGTAAGACAGGGCTTAAGGTAACAGTGGTTAGCTACGGAGTCATGGATGCTGACAATCCTGCTTTGCTCCACCGGGCTTTAGAATTAGGTATCAATCATTACGACACAGCCCATGGTTACCAGAGAGGAAGAAACGAGACTATGGTCGGGGATGTCGTAGAATCCATGGGAATGAGAGATAAGGTGATCATTGCCACCAAAGTTGCACTGCCCAGAGATAGAAGGACAATGAACTATACTCCCAAGGCGACCAAGGAATCCTTCCTGGAGATGCTGGAGACGAGCTTAAAAAGGCTTAAGACTGATTATGTGGATATTCTCTACAATCACAGTGTCTATAACGAAAAGATGGTCAACTATGGTGAAGTCCTGGAGGCTTTAGCTGCGGCCAAAAAAACCGGAAAAGCCCGGTTTGTTGGATTTTCCACTCATTCCAACGAGCACAATGTCATCCGCAGCGCAATAAAGAACGGCCAGTATGAGGTGATCTTAACAGCTCATAATTTCTTAAAATCCAACAAGGATGAGCTGAAGCAAGCGATAAAAGAAGCTGCCCAGGCCGGAATTGGAATCGTGGTCATGAAGCCCATGGCCTTGAAATTTGATGATTATTTAGGGGAGCGGGATGAGAAATACTTTGAATCTGCTTTGAAGTGGGTTCTGGCCGATAAGAATGTCGCTTGTGCTATACCCGGGATGACCACTTTTGATCATCTGAACCAGAATTTTTCAGTGATGGCGAACTTAGAAGTGGATAAAAAGGATGTTCATCAGCTGGCCAAAGTTAAGTTCACTTCGACTGGGCACTATTGCAGTTCTTGCCAGGAATGCCTCTCTACCTGCCCGAAGGGAGTCGATATTCCCGAGATCATGCGCAGCCTCATGTACTATAATGGATACCACAGTCCTCGGCTGGCTCTGGAAACATACTCAGGAATTCCTTCGCAGCAAAGCCTCGAGGCTTGTTCTGATTGTAGGAACTGCAAGGCAATCTGCAGGAACGGCAATAACATCGCTACAGCCATCCGATCCGCCCACAAGGTCTTCGCTTAATATATAGGGTCAGACCAAGATAAATTGTTTTTTATAAAGAAGATAAACTCAATTTTCGCCTGATTCTAGCCCTTAAACCTTAATTTTTAAGGCTCAAATGATCGGTTTAAGAGACCATCCACTTTTTGATTCGTTATTTTCAGCTGATTAAAATCATCTGTTAGGAGAAGTTCGGGCTCTCGGTTTTGGTATAGACGAGTTATTTTATTGAATTAGCGCGGGCTGAAAATTGAAGGGCTAATGAAAAGCTTCTGCTTTTTTAGCTCTTTTTAGCATGGGTCGGGTCATGCTCGCTCTATAGGGTTTGCCCTTTAAGAAGCGACCGATGAGCAATAATCCCATGTATTTTTCCTCTTCCTGGGCAAGTTTTGTGCCCATATCTGCTACTGTTCCGCGAACGATTCGCTGCTGGTCAGGATAGCCGGCCCAGTACACCACAGCGCAAGGCATATCCGGAGGATAGATTTCACCGAGCACCTCGAAAAGCTTTTCCGGCATCGCCAGGGCCATGTATTGGATCATCGTGTTCGGGTATTTGCCAAGGTCTTTCAGGGCTTGTGTATCTTCCAGGCTGCGGTTCAGCAGGAGCAGAGGAGAGGTTTGAATAACAAATCGGGTATTATAGGCAGGAATCACGCTTTTTCCCAGAGCAGCCATGGCTGCAGCGTCGCTCCCCATGCCAGGAATAATGACCACCTCTTGGGGATCGAACTTCTCTACATACCAGTGGCTCGGTGCAAAAAGACAGGGATTGCCGGAATCGAGCAGCCCGACATCTTTCCCTTCGGCCAGAAGGCCCTTGATCTGCTCGGCTCTCTTGTCCACAAGCCGAAGTCGCTCCTTCATGAAGGCGAACAATCCCTGCCAGGGATCAAAGAGAACAGGTTTGTCTTTGATGTAATCCGAGAATAATTCCAAATGCTCGTTTGAAGCCACTATAGCTTCCATTTTTGTGATCGTTTCCAGAGCTTGCAGCGTGGCCATTTGCGGTCCTGAGGGACCTGTTCCTATGATGTAAAACCGGCCTCGGCTGTTCATTTCTTCTTTGGCTGGCTGAGAATTGATAAAGAGAAGTGCTGAACACACTATTAGAAAAGTAATTAAGCTTTTTCTCATGGCTAAACCCCCTATACATTCTGAGACTTCGTATAAAAGTTGTCAGGAAGAAGGGGAAATCCCTCGCAGATTCCTCCAGGGCCTCTCTTTCTTTGGAGTTCGTTTTGACAAATTAACCAAGTCTCCTCGCGGCTGCTTATTCATTCGGTAAAACTCTCCATTTTTTGAATCGGTTACATGTATGAGCAAAAAAAGAGCTGCAAAGAAGGGGGCCAATGGAGAAAAGGAGTCGACTCGAGCTGACTTTTCCCATCGACAAAGCTCTACGATTATGCTATTTTTTTCCCGAAATCTTGACTAAAGACGAATCTCAGGATTAAAAACCATGAATAGAAAAGATATTCCAATAACCTTTATACGGATTCTTATTCCTTTAGTTCTGCTCGTTTCGCTGGTCGCCAGTGTTGAGGCCGCCGAGAAGAATTTCTATTTCCCCGAAATCCGGATCGAGGTGAGAATCCAACAAGACGGCTCTTTCACGGTAGACGAGTACCGAACCTATGACTTCCAGGGTAGCTTTTCCTGGGCGACCTGGTGGCTTCCTCTACGTGCTAGCCGGAAAGGCTATTCTTATAATGTCACCATCGAGGATTTCAAGATCGTCGACGAAAGCGGCCGTCCCTTGAGGATGGAGCTTTCCAGGACCAGCAGCCGGTTCGAGGGCAAGTGGTATTACAGTGCTCGCAACCAGCGCCGCACCTTCCATGTCCATTACCGCCTGAGGGGAGGCATCTTCAGCTATCCTGAAGTATCCGAGCTTTACTGGCAGATCATCGGCCCTGGATGGGACAAACCTGCCGGGCGGGTGATAATCAACGTTCATCTCCCTGACGGCATCGCCAGCAGGAATGATATCCTGGTCTATGGCCACGGGCCTCTCACGGGCAGGTCAGAGATCGTCGACGAAAAGACGGCCCGGTTTACAGTACACAACCTGCGTTCTCAGCAGGCGGTGGAGATTCGAGTTGTTTGGCCATCTGGACTGGTAAGCGGAATTCCTTCAACCCGACATACTCTCGAGTCCATCCAACGGGAAGAAGCTCGCTTCGTCCAGGAAACGATCGAAAGGATTAAACGGGCTCAGGAAGCGGCCGAACGCAAACGCCAAGGCATCAAGCGTATTCTCTACATCTGGGGCACCTGGCTTATTCTCGGCCCTTTGCTGTGGCTGCCCTTCTACATTTATTCCTGGAAAAAAGTCGGAAAAGATTACAGATTTGACGATATCCCCCGTTATTTCCGGGGGCTTCCTTCAGACTTATCTCCCCCTTTGGTCGAAGTTCTCCTGCGAGAAGGCCGACAAATAACACCCCGTTCCTTCACCGCCACTCTTTTTGACCTGGCCCGTCGCGGTTATATCGAGCTGCAGGACCGGCTGGTGGAGAAAAAACGACTCTTTGGTAAAAAGCAAGCCTATGAAACCAGGGCTACCCTCCGGAAAGACTTCCTGAACGACGACACGTTACTCCCCTATGAGACAGAATTCCTGAAGCTTCTGTTCGCAGAAGTCGGATATGAAGGCCCCAAAAAGGGCTCAAAACTAGAACTGGAAGAGCTGAAGAATTATTTTAAGGAATTTCCCAGAAAGTTCCAGAAGTGGTACAAGAAGTGGTCGAAGATGATTCAAAAAAAGTCAAAGGACCTTAAGTTTATCGAGCCCAAGAGCGTGAAGAGGCGTAACATATTCATGGCTGTCACTCTGAATCTTGGCATCCTCACTTTGAACCCGATTCTTATTGTTCTCACTGGAGTCCTGGTGCCGAAGATCAAACGCAGAGCCCTTCATTGGGCGCGGGAGAACGAGTTATGGAGAGCCCTCGACAGGTTCCTGGATGATTTCTCATCCTTCAAAGATCTTCCGCCAGAAGCATACAAACTTTGGGAACATTACCTGGTGTTTGGGATCATTTTCGGCAATGCAGAGAGAATCCTTAAGATATTGCCGGCTATACTCAAAGATGAAAAAGCTGTAATGCCAGTTTGGTATCATGGTTACAGTCGAGCCGCATTTGCCAGCGTCGGACGGATCAATGCGATGATCAGCAGCATCGAATCCATGGCCACTTCTATTCAGGCCGCCAGTACTGCCGCCGCCCATTATTCCTCAGGTGGCGGAGGAGGATTCAGCGGAGGAGGCGGAGGCGGCGGAGGTGGAGGTGGCGGCTCTGCCGGCTAATTAAGGGGTCAGACCAAGCTAATTCAATTATAATCAATAATTTAAGTAGTATTTTTGGGTGTTTTTTGGCCTTAAACGTTCATTTTTGGGGCTAAAATCGTCGTTTTAAGAAGCCTAAGGCCAACTTCTGGCAGGTTTTGACTTCGCCTATTTGCTGTGCTATAAGCTCCTCATCAAGAAATCACCGATGAGCACCTTCCGCCGCTGGCTGATAATGACCTGTCTATGCCTGTCCGGCGGGATCATCTACCTGTTACCTTATTTAAGGGAAGTCTACTATATTCCTCTACAAGAGGCACTCCAGCTATCCAACACGCAGCTGGGGATTCTGATGAGTGTGTTTGGGGTGGCAGCCATGATTTCCTATTTCCCCGGAGGCTGGCTGGCCGATAAGATCTCTCCGCGAAAACTCATCACTATCTCTATGCTCTCCACAGGAATGGCGGGCCTATATTTTGCGACTTTTCCTTCCTACCCGCTGAGCATCGCTGTTCATGCCTTTTGGGGTGTCAGCGTGACTCTAACTTTCTGGGCTGCCCTGATTAAAGCCACCCGAAACTGGGGCAAGCGCACTCAACAGGGGCGAGCATTCGGAATCCTGGAGAGCGGCCGGGGCATCGCTGAGGTTGTCGGTTCTACAGCCTTATTAGCTCTGTTTGCCCGCCTCGGCAGCGGAGCGCTGGGTCTATCCTGGGTCATCATTCTCTTTTCCCTGACTGATATTTTAATAGGACTTATGGCCTGGTTTGTCTTAGAAGACTCGACCAAAGACTCCTCCGGCAGGGAAGAGAAAAAAGAAAAAATAGGGCTTAAGGAGATCATCAAGGTCCTCAAGATGCCAGTGGTGTGGCTGATATCTATCGTCATTCTTGCCGCCTACAGTGCTTATTGGGGGTCTTACTATTTTACACCTTATGCCACCGATGTGTTCAGGATGAGTGTTGTCTTTGGGGGAGCATTAGGTGTAGGCAAGATGTGGATAAAACCAATATCTGCTTTAGGCGCCGGATTCCTGGCTGATAAGATAGGCGCGTCCAGGGCTGTAGCTTGGTCGTTCGTGGTCTTGATAGCCAGTTTTGGCGTGTTTGTATTCACACCCGGAAACCCGAAGCTTGTTTTGATCCTGGTTGCCAATACGGCCCTGGCTTCGGTGGCCATTTTTGCCTTGAGGGGAATATATTTTGCCACCTTTGAAGAGGGAGGAATCCCTCTTGCCCTGACAGGCACGGTCACTGGAATCGTGTCTGTTATCGGCTACACGCCTGATATTTTTATGCCTCTGGCAGGTGGAGCTTTGCTGGATGGCTACCCAGGAGCCCTGGGATACAGATACTTTTTCATATTCATTGCCGGGGTGTGCATGTTGGGTCTGTTGGCGGCGCTTATTATCCTGCGCAAGTTTGTCAAATAGGAGGATCAGAAGCATGGAAGAAAGAAATAATAGAAACAGGATTCCTGATAAAACGATTTTCCCCCGTCTCACCGAAAGCCAGTGCCGCCAGATTCATGAAGCGAGCCTGGAGATACTCGAGCGGGTAGGAGTGCGTCTTGATCTTCAAGAAGCTATCGATATGCTCAAGAAGGCAGGGGCCAGAGTCGACGAGGCTAACCTGGTCCATTTGCCAACTCGTCTGGTAGAGGGAGCCTTGTCCACTGCCCCAAAACAGATCGTTTTGCATGATCGCCAAGGAAATCCTGTGATGCAGGTGGAAGGACATCGCTGTTTCTATGGGCCAGGTTCAGACTGTTTGAATATTATTGACCACCGGAACGGCAAGCGCCGTGAGCCCCTTTTGAAGGACCTGATTGAAGGGATTACCCTCTGCGATTCTCTCTCCAACATAGACTTTGTGATGTCCATGGTTCTGCCTTCGGATGTAGACCAAGCCCTAGCCGATCGGCATCAAATGCAGGCTATGCTCACCCATACAACTAAACCCATCATATTCGTCACTTATGAGTTTGAAGGCTGTGTAGACTGCGTAGGAATGGCTGAAGCAGTAGCTGGCGGTGAGGATGCGTTGAGGAGAAAGCCGAATATTGCCTGCTACATAAACGTGGTCTCAGGTCTTCGTCACAATAAAGACGCCTTGCAGAAGCTGTTGTTCTTATCCTCAAAAAAACTCCCTGCTCTTTATATTCCGTCCTCAACAGGAGGAGTGAACAGCCCGATTACTCCGGTTGGCTCTCTTGCTCTGGATTACGCAGGTGTTCTGGTCGGGTTGGTGCTTTCTCAGTTAAACCAGGAGGGAGCTCCGGTCATCGTGCCTGGGATGCCATCTGGACAACTTGATATGCGCACTATGATATCCACCTTTTGCGAGCCTGAAAGAGGTCATGCCCAGGCTTTGGCTCATTCTTACGGCCTGCCCATGTTTTCACTGGGAGGAGCCACTGAATCCAAAGTCGTAGACCAGCAAGCAGCTGTAGAGGCCACCTTAACCCTCATGGCATCCACGCTTACCGGAGGCAATATCATTCACGATCTGGGATACCTGGAATCCGGCCTCACTTTTTCTTTAGCCCAGCTGGCCATCTGCGATGAGATCGTAAGCTGGTTCAAAAGTTTTAGCCAGGAATTCGAGGTGAGCGATGAGACTCTGGCTCTGGATGTGATTGCTGAGGTCGGCCCTGATGGTCAATATTTGAATACAAAACATACCCTTAAACATTACCGGGAGCGCTGGTACCCGAAACTCTTTGAGAGGAGCACCTATGAGTCCTGGTTAAAAGAGGGCGGTAAGAGCCTGGTTGAGCGCGCGGGAGAAAGGGTGGAGAGAATTCTTGTTGAGCACAAGCCTGAGTCTCTTCCCCAAAAAATACAGCAAAGGCTGCAGAGCATCGTCAACAGAAGCTAGCATTAGGTGCCTACTTTTTTCTATTGACTCTTTTTTTGGCTGCCTTTATTGTAGGGCATATATTTTTTCGATGTCGAATTTCTTAAGGTAGAAGTGACCTTTAGGACAAGGAATTCAACTCTTTTTGGAGCTCAAGGCGAGAAAAGAGCTTAGAGATATTTATGAACGCGATTCAATGAAAGACGATCTGTCATGGGAAAGGTGATCACCAGACGAGATTTTATAAAGGGAAGCACTTTTGCAGTTTTAGGAGCTGCCCTCAGGTTTCCCGCTGAAAAGACGGAAAAGTCCAGAGTCATTCTCATCCGTCATCCTGAAGCAGTCGATGAAAACTCAAGATTTAACGGAGAGGTCATTCATCACATGCTTGATGAAGCCGTCATGACCCTCCTGGGAGAGGATGATCCTGTAAAAGCCTTCCAAAAGCTGATAAAGCCAGGTGAAATTGTGGGCATCAAAAGCAATGTCTGGTCTTACCTGCCCACTCCGCCAGAGCTGGAGAAGGCCATCGAACGCCGGGTGATCGATTGCGGAGTGAAGAAAGAAGATATCAGTGTCGATGATCGTGGAGTGCGACGCAATCCGGTTTTCAAGAGAGCCACTTCTCTGATCAATGTCAGGCCTTTAAGGACCCATTACCTTTCCGGTGTCAGCGGGTGCCTGAAAAACTACGTCATGTTCGCAAAATCTCAACCTGCCTATCATCCTAACAGCTGCTCGAATCTCGGGGCTCTTTTCAAACTGCCCCAGGTAAAAGGCAAAACCCGGTTGAATGTTTTATGCGCCTTGACTCCTCAGTATCACGGCCGCGGACCCCATCATTTCAGCCGCAGGTATGTATGGCGCTACAGAGGACTCATTGTGGGCCAAGACCCGGTGGCTGTGGATGCGACTGGCCTTCGGCTCCTGATGGCGAAGCGGACCGAACAGTTTGGGAGGGCGCGGGCAGTTCCTCCGGTGCCGAGGCATATAGAGATGGCTGACCTCAAGCATGGAATTGGAACCAGTGATTGGAGCAGAATAGATTTAATTAAATTGGGCTGGGAAGAAGATATTTTGATTTAGTGTCTGTCATGACGAGAACGGGTTTGCGAATTCGAGAGGCTGAAAATAGATTCACCCAGCGAACCCTGTGATTGTCATGAAATAGCCTGGGACTATCATGGCAGGACCTGAAACTGTCATTACGAAGCTTGAGATTGTCATTGCGAGGTTTTGAACTGTCTATCCAAGGCTTTGAACTGTCATTGCGAGGCGCGTAGCACCAAAGCAATCTCATAAATAAAAGTAAGAGTTGCGAATAAAGAGAAATAGAATGTCATAGGATAAGAGTCTATCGTCGTGGTGAGCGAAGCAAAGAAATTTCATAAAATAAAGGAGAGATAATATGGGCCATAAAGTAAAAAAGCTGTTTTTTGTAATTATGGTCGTTGCTCTCATGGGCTTAAGCTGGCTCGCAGTATCAGAGGCCAATGGTCTTGAATACGTGAGCAGCATTCTTTGGTCAAAGTTATATGATGCAAAAATAGAAGGCGACCACGCCTTTTGTTCGTTCCTAAACGGGCTCGTTATCCTCGATATTTCTGATAAACGCAAACCTGCCTATGTCACTCATCTGTTCCTTGGCGGTGGATTCGGCATCGATAAAAAAGACAGCTTCGTTTATATCGCGGCTGGGAAGAAAGGTTTACAGGTCGTTGACGTGTCCGATCTCAAAGCACCTGCTCTTCACGGCCTCTACGACACGCCCGGTGAATCCAAAGACATAACTGTAAGGGGAAAGTATGCTTATGTTGCTGATGGCCAGGGAGGATTGCGGATTGTAGACATCAGCGATCCTTCATCGCCTTCCCTGGCTGGTTTATTTGATACACCCGGCTTATCAGAAGGGGTGGCTGTAAAGGGTGATTATGTTTATATTGCCGATGGTGAGGCTGGATTACAGATTGTAAATATCAGTCAACCTAGGGCTCCCACTCTGGCCGGCTCCTTTGATACCTCAGGCGTCGCCGAAGACGTCGCCCTCTCCGGTGATTATGCCTATGTGGCCGATGGATCTCCAGGTCTCCAGATAATAGATATTAAGAATCCGTCTTCACCTTCGCTGGTCACCACTTTCCTGGCCTCCGGGTATGCCCATGGAATAACCGTAAAAGGAGATTGTGCCTATGTGGGCAGTCTTTATGACGGTGGATTCCAGATCATAGACATCAGCAACCCGAGATCACCAGTGCTTAAAGCCAAAAAGCTGTACACCATGTACAACGAAGCCTGGGATGTCGCTGTAGATGGGGATTATGCCTATGTCGTTGATTATTTTGCCGGCCTTCATCTTCTCCGGATTATTGATCCGGACAGGCCCATGGCTGCTGGCTTATACTACACCCCTGGTTCGATCATCTCGGCCTCAGTGATAGGGGATTATGTTTATGCTGTGGGAGACCTTTCAGGATTGCAGATCATTGACTTCGGCCATCCCTCTGCTCCTAATATTGTGGGCTCGATCGGCCGCATGCGCGGAGTCCATGGAATGACCGCCAGCGGAAACATCGTCTATGTCACCGATAGATGGTCTCTCAAATTGTATGATGTCAGCGATCCTTCCAGGATCAAGCTCAAACATGAACTTCGGGTGCCAGGGGTTCCCAGAGCCATAGTCGTAAGAGAAAATTATGCCTATATGACGTCTGATCTTTCCGGCTTCCATATCATAGACATTCGTGACCCTTCTGCTCCTTTTATCGCTGGTTCGGTTGGAATGACGGGGTTTGCTTACGGGATCACAGTTAGAGGAGATTGTGCCTATGTGGCCAACAGTGATACTGGTTTTCATATCCTGAATATACAAGAGCCGTCTTCACCGAAGCTTTTAAGCTCCCTAGAAACTCCCGGCCTAGCAACCGGCGTAGCCTTGAAAGAGGATTATGCGCTGGTGGCAGATGGTGATTCTGGTTTACAGATTATTAACATCAGCGATCCTGCTGCGCCTAAGGTCGTCGGCTCTTATCGAATGAAGGGCTTTGTCAACCATATCACGATTCAAGGAAATTCTGCCTATGTTTCGGATGAGACATCAGGGCTGAAGAAGTTTGACCTCAGCAATCCCCGGGCTCCCAAACTTGTGGACTCCTATGACACTCCTGGTGAAGCTGTGGGTGCAGTTGTTAAGGATGATTATATTATTGTACCGGATACCTTTTCCCTGCTCATCCTTAAGCAATAGGGGGTCAGACCAAGCTACTTCATTCCGAATCAAGAAGTTAGATGTTATTTAGGGGTGTTTTTAAGCCTTAAACCTTTGTTTTTAGGGGCAAAATCATCCTTTTAAGAAGTTCGTCTCCAAGTTAACAACAATCAAAAAGAACTAAATTCGTAAACCTGATCCACCTTTATTCCAGCTAGAACTTTCCTCTTTATTGATACGTATAAATAAATTAGAATAGGAGTCTATTTTTTATTCCAAGGGAGAATGATATGAGTAAGAAGGAAAAGGATATTTTCGCCGAGATCGGAGAGAAATTCAAAGAGCTCGGTGATGAGCTCAAGCCCCACCTGGATAGGGCAGAAAAGAAGATCCGTGATTTTGATGAGGCCATCGAGCCATCCCTTTCCGAACTCGGAGACAAATTCAGGGAGCTCGGCGATGTATTCAAGTCGCCTGCCGAGGATTTATCCAAGAGCATGAAAGAATGGGGAAAATCCATGAAGCCTATATTTGATGACTTGGGCAAACGTGTCAAGAAGTGGAGCAAAGAGCAGAAAAAAAGCAGCAAGTCAAAAGAAATCGAAAAGAAAAAGAAATAAGCTCAGTAACTCGAATGCCAAATCGCTCTTGTTGTGTGTGGGCTAAAAGAAAAATTAATTCTAAAAAGAAGGAATCGATGAGTATTAGCCGGAAAAAAACATCCATAGTTCTCATTCCCGTCTTTTCTTTAATAATGGTCTTGAGCTCGGTTTCTGGAAGAGCAGAAACCGGTGTCTCGGAGAAGGCTGAGGTCGAAAAGATCGAAAAAGCAATTGAGGTCATCGAAGAGATCATGGAAATATCTGAAGAGGGAATACCAGAAGCTCTGTTGAGCGAGGCGTATGGGATTGCTGTTTTGCCAGGAGTCATCAAGGCCGCCTACGGAATCGGAGGCCGGTACGGAAAAGGAATCCTGACGGTTCAAGATAAAAGGAATTGGGGTAATCCTTCTTTTATCACCATAACCGGAGGTAGCATCGGGTGGCAGATCGGGGTACAGAAGGCCGATATTATCTTGGTTTTCAAAAGCCGGAAGAGCATTGATAATATCACCCAAGGCAAGTTTACACTGGGAGTCGATGCCAGTATTGTAGCTGGTCCAGTCGGCCGGAGCGCAGAGGCAAGCACAGACATTGACCTTGAGGCAGAGATTTATTCCTATTCGAAGAGCAAGGGATTGTTTGCCGGGATATCCATAAAAGGAGCCTCCCTCCAGATCGACTATGAGGCCAATGCTTCATTCTACGGAACCAAGATGTACAGCCCTCATGATATTTTGATGGAAAAAGACATAAAGGCCCCTGACATCGTAAAAAAACTCAAGAAGACATTAACCAAATACACTGATTTTTAATTCAAGGGAGTGACTAAAAACATTCGTCATGGCGAGGTCCGGAGGCCGAAGCTATCTCATCAAAAAAACTGTTTCTCGGCGCAAAACAATTTAATAGCTATTTCGTATAGAAGATTGAAGGTTGAATTTCGGCCTGCAAGCACATCGGAATTTTTCAGGATTTACCTGGACCGATGGACTGAAATATTCTTGAAGAGTTTTTAAACTGAAAAAATAATCAGGAACCAAATTTAAGTCCAATAAAGGAGGAACAAAATTGAGAGAAAAATTTCTTTTATTCTCGGTGATGAGCTTAATGCTCTTTTCCCTGTCCTTTGCAGAAGCTCCTGCTGAAGAGAAAGCCAAAGTTCCAGCCCAACACCCGGTATCCATGTTCACCAAGTCCATGAGCGGCAGCCTGTTGGGCAACATTCATGTGAAAAACATTGTCGGTGAGCCTATCAAAGTTGGCAAAGTGACCATCATCCCCGTAATGCTGATCGATGTCGGCTATGGGGGAGGAGGAGGCGGCTCAGTCCAAGGCCAAGGACCCGTAGGCGTGGGATTCGGTATGGGTGGAGAAGCTAAACCCCTGGGATTCATTGTGATCACCAAAGAAGAGACAAAATTCATAAGTGTAGCCAAGGTCCCCAGGAAATAAGGAGGAAGCCATGAAAATGAAAAAACTTTTAACAATAGCGTTGGTTGGGCTTTTTCTTTTAACAGGCTCACTGTGGGCACAAGAAAAGTCTCCTCTCGATGATTCCCTTTCCCTCTTTAACAAAATGATGGCGAACTTAAAGATTGACTCGGTGATCGGCAAACCCATTCGTTCTGGGAATACAGTAGTTATTCCCTTTGCCAGGATATCCTATGGCATGGGAAGCGTTGGAGCGATGGGTGGCTTCGGAGGAGGCATGGGAGGCAAAGCCATTCCCTTCGGTATTTTGATCATTGAGGGTGATACGGTAAGAGTCGAACTCTTCCCAGTGGAAGAAAAGAAGCCATCTTTCCTCCAGCAAATGCTTCCTGTTCTCATGCAGTATCTGCCCCAGCTATTAGAAAAGAAGTTGGGGGGTGCGAAAAAACCAGCCCCTGCTAAGGAGAAACCCAAGGAGAAGAGCGAGGAGTGCACTGGAGAGAAATCATTAGCTGAAGTCAAGAAGCTGTTTGAAGAACAGAAATATTCAGAGGCACTGGAGGTAGTGGAATCTATGATTGCCGAAGATCCCGATAATGCTGACCTTCATGCTTGGAAAGGCAAAGCGATGGGGAATCTGTCTCAGGGGGGCCCGATGGACGCCATGAAATACGGTATGGGTGCCATGCAGGCCTATGACAAAGCCCTGGAGCTGGACCCTGATAACGTCATGGCTCATTTTGGCCGGGGTATGGGACGACTGATGGCTCCGCAAGGCTTCGGAGGAGACGTGGATGGCGCTATAGAAGACCTGGAGTTTGTGGTCAAGAAAGATCCTTGTCATGAATCCTATTATTACCTTGGAGTCGCCTACAAGAAAAAGGGTTTAACGGACGAAGCGAAGAAGGCTTTCAAGAAATCCCTGGAGATCAAACCTGATTACGCCAAAGCTGCCACCGCTCTAGCAGAACTCTAATCGGGGTCAGACCAAGCTAAATAAATTATTTTCATGAAGATAGATACAATTTAGGTGCATTTCTAGCCCTTAAACCTTCGTTTTTACAGACAAAATCGCCGTTTTAAGAACCTCTTCTCTATTCAATCACCTCGCTTCGCTCACCATGACGATTCATAAAAATCGATCCTGATGGTGGAGTTCATACGAAATCGCCATTCTCTTTCTGTTCTCTTGGCGGTGAGGATATTTTCACGAAATTCACAATAATTTCTGTGGAAAATTCTTTCTTTTTGATAAAATAAGCTCAATGAAAGTCACGGTCTGCGAGTTGAACAACGACCCTGATGACTTTGCCCAGGATTGGGAGCAGTTGGTCGGCCATGTGAAAGCTCAGGCAAGCGAACTGGTATTGCTACCTGAAATGGCTTTTTATCCCTGGTTCGTCTGGAAACGTCCTTATGATCCCCAAACATGGAAAGATGCTGTGGCAGCCCACGATAAATGGATGGAACGCCTAACAGAGCTGGCCCCAGCCACTGTTCTTGGAACGCGCCCTGTTGACTCTGGCCTCAAGCGCTTGAACGAAGGCTTTATCTGGGATCCGACCTATGGATACCAGGCGGTTCATTCCAAGTACTATTTGCCGAACGAAGAAGGATTTTGGGAGGCTTCCTGGTACGATCGGGGGGATAATGATTTCGTGCCCATCGAGGTCAGCAAAGCGCTGGTAGGATTCTCGATTTGCACGGAAATATGGTTTTTTGAACATTCCCGGGCCTATGGCAAAATGGGAGTTCACATCATGGTCTGTCCCCGCTCCACCCCAAAATCAACTTTAGAGAAATGGCTGGTGGCTGGCCGGGCAGCAGCAGTCGTCTCCGGGACTTTCTGCCTGTCTTCGAATCGTATCAATCTCAAAGGAGAAGGGGCAGACCTGGGAGGTCAGGGCTGGATCATCGGGCCAGACGGGGAGATTCTGGATCGAACTTCCCAAGAAAAGCCTTTCATAACCAAGGATATCGAACTCGAGGAAGCCGAGGACGCCAAGAAAACCTACCCCCGGTACGTCCTCGATTAACCATCATTCTGCCACACTAAATATCTCCTTTTGTTTGACAGATTCCTCTTTATATTATATAATTCTTATAAGTTTTGTAGTATTTAATACGCTAATTTCAAGAAAAAAATGCTTCACGGATCTATATCATCCGCCCCGCTTCTCCTTAGAGTCCGAGGAAAATTAAGAAAATGAAGAAGAATCACCTGTTTTCGATCTTGGTTGCCCTGACAATCTTTTGTGTGTCTGAAACGTATTTGAATTCCCAGACCTGCAGTTGCGCCGGGATACCTCTTTACAATCCCCTAGAATTTTCGACCTTGAAGGAGAGGAAATGGCACTTTGAGCTGACCTATAAATACCATGTTATAAATGATTTAGTAGAAGGGTCGGAGAAAATTCAGGACGATACTGAGAGGAAACGGATTGCTCATTTCCTGCTCTTTGATACCAGGTATGCTTTAACCAGAAATTTTACCCTCAGGGCTGTCTTCAGTCTTGCCCGGCAAGAGAGGGAGGTCGGTATCAGCACTTCTCTTCCTGTTCATACTCAAGGCCTGGGCGACAGCTTGCTGACTCTGCAGTACTCACCTTTTTCTGGTTCGACCCCTAATCAGATAGAATTTTCATTAGGCGGAGGCGTTAAGATGCCGTTAGGTCAATCTGAGGCCAAAATTGTGGGGATCGCCTCCGAGGACATGCAGCCCGGGACAGGTTCCTGGGATTATATGATCTGGGGCTATGCTTCCCGCAATCTTCCCATATTATCCGGCCTGCAAGTCTTCGCTGGCGTTTCATCCCGTTTCAACGGCTCCAACAGCAGGGATTATAAGTTCGGGAATGAAATCATTGCTTCCTTTGGTGTGATAGGTCAGGCTCCAAAACTTGTTGGCTATTCGCTTTACGGACGGTACAGGTGGGCAGGCAGTGACAAGCGTCTCCAGGCAGACATCCCGAACACGGGTGGCCATTGGGTCTACCTGGTTCCTGGACTTACGTTCCATATAACCAAAGATATGGGATTCAAGACCGAAGGGGAGATTCCCCTCTACCGAAAGCTCAGTGGAGTTCGGCAGTTTACCACCACTTTCTTAGTATCCTTTTCTTTTTTTTATGAAATTTAAAAATAAATTTTCTAAGGAGATAAAATGCTAAACATAAGATTCCTTAAATGGGTTTTAATTTTAGGGCTCGTTTTTCTGCCTTATTGTGATCACGATTCCACCACAGAACCAGACTTATCAGGCTCGTGGTTAATTCCCGAGGACCAGGTCCAGGATGGAGGCCCTGGAAGGGATGGAATTCCAGCTCTCACCAATCCCAGTTTCATTCCAGTGCACCAAGCTACCTACCTTAAAGATAATGATCTGGTCGTCGGAATAAAGGTCGGCAGTATTGTCAGAGCCTATTCTCATCCTATACTTGACTGGCATGAAATCGTCAATGACACGATTGAAGGCACTTTTTTTGCCTTGACTTATTGCCCTCTGACAGGCTCAGGGATGGCCTGGGATACGACTGAATTCCCTGGCAATAAAACCTTTGGCATTTCCGGCCTTCTCTATAATTCCAATCTTATTCCCTATGACCGGGGGACTGATAGCAATTGGTCGCAAATGCTTTATCTGTGCGTGAACGGGCCTCGCATCAATGATGAACCTGTTTCCATACAGGTTGTTGAGACGACCTGGGAAACCTGGAAGCAGCTTTTTCCGCAGGCCGTGGTGCTATCCACTAATACCGGCTTTAACAGAAACTACGGCGACTACCCCTACGGAGATTACAAGACAAGCGATGACCTCCTGTTTCCTGTGAGCAATACGGATTCAAGGCTCCACGTGAAAGAAAGGGTTCATGGTCTGATCGTCCAGAATAAAACCAAGGTCTATCCTCTATCATCCTTTGATGAGACTGTGAAGGTGATCAACGAAGTTTTCAATGACCTGCCTCTTGTTATTGTTGGAAGTGCGGATAAAAATTTCGCCGTATCCTTTGAAAGCACATTAGCAGATGGAACAATTCTCACCTTTGAGCCTATAGTAGGGGAGCTCCCGGTGATCATGATAGATAACGAGGGAACAAAGTGGGACATTTTTGGCAGCGGGGTCTCGGGTCCGAGAGCAGGGCAGAGATTAATCCCCACCCGTTCCTTCATCAGTTACTGGTTTGCCTGGGCTGCCTTTTATCCTGGTGCTGAGGTCTATTCTTTTTTCTCTTCCTCAAACACGAACCTGAGAGTGACCACTGATCAGATTTCTCCATTGAATCTGGGTGGAGCAGCTCCTGATCCCAGAGGAGATGAATTCATACCGGACAGCCAGATCAATACTCAGCGCCGTGAATTCAGACGCTTTGAGATCGGAAGAAGAATCGTGAAAGAATGGCCGACGATCACCAGAGAGACCCACTTTTCCCCTTATTATTTTAATGAAGAAGTCAGGGGGCTTCAGGTGACAAACTTGCCGGAGAAAAGCATCGTATCTGATATTGGAATTATGAAGGGCGATATCCTAAGAAAAATAAATGGCCTTGAGTTGAATGATGTGGCTGACCTGGCCCGTTTATGGAAAAGACTCAAGAACGAGAATCGGTTTGAATTAATCATCGAAAGACACGGAGAATCATTCCATTTTTCGTACCTCCTGAATTAGCTTTATTCAGCCAGACTCCCCCAGGGAGCTTGGCGCTCTCATCCTGCTAGCGGGGACAGTTACTGCAGAAACTTTTGGCCTGACAAGCACGTTATATATATTGTAATGTCCAGAAAGAGCTCGATATCATACTCCAAGAAGGTTCTCCCAATGAATCCAAAAACTTACCGCAAAATTTTATCGTTTTTTTATTTACCATGGCTGATTATATTAATCATCAGCCTTCCAACCTCTTCTTTTCCCCAACCAGACTTCCCCCACACCCCGGCTGGTAAACAAATGGCAGAATTGCTGAGAGCATTCAATTCTGGAAAACGCAGCCACTTCCGGTCCTATTTTAGGGAGCATGTTGCAGAGAGCTTCCGGAAAATTGCCCCGTTGGAGAGACACCTGGCTGTCTTTAGCGAAATTTATGATAAAAACAGAGGATTCGAGGTGCACAGTTTTCCAGAATCATCGGAGTATGAGCTGACGGCTATTGTCCAGAGCAAGTTGACCGGAGGATGGAACAAGTTAAGGATCCAAGTTGAGCCAGATTCACCCCACCTTGTCGCAGGGATGGGAATCATGATGTCAGAGCCTCCTGCTGATATTCCTCTTTCCCAGAAACTGAGCGATGAAGAGATCGTCAAGAAGCTGGAAACTTTTGTTGACAGACTCTATGAAGCCGATATTTTCTCGGGTGTGGTGCTCATAGCCAAGGATGGGAAGCCACTCTTTAAAAAAGCCTACGGACTGGCGAGCAAGAGGTATAATGTCTCCAATCGAATCGATACAAAATTTAATATCGGCTCTATGAACAAGATGTTTACTGCAGTAGCCATTGCTCAATTAGTGGAACAGGAAAAGCTGTCCTTTAGTGATCCCATCGGCAAATATCTCGACACGGAATGGGTGAAACTAGAGATTGGCCAGGAGGTGAAAATCTCTCACCTTCTCAGCCATACTTCTGGATTGGGCAGCTTTTTTACGGATGAATTCATGAAATCTTCCCGAATGCTCTTCAGAAATGTTGGCGACTATAAACCCATCGTATCCAAGGAGTCGCTGGCATTCAAACCTGGAGCGAAATGGAAGTACAGCAACACCGGATTTCATCTCTTGGGCGCGATCATTGAAAAGGTCACCGGACAGAGCTATTACGACTATGTGAGAGAGCATATATATAAAGTCGCTGGGATGACCAACACCGACGCCTACGAGATGGATAAACCCGTTCCCAACTTAGCCATGGGCTATGAGAAGGAGTTCAGTGACGAGGGATACACCTGGCGGAACAATCTTTTCGAGCACACCATCAGGGGCGGACCTGCGGGAGGCGGCTTCACGACGGCTGATGACCTGTTGAGGTTCGACATAGCTATGCGGACGAATAAACTCATCAGTCAAGAGTCAAGAGAACTTCTGATGTCGCCAAAGCCTGAACTCAAATCTCCCCGGTATGGTTACGGATTCAGAATAAAAGAAAGCAAAACTCAGGGGCGAATAGTGGGACATTCGGGTGGTTTTACAGGCATCAACGCCAAACTGAGCATGTATCTTGACAGCGGATATACAGTGATCCTACTGTCGAACTACAGCAGGGGAATCTTTGCCGTGGATGATAAAGTTCAGAATTTATTACAGGTAGACTAACTTCCCCAACTCTTTATTCTCTTCTCTAGTCTCGATCTTCGTCCAATTCCTGAGAACGCTCGACAATAAATCTTGAAATCAAATCCAACATCTTCTGGAAGTGTTCCTCGATGGAGTAGCCATGATCTGCGCCTTCAATGACCTCCAGCCTGCAATTTCCCATCAAGCTGGCCGTCCTTCTGCTTTGTTGGATAGGAACAGAATCATCTTTATCTCCATGAACGATCAAGGTGGGAATTTTGATATTCTTAGCCGCCTCGTAGGCATTTACTTTTTGAGCATCGATGAAAAAGGAAATATTTAGCTTGCGTTCTTTACCCTCAATGTCTGTCAGATAGGTATAGCCTTTTTCTTTTATTTCTTTGAATTCTTGTCCTTCCTGGTGAATTTGAAAGATGCTCGAATAATCTGAGACCGGAGATTTCAAGGCCAGAACATACAGGTCGTTCACTTTTGAGGCAGCTATGATACTGGCCATCCCGCCAAAGCTTGAACCCATGAGTCCGATTTTTCCGTATCCTGATTCTTTCAGGAATTTGATCGCGCTCAAGACATCATCAGCTGCTTCAGAAGTCGTGACCTCCTCAAATTTCCCTTCACTCTCTCCATGGCCAAAAAAATCAAACCTTAAAGTGGATAGGCCTTTTTCGTTCAGAATTTTCTCTAATTCTACATAAGTTTTGCTATCCTTACTCCTGAAGAACCCATGGCACAGAATGACAATGGGTTTTTCCTTCTCAGCCTTCGGATTCGATAAGATCCCGCAAAGCTTGATTCCGCTGCTGTTCTCGAAAAAGACTTTTTCCTTCATCCTTACTCTTTAACTGCCTCCATATCTGCATCTCTTTTTGCCTTGAATTCACTTCCCTCCTTCCAGATGGGGAAGGTGGATTCCATGCTCAACCGGTAGCCCACCTTGAAAAGCAGGTGTAAATCATCGATAGCTCCTGAAAGGTCCCAATTCGGGTCATATTCGTCGGAGGGCTTGTGGTATTTTTCGGCTGTGTATTTATCTGTTTGAGCCAAGGTCCATTCTTCTCCGTGCTCGACATGATCGATCCCGCTATCTGCATAAAGGGCAGGGATGCCTTGTTTGGCAAAAGGAAAATGATCCGAGCGGAAGAAGGACCCTTTCTCCGGCTCTGGGTTGGGACGAACCCTTCGTCCCTGTTCTGCGGCGGCAGCCGCTAAATAATCTTCGAGTTCTGAATTCCCGTAGCCGATGACCGTGATATCCTTCATCTTGCCGTAAATATTCAGAGCATCCATGTTGATGACAGCGACAGTTTTTGTCGCGGGAAATACTGGATTGGCCGCATAATAATAAGAACCCAGTAAGCCTTGCTCCTCGGCAGTTACCGAGAGAAAAAGAATCGAGCGAGAAGGAGGTGACTCGAGCTTAGTGAAGGCTTCGGCCAGCTCAAGTAGAGCAGCTGTCCCCGTGGCATTGTCGAGGGCTCCGTTAAAGATCTGGTCACCTTCCAGGGAAGGATCAATCCCAAAATGATCCCAGTGGGCCATGTAAATAACACATTCGTCAGCCCGGTCCGAGCCAGGCCAGAGGGCCATGACATTCTTCGAGTTGGCATATCTTATTTTATTTTTTATGATGACCGATGCCTTTTGGTTCATAGGGATCGCTTTAAAATCCCGGGTCGCTGCGGCAGCCTTTGTTTCTTCATAGTTCAAACCTGCCTCTTTAAAGAGCTTCTGCCCAGTTTCTAAAGTGATCCATCCCTCAACAGCGCAGCGGGAGAGATAGTTGTCCTCGCTGGTCAAGTTGAATTTTGGTCCAGACCAGCTGTTCTCGACCACGGCCCAGGGGTAAGCCGCGGGTTCAGTCTCGTGAATGATCAATGCCCCGTCAGCTCCCTGCCGGGCAGCTTCCTCATACTTATATGTCCAGCGGCCATAATAGGTCATCGCCCGGCCTTTAAAGAACTCAGGATCCTCTGTTGCAAAGCCTGGGTCATTGACGAGCATCACCACGGTTTTTCCTTTCACATCAAGGCCCTCATAATCGTTCCAGTTGTATTCTGGGGCAATTATTCCGTACCCGACAAAAACCATTTCAGAATTAGCCAACCCAACTTGCTCGACGACTCTCAATGTCCAGGCCATGAATTCATTGCCATAGGCGAATGAAACTTTTCTTTCTTGACTCTTTATTTCGAGTTTGACTGAAGGATCAGCCGTGATTTCAACCAATGGAACTTCCTGGAAGAAGCTCTCGCCATTCCCGGGTTTCAGTCCCAGCTTCTCGAACTCTTCCTTCAGGAAAGCAACCGTCAATTCCTCGCCTTTAGAGGCCGGCGCCCGCCCCTCGAATTCATCCGAGGATAGGATTTGCACATCTCGGGACAAGTCTTCTGCAGTAATGCTCTCCAAAGCAGGTTTTAATTTTTGCTCTTCGCTGACACATCCAGATAGGACTAAAGCCAGCCCTGCCAGTACGGACAGAGTTTTTAAAGTCAAAAAGCGTTTCTTAGCCATCGGTCCTCCTCCTGTAGATAATTTGGTTTGAAAGAATCTTGAATTATCACTCCGCTTCCCAAAAGTCAAGCGACCCTTAAATGTCATTGTGAATACTATATTTGTCATGGCGAGCGATGCGCTGCCATCTCATAAAAGATAATTGTCATTGCGAAAAGAAGGCGACTGTCATTGTGATACATTGGGGACGGTTCTATTTTCTGTATGATCTCTTTTTATTATGTTTTCTTTTTTAAGGAAAATAGAACCGTCCCCATTATTAGAGGCAATCTCGTAAGAGAAGAGGATCTAATCTCTCTTTTTGACTCCGAATCACCACTATGCTATAAGACTTCTGCCCGATGTCTAAAAGAAGGAGGCAGACATGAATGTATCATCGCTTTCCTTAAAACTCTCTGCGATTCTGGTCTTTTTTCTCTTTTTTATAAGCCTTCCGAATTTATCATTTACCCAGCAGACCTACCGTTTCCAGCCCACCAAATATTACTTCACCTACGATGGCAAGCATGAGCCTGTGTTAAAACTCAAACCCGGCGATACCCTCATCACCACCACCCTCGATGCTTTCGGCAATAAAGTCACCCGGAAGGATCAGCGCGCCAGCGAGCTGGTTCATCTTCCGGAAGTGAATCACCAGACCGGTCCCTTCTATGTGGAAGGAGCTGAGCCCGGTGATACTCTGGTTCTCCAACTTATAAAAGTAAGACCCAACAGAGATCATGCTGTCTCCACCCACTTGCCTAACTTCGGGGTGCTAACAGGCGAGACCTACACGGCCATGCTCACCGATCCTCTTCCTGAGAGAACCTACATCTGGAAAATGGACTTGGATAGAAACATCGCCACGCTGGATTTGCCAGCCAGCAAGATCAGCCAGGTTGAAATTCCGCTCCATCCTTTCTTAGGAACTGTTGGAGTAGCACCCGCCTTTGGTGAAGCTGTGATGTCCCTCACTCCTGCTGAGCACGGCGGCAATATGGATTGTGTGGAGACCAAGACAGGTACCACCTTGTATTTTCCTGTTTTTGCCAAGGGTGCCCTGTTCATGCTGGGAGACGGACATGCAGCCCAGGGTGACGGGGAAATCTGCGGGACAGGCCTGGAGTGTCCTTTAGAAGTCACCGTCAAAGTAGATGTTATTAAGGGGAAGGGAATCAACTGGCCCCGGTTCGAAAACGATAAATACATCATGGTCGCAGCCAGCACGCGGCCGCTCATCGATGCCTTCCGTTCCGCTCATGTGGAATTGATCAACTGGCTGGTGTCAGATTATGGATTCGACCGTTGGGATGCTCTCCAGCTGGTCTCTCAAGTCGGTGTAACTCGGGTTGGCAATGTGGTTGATCCAAAATACACAGTGGTCGCCAAGTTCCCGAAAAAATACTTGCCAACCAAAAAATAAGGAGATGTATTCCTGCACTTCAAAAAAGGTTTAGATAGCCGGAAAAGCAGGTATATCTTTGTTCTCTAAATTGAATACTTGTCCAATTTATAGATAATAAGGCTCTTGACAAGGAATCGGGCCCGAATTCAAATGAGCAAAGCTCATCCGCAAAAAGGAGCCTAGAATGAACAAATTTTCCTTAAGAACAATATCTCTCATTTTAATCTTTCTAGTTTTCCTGGCCTATTGCAGCGAGAGGGATCAGGCCAAGAACGAACGGGAGGCACTATGGCCACCTATTACGCCTTATAAGAGTGACTACCTCAAAGTCTCTGAGCTTCATGAAATCTATTACGAGCTTTCCGGGGACCCCAATGGAAAGCCCGTATTTGTGCTTCACGGTGGCCCTGGTGCAGGCACCTCACCTTATTACCGCCAGTTTTTCAATCCTGAGAGCTATCTCATTGTACTGCATGACCAGAGGGGAGCAGGGAAATCCCGCCCCTCATTCGAAATCCGCGAGAATACAACCCAACACCTGGTGGAGGATATTGAACGGCTGAGAAAACATTTGAAGCTGGGGAAGATCATCCTGTTCGGTGGCTCCTGGGGTTCTACCCTTGCCCTGGCCTACGGGGAAACCTATCCAAAAAACGTTAGCGCCATGGTGCTGCGGGGCATCTTTACAGCCACCAAACAGGAGATCGACCATTTCTACGGCGGTGGAGTGCGTTCTTTTTTCCCTGAGACCTTCGAGAAACTGAAACAAGTCCTTGGACAAGAACCTTCACCAGAGGTTTTCCTTAAGCTGGTTCAGAGTGAAGATCCTGTTGAACAGCAGAAATACAGCAAGGCCTGGACTGCCTATGAATTCAAGTTGGGCTCGTTAGAGATATCAGATGAATTTATTGAAAATTTTGTTAATTCAAAAGACAACGCTGATATAGTTTTTGCCCTGGCTCTGATCGAGAACTATTACATGGCCAATGGTTGTTTTTTCAAAGAAGGCCAGCTTTTACGGGATGCCCATAAAATCAAGGACATTCCCATCGTTCTGGTCAACGGAAGATACGATATGATCTGCCCGCCCCTCAATGCCTACCGGCTTCATAAACGGCTTTCCAATTCCAGACTGATCATCGTGGAAGCAGCGGGACACTGGATGGGCGCACCTTCCATTGAAAAGGCGCTGCTGAAGGCGATGCAGGAGTTCGAATAAATTGAAAAATTGACCTTCCCTTTTTATTGTGATAATAGAAGTAATTCGCGATCATAAGCTTATACCGTGAGTGAAGCAAAAAGGCAGAAACCGTTCTAATACAGAGGGATTGTTCCCTTTTTCTTTATAGCTTGGTATCGCTTTAAAATAAAAGTCATTTCATCAAAAGGAGGAATGAATGAGGAATAAACTCTTAATCCTGACAACTTTATTTTTAATTGCTTTCCTGCCAGCCTGTCAGAAGCAAGTCGAACAGGCAGCGCTGACCTACCCGGTCACCAAAAAGGTCGACCAGGTCGATGATTATTTCGGCACCAAGGTCGCAGACCCCTATCGATGGCTGGAAGATGACACGGCTGAAGATGTCAAGGCTTGGGTGAGGGAGCAAAACAAGGTCACCTTTGATTATCTGGAGAATATTCCTTTTAGAGAAAAGCTGCACCAGCGGGTAACCGACATCTACAATTATCCCCGCTATTCATCACCGTTCAGAGCAGGGGAGTATTACTTCTTCTACAAGAACGATGGCCTACAGAACCAAGCGGTGGTCTACGTCCAGAAAGGATTGGATGGCGAGCCAGAAGTCTTCATCGATCCCAATGAACTGTCTCCGGATGGAACAGTAAGGATCAGCCTGGTGGGATTTTCCAAAGACGATCGCTACGTCACTTATTCTCGCTCTGAAGCCGGCTCTGATTGGCGGGAACTCAAAGTCATGGAGATCGAGACCAAGAAAGAATTGAGCGACCACCTCCGCTGGGTAAAATTTACCTCTGCCTCCTGGCACGCAAACGGATTTTATTACAGTGGTTTTGATAAGCCAGAGAAAGGTCAGGAATTAACTGCCCGAAACAAGTTCCAAAAGATCTTCTACCATAAGCTGGGCGATCCGCAGGAGAAAGACAAGCTCATCTACGAGGATAAGGAGCATCCTTTTCGGTACAAAGGAGTGGATATTTCAGAAGAGGAAGAATATTTGTTTTTATACATATCCGAAGGCACCCATGGCAATGAGTTGTATTATAAAGACCTTTCCGTGAAAGGCATGGACTTCCAGCCCCTGATCACTGGGTTCGAGTATGACAGCTATCCGATCGACAACGTGGGAGATAAATTCCTGATCCACACCAATACCGATGCTCCCAACAACAAAGTCATTCTCATGGATCCTAAGAATCCGGGGAAAGAGAACTGGAAGACCATCATTCCTGAAAAAGAAGATGTTTTGCGCGGTGCTAATGCCGCGGGCGGGCAGCTATTCTGCTCGTATCTGAAAGATGCCAATACGCGAGTTTACCAGCATGATTTTGATGGGAATTTGGTGAAAGAAATTGAATTTCCGGCTCTGGGCTCAGCTTACGGTTTTTACGGCAGAAGGGAAGAGAAAATCCTATTTTATATTTTCACTTCCTTTACCGCGCCCCCAACAATTTATAAATATGACCTCGACAGCGGAAAGTCAGAAGTTTTTCGCGAAACAGAGTTGAAATTCGACCCTGAAGATTATGTTGTCAAGCAAGTTTTTTATGAGAGCAAGGACGGAACTAAGATCCCGATGTTTATCGTTCACAGGGAGGGTTTGCGGTTGAACGGCAAGAACCCTACTTACCTCTATGCCTATGGAGGATTCAATGCCAGCATTACTCCTTACTTCAATCCCTTGAATATTGTCCTGCTGGAAAATGGAGTTGTGTATGCGGTGGCTAACCTGCGCGGAGGAGGCGAATACGGAGAGAAATGGCATCGAGCAGGGATGCTCCATAACAAGCAGAATGTGTTCGACGATTTCATTGCCGCGGCCGAATACCTGATCAAGGAAAAGTACACCTCAAAAGATAAACTGGCAATAGCCGGAGCCTCCAACGGTGGTTTACTGGTGGGCGCCTGCATGACTCAGCGACCGGATCTATACAAGGTGGCCTTTCCTGCAGTCGGAGTCATGGACATGCTGCGTTACCATAAATTTACCGTCGGCTGGGGCTGGTCTGTCGAATACGGCTCCAGCGATGAGGAAGAAGACTTCCAGAATCTCTACTCCTATTCACCGCTGCACAACCTCAAAGAAGGTATTTCTTATCCTGCTACCCTGGTGACCACTGCCGACCACGACGACCGGGTGGTTCCAGCTCATTCCTTTAAGTTTGCAGCCACACTTCAGGAAAAACATAGCGGCAGAAATCCGGTGCTCATCAGGATCGAGACCCGTTCCGGACACGGAGCCAGCAGCACCACCAAGAGAATCGATGAAGCTACCGACAGGTTCGCCTTCATGTTCTACAACATGGGAATGAAGATTGGGTATTAAGTAGTTTATTTGCCATTGCGAGCGAAGCGCGGCAATCCCATATAATAATCGTCATTGCGAGCATTATAATCATCATTGCGAGAAGCGTAGCAACGAAGCAACCCCATACAATTAATCCGTCATTATGAGGAGCGTAGAAGGCTCCTTCGATAGGCCCGGAAAAGGTTGGGCAGTCTGAACAATTAAACTATCATTGCGGGCGTTATAGTCGTTTCCGGAAAAATAGAATTCGCCGAATGCCTTAAGGATTGAGGTTCCTGTTCATAGCCATTATGAATTTTCGGATCGTTTCCTTATCTTCCTCCGAAGGATCGTTCTCAGGTTTCTTCTGGAGGACTTTGTAATCCATATAGACTCTTCCTTTGAATTCAGTGACCATGATCAGCAATCGAAGAGGGCACCCTAGACATCCGTTCTCAGCTCCTATGAATCCTGCGTTCCTATCCAGATTTTCTATTTTAAAACCGATCTCATCAACTGTCTTTATGGATGCTTGCCAGACTTCGTCGAAGGTGTGGATTTGATGGAAATAGGAGGTAAAGGAAAACGCCACTAAAACCATTAAAATCTTCTTCATGATATCCTCCTATCTCACCTTGGATATCAAACCATTTTCTTAACCTCAATTTCTGCAAAATATGTGCCATTCAGAAATCACTGGGATCATAAAAAGAAAGAGGGAATCCTCCCTTGTTCTTCAAAAATGACAGGTGTTCAGCAAAAAAATCAAAACCCATGATGTAAAGATATTTTACAATATATATTTTATAGTTCAATTTTGAAACCCATGGCGCTGAAGCTCTAGTACTTTAAGTTTTTACTCCCTTGGAAATCTTAGAGACAGAGGTTCCTGTTCAGGGCGATCATGAATCTGCGGATAGTTCTCTCTCCGTGCCCAAAAATATCGAAAAACTGTTCCTTCTGGAGAACTTTGCAGTCGACATAGACTTTTCCTCTTAATTGCGTAACAAAGATTGTTAATCGCGGAGGGACTTTCTGGCCGATGTGCGTTCCGCTTTCAGCTCCGATGAATCCGGTTTCAAAATCTAAACTGTCTATCGTAAAACCGATATCATCGACTGCCCTGATAGATGCCCTCCAGACTTCATCAAAGTCATAGTCATCTAAGAACCTTGATTCCATGTTGATTGTTTGATTGATACAGGAAACCAATGCCATAGCCAGTAAAACGATCAATATCTTTTTCACGGCGTCCTCCTCAGTTGGGCTTACTCTTTTTAAACCATGATGGCCTCTTTAATTTTTGCAATAAATGTGCCATTAGAATTTCTGGGGATTTTCAAGCTCATACGAATCTTGCCTGTCCCTCAGGAGTGACAGATGTCCTGTATGGAAATCAGGTCTTATTCAAGGTTTTAGACTTTTGCCCGCCCTTCAAACCTGCTTTTTATGATAGGACTTCAGTCTCATTTTACAAAATAAGAATACTATCCCATTGAAATATCTTTTTAGACGATTATATTGATTAAAGAGGAGCAGAAGTCCGATTCATCTATTTCTTGATTTGAAATTAAATATGATAGAAAACACGATATCCTAAAATGATAAAGCCAGCAGATTTTAATTTAAGCGAGTCCGATTAATATAATTATTTCTGCCAATAATAAATATTTAGAGAGGAGCAATAATGAAAAAGCTTTGGGTAGTCATTTTCATGCTGGCGGTATTCATCCTCCTTTCCTTAGTACTCAATTGGCCTTATCTTAAAGGAGGGTTTGCTGGGGATGACCTTCTCATCCTGAACACCATCCATAAGGATTCCCAGCCTTTCACCTGGTGGAAGGGATTCTGGGCGGTGACGGACATACCAGATCTTACCAATATCTGGTGGAAGGAAGCGAAGCTTGGAGGAGGATTCTGGAGACCAGTCCCGAGTTACGTCTTCCTAGGATTTATTAGACTACTCGGAGAAAACGCTTTTCCTCTCCACCTCCTCTCCATTCTCCTTCACGGATGCATTGCTTTCCTAATCTTTCTTATCGTCAGGAGATTGACGCAGAAATCACTTATCGCCTTTCTCTCCGGCCTCTTTTTCCTGGCCTGTGAAGATCACAGTATGGTCATTGGCTGGATCGCCACCAACACGGATATCCTGTGCGTCTTTTTTATTACCCTTTCCCTCCTCTTTCATATGGCCTGGCTCAAGAAACGCCGCCCTTTCGCCCTTGTTGGCTCTCTGATAACCCTAGCTCTTGCCCTGGGATGCAAAGAAAGTGCTGCCGTAGCTCCTCTTGTTCTGATTCTTATGACTTTCTTGATGCCTGGAGCTAAAGATGAAGAGACAACTTTGGATTTGAAAACAATCCGGAAACGCATTCCAGTGTTCTTTCGCGACTGGCTCTCCTGGGTGCCTTCGCTGGTGGTTCTTTTCTTATACCTAGGCTTTTACAGCACTCTTAAACTCGGTGGTATGAATAATCTTATGTATATTGATCCTTTGGCGTCACCCGCCCGTTATCTTTCTCATCTTGTGCTCCATCTGCCCATTATGTGGCTGGCGACTCTATCACCAATACCTCCCAGTCTTTTCTGGTTTTTCCCCTCAACCCTAGTTCCTCTTGCTGTAGCAGGTCTCGTTCTTTTTGCCCTCTGGATATGGGCTCTATTTCCTTTTCTCCGCCGACCGCTCGTCTTGTGGGCGCTTATCGTTTACCTTCTTGCTCTCCTTCCCCAGATGGGCGCTGACGCCAGCGAACGAGGGCTCTATTTCCCGTTGGCAGCGGCAGGAATTCTCCTGGCCATTTCTCTTGTTCAGATTAATCCCTTTGCCAAACGATTGACACCGAAAGGACCTCGGGCCCCGCTTTTCACCCGGGGCTTCGGCTGGTACCTTCTCGTTGGAGTCCTGGCTTCAGGATTAGTGTTGTCCGCCTACTATCCTTTCATTTACGTGCCGAGTTTTGCTGGGATTGAGAGAGATACCCTGACAGCTCAGTCCTTCGTGGAGGAAAGAAAACCCGATCATGTCCTGGTCCTCAACACGGGCGGTCCCTTTATTACTTTTTACATGGGAGGAACTCTGGAGTACCATTTGGGACACCCCGTCGATGTCCGAGTTCTCTCGGCGTGTAATGCTGTAGTATCAGTGGAGCGCACAGGTGATGCCTCTTTTATCATTCGCTCTGACAGGAAAGGATGGCTGTCCAATACGTTTGCCAAGATCTTCAGGACAGATCCAAAGCTGCAGGAAGGAAAGGTTTACCAGAACAACCTCTTTTCAGCCACCCTGCTCGAGTTGGTACCTGATGCAACAGATGTGCTCGCTGTCCGTTTTGATATAGCAAAACCTCTGGACGACCATTCCCTGCTGTTTCTTTATTGGGATGGCGAACGTTTCCTCATCATGGATTTCACTACCTTGGAAGAGGGAAAAGAAGTCATTCTGGCGGACACATCCGATGTGTGGGCCAGCATGATGTAAAACTTTTCCCCCTTTACTCCCTTAGATCCCTTTTATTTTTATTATTTGACTAATTTATCAGGAGTTGGTATTTTTCTATTAATCAGTGATAGAAGTATGGGAATAAAGTGTCCCCAATGTCATCATGAAAACCCTCCTGATACAGTCTTCTGCGGCAAGTGCGGAACTCAATTCGAACCTCCTGAAGATATGACTAATTCTCCCACCAAAACATTAGAGGCTCCCAAAGAAGAATTGACTACTGGAAGCACTTTTGCCGGCAGGTACCAGATTATTGAAGAGCTGGGCAAGGGCGGTATGGGGAAAGTCTATAAGGTCCTCGATAAGGACATCAATGAAAAAGTGGCTTTGAAGCTTCTAAAACCGGAGATAGCATCTGACGAGAAGACGATCGAACGCTTCCGCAACGAGCTCAAACTCGCCCGCAAGGTTTCCCACAAGAATGTCTGCCGCATGTTTGACCTGGGGAAAGAAAAGGGGACACATTTCATAACCATGGAATTTGTTCCTGGAGAAGACCTAAAGAGTTCCATAACCCGGATGGGGCCGGTGACAGTAGGCAAGACGATTGCCGTAGCCAAACAAGTATGCGAAGGCCTAGCAGAGGCTCACCGCCTGGGCGTTGTGCACCGGGATTTGAAGCCCCAGAATATCATGGTTGACCAGGAAGGCAACGTCCGGATCATGGATTTTGGCATAGCCCGTTCAGTGAGAGGAAAAGGGATAACCGGCGCCAGCGTGATGATCGGAACCCCAGAGTACATGTCACCCGAACAGGTAGAAGGCAAGGACACTGATCAGCGCTCTGATATCTATTCCCTGGGCGTGATTCTCTATGAGATGCTGACCGGCAGGGTGCCTTTCGAAGGAGACACGCCCTTCACCATTGGCGTCAAGCACAAAAGCGAGTTGCCCCAAGATCCCCAGGAGCTCAACGCTCAGCTTCCCGAAGATCTCAGCAAGGTCATACTCAAATGCCTGGAAAAAGACAAGGATAGCAGGTACAAGAGTGCCGGCGAAGTTCGCTCTGAGCTGGAAAGGATCGAGAAAGGACTCCCGACCACTGAAAGGTTTGTTCCTCAAAAAAGGCCCATTACCTCGAGGGAGATAACCGTCACCTTTGGTTTAAAAAAACTCCTCATCCCTGCCTTAGCCGTGATCCTTCTTGCTGTCATAGCCGTTGTTATCTTGTTAGTTCTTCCAAGGAAGGCACCTGTTGAGCACTCAGTCGCTGTGATCAGTTTCGAGAACCAGACTGGCGAAAGGTCGTATGACTATCTGCAGAAGGCTATCCCCAATCTGCTCATCACCAGCCTCGAGCAGTCCAGAAACATCCGCGTCGTTACTTGGGAAAGGATGCACGACCTTCTCGAGCAAATGGGCAAAGGGAAAGTAGAGATCATTGACCCAGATTTAGGCTTTGAGCTGTGCCGCCGCAACGGCATAGAAGCCATCGTCCTAGGGAGCTTTGTCAAGGCTGGCGAGATGTTCGCCACTGACGTGAAGGTCCTGGACGCCACGACCAAGAGCCTTCTTAAGAGCACCAGCTCAAGGGGAAGAGGAGTGGACAGCATTCTCGAAAGGCAGATCGATGAACTGAGCCGGGAGGTTTCCAAAGGAATCGGATTACCTTCCCGAGCGGTTGAAGAAGCCGAAATGCGAATTGCAGACGTCACAACCACCTCCATGGAGGCCTATGACAATTTCTTAAAAGGGAAAGAAGCCTACTTAAAATTTTATCATGAAGAAGCAAAGAAGCATTTCGAGAAAGCAGTGGAGCTTGACCCGCAGTTTGCCGCAGCCTATCTCTATCTCGGTAATGTTTACGCCGAACTGCAAAGCCGAGATGCACAAGAGGAGGCGTTAAAGAAGGCCGAAGAGTATTCAGGAAAGGCCACCGAAAAAGAGAGGCTCTTTATCGAAGCCCAGTATGCCTATATCGTAGAGCGGGATTCAGAAAAACGATTGCACATCCTCAAGGAGCTGGTGGAGAAATACCCCAAAGAGAAGGAAGCTCACTTTGAGCTGGGTTTAGTCTACCAGTTTAGAGATTTATTCGAGGAAGCTTTAGAAGAATACAACAAAGCATTGGAACTGGATCCTGACTGGGGATATCTCTTGAATTCAATCGCTTATACCTATTCGGATATGGGGAATTATGAGAAGGCTATCGAATACTTCCAAAAGTATATTGCTATCTCACCTGGAGATGCTAATCCCATAGACTCCTTGGCCGAGCAGTATTTCCGGATGGGACGGCTTGATGAGGCTATTGCCAATTATAAGAAAACTATAGAGATAAAGCCTGATTTTGGGGCGGGATACCGTATCGCCTACATGTGTGCTCTAAAGGAAGATTATGCTGAGTCTATGAAATGGCTGGAGCAATTCATTTCCAGCGTACCAGCTGCGGGTAAAAAAGCTGAAGGATTCTTGTGGATAGGTGTCTTCCATTTCCTCCTGGGAAAGAAAGAAAGTGCCTTCAGCAACCTGCTCAGGGCAGAAAAGTGGGCTGAGGAAGCGGGTGATTGGCCTCGAAAAGTAGCCCTCGATTACACTAGAGGATGGTGGTATTTTGAACTCGGTGAGCTGGAGCTCAGTAAGGAATATCTTCAAAAAGCATGGGATGTCTTGCTTTCAGCCTCTCCAAAATCAAAAGGCTGGCAAGCCGGTTACAATTTTTCTATCGGGCTGGTAGAGGTAAAACAGGGGAAAATTGACTCAGCGCGCTCCAGACTGGCCGAAATAAAATCTCTTTTGCCTGAGTTGACTCCAGCCGCAAAGAAAAGCAGAACATTTGAGCATGACTGGCTTCAGGCAGAGATCTTGATGGCCCAAGGCTCTCCAGAAAAGGCCATCGAGGTCTTGGAAAAAATTGTGCCTCCAGACATCCCCACGATGCATACGGATAATATTGGGCCCTATAATATGCCGATGATAAGAGATGTATTGGCACGCTCCTACCACCAAAACGGAGAGTTAAACAAAGCCATTTCCGAATACGAGAGAAAAATCACTTTTGACCCAGACAGCAAGGACAGGCACTTGATTCATCCAAAGTATCATTACATCCTGGCCAAACTGTACCAAGCAAAAGGCCTGCCCACCAAAGCCATCGAACAGTACCAAGTCTTCCTCGATCTCTGGAGAGATGCTGATCCCGGACTCCCCGAGTTTCAGGATGCCAAGAAACGCTTGGCTGCTTTAAAAAATCAGTAATTTCCTCCCTCTTGTCATTGCGAACAATCTAATATAAATTGTCATTGCGAGCGAAGCGAAGCAATCTCATAAGGAAAATAATGAGGCAATAGAGTTCAGATCTATATTTTCAACAATTAAACGAGACTTATCCCACTTTAATTTTGAATCTGGAGAGCTGACCCCTTTATTTATTTAAATAAGACCGAGGAGAAGCAGCACGATCAGGGTCGCTCCCAGAGCAAGCATCAGGAGTCCGGTGATCAGACGAAACCGGCGCAGCCTTTCCACCCGCCATTTTTCAAACTTGGTGGCAGTCGAAAAACCTAATCCCACCACCAGAGTGATAGCGATAAAGGGTAAAACAAAGATAGTATTGTAAAGAAGCAGCAGCCAGAGGGCCTGCATCCGGGTTGATATGCTCCCCAGCATCCCGATGATAACGATGTAAGGACCGGAAGTGCAGGGCAGGAGAAACAGGCTGGCCGCAAACCCGATGAAAGAAGCAGCCAGGGAGGGTGTGACCCGAGATGTGCTGCGTTTGATAAGAGGCAGCCATGATTCGGGAAGCTCAGGGAGCCTGCTTTTCCGCCAGAAGAAGTCTTTCGCATTCCAAAGACCTATCAGAACGGCAAGGATAGCAACGGCAATATAGGCATAGCGTTGAATCCCAGAACTTTGAACTGTGGTAAAGAGTCCCAATCCTATGAAAAAGTAAGAAATGAAAGAGGCGGCTGCAAAGGAAAAGCCTGCTCCTAAAACAGCTCTTCTCCTCCTAGAAACCACCAAAATTGTCCCCAGAAGGAGCACAAAGACAGCCCCAGAGCAGGGATTGAGGGCACTCGCGGCAGCAGCCCCGATAACCACCGGCAGGGTGACCCTGGTCTTGGGCGTTACTTCTCGCCTTTCCTCAGGGAGTTGACTGAGAGGGGAGGGAGCCCTGTTTCTTAGGGCAGCTCTGGTGGCACCTTCGATTTCTCTTTGGACAAGGCGGCTGCTTCCCTGAAAAGCTTCATCCCCGATAAAGACAGCCGGGACTCCATTCTTGAGGATATCATCGGCTCCATAAATATTGGCTAGATCAATCATTAACCGGGCGTTTGCCGGTTCACGGATCTCAAAGGCCTTGACTTCAATAGGATAATGGGGCTTTATCCGTTGATGCAAGAACTCGTTGATTTTGGCTGAATAGGGACACCCTTTTTCATAGAAGAAAATGAGTTCCGTGGCATCAATGGAGGAGCTGTAAACAAAGAGGAAGAGCGCCAGAAATAGCGCCAGAAATAAAATAAAATACCTGACTCTCTTTTCCTCAGTCATTTTTATCATCAGCACTTATCTTCAGTAACCAAGAAACATTTAATTTTCATGATAATGCCTGAATAAAAATGTCATTGCGAGGCCCAGACAAAATTGTCATTGCGAGGCCCAGAGGGCCGAAGCAATCTCATATGGTTATGTTTTTCCGGGAATTAGGAATTTCTTCCCCATTTGATTCTTCCATTCTTTCAAGCCGCCCACAATACTTATAAAATGCGCATAGCCTTTCTCTTTTAACTTTTTAGCGACTTCATCGCTCTTCTGACCATCTTCCGAATAGAGATAAATTATGAGCTCCCCGGAGATACTTTTGGAAACATCAGAGGCCCATTGCTCGATTTTTTCGTAGGGAACATTGATCGCTCCGATGATGTGCTCCCTTGCGAAGCGCTCCGGGGAACGGATATCCACCAGGACAAAGAAATTATAGGTCATTTCCCCTAGAGGAGCTTGGAAGGATTCCAGAGGCAAGACTTTGCCTTTCACCTTGAGTTTTAAAGGGCTGAGCTTTCTATTGTTATAGTGGATCTCGATATGTTTATTCACCGCAACACCGCCATAGCCTAAGCTTTGGAAGAAATAATCCAAGGTTAGATTTTCTCCAGGAGCGAGCTGGCGTTTTGTTATGGGCCTTGCCTCCACACAGGCAGCAAAGGTTCGGATCTCCCGGATTCGAGCTTCTTTGCTCCCCTTGTTGACAACAGTAAAACTCACCTCCACATTTATCCCTTCCCGCACCTCACCGAAGTCATAAGTTGATTTTTCGGGAGCCAATTCTGGCCCCTCTTTAGGAAAAGCGACAGTTATGGTTAAAAGCAAGACTGACATAAGAATATTTAAAATTTTAGTTTTCACTTTTTTCTCCTTTGCGACGCTCTTTTTTATGCCTGTTGAATTTTACTCGAGTCTAGCTGTGCAGATTTGAGGGAAATCATTACGACTTTCTTAGAGCAAAATCAATTCCTACGACTCCTCGTTTCTTGTCTTAACATAGAACCAGCTTATTCAGAGAATCGACCTAGTCTTTAAGGACTTAGAATTCTATTCTCCAGTCTATGATGTTTTGGCCTTCTTTCGCTAAACGGCCGGCGAATTTCACTTCCAGCACCTGGTCAGTTACCTTGTGAAAGAGTATCTCTGCCTCAGAATCGACCTTGGATACAGCCATTCCCTCTGGCACCTGGATGAACAGCGAATAAGGTGCTCCTTCCACGATTTCAGAAGTCCCGCTCAAGGTTGATTTCGATGAGTTCCAGGCCAGCTTTTTGATGCTCACTGTTCCTGTTATGTGGCGCGAGGTGGCTATAAGCTGTGGTCTTTCCAGTACTGGCCTGATGACATAAACCCGTGTACCGTGCGCCGGGATCGAGGAGGTGATTGCGTCTTTGGTGATTTTCTTAAGCTCTTGATTCCAGAAATCAAAAACAAGATATTCCTTTTCTGTATCCAGCCCCAGGTCCTCTCCCAAGCGGACTGTCTGAATTAGGGCATTATCGCCCCAATTGAACACGGCNNGGATAAAGGTCTACGGGCACGATGGGAGTCGTGGGTATGGTCTTTCTGTAGAGGTCAAGCCTCTTATCAGGGAGCCTTGCCATGAAGTCGCTGGCCATGTAGGTTTGACCGGTCAGAGCGATCGCTGTCACGACAGTCCTTGCTTCCTCTAGAGTCAGCGGATTTCGAACCATCACCACGTCCGGATCACAGAACCAGGTGATATTGTTAAGATAATTAGCTCCAAAAAGAGAATGGAAGTAGGTCTGCATCGACATCCGGCTCTTATCATCTGGATACCACACCGCCTTGTCATCGCCGCCAGTGCGGGAGCCGTCGAAGAGGCCAAAGCAAAGACCCACCTCGTGCATGGCACAACCCGTGATATACACCCCTGGTCCCAGGGTTTCTCGCAGCGCCTTCTGCACTTCAACATAGATTTCTCTGCTCCCTCTTGAGGGGTCAAAAGCCCTCTCTTTGTTCCTGTCGTAGTAGTCCATCCAGGTTCCCCAGCCAGCATCCTTGAGGTATTCAAGTCCCCAATCATCTTTCAAAGTCCTAAACAGAGGTATGAGATGCGCTTCAATCACTTCAGGATTGGAGTAATCGAGCCTGACCTCTGTGTCATCAGCCGTGCAGCAAGCGCTCGACAGGTTGCCATCCTGATCGCGTAGAAAATAATTTTCTGGGTATTTTTCTGCGCTTTCGGGTCGGGCGTAATTGGCGCCGTAGACATTGACCCAGAGGCCTGGTTTTAATCCCTTGCTCTTTATGTATTCAAAGACCCACTTGCCGCCCTTGGGGAAGGTCTCTTTGGTCCATTCCAGATAATTCGCCTCCTCGCCTCTTGTGAAACAGGCATCGAGCTGGACGATTTCCAGNNGTAATAGCAGTACCAGCTGCACCACCCTACGGGAGCAGTCTGGAATCGCTGGGGTATCGGTTGGTAATATTTAAGTCCGAGCACCTTCAAGTAGTAGTCGTGAATGAGGGAAATTTCAGCCCCTTCAACCACTGGAAAAACCACTCTCATCATTTTCTCATCAGTGAGATTACGGCTGAGATGGCTGCCAGCAGGAAATTGGATCAGAGCGTCAGTTTTCCGGTCAAAGAGATTGCTTATGTTTTGGGAAGAAACAAAACCCAGAGATGTGTACATGATCCCGTTATCCTGGCTTTCGACGCGGGCAGGGATTCTCTCTTCTGGAGCTGGCGCCGTACCCTTCAATACAGCGTTGGCCGCCGAACAGCTTATGTTGAGTCCTTCTTCACTCGAAGAGAATTTCCAGGTCGTCTCCTCTGGCTTTCTTGTCTCAACTATCAACACCTCCTCTTCGGATTTTATCGTCCACCCGGAGAGCCTGGAGATATTTTTGTTGCTCAGCAAACCCAGGTGGACATCTTTCACCAGCACTCCTAGATCTTCATGGCTGATGGTGATGACTTCTTTCTTCACATCTGCTTGGATACTCCATTCTTTCAGCGTGAAGACAGAGGGAGCACAACTGGAAAATAATCCCATACAAATTATTGTCAGGCCTAAGATAGACCAGTAGAGATTAAGCTTCGATTGATGTTTCATCTGTTTCTCCTTTTATCCTCATTATATTTTCCAACCCTAAAAAAGCAAGCTGACATCGCATGAATCGATTATTTTAGGCTTATGTTCTTATCTTTCTTCTCCATTGACCAGGCCAGCTTTTATTTGGTATATAAATTCCAGTTCATTCAAGATCAAAAATTGAAAAACATGTTACAATTTTACCTGCAGCATACGGACTCGCTATTCATTCTTTGACAAAAGAGGAGTCATTCATGGAAATCGTCGATCTTAAAGAAAAATATTTGCCAACTTATTTGGTTTGCCTTGAAGATTGGACTGAGGAAATGAAAGAGGCTGGGGATCACAAAGAATCATGGTATCGCAAATTGAAAGACGAGGGATTGAGAGTAAAGTTGGCCCTGGACAATGATAAAGTCTGTGGCATGATTCAGTATATACCGGTGGACTATTCGCCGATTTAAGGAAAGGATCTTTATTTTATCAGTTGCATTTGGGTTCATGGTTATAAAAAAGGAGTTGGCAACCATCAGAAAAAAGGTGTCGGTAAAGCATTGCTTCAAGCCGCTGAAGATGATGCCAAATCGACCAAGTCAAAAGGCATTGCAGCTTGGGGACTCTCGGTGCCCATCTGGATGAAAGCATCATGGTTCAAAAAACATGGTTACACCAAGATTGATAAAGATGGGATGGCGGTTCTATTATGGAAACCCTTCACTGAAGATGCTGTCATGCCAAAATGGATCAAGCAGAAGAAAAAGCCAGGGAAATCGCCTGGAAAGGTCACTGTAGCGGCTTTTATCAACGGATGGTGCCCTGGTCAGAACCTTGTCTTCGAGAGAGCAAAACGTGCCTCGGCAGAATTTGGGCCTAAGGTTGAGTTCCAAGAGTTTCACACCTTTGACCGTGACCTATTTTTAGAATGGGGGATTGGAGACGGCCTGTTTATTGATGGAAAGAAAGTCAGGACTGGCCCCCCTCCTTCCTATGAAAAAATAAAAAAGAAAATTGCCAGAAGGGTTAAAAAACTGAAAAAAGCATGATAAATGTCTAAAAATTAGACATTTTCACAAAAAAACCCTCACTCTCGACTATCCAAATCGTGCCCTTCCAGGGGAAAAGGGGGTATTTTACTGCTGAATTTAGATGGCATGTTTTTTGCTCTATTAGTTTTTGAGAAATAGGGAGCCTGGAGAGGTGCTGTGAGAGAATTAAGACAGATTGTCATCGCCGTGGCGTTGATCATCGTGCTCACTGGTTGCGCGAGATTCAGGTTCGAATTATATTCAGATATAAAGCTCGAAGCAGAGTCCAACTATGGTAAATTTCCAAAAAGGAAAACAGTAGAAAGACTATTAGCCGAAATATGGGATTCAGATTTCTTAGATAGGAATGAAGGGGTTAAGGAAGAAATCTTGAATAACGACTATGGAATTTTTAATAGATTAAGTGATCGGGCGAATTTTGCCGCAGGCCGGGCTTGTTTTATAAGAGAAAAAGATCAACAGGACCAAATTCTTTTGAATAGAAAGCTTTTTCCCCATATGACGATAGTCCCAGGGGAAGATGTTTTCTTAACAGGACTGGATAAAAGAATCAGAGCTACCCTGGTTCACGAATTATTCCACGATTTTTGGCATAACGTCCTGAATCCCAAGGAAAAATATTGGTTCAGCCAGAAAGCAAGAAAATTTTATGGAGAAATGGAAATGGCCACAACAGTAAAAGCACAATTAAAGTTTCTCAGCAATATTGGTTATTTTGAGCCGACAGGAGATCATTTTAGGGCTTTCGAAGACCTGGGTTTTTTAAAAGAAAAATATGTTGATCCGAAATTTTTTGGGACCGAGCTGTATGCGATCTTGGCAGAGAGGGCATTTTCAGGAAAAATAATCATTCCCGAAGACTTGAGACAATTCTATAAGGGTCTTATTTCTGAAACCTATCTGAATAAGAACTGCCTCTAATTCAGAAGTTAAATCAATTTTTGTATGATTTTTAGACACCAAGTGCGGGATTAGCTCTCAATTTTCATTCAGTATTGAGGTAGAGTATATTATATGTTGAAAGTCAAGACTTGACCCCTTTCTTGTCTGAATCCGCAATCATTCATTCAAAAAAATTAAAAGTTTAGACCTTCTCCCCTCCTGGTTTTGAAGAAAAGTCCTTTGATTGAAGCCTCTAGACAATCTATAATAGGGCTAAAATTTCGAGACATGGAGGTTTTGATGAGAGTAAACCGATTCCTGGTCTGGAGCATGATTCTGGTCTTCATGATGATTTCCGTAGTCCATGCTGAGGATAAAGCAGACTATGAAATGGTTTCCAGGATATGGAAAGAAGGGATTGACCATTCGCAAGTCATGGAAATACTCAGCTATCTGGCAGATGTGATCGGCCCCAGGATACCCGGCTCCCCGGCAATCCAGAAGGCCCATGAGTGGACTTCCAATAAATTCAAAGAATGGGGCCTGAAAAATGTTGCCCTGGAGCCCTATGGTGAGTTTGGCCGGGGCTGGTCTAATGAACATGTATCTGTGCACCTGATTTCCCCCTCCTATCAGCCGATCATTGCTTATTCAGTGCCGTGGACACCAAGCACAAAGGGGAAGATCAGGGGTGAACCGATCTACGTCGACATAAATTCAAAAGATGAATTGGAGAAACATCGAGGAAATCTAAAAGGGGCGATCGTTTTGACTCAGAAGCCACGCCAGGCTCCTCCCACCTTTACGCCCAGTGCGATCCGAATGAATCAGAAAGATCTGGATGAACTGGCCAAGATCCCGATTCCTGTAAAACCCAGAAAGCAAGGGAAGCCTCCAGCAGAGATTAACTGGGAAGAACTCGAGGACTTTTTCCTTTCAGAGGAAGTTGCCATTCTGATCGAGCCGAGCGACTCAAGCCGTCGGGATTATGGAACAGTAAAGGTGGATGCCTATGATGGGGAAGGAAAGAATCATTTGAAGCCAGACCAGAATCCCCGGATCGTGATGGCGGCTGAGCATTATGGACGAATCTTCAGAATCTTGGAGCATAAGGTGCCTGTTGTCCTTGAAGTTGAAGTCGTGAACACGTTCTATGATGAAGATCTGCAGGATTATAATGTCGTGGCTGAAATCCCTGGCACAGACAAAAAAGACGAGCTGGTCATGCTGGGAGCTCATATCGATTCCTGGGCAGCAGGTACAGGAGCAGCTGATAACGCGTCCGGATGTGGGGTGGTTATGGAAGCGATGCGAATCTTGAAGGAACTGGGTGTCAAGCCCCGACGAACGATTCGGGCAGTGCTATGGGGTGCAGAAGAGCATGGGTATTTTGGATCACGCGGCTACATCGCCAAGCACTTCGGAGATACAGATAAAAAAACCTTGCAGCTTGCCGACTGGGATGCTCTTGAGAAGAAATGGCGGAATCCCCTCGGAGAATCGGAAGCATTGGTCGTGAAGCCCGGTTACGATAAACTTTCTGCCTATTATAATTTTGATAATGGAACGGGAAAGATCCTGGGAGTATATGTTCAGGAAAATCACGCCGTGCGACCAGTTTTTGAAGAATGGATAAAGCCGCTCCGGGATCTTGGAGTGACAACTCTAACCATACGCAATACCTTCGAAACCGACCACAATCCTTTTGATTGGATAGGTCTGCCTGGTTTTCAATTTATTCAAGATGAAATTGACTATATGACCCGAATCCATCATACCAACCAGGATGTTTATGACCACTGTCTTCCCGAGGACCTCATTCAGTCAGCCATAGTCATGGCCTGTTTTGTCTATCATACTGCGATGCGGGAAGAAATGCTTCCCCGCAAACCTCTGCCCCTTCCCCGCACCCAACAATGACCTAAAAGAACGGGATCAGGTCTCAATTTTCAATAATATTTCGACAAAACTTATTAAATTTTGAAAGTTAAAACCTGACCTCTTTTTGTTCGAATCTGTAATCGTTCATTCATAAAAAGTTAAAAGTGTAGACCTGACCTCTCTTTTATTTCCCCTTTAATTATGATATTCTTTTGCCAAATTAAGGCTGAGGGAAAAAGTGGCGGCTAAATGCCCTGAATGCAATACCGATAATCCGATTGATTCCAAATACTGCAAAAGGTGCGCGATCCAGGAATTGTGTACGTTGAGGATGCTAAGAAACGATTGGCCGGACTGAAAGAATTGCATTAGGGGCTGACATAATATTTTTCTGATGTCTTAATTATTTAGGCTTTAATATTTCACAAAAGGAGAGAATAAAATGGTTACCTACATTACGCTGCTTCGATTTACTCAAAAGGGCATAGAGAATATCAAAGAGAGTCCGGCTCGTCTTGATGCAGCCAAACAAGCCTTTCAATCTATGGGCGCGGAGTTGAAAGATTTCTATTTGGTGACTGGCGCCTATGATGCAGTCGTCATCTCTGAAGTACCAGACGATGAAACTGTCGCTAAACTCCTCTTATCCATTGGTAAGTTGGGAAATGTTCGTACCGAGACCCTTCGTGCCTTCACAGAGGATGAATACCGCAAGATTATTTCTGCTATTCCCTGAGAGGCTCTCTAGAGTATTCTATTGAAGCCTTCGTAAGCTCTTTCAAACGCTTATCCTAGACACGTTTAATCAAAAACTAATAATCTATCTCTGCCCGGGGAAGGGATTATTCTTTGCTGAATTGACACATCTCATATTAATTGATATTCTTTTGCCAAATTAGCTTGAAGGGAAGACATTGACCATAAAATGCCCCAAGTGTCGATCAGAAAATCCTGAGACGGCGCGCTTTTGTGCTGACTGCGGCACTCAGATTCCTGCTGAGGAAGTCTCTGTGCCCACCGAAACCCTCGAGGCCCCCAAAGAAGAATTAACTACCGGTTCTACCTTTGCCGGCCGGTACCAGATCATCGAGGAGCTGGGTAAGGGGGGCATGGGGAAAGTCTACAAGGCTGTCGATAAAGAGATTGATGGGAAAGTGGCTTTGAAGCTCATCAAGCCTGAGATCGCTGCTGATGGGAAGACGATCGAGCGTTTCCGGAATGAATTAAAGACAGCCCGAGATATCGCGCATAAGAATGTCTGCCGAATGTATCATCTGGCCAAGCATGAGGGAACCCATTACATCGTCATGGAATATGTTTCTGGTGAAGATTTAAAGAGTTTCATCAGAAGGTCAAGACAGGTAACTCCAGGAACAGCCATTTCCATAGCCAAGCAGGTATGCGAAGGATTAACTGAAGCCCACAAATTAGGTACTGTGCATCGTGACCTCAAGCCTCAGAACATCATGATCGATAAAGACGGCAATGCCCGGATCATGGATTTTGGTATTGCCCGTTCGCTCAAGGAGAAAGGGATAACCGGGGCTGGAGTGATGATCGGGACTCCGGAGTACATGTCACCAGAGCAGGTGGAGGCTAAGGAAGTTGACCAGCGTTCGGATATTTACTCCCTGGGAGTGATCCTTTATGAGATGGTGACAGGGAGGGTTCCATTTGAGGCGGATACACCTTTTGCCATAGGAGTGAAGCATAAAAGCGAAGCACCCAAAGATCCTCGGGAACTGAATACACAGATTCCTGAAGGCTTGAGCATAGTGATTCTTAGGTGTCTGGAAAAGGATAAGGCGAAAAGGTATCAGAGCGCTGATGAATTGCACACAGAACTAACAAACATAGAAAAAGGTATTCCCTTCGCAGAGAAGATTGTGCCCGAAAGAAGACCTTCGACCTCAAAGGAAATAACTGTAACCTTCGGATTGAGGAAGCTCCTAATCCCTGCTTTAGTTGTTATAGCCTTAGTCATCTTAGGCATTGTTATCTGGCAGCTTCTTCCTCAAAAGGAGGCTGTTCCTGAACCAGCGACCAAACCCTCTATTGCTGTACTTCCATTTGCAGATTTGAGTCCTCAAAAAGATCAGGAATACTTCTGTGATGGGATGGCCAATGCGATCATCAATGCCCTGTCTAATATAAAAGGCTTGAGTGTCCGGGCAAGAGGCTCTTCATTTGCTTTCAAAGGCCAACAACAGGACCTGCAAGAAATCGGGAAGAGGTTGAATGTGGCAACCGTTCTTGATGGGACCGTCCAGAAAGCCGGAAATAGAGTCCGTTTAACGGCGCAATTGATCAATGTCGCTGATGAATCTCTACTCTGGTCCGGGCAATATGATCAGGAGCTGGACAATATTTTTGCTATCCAGGATGAAATAACGCAGGCGATCACAGATAATCTGGAGCTCAAGCTTCTGGGAGGAGAAAAGGCAAAACTTACCAAGCGCTATACTAAAGACGTTCAAGCCTTCAGTCTTTATTCTCAAGGACTCTACCACTGGAATAGGCGGACAGGAGAAGCAATGCAAAAAGCCATCGATTATTTTGAACAGGCGATAGAGGAAGACTCGACCTATGCTTTGGCTTATGTTGGGCTGGCAGACAGCTATAACCTGCTTTCCATTTACAGCGATGTAAACCCAAAAGAGTCATACCCCAAGGCAAGAGAGGCGGCTGAAAAGGCCTTAGAGATAGACGAAACTTTGGGCGAAGCACACAATTCTCTGGCCTATTTTAAGGAGCGTTATGAGTGGGATTTTGCAGGGGCTGAAAGAGAATTCAAGCGCGCTATAGAGCTCAGTCCGAATTATGCGACTGGCCACTTTTGGTATGGCGAGCTTTTAGCAATCATCGGACGTTTTGATGAAGGGATCGAAGAGATGAAGAAAGCCTTGGAACTCGATCCGATCTCCCTCATCATAAATGCGAGCTTAGGATGGGCATACAGGGCAGCTAAAAAGTATGATCAGGCCATTACTCAGCTTCACAAAACATTGGAGATGGACCCGAACTTTCTTATTGGGCACTTTTATCTCGGCATGGTGCATACTGAAATGAAAAAATATCCTGAAGCGATTGTCGAATTGGAGAAAGCAAAAGAGCTTTCTGGCGGTGCCGCCGTAGCGCTTTTTGGTTTAGGAGTCGCTTATGCTGAGGCAGGGAAACCTGATGAGGCAAAAAGAATTCTGGAAGAATTGGAAGCCATCTCAAAAGAGCGGTACGTTTCGCCCTGGGGTATAGGTAGCGTATACGCAGCGTTGGGCGAGAAGGATAAAGCTTTTGAGTTTATGCAGAAAGCCTATGAAGAGCGAGATGAGCAATTGATCTTCTATAAAATAGACCCTATTTCTGACCCGGTTCGCTCAGACCCAAGGTTCAAAGAACTCCTGAATAAAATAGGCCTCGAGAAATAATCCAGTCGCTCTCAAATCTTTCAGCTGCTTTAACTTCTTAATTCTCATAAATAATATAAATTGAAAGCAAAAGGCAAAAAATTCATATCATGGCTTCTCGCTTATAATCTATTTTTCTTTTCTTCGCTCGTTCTTGCTCAAGGCAATAAAGAAAAGACAAACAACAGGAATGAACCCTACCTCATTCAGCGCATCACCGGCCAGGTGGAGCTCGACGGGTTGAGCGATGAGCCGGCCTGGCAGAGCATCAAACCCTTGCCTTTGACTGTTCACATCCCTAATTTTCGAGGCCAACCTTCAGAAAAAACAAAGATTTTAGTGGGTTATGACGATGATTACCTGTATCTAGCGGGTCGACTTTACGACAGTGAACCTGAGAAGATTCAGTTTCCTTCTAAAAAGAGAGATGACATGAAACTCAGTAATGATTGGTTCGGCTTGGTTATAGACAATTTCAATGATAACGAAAATGGCTTGGGGTTCTTCACTACCCCCTCAGGCTTGCGATTGGATATGACCGTTTTTAGTGATGGCCAGGGCGAGTTCCCGGTCAATCAGAATTGGAATACCTTCTGGGATGTTAAGACTAAAAGGAACAAGGAAGGGTGGTTTGCCGAGTTTCGCATACCTCTATCGAGCTTAAGGTTCGAGGATAAAGATGGAAGGGCTATTATGGGACTCATCACTTTGCGGTACATTGCGCGGAAGAATGAATGGATCGTGTTTCCTGAGATTCCGCCCAATTGGGGTTTCTGGAGTCCTTTCAAGCCTTCACAAGCTCAGGAAGTCGTATTTGAGGGATTATACAGCCGCAAGCCTTTGTACATAGCTCCTTATGCCCTCGGTGGACTGGGGCAATCCTTCGACCTGAATGACCCAGAAACTGCTTATATTCGGAGCGATAATACCATTGGTGAATTGGGATTGGATATCAAATATGGATTGACAACCAACCTTACTCTTGATGTCACCTTAAACACTGATTTTGCTCAGGTGGAAGCAGACGACCAGCAGGTCAATCTAACCCGTTTCTCGTTATTCTTTCCTGAAAAACGGCTTTTTTTCCAGGAACGCGCCAGCAACTTCGAATTCAATTTCGGTGGACCCAATCAATTTTTTTACAGCCGGCGCATAGGGATCTACGAAGAGCAGGTGGTTCCCATTTACGGAGGCGTACGGCTGGTAGGTCGATTGAAAGACTGGGATCTTGGATTCCTCTCCATGCAGACAGCTGCCATCGAAGACCTTCCCTCCGAGAACTTTGGTGTATTCAGATTGCGGCGGCGGGTCTTCAATCCTTTTTCCTATGTCGGAGCTATGGTCACCAGCAGAATTGGCGCTGATGGTTCTTACAACGTCGGCTATGGCCTGGATGGAATTTTTCGTCTGTTCGGCGACGATTATTTGACGCTCATGTTTGCTCAGACGTTTGAGAATGAGAAAGAAAATAATCCTTTCTCCTTGGACCCTGCTCGAGTGCGGATAAATTGGGAGCGCCGAACTGTCAAAGGATTGGGATACGACTTGAGCTTTTCCAGGGCAGGAAAGGATTATGATCCTGGTATTGGTTTTGAGATAAGAGAGGATTATTCACGTCTCGGAAACAGATTGCTCTATGGATGGATTCCGAGCGAAGAATCGTGGCTCTTGAGGCACAATGTTTTTCTGGATGGGTCCGTGCACTTTAACAATGAAGATAATTCTGTTCAATCGGCAGACATAGGACCGGGTTGGAGTTTTACAGCCAAGTCTGGCTTTGAAATGGATATCGGCGCCAAATTATACCATGAGAATATCGATGAGGAATTCTCCTTGGATGATGAGGCAGAGGTACCAGCAGGTCAGTATACATTTTATGGTCTCACAGGTGTACTCCAGACGCCTTCCGGGCGTTTGTTCAACATTGGAGCAAATTTCGATATCGGTTCCTTTTATGATGGCCGGAGAATATCTCTTGGTGTGAGTCCTGAATGGAGCGTCTCTCCTGAGCTGGAACTGAGCGGGTTTTACCAGTATAACTGGATAGATTTTCCAGACCGCGATCAGAAATTTGTAGCCCACATCGCCCGGCTTCGGGCCTTGGTTATGCTGAGCACCAAGTTTTCGGCCACGGCATTTATTCAGTACAACAGCGCGGCTGATGCTCTGGTAGCCAATATCAGGATTCGTTTCAATCCCCGGGAAGGAAACGACCTTTATATAGTCTATAATGAAGCCTTGAATACAGACCGCTACCGGGAAATCCCGGCACTTCCCTATTCCAGCAGCCGGGCCATAATGTTGAAATACACCTATACCTTTAACGTAAGATAAGGCCCTTTATTTATTTCCGATCGTCCTTGCTAGTAAAGCGTAGCAATCTCATACAATAATATTTTCCTTTGATAAAGGCCGCGAATAATGTTAGATTTGGAATCTCGAAAAAAATGGAGGAAAAGGAGAGGCGCCATGATTAAAAAATTTCTATTGCTCTTTATTTTATTCGCGTTTATCAGCTGTGGCCCGGTGGTGTGGTTCCCTCCTGAGGTCGATCTG
>WVZL01000031.1:70768-79720 GCA_011772495.1 Candidatus Aminicenantota bacterium
GATGCTATGGCTACCCAGCGTTTTCTGCAGGTCATCACTAGGCATCAAAGGGGAGTTCAGATTATCGAACTGGGCAGCCTGGAAAGAGTTCTGGCCAGAATCCACCAGACAGCTATTGATCAAGAGGCGGCCGCAGCTATCGGTGAGCATTTTGGCGTGTCATCCTTCTTTTATGGAGAGATCAAAGTAACTGATGTCAGACCCCAAATAGATATTGCCGGGTTGATCCGAAATATGACAGTACGGGCCACCTTCGATATTTTTATGACGGCCCGGCTTTATTCAACCGAAACCGGAGCGACGCTCTGGACCGATTCAGCGGATAGGAAAGGCGTCCTGGGCTACATGATGATGGGCCCAGAGAGGATTCCCTATTTTGGCGTAGCAGACCAGGAGGAGACTTACCGGAGACTCACTGAAGATCTGGTTTTTGACCTGACTCGGGATTTTCGCCCGACTAGAAGACGAATGCGCTGAGAAATGACTCACCATGACTGCTGAAACTGGATCGGAATAGCAGAGACGCTATAATACAGAAGAGCGTGGTTTAAAAGGCTTTTTTAAGATTATTAAGGCGGCGATTCCCCCACCTAAAAGCAAAAGAGAGACTATCAAGATCAGTTTTTTCGGACCGGACAGATTGATAATCTTATCCGAATTCCCGGTGACTATGAATCCCGCCCAGTAATAGGGATGGGAGAAAATACCCGAGCCAATCATTTCCAGCTTGGCTTTCTGGAGGGAATCCATGATCGAGTTCGAAGAACAAAGATGGGAGTAGTACCTTTCCATGAACTGATAGCTGGCCTGGTCATGCACAGCCCATAGAGTGATCAGGGCCGAGGAAGCGCCCGCATAGAAAAAGGCTCGACACAAACCCTCTATTCCCTCTCCTTTGATGAATCGGCCTAGACCTGTCTGGCAGGAGGAAAGAGTTACCAGGTCAGAATTCAATTCCAGGTTGAATATTTCTCTCATTTGCAGCAATCCATCTTCTGTAGAATGGTTTCCCAGGGAGAGGACGATCGAGGAGCGGTCAGGCTTCTCATCGTCGATGAGACAATGGGTGGCGAAATGGAGGATCTTGTAGTCAGCGTGGTTAAGCCTCTTGAGTTGTTCCTCGGTGGCTTTTTTTCGTTTAAAGATATTTATTTTTGATCTTTTAAAGAGGGCCGCGATTTTCTCGATTTCCAGGCCGCTATATTTCAAGCGGAGAAAATTCTGAGTATTGGCCGCGTTAAGGACCTCCAGAGTTCCTCTATTCTGGTCATTCTCTTCGCCGGGACCGAAAAAGGGATCGCCGAAGGCCAGAAGATCCTGGCGAGGTTTCAGACCGTTAGACCCTTCATGGTCGATGATTTCTTGGAGGGCAGAGATAGAAGGCGCGTAGGCAATTTTATAATCCTCGATCAGCCATCTCTTTTCATCTTTTTGGCTGAGAAGAGTCTCGAAGGGGAGATAATGAAGGATGTCATCCGGGATGAAGATCAATTTATTGATTTTTTTATCCAGGCCAGGAAGGACCAGGGTGCTGAATAATTCGTAGCCCAGGTGAAAGTCCTGATTCTCTCTCTCCGTGATGGCCTTTAAATACTCTCTAACCAGCTCCTGGATTTTTTTGGCAGGAGGGAGGGCAAAAATTTTCAGATCTTTTTTGGTGATGACAAAAGCATAAGAATTCCTTTTTCCCAGGCTGTACTCGAAGAAGGCGGTCTCATTGTCGAGCACTTTCCTTTGGGCCTGTTCGAGAGAAATGATCTGAGGATATTTGAGGTTGGCATAGCCTGGGCTCGACATCCTAATTTCTCTCTTCAGAGCTTCCAGTTGTTCTTCGCAGGTTTGGAGCTGAGACTCGATCTTCTTTTTTTGCTTTTCGCCGAGCCCGGGCAGGAAAAGTTTTGTGTTGAGATTGGAGATTTCTTTCATCAGGGCTTCTTCTTGTCGGAGGAGATTCTTGTCAACTCCCTGAGTAATATCGACCTTGGATACTTCCAATCGGTCCAGGAAAGCCCGGGCTTTAGCCCTTTCTAGAAAGTTGAAAGCCTGGATGTCATAAAGCCCTTCAGGCTCAGATTCATGGAGCGTGCAGAGAAGGTCGACTGTATTCTGGTAGGTTTCGATCCTTTTATAGGTTCCCAGGTAACTTGCTTTCAGCTCTTCCAGCTGGATCCGGGAGCGAATTTTCTCTAGAACCGAGATGGCATTCTTATAGTTTTCTAAAGATTTTTGATACTGACCCTGCTTCTGAAAAGCATTGGCTATCTCAAATTGAGCTTCCCAGAGGATTTTTTCTCTTTCTATTCCAGAAGCGATATTAATGGCTTTTTGGCAGTTTCTTATGGCGAGTTCATATTTACCTTGCTTGGAGTGAACGGCTCCGATGTTGACCAGAATATTGGCGATCTCTTCGACTTCTCGGGCTGTCTCTGCTATCTTGAGTCCTAGCAGGAAGTATTTGAGGGCTTCAGGATAGTTCTCCAGGTCTTTGTAGGCCATACCGATGTTGTTCAGGGTCTGGATTTCTGCTTGGGCATCGCCAATTTTTCTGGCCAGGCGGAGGCTCTCCTGAAAATTGGCGAGAGCATCATGAAGATCAGATTTGCTGCCCGAATGAACAGCCTTTTTTTGATACACGACTCCAATATTATTCAAGTCCGTGGCCACATAAGCTTCGTCTCCGAGCTGGCGGTCAATCCTCAAGACTTCTTTCAGGTATTCCAGGGCTTTTTCGTAATTTCCAAGTTGAATGTAGGTATCGCTGATGTTCAATAAACAGTTTGATTCATCGTCATATTCTTCCAAATCTCGGGCGATTCTCAGCGCTCTCTCGTAATGCCAGAGCGCCTGAGAATAGTCATCCTGGGTGCTATAATAATGACCGAGGTTATACAGACATCTGCTTTCCTCTTTGAGATGTTTTAGTTTCTGAGCGATGGCTAAGGCTTTTTTATTCAAGGTGAATAATTTTTCGAGTTCGTTCAGTTCAGAATAAGTCACACTCAGCTGACGAAGACATTTGACTTCATGCTCCTCGCTCTTTATTTTCCTCGCCAAGTCTATGGCTTCTTCAAATTTCTTGATTGAATTCTTGAGCTGGCCTTGAGAACGATATCTTTTAGCTTCTTTATAGAGTCTGTAGATTTCCCAGTAATTGAAGATCTCATCCATCCTCTCTTTTGATTCCAGTTCCTCAGCGGTTATAAAAGCCTTTTGGTAGAATTCGAGTGATTTATCAAGCTCACCTGTGTTCCAATACAAAACTCCTAGCTTCAGAAGAGATTCAAGTTTATTTTCTTGGTCATTCTGATTGGTAGCCGTGAGCAAGGCCTTTTTAAAAAACTCGATAGATTTTTCGTATTGGCCTTGAATTCTGAAGCTTTCTCCTTGGCCAAAGAAATCAGAGTAGTTCTCTTCTAAGGCAGAGTAGAGGAAGGGGGATGATTCATGGGGGAGAGAAAAAAGGGTTGGATTAAACGAGAAAAGAAGAATCTGGGTTATGATTAAGAATCTGCTAGAGTGTTTCCAAAAATGTTTCAAAGCGTTTAAAAGTCATGAACACCCGGATCTTCTTCGACTCGGCCTAGTGAACTGTTAGATCGGCTCGAACTAGGCCTGCTCCTTGTTTGTCAGGATGCAAACCGAGATTTTCAGCTTTCTCCTTTAGCTTGATTTTAATCTCATCAGGATCCCAAGTTCCATCCTTGTCTATATCATAACCCTTAGGCGAGGTTGTTAAGACCAGAGCTACGACTCCAGTCACATGGGGTGCAGACATGCTTGTTCCACTCATTATCTCGTAAGCACCTTTCTTATAAGCTGAATTGATATCGACTCCAGGTGCTGTCAAGTCGATCTCTTCCCCAAAACTGGAAAAAGAGGCAAAATTTTCGTACACATCGATCGCCGAGACCGCGATCGTCTCTGGGTATTTAGCAGGATATTCGATCGCGCCGCCATTTTCACCCCTGTTCCCAGCAGACGCTATCTGTGTTATTCCAGCCTCGTAAGCTTCGATGATGGCGTCATGGAAAGACTGATTATCAGTCAGGGAGCCAAAACTCATATTGACCACCTGCATCTCATTATTGATACACCAGTTCAAGCCATCGATGAGGTCGGAGAGATACCCTAGGCCTTTCTTGTTTAAAACCTTGACCGCATAGAGAGAAATATCCGGGCCCACTCCGACGACCCCGATCTCGTTATTCAGGCCAGCTACAATGCCTGCCACATGAGTGCCATGACCTTTATCATCATCGCCGCTCTTGTTCGGCTTTATCAGGTTGACGTTTCCTTTTATATTACCCTGAAGGTCAGGATGATCGAGATCAATACCTGTATCGAGAATGGCGACTTTTATGGTCGCTCCAGTAGTTTCTTCCCAGGCAGATTCAGCAAAAATCCTCATTATACCCCAGGGGAATTCCTGAGATGGTTGAGGAGGCTTGGGTTTAGCCATGTGTATTTCATCCAGGGAATGTATGACTAAATCCTCATCTATCCTTGAAATCTCATTCCTTCCTTTGAGGTCCTTTTCTGCCTGGGATGGAAGATAAGCAGCCGTGCCGTTGATCAAGCGCAAATGCTTGATTTTCACTCCTCCATAATTCCTCAAAAGCTCGTCCTGGTCTGCTTCTTTATCGAACCACTCCTTGAAAACCACAATTTTCCGCGCGTGCTGTGATGGGACTCCATCAGTAGCAGAGGAAGAAAAGGTAAGTAATAGAAAAAAAACGAAGAATATTTTGAAGACCAGGAGTAATCCCTTCTTTATGATTCCGTCATTTACTATAGAAATATGCACTGATTTTTCTTTCAATATAGAAATATGCACATACTTTTTCTTTCTCACTTTAATACTCGCTGTCTGGTCTAAGTAATGACTCCTTTGCTAACCAAAGACGCCTTCCTTAGTCCTTGCCGTTTGGCTTTCTCTTGGACGTTGAGTTGTCCCCATCATCAAACGGATCTTTTTTCTTTTTACCGTTTTGATCGTCACTTGTTTTATCTTTGCTGGTCCCCATAACAAAGACATCGAAGCTGAGATAAGGAAAAACAGATGAAAATGAAGAAAGAAATTTCTTTAGAAGAGGGAATTTTGGATTATTGGAATCTGTAGAGGTGTGGGTCACGCCAGGGAACAAGAGGACTAACACGGCTACACTTACTAGCACAGCAATTCCTTTTTTAAAAGAGCTTGTTTTTAACATGGCACCTCCTAATTATTCGTCCCGCCTCTTCATAGATGAAGCTTATTTCCACCTCCTTTGCTTCTATGAAATTTTCCCGCGTGCATTAATTAATATAAGTTATTTAGAATCAATAACAATTACCTTTACGGATGAATTTTTCGATGATATTTTTCCAACCTGTCCTCACCTCTAAAGGTTAGCTGTTCAAGAGGAGGAAATAGATGGCCAAAAACGAGGTTGCTTTTTCGTCGTGTGCCTTTAGAATATATATATACGCATATATGTAGAGGAGCACGCACTCGTGAAAAAGAAAACGCCAAAGAGTAAAACCCATAATCTACTTTTTGTATGCTATGGGAACACCTGTCGTAGCCCTATGGCCGAAGGCTTAGCCAAGAAATTACTCGGAGACGGGGCCAGAGTAGAAAGTGCCGGGATTTCTCCTATTTTTGATATTGCTCAGGAAAAAGCTGTTGAGGCCATGCAGGACCTGTTTGAGGTTGATATTTCAGGCCATCAGCCCCGCCATATTAAGGATGTCTCGCCAGATAAATTTGATTTTGTGATTGCCCTGGATAAATTGGTGCATTTGGGTCTGCAGAAGCACTATAAAATCGCCAATGAAAAGCTGATTTTATGGGAGATCAGTGACCCCTTCTCTCAAAACTTAAAAGCCTATAAGGATTGTGCTCAAACGATCCACCGCTGCCTGAAGGAATTTCTTGCTGAGAGGGGTTAAGCGTTTAAGTTTTATCTCTATTAAAGAGCTAGAAATAGTCTCCCTGAACTTATAATCATTCTTTTTGCTAATTAGCAGTGAACATTGCTTATACTATTTGTAAAATAGCGTTCCTCGTTCCATATGACTTTTTTGAACCAAAGTGCAAAAAAGTCGTGACTATTTTGAAGTTCACTTCAATTTAGTCAGCCTTATATTTCTGTTCCTCTGGCGATGATATCAATATAATCAACAAACAAGTATTTCCGAAATCTTTGTTTTCCTGTTATTTCTCTCAGGATTCCAAAATCTTGAAATTTATCGACCAAATTAATCGCAGTTTGTAGATTAGCCCTCAGGTTATTTGCGATATCAGGTATACTGATCAGGGGTTTTTCAAACAGAATATCCATAAACTTTATGGCAAAGATGCCGCCGATTTTTTTAGCTAACAGTCTTTCAATCAAATCTTCTTTTAACTCAATGATTTCTTTTGCTGAGGACAATGCCTCTTCTGAAGCTTCGATGGCGCCCTGTAAGAAGAATTTTAACCATCTTTCCCAATCGCCTTTGAACCTTATGCGCATTAGCAGATCATTGTATTTATCTTTGTTTTTCTTCAGATAAAGGCTTAAATAAAGCAGCGGCCGGGAAAGAATGCCTTTCCAGAAAAGATATAATGTTATCAATAGCCTTCCTATTCTGCCATTTCCCTCTAAAAAGGGATGAATTGTCTCAAACTGCGCATGGATTAAAGCTATTTTTATTAGTGGGGGGATTTTATCCTCGGTAAGAATAAATTTTTCTAAGTCTGACATTAACTCTTCGAGCAGATATTTAGGAGGATGAATAAAAATAGCTCGCTTAATGGAAGCTCCAGGAGGACCAATCCAAGTTTGAGATATTCTGAATTCTCCAGGAATACTGAAGGAGCCTCTTACCCGTTTTATTAAAATTTTATGGATCTCTTTTATGAAACTTGATGACAAAGTAAAATCGTTCTCCCTTATCCGTTGAATTCCAAAATTCATTGCTTCGATATATTTAAGGACTTTTTTCGTCTCAGCCTTATTCTCCCCAGGCGTTATATTCGCTTCCAATAAAAGAATTCCTTCAAGAGAAGCTTGGATTCCTTCTATTTGAGAACTCAATAACGCTTCTTTCTTTGCAAAGATAGCAACAAAAAGATCGCGATTAGAAAGCACAGTTGCTACCCCCTCTAATCTTGCCAGAGCACGGTCCGCTTCTGATAATAAAAATTGAAGTTTTTCATCATAACGGAGGGGAGGATCAGGAGGTAATGGTTTTGGTATGAATGCCTTATAGCCGTTTAATTGGGTGACAAATTTTCCTGCTCGGTCAAGAAGCATAGGTCACTCTCACCTGGCTCTCTCTAAATAAATAGACTTATTGAAGATGTCGATTGTCTCACTCAATTATGAATCATATAAGAAACGGACCTGGAATGTACAAAACGTAAGATTCAAGACCTTTGGGTGATTTCAAGCATTCAGCTTTATCTCGATTTCCATAAATATCCCCTCAGGCGAGTAGAGCAGGCAGAACATCTTTATGAGAAACATTTGGAGAAAATGATCGTTACAATAACGAAAAACTTTACAAATAACTCAAATTAGTTACAGTAAAGAAAAAATGGCATCGAGATACACTATTTGTAAAATATTAATTGACAAATAGGTTCACTATTTGTAAAATAACAACAAATGATTAAGCCACGTCTGATTTTCAATGAAATCGAGCAATATCTTGATTCTCCTGAAGCAATTATTATTACAGGAATGAGGCGGACTGGTAAGACAACACTCCTGAATCTTATTTTTGAAAAAATGCCTTCAAAGAATAAAATCCTTTTGGATTTAGAAAATCCTTTAAACAGAAAATATTTTGAAGAGGAAAATTATGAAAGAATAAAAGTCTCGTTTGAAATGTTGGGAATAGATTTTTCTCATAAACCATTCATCTTTTTAGACGAGATACAGTTCGTAAAATATCTTCCTTCGGTTGTTAAATATTTTATAGATCATTATGGAGTGAAATTTGTTCTGACCGGTTCAGCGAGCTTTTATATGAAAAATCTTTTTACAGAATCACTTGCCGGAAGAAAATTCATATTTCAACTTTTTCCGCTGACTTTCAGTGAGTTTCTTTTATTTAAGGAGAGTTCCTTAAAGATTCCCTCTGATATTTCTGGAATAACCAAAGCAAATCATGAAGCAATTTCTCCCTTATATGAGGAATATATTTTGTATGGGGGATTTCCCGGAGTTGTCTTAAAGACAAACGTTGAAGAAAAGAGAAGAGCGCTTGAAGAAATTTTTACATCTTTCTTCCAACAAGAAGTTCTTCAACTCGGTGATTTCAGGAAGAACGAAGTGATTAGAGATCTTATTTTGCTTTTAATCCAAAGACTGGGCTCAAAAGTTGATATCCAGAAAATATCGAAGGAACTTGGGATTGGACGGCCAACATTATATAATTATATAGCTTTCCTTGAGGGAACCTTCTTTATAAAAACCTTAAAACCATTCACAAAAGGAAAAGATTCAGAGATAAGAAAGATGCCCAAAGTTTATATATGTGATTCGGGCCTTGCTAATCATCTGGCAAAGCTTGATTCAGGCTTGCTTTTTGAAAATAGTGTGTTTCAAAATCTCAGACAAAAGGGGGAATTGAATTATTTCCAAAAGAAACGGGGATCCGAAATCGATTTCATTCTGAATAAAGAGATTGCCTATGAAGTGAAAGCAACTCCTCATTTGCCAGATGTAAAAAAACTTGAGAGAGTTTCAAGTGAGTTGAATTTAAGGAAGTTTCAAGTCGTTTCAAAAAGTTATGTTGTGCATGATAATATTATATATGGATTCATGTTATAATATACATTATGTAAACTCGTGTAAGTTGTTTTATATCAGTGAGTTGCAATTTCGCTAGTCGCGAATTTCATCCCATTTTCGCCCAAAAAACGGGGGTAATTTCCCATTTTTTGACTAAAGTCGCACCGAAATATTGGTATTTAAATAT
>WVZL01000008.1 GCA_011772495.1 Candidatus Aminicenantota bacterium
GTATGCTCATCCGTCCACAGATCACTTGCTGTATAGAACTCAAATGGCTGGGGACGTATGTTTATTTTTTCAAGCTCCTCAAACATTTCTTCTCCGATTTTTTCCTTCCAGAGAACGGTTTTCATCACTGTTGCCAGATAGCTCAGCGCAATAGAAATTGTACGTCCTCAAAGGTTTCGGACAACTGCAATCGATTAGCCAAGCAACAGTTATCTTGAATCATACTAACGTAATTGATTCCATTTGACAAGGACTCACACCCAAGTCGTCGGCGCTGCTCTCAATACAGGGCAGTTTATCAGGATGCTGACCCCGGGATAGCTGAGGTTGAGGATCCGAAGAAGAGGCTGGCTGGGTTGAAGGGTCAGTATTTTCCCTTCCTTTATCCCAATAAGAAAGAATCCTAATCCCCTTGACATTTTTATTTCTGTTTAATATAGTCATTTCACCTCAAATAGATAGGGTTGGGTAGGAACTATTGTCAGTAGCTCAAGAGTCAAAGTCTTTTCTCTTTAATAATTGTAATCGCAGTTTACTTAAATGGGGCATGTCTATGATTTAAAAAGGAGGCGATATAAAAAGATTAAATTCAAAATGAAAATAAAAAATAACAAGAATCCCTTTGAAAGGAAGGAAAAATGAAAAAATCATTACTTCAATTCGCCAAAGTTATTTCTTTGGTCTTGCTGTGTTTCATATTTAGCTGCCAACAGCAGGTTAAGGAGGCAACTGCTGAAGAAGAATTAAAGGATATTGCCCGTCGAGTCATTGAGGAAGCCTGGAACCAGGGTAAAATGGACGTAATAGATGAACAATACGCCACAGACTATGTCTATCACCGGACTCCTTTTCCTGATATTGTAGGTCTTGAGGCTTTCAAACAATACATTACTGACAATCGCAGCAGTTATCCCGACCTTCATATAACAATCGAGGAAATGATCGTTGAAGGTAACGTAGTTGTTGTGCGGGGGACCTATAGTGGGACACAGACAGGGGCATCGCCGACTCTTGGCATTCCAGCCACCGGTAAGCAGATAACATTTGGATGGTGTGCAGTGAGTCATCGGATGAACGGAAAAACCGTCGAAGATTGGAACTATGTGGATTGGCTAGGATTTATGAAACAACTCGGCTTTACCTTTGCTCCTCCTCAACTTCCAGAGCCGCCAGAACAAAAGTAATATACAGAAGTAAGTAGTATAAGTTACACACTATTCTTTGCTCTAGCCAAATTACGAAAGATAAAAAAAACGGCCATAAGCGCTGACCCTCCCCACAAGAAAATTGAAATACGGAAGGAATCATTTATAGTAACGAGGGGGACTGAGCAGGACTCTCATTAATTTAGTAGTCTTTTTTTATACCTTGTTTTTTTCTTGACAATATTTTTTTCATTTACTAAAGTCGACACACTTCATATAGTTAAGGTAAGGAGTGAATAAAATGGATACTCGAAAGAAAAAAGTTTCGACATCAATTCTCATTTTAGTTTTTTCTTTATTTGCAATAATTACTCTACTTCAATGCAGCTGTCAAACAGACAAAAGCAATCAAAAGAAAATAGCTTTTGTTTCTGACCGGTTCGGAAATTCAGATATCTTTATTGTAAATGCCGATGGCACAGGATTAAAAAGGCTCACTACTCATGACGCAGAAGACACTTGCCCTACATTATCCTCAGATGGAAAGAGAATTGCCTTCACATCGAAGCGGGATGGAAATTCTGAAATATATATTATAAATATAGATGGAAAAGGGCTTACTCGGCTTACCAATAGCCCTGGGGATGAATTGTGGCCAAAATGGTCACCTCACGGTAATCAGATCACATTCAATTTATGGAGTGATGACAAAAATGATATCTTTGTGATGAATTCGGATGGATCTGAGCTAGTGAATCTGACTCAAGACAAATATATTGAGTTGTATTCAAATTGGATGTCTAAAGAAGACGTAATTATTTTCCTATCTCTTCGTGATGGTGGTTATCAATTTTACAACATAAAAACAGACGGGAAAGAATTAGAAAAAGTAAACAGCGGTTTGCCATCTAGTGAATACAATTATGATCAAATAAAAGGTGTCTTTACGACCGATCCAGAAGAATTCAAAGTTATCTCATTTTTCACTGATGATGGAATTGTAGATTTTGAAGATCCGGGTTCAGCTTTCGGTGAATTCCCAACCTGGTCGCCAGAGGGAGAAAGGATTGCTTTTCACTCGGACCGTGATGGGAATATGGAGATATACGTGTTAGATGCAGATTTCTCAAACATAAAACGTCTTACCTCTCATAATGCTAACGATATGTTTCCCTGTTGGTCACCAGACGGCACTAAGATTGCTTTCCAGTCAAATCGTAATGGAAACTTGGATCTGTATATAATGAATGCCGATGGAACTGACCAGCTCCGATTGACAAAAGATAATGGGAAAAATTTTTTCCCTGCTTGGCATTAACATATAATCAATATACAAAAATGCTCTCTTAAAAATCTTTGCTTTGACGAGACCAAGAACACAGACAAAATCATCAAACACCCTAAACTGACCTTTAAATCTGAGAGAGGCTCCCGCAAAATCTCAGCTCGGCATAGCAGCTGAAGAAAAGACAGAAGAATGGAGGAAATAGAGAGGTGGAGGAACCTCAGAAAAAAATCGGGTGGATTCCAAGGAAGAATAAAAAGACTAGAAAATAAAATGACTTTAAAAAAATAATCACCTGAGATAGAGTGAGGCAAACAGAGGCAAAGCCCTAAGCAATAGATTCCACAAGAAAATTGAAACGAGAATGGAATCATTTATAGAGGCGATGGGGGGATAAAAGAAATTCTCATTCTAATCGACATATACCACGATAAGATAAACTTGGGAATCAGCGTGCAGACGAGCCAATATCAAGGATTTAAGGCTTCACGCTATCAGAGATACTTTTGGTTCAAGGTTAATAGAAAAGGGCGCAAATATAATCACAGTAAAGGTTTTATTAGGACACAGAAAAGTAAAAATGACCGAAAGATACACTCATGCAGACGAAAAACAGAAAAGGGAAGCAGTAGAAAATCTTGCTAATAATTCAGCAAAAAACAGCGAAAACAGGGATAATTTGTTACACCACAGTGACCTTCACAAAAATATCCCTTTTGACGAATTAATGGATGAGTTGATAATCCACTGAAAATGAAAGAGTTAAAGGTAATGCGCCTGACAGGACTCGAACCTGCGACCTAGGGATTAGGAATCCCTCGCTTCTGTTCTATAAATCGTTCATTTTCAATTGATTAGGTTGGTCTGTTCTTCCTTTGTCACTATTCTCTCACCATCTTCGATTTTTCGGCTTAATAATTCCACGGCTATCCTCTTCCTGTCATCGCTTGAATGATTGTATCTTTGAGTGACTGTGATGAAGTGGTGTCCGAGCAATTCTTTTACAGTCTCTATGTCGACCCCGCGTCAATCCTTTAGAGCGGCAGGTTCATCTTCTTGAGCAGCTCCTGGAACCTCGGTTCGTCGCGGAGCTTATCGTATTCTCCCCCGTGGACGCGAATCCAGGGCAGAATGGGCACCCGGTCCCGGTAGCAGGCTTCCAGCAGGTCGAGCGCTTTGTCATTCTCTCCGAGAGCCGCGTAAATCTGGGCGGTGAACCAGGATTGCGAGCGGTCCATACGCTCGGCGATCTCTAGCGCCTTCTGTCTCCGCCCGGCATGCGCATATGCAATGCCCAGTAGGACGGGTCCGGCGTATTTCGCGCTAGATGCGACGGTCTTCCGAGCCGTCGCGATCGCTTCTTCATGCATCCCCTTGCGGGAATAGGCCTGGACCATGACATAGTAGCTGGGACCGTAATCGGGGTTGAGCTCCATTGCCTTCTGCGCTTCCACGAGAGCTTCGTCGTACCTCCCCGCGTAGTTGTACAGGCCTCCCAGCCAAGCCGTATGCACGGGCCGGAGGGGATCGAGATCGCGGGCCCGCTTGTGTTCGGCGATGGCCTCGTCCAGACGGTTGAAAAGGGCGAGCTGCCACGCATAGTGGTAGTAGCTCATGGCCAGGCTCGGATTGAGTTTTTTGGCCCTCTTGAAATATTCTTCCGCCTTCGCCCAGTCCCACTCATAGTAGAGCACGACGTCGGCCAGGGCGCCAGTCGCTTCGACATTCTCCGGGTCGAGGGAGAGGGCCTTCTCGGCCGCGGCCTTGGCCCGGGGAAAGGTCTCCGGCGGAGGGGACGGAGAGTGGCCGATGGTGACGTATCCCTCGGCGAGCCCGGCGTAGGCGAGCGGTTCCGCCGGGTCGAGCTCCACGGCCTTATGGAGGTACTTCAACCCCCGATCGATGCTCTCCTCGGTGTACTGCGTCAAATAATAGATCCCCCTGAGATACGCCTCATACACCGCCGGATTCACTTTGCGAGGGGACGAAAGACGGGTTCTCTGTTCGGGTGTCAGCAGGACGTTGATTTCCCTCGCGACACTCTGGACGACCTCGCTCTGTACCCGCAGCACATCGGCGATTCCGTAGTCGTAATCGTCTGCCCAGATATGCTGATCCGTCGCGGCGTCCACAAGCTGGAGCGTCACCCGGAGATTGTCCCCGTCCCGTTGCGTCGAGCCTTCGAGGATCGCGTCGACATTCAATTCCCCGGCGATCTCCTGCAACGGTTTGCTCGTTTTCCTGTAGCGCATGACAGAGGTGCGCGAGATGACTTTCAAGGATCCGAGTTGGGCAATGCCGTTGATGAGCGTGTCGGTGATCCCATCGACCAAGTACTGCTGCTCGGGGTCTCCCGTGAGATTAGCCAAGGGCAGGACCGCGATAGAATCGATGGCTTCAGCGCGTCCTGTAAAAAAAGAGATTGCACCCGCAATGATCAAAACCAAGAGAAGAGGAATTCCCACATACAGAAGAAGGCTCTTCCACTTAATCTCAAGCTTTCTCTTTAATGGAATCCTTACTGCTATAGGAATGCCTTTCTCTATCTTGTCTAACTCTGATAAGAGCTCTTTAGCAGTCTGATACCTCCTATCCTTATCTTTCTCCATACATATCAATATCAACCTGCTTAGCTCTACTGAGACCTCAGGATTGAGCTTCTTTGGATCTTGAGGTAACTTGGATTTGTGTTTTAAAGCCACACTCAATGCTGTGTCCCCTTTAAAAGGGACGCTTCCTGTCACCATCTCATAAAGAATTACTCCTAAGGAATAGATATCCGAACGCTGATCTGCCTCCTCTCCCTCTGCTTGCTCAGGGGAGATGTAATCTGGTGTCCCGATCATCATACCTGTCACTGTCACCCCTGGTGCCTCAACCGAACGGGCAATCCCAAAATCCATAATCTTCGCATCGCCTTGTTTATCAATCATGATGTTCTGAGGTTTCAAATCCCGATGCACAACACCCAATCGATGCGCTTCAGCCAAGCCTTCACATACCTGCTTGGCTATAGATATTGCTGCCTCGTCTGTTAACCTCCCTTTCTTTTTTACCAGGCTCTTAAGATCTTCACCCGTAACATACTCCATGGTGATGTATGGAGTCTCTTCCTCTTTTGCAAGATGATACATCTTACAAACATTCTTATGAGCGATCTTTCGCGAAAATTTCAACTCATTCCGGAAGCGTTCAACCGTACTTTCATCAGAGGCGATCTCAGGTTTCAAGAGCTTTATGGCAACTTCTTCATTAATCTCTTTATCTAAAGCCTTATAGACCCTACCCATGCCTCCTTTTCCGAGCTCCTCGATAACCTCATACCTGGAGGCAAAGGTAGTTCCTTTGTTTAATCCTCTCGCGGGTGTCTCAAGAGTTTTTGTTAGGGAAATTTCTTCTATAGGCTTAAGTGGAGTAGAGCACTTGCCACAATAAAAAGTATCGCCAGGGTTCTCAAAATGACATTTGGGGCACTTAATACCCATTATTCCCTCTGTTAGCGTGGCAAAAGAATAACAATTTATGAGGATGGTGTCAATTTTATGAATTAAATAGAGACCTCTCCCTCATTATCACCAAATTGTCACTATCTTTGCTTAAAATCGCCTAACTATGCCTAAGGATGCCTAAAGGAAAATTGCGTTTTATCCCTATAAAAAATAGTGCGCCTGGCAGGATTCGAACCTGCGACCTAGGGATTAGGAATCCCTTGCTCTATCCGTACTGAGCTACAGGCGCACCTAAAATACAGTTTATCTAGTTAATCTTGCTTATTCAGTTTCTTTTGTGTTTTTTATAAAAAATGCTTAACAATTGAAATTATTGTTATCTTGCTGTCAGGGTGTCAACCTCTCGCCAGAGCTTGTCTAGTTCTTGCTGGGCTCTGATAGCATTGACCTCGATAATGCCTTTGACAGTTGCCAAACGGAGCCTTATATCCTCAATCTTCTCTTTCATCTCTTCACCTGCCAATTCATAGGCATCTCTTAAGACTTTAATAGAAGTATCCAGATGCTCTATTGACTCCGGGACTTTTTCGGCAGAAAGAGAAAGTTTACTAGATATGATCTCTCCTTTTGCTTTCAATAATATGCTCATCATTTTTAGCTGCCTGGCTTCGTCCTCGGCCTTTCCTTCTTTTTCCTTCAAGTACGCCTTGATTTCCCTTAGGTCAGAATCTATAGAGGAAAGCATCATCTCGTATTTGCTTTCGAACTTATCGACTTTATTGTTCATATCGCTAAATTTCTGATCAAAGCGAACCAGACTCAAATAATAACCTATTCCGAAAGCAGCACCCATGAGAATCAGGATGACGAGCAAGATATAAATAATCTTGCCAGAAGTATGATTATACTTTCTCATTTCTTCCTCCTTTGTTTTCTCATTATAGGGCAAGGTGTGGGAATTAGTCCAGCCTGATTGTCAAGGTGGTATTGTTAGATTGACTGATCGATTTCTATGAGTTTTTCTTTTAAGAGGCAGTTTCTCTTTACGGGCTTATCGTTTTTGATGGCGATATAAAGCGCCTTGTAAGAGCCCACAATAACACTCATTCTTTTAGCCCTGGTTAGGGCTGTGTAGAATAAATTCCTTTGAAGAAGTATGAAATGCTGGGTCAAGAGAGGCATGACCACAGCCTGGTATTCACTGCCCTGGGATTTATGCACTGAGATAGCATAAGCAAGCATGATATCATTCATCTCTTCTTTCTCGAAAGGGATCTCTCTTCCGTCGAAATCAACGATTATCCTGTATCTCTGTCTGTCGATATGGACCACGTTCCCGATATCCCCGTTAAAGATTTCCTTCTCATAGTTGTTCCTGATCTGCATCACCTTGTCTCTAACCCTGATTTCTCGAGTTCCAACCTTGAGACCTTCCTTGAAGGGGTTGAGTCTTTGCTGGAGTTCGGCATTCAGGTTGTCAACTCCTACTCGACCTTTATACATAGGGCTTATGACCTGGATATCGCTGGAGAGAGGGTCCAAGCGGAGCTTCCTGGGGATGCTATAACAGTAGAGATTTATGACTTTCTGGAAGACTTTCTCTTCGTCGTTTTGGGAGAGAAAATAAAAATCGGCATCCTTTTCGCCCTTGGGAGGATAGACTAGAGATTTACCTTGATTGACTCGATGGGCATTGACCACGATGAGACTGTCTTTTGCTTGACGAAAAATCTCATCCAGCCTCACAACGTCTACTCGGTTGGACTCGATAATATCCCGAAGCAAGGTCCCAGGACCAACTGAGGGTAACTGATCTTTGTCTCCAACCAGGATAAGACGCATTTGGGAAGGGACAGCTTTTATCAGATGATACATGAGAGGAAGGTCCACCATGGAAAATTCATCGACGATCAAAGCTTCTCCTTTGAGAGGATATTTTTCGCTCCGCTGGAAGTCTCCCGATTTAGGATTGTATCCTAAGGTCCGATGAATGGTCTTGGCCTCCTTCTGAGTTGCTTCCGAGAGCCGCTTGGCAGCTCTTCCGGTTGGAGCTGCCAACAGGACTTGTCTCTCCCATTTCTTAAAAATATCGACCACAGCCTTGATAATCGTTGTCTTTCCTGTTCCCGGACCTCCTGTTATTACCAAGATCTTCTTTTCAAAACACTCCTTTACTGCCAACCGCTGGGCAGCTGAAAATTCTAAGGACAATTCGGCTTCTGCTTCGGTAACGGCTTTTTCTATATCGAAAGGAGGAGCTTGGGCAGGAGAGGAGACCAATTCGTGGAGAGAGCGGACAACTTCTTCCTGGGCCTCATAGAAAAACGGAAGGTAAACAGCCGTGTCTGAGATAACCTCTTCGGTCTTGACCAGCTTCTGCTCTTTCAACTCCTCCAAAGCTTGTTTTGCTTTCTTGACCTCGGTACCTAATTCCTGCTGGCATTTTTCCTCCAGATCTTTCTGGAAAGAAAACACATGACCCTGTTCAATATCTTTTTCCATGAGGTAGCGGAGGAAGGCTTTTATTCTTTCGATGGAGGAAGGATCCATCCCCAGCTTCAAGGCAATCTGATCAGCGGTTTTGAAGCCAATGCCCCAGATATCAAGACAGAGCTGGTAAGGATTTTTCTTAAGGACCTGGAAAGACTTATCCTGATACCGGTTGTAAATCTTGGCAGCCAAGTTGGTAGAGACGTTGTGTTCCTGGAGAAAGATGATGAGATCTCTGATGTGCTTGTGTTCAGCCCAGGCTTTTTTTATCTCTTTTAGTTTAGCGCTGCCCACTCCTTCGACCTGCTTCAGTTTGTCCTGTTTCTCGGTCAGAACATTCAGGGTTTTAGAACCGAATTTTTTGACTATTCTTTTCGCCAGGACTGGCCCTATTCCCCTAATCAAGCCTGAAGAGAGAAACCTCTCGATTCCCTTCACAGAGGAGGGCAACATCTGGACAAAATGGTCTACCCGAAACTGCTTTCCAAACTTGGGATTGATCTCCCATTCTCCTTTTATTTTCAACACTTCACCCGGAGAGAGGGGTGGGAAGGATCCGACCACGGTCATGGACTGGCCGTCCTCGAGAGAAAATTTATAGACAGTATAGCCGGTGTCAGGACTGTAGAATATTATTCTCTCTATCGTACCTTCAATATAATCCATTTTTTTCTAAGAGACTGTGCAGCTTCTTCCGAGCTTAGTGAAGGTATCCTCTGTGCTCCTGGCAATGATACATTTTTTCTAGGAGATTGCTTCGGCCTTTCAGGCCTCGCAATGACAATATTATTTATTCCTCGCAACGGCAGTTTTACTTCATCTTAGCAATGACAATTTTATTTATCCTTAGCAATGACCTTTTTCTTGGGCTTCACCATGACAATTCTCACTTTATCCCCGACCTGGGCCTTTAATTTACTGGAGGCTGAAGTTTCCCGGGCCGCAATCTCCACGAAATTTAAGCTTCCGATAAGATAAAACAGCTCTCCCCTTCTCCCCTGGGAATAATTCTCTCGAAAAGTTGATATCTTTTTATTTTTGGCAAGAAGGATTAACTCAGCTTTCCTTTTCTTCCCCGCCTCTTTCCTGAGTTTATTAAGCATTGACTTAGGGATATTGGTTATCAAGTTGCCAAACTTGTCTGCATGGAGGATGGAACCTGTGATTTCTCCTTCTTTCCTTATGGGTTCCAATTTGCCCAGCACTTCATAGTCTTGGATTTCAGGGCCAAATAAACTAGGTGTGGTGCCCTTGGAAAGCCAGGCCGCGACAGGAGCCATCTTGTCTCTTCCTTCAAAAGTCTTGCTTGGCTTTTCGAGAAAAAATTTCGTGTTGGTTACCTTTATGACCTGCTGGACCTCTTCTGATTTCAATACTAAGCTCAACACTCCATTGTCAGGAGCGATAAAAAAGTATTTCTCAGTTTTGACCAGAAGGATGGAACGAGAGGAACCAACTCCAGGGTCGACAACTACCAGAAAAATGGTTCGGGCTGGGAAATAATTATAACAGGAAAAGAGAATAAAACTTCCCTGCTTGATATCAAAGGAGGGGACCTGATGGGTGACGTCGATGATCCGAGCGCCAGGATTGATCCGCAGAATGACTCCTTTTAAAGAAGCTACAAAAAAGTCATCTTCACCAAAGTCGGTGATCAAAGCAATAAAAGGACGTTTCACTTTTCCCTATCTTATTCCATTCTTTTTTTGGGGTCAACATCGGGATTATCAACCCAAGGGTCGGTCTTAGCTCTCAACATTTGACATTTCTGAAACTCTATAATATTTTTAGGCAGAAAGTTAAGACCTGACCCCAATGAGGATCTTGAAGGCGCTGGTCAATTCCCTGGTAAGCGGTGTCTTCTTTTCTCTTCTCCTGGCTCTTCTTATCTATGATCTAAATATAAGCTTGAACTTCAAGATCTCATCCCTGGCTCAATTCACTCTTTTCTCGGCCTTTAGCTACGGCCTGGTCGTCAGTGCCATCTGTTTTTTCATCTACCTCATTTTCCAATTCTTCTTTGATAAAAAAATCAAGCTCGCCTTCATCTCGCCTTCTTTCCTGACCATCAGCTTCTCTTTCCTGATTCTGCTCTTTCTGACAATCTTCAGGACAAACTACAGGCACTTCTACACCATCTTCAATCCTGAGACCAGAACACTCCTCAGGAGTCAAATCATCTTTCTTCTCGTCGCGGCTGTGCTGGGATTGATCACGTTTTATCTCTTTCATTTTTACAGGAAGAGTGCTCTTTTCTTTATAGTCTATTTTGCTCTCTTCTGGGCAGCCATTTTTTTAGTGTTCCTCCAGAGGTTGAATTACCCTCTCCTTCTGACGCCGAGCAAGGTGGCCCATTTTGAGGCTCGAGACATCGATAAGAAGATCACTATCCTAGGCCTAGACGGCCTGAGTTTCGACTTTATCATTCCTTTCATCTCTGCGGGAAAACTCCCGAACTTCTCGGTGCTCGTGGATAACGGAAGCTGGGGGAAATTGGTGAATTTCACTCCCAACGAGCCGATCATCCTCAACAATTCCATCAATACCGGAAAATTTCCTTTCAAACATCGCCAAATCTCCTCCCATTCTTACCGTCTTCTCTTCTGCCAAGAGGAGATCGAGGTTGTCCCCCGCTATATTTTCTTTCGCCAGTTGACAAGACCTGGCTTCCTTGAAATTTTGCCCCGAGAAAAACCATCACAGCCGGTAAAAGATATCTGGAAGATATTCGAGGATAACAGGATTTCCTACCTAAGGAGAGACTGGCCTTACGAAGAGAAAGAAGTCAAGCCTTCACCAAAAGCTGAAAGGCTCTTCCTCCAGTTCTACGAGGATCTCCAGGATGAAGCGAGTGACATTTTTGCCTTTGCCAAAGAGGCGTTCTTTCTGGATTTCGAAAGGGAAGCTAAAGCTTCGGAAGAGAAAGACCAGCAAAATCCTCAGTTCTTCTATTTTTTGCTGAATGGTTTGAACATCGTCGAGACCTATTTCTATAAATACAGTTTTCCCGAGCTAATCGGCGACATTGAACAAGAGGAAATCAACAAGTTTGGGTTTGTGATCGAGAAGTATTACATGTTTTATGATCAAATCCTGGGCAGACTCCTGGCCTCGATGAAGGAAGATGAACTTCTGATCGTCTATTCTTCCCACGGCATAGAGCCTCTTCCTCTATGGAAAAGATTCGTCGAATGGATTCTGGGAAATGAAGATGTCTCCGCCTACCATGAGAATGCTCCAGATGGAGTGATCTTGTTCTACGGAAAAGGAATCGCGAGAGGGAAAAACATCGAAGGGATGAGAATCATCGACATTGCCCCTACTCTGCTCTATTATTTGGGGCTTCCAGTAGGAAGAGACATGGACGGCATCGTGAAGAGCTCTGTATTCCAGGAGGATTTCACGACCGAGAATCCCGTCTTCTATATTTCCTCTTACGAGGAAATCTCCATTAAAGCCCCATCATAGTTTTTCTAGTTTTTCTAGTTTTTTGAGTTTGTCTAGTTGGCCTAGTTTTTCTAGTTTGTTTAATTGGTCTAGAAACAAAATGAGTAAGAATTTGTGATTGTTCGTCTGATAAAAGTGTTAAAGTGTTCATTTGTACCTAGGATGGCTAAAATAACAAAGTTTGAAAACTTAGAATGCTGGAAACATGCTCGAAAATTATCTACTCAAGTATACAATATAACGCAAAGAAATAATTTTAAAAGAGACATCTCTTTAGCTCGTCAAATACAAAGCGCTTCAGTCTCTATAATGGCAAACATTGCCGAAGGCTTTTCTCGTCGCTCTAACAATGAGTTCATACAGTTTTTATTTTTTGCTATTTCTTCTGCAGCTGAAGTCCAAAGCCATCTTTACATAGCACTAGATCAAGAGTATTAAACAAGAAAGAGTTCAATGAAATTTATAAACAAACAGATGAGACAGCAATGATAATATCAGGATTGATAAAATATCTACGTACTAGACGAATTAGATGAACTAGACGAACTATATTAACTAAAAAAAATAGATCAATTAGAAGAACTAGATTAACTAAATGAGCTAGACAAACTATACAAACTATTTTATGACGCGGAGGATGCGTCCCCATCTCGCCTTTGGAATAAAGCTGAAAATCTTCTTCATGCGCTCTTTAAAGCTAGTTTTAAGATAAGCTTCCCTTTCAGCTCGGTAGGAAAAATAAATCACCCAGGGCTTTCCTTTTATATAGCTGAGGGGCAAGAAGCCCCAGTAGCGACTGTCCATGCTGTTATCGCGGTTATCTCCCATGACAAAACAATGACCTGGAGGGACAACCATAGGACCAAAATTATCTCTTATGGAATCGTCATACTGGAAATAACTATTCTTTTGGTAAACTTGATTGTCTCTATGGACTTTGTAACTCTCGGGAATAGGCTTATCATTGATGTAAACCTGCTTGTCTTTTATCTCAACCTTTTCCCCCTCAAGCGCAATGACTCGCTTTACGAAGTCTTTTGATAGTTCCTTGGGATACTTAAAAACAACAATGTCATACCTCTCCAGTTCTTTCTGGGGCATGATCTTTTTCTCGATGGGGAAATAGTCCCTTGAATAAATAAACTTATTGACCAGGAGAAAATCCCCCACTAACAGAGTGGATTCCATAGAACCGGTGGGAATCTGAAAAGCTTGAACAACAAAAGTCATGACAAAGAAAACAAAGATGGCTGTTTCGGCAATGAGCTCAAAATATTCACGGAAGAGACTTTTCTCCCGCTTTTTTTTCTTTTTAGATTTCTCTTGTTTTTCCATATTACAACACGAAAGATATACTTAATATAACCGAGAAAACAAAATTTATCAAGATAGTCGTTTTTACGGCAGGGAGAAAGGATGTCCAGTTTTCAATATTCTTTACAGCGATCCTGAAGGCCATAAAAGGCAAGGGAAGAGTGATCATGACCAACAAAGACCACAACGGCCATCCCCCAAAAAGAACTCCTGCCAGGATGACAACATAACAGCCCAAGGCAAGCGCCAAATAAACATACATCGTCTTTTTGAAGCCAAAGAGAATAACCCAGGTCTTCCTACTGGCAGAACGGTCAGCCTCAGCATCAGCAAACTCGTTGATCACCAAAACCAGTGTGGTTAGAATCCCCGGAGGGATGGCTGCCATGAAGGGCCAGAAGGAGGAGAGACTTTGGGCCTGAACATAATAGGCTCCCAAAACCATCAAGGGTCCCCAGGCCAAGAATATGCCAATCTCCCCGATTCCGAGATTGACCAACTTCAAGGGAGGGCCATTATAACCAAAGACAAGAAGAAGAGCTGCTATTCCGATGAGCAGGATGACGTTTCCCGCTGAAACTGCATTGAGGTAGAGTCCGATGGCTGAGCCCAAGACAGCAAGAACGATCGAAATGGCGAGAGCTTCTCCGGGTTTTACAAAACCATCCAGAACCATCCTGCTCCCACCTGAGAAAGGAGCTACAGCATAAACATTGGCTGCGTCGGTCCCGCTCTTGTAATCAAAGTAATCGTTGGCCACGTTGCAGGCGAGATGAAGGAAGCAGGCTCCTATCATGGTTAGTAAGAATAAACCCAGGTCAAATTGGCTGGCATACCACCAAGCAAAAGCCGTGCCCACAAAAACCGACCCCAGGGTTACGACCAAGAAAGGAAGTCTTAATAGAAGAACCACAGCTTTTGACTTTTTCATCGAGCTTACCTTTAAAAAAATATAATTATAATTCTCTCCACCAAATAATCAAGTATAAAATGGAGAAAATGAGGTCAGACCAAGCTAAATTATTTAAATATAATAGTTTAGGTGCAATATTTCTGCCAATTTTGGTCTTAGAAGCGCATTTTTGGGGTTAAAAATGAGCTTCTAAGGAAGGCAAGACGAGTTGGCTAGCTCTATAGGAAGACTTTAGGGAAGATACAGAAGGATGAGCTTGAAGAGTCAGAAAGTGCTTAAAGGGCGCTTTTTGCCTGTAAAAAAGGCGGTTTAAGAAGATAAAATGGGTCTAATTTGGGCCTATCTTATTAAAAATAAATCAGATAGCTTGGTCTGACCCCTCTTTTATTTTAGTGGGATTAGATATATACTACTTTAGTTCATGAATTTCACGCTTTTTGGCTACCCGAAAACAGGGAAAACCACTTTATTCAATCTCTTGACTGGGGCCAAAATAGAAGTCAAAGCTTACGAAGAAGGGAAAAAAGAGCCTGTCCTCAGAACATGTCCAGTCCCTGATCCGCGCTTAGAGAAAATCTGGGCTCTCTATCCCGATAAGAAGAAAATCCCAGCCACGATCGATTTTACAGACTTAGGCGGAATCTCTTTTGGTGAAGTCAAAAACAGTGCTTATCTCAGTCATCTTCGCGAGGCCGACGGCTTGACTCATGTGGTGAGAGGATTTTCAGATGTGCAGATCCCTCACCCCAAGGGAAAAATCAGTCCTGAAGATGATATCCGCTCGATGGAAGAAGAGCTGATCCTCGCTGATTTAATCCTGGTGGAAACCAGACTCGATAAACTGGAAAAAGAACTTACAGGGAAAAAAAGCCCTGAAGGTGAAAAAGAGAGGGAACTCCTGCGAAGTCTTCGCTCCGATCTGGATGAAGGAAAAGGAATCCGGGAAGCCTCTTTTTCGCCTCAAGAAGAAAAATCTCTGAGGAGTTTCGAATTCTTAAGTCAGAAACCTCTCCTCCATGTGGTCAATGTAGATGAACAAGACACATCTCTCATCGAAAATCTTTCCCAATTCTACCCTGCCCCGAAAGAAGGAATTCAACTGCTTGCCTTTTGCGGCAAGATCGAAGCAGAGATTATGGAATTAGAGGACGAAGAAAGAGAGACGTTTCTGGCTGAGTACGGGCTAAAAGAACTGAGTATTTTGAAATTCCTGAAGGCATCCTATGACCTTCTCAAAGCCTTGACCTTCTTCACCATCGGGAAAGGGGAAGTCAAAGCCTGGACTATCCGTGAAAACACTCCTGCTTCCCAAGCTGCCGGCGCGATTCATACAGATATCGAAAAAGGCTTTATCAAGGCTGAGGTCATTCCCTGGGAAGAACTCCTCCAGCACGGTTCCTTCCAAACCGCCAAAGAAAAAGGCGCGGTTCGATTAGAGGGAAAGGACTACCTCGTGCAGGATGGCGATGTCATCTATTTTCGTTTTGCCACTTAAGAGATTGGAGAGCCAATCAGACTGACTAAACAAATTAGATAAACTAGATAAACTAGAAAAATTAAAATGTCCAGCTTTAAGATCACGGCTACAGATAGTCGTTCCTCGGCCAGAACAGGAATCATCTCCACTCCTCACGGCAACATAGAAACGCCCGCTTTTGCGCCTGTGGCCAGTCAAGGCACGGTCAAAGGCCTCCTCCACAGCCAGCTCGAAAGCCTGGAGGCTCAACTCCTGCTCGTTAATTCCTACCATCTCTTCCTGCGGCCAGGGGTGAAGACCATAGAGAAATTAGGTGGAGTTCATTCTTTCATTTCCTGGAACAAACCTATCATCTCCGACAGCGGAGGCTTCCAGATCTACAGTCTTTCTCCCCTAGTCAAAGTCAAGCCAGATGGAGTCGAATTCGCCTCTCATCTCGACGGGTCGAAAATCTTCCTTTCTCCAGAAGAGGCAATCGATATCCAGCTGAAGCTAGGCTCAGATATCATGATGGCCCTCGACCACTTTCTTCCTTTCCCGTCACCCGAAGAGAGAATAAAAGAATCGGTGGAGCTTACCTCTCTCTGGGCCAAACGCTGTCAAACTCGATTCAGCCAAAATTCAACTTCTCAGCTCTTATGGGGGATAGTCCAGGGTAGCACTTACTGGGAGCTGCGAAAACAAAGCATCGAGGACTTACTGGATATCGCTTTCGATGGCTATGCTCTGGGAGGATTTGGCTTGGGAGAACCGAAGTCGCTGCTCATGGAAATCCTGGAGAAGGCAGATACTCTCCTTCCCAAGGAAAAGCCTCGCTACCTCATGGGCATGGGCTATGTCGAAGACATTTTTGAAGCGATCGAGAGAGGCACAGACATTTTTGATTGCGTTCTTCCGACCAGGAATGCCCGAACCGGGACTCTGTTCACTAGCCAGGGAAGAATTTCCATCAAAAACCAGAAATACGCTGAGGACAAAAGGCCTCTTGATGCGGAGTGCACCTGCTACGTATGTCAAAATTTTTCCCGGGCCTACCTCAGACATCTTTTCGAAAGACAAGAGATCACAGCAGCAATTCTGAACACCATCCATAACCTCCATTTTTACCTTGACATATTCCAAAAAATTAGGCAAGCTATTCAATCCAATTCGTATCATCGATTGAAGCTTAAGATAATAAACAAAAAAGAGGATAAAGAATGACAATATTCGCTGGTTTTTTCACCCTGCTCCAACAGGCACAACCTGCGGCTCAACGCGGGCCTAGTCTGTTCGGAGCCATGATTCCTTTTATTCTTGTGTTCGTAATCTTCTATCTATTGATCATCAGGCCTTCACGAGCTAAACAGAAAAAACACCAGGAAATGGTGGAACAGTTAAAGCCTGGAAATAAAATCATCACCTCTGGAGGAATTCACGGAACTGTCATGGGAGTACAGAAAGACAGGATCGAATTGAAAATTGCCTCTAACGTAAAAATCGAGATCTCCAAGAATGCTGTGGCAGCCATCCTTACTCCCCCTGCCCAAGAGAAAAAGTAATACGGACGGGTTGTGAAATCTAGCCTCAGCCGGCTGGGAATTTAGAGAAAAAGAATAACCAACATGAAAAAAGGACTCAGGTGGAAAATAATCCTTGTCCTGGCGGTCATCGCCTTAGCCCTTTTCCTTGCTTATCCACCCGGAGAAAAGATCAATCTAGGCCTTGACCTAGAGGGAGGAATGCACCTTGTTTTTCAAGTTATTACGGATGACGCCATCAATATCGAAACAGACCAAGAGATCACCCGGCTCCAGGACCAGCTCAAGCGGAAAAACATCGAATATGAAAAGATTCCCAAGGGAGAAATAGGCAAGTTCTCCATCCAGGGCATCAACCCTGACCAAGAAGGGCAGCTCAAAGACATCCTGGATGATTATTTTAAAGAATGGAATTACACCATAATAGGCAATACTGTCTCGCTTTCCATGAGGCTTAATGTCGCCCAGTACCTCAGAGACCAATCCGTAAATCAAGCCAAGGAAACGATTCAAAATCGAGTCGACCAGTTTGGAGTAGCTGAACCAGTTATTCAGAGACAGGGTCTAGGCGGAGAGCGTCTCATTGTTGAACTCCCTGGGATTGATAATCCAGAGCGGGTGATGAACATCATCAAAACCACAGCTATCCTGCAATGGAAACTGGTTCAGGCTGGCCCTGCTCCAGATGAAGAAACCCTTCTTAGAGATTTTGACGGAGAGGTTCCCGAAGATATGGAAGTCCTCAAGGGCGACCCCAAAAGAACAGAGGGAGGTTATTATTTGGTCAGTCGTGTAGCTCCAATAACAGGACAGGATTTGAGGACTGCCCGCCAATCGACTGATGAATGGAACAATCCTGCGGTCGGCTTTACTCTGAAAACCGAGGGCGGGAGAAGGTTTGAAAAATTTACCTCGGAAAATCTCGGCAAGCCCCTCTCGATTATCCTTGATGGCAAGGTTCAATCCGTGGCCACCATCGAAGATGTCATCCCCGCAGCAACCGGAGGCATCATCCGCGGCCAATTCACCTACGAGGAAGTAGAAGATTTAGTCCTTGTTCTCAAGGCTGGATCTCTGCCGGCTACGATCAAGACCCTTGAAAACAGGACTATCGGTCCTTCTCTTGGAGCTGATTCCATCCGGAAAGGTTTCTCTTCCATTGTCATAGCTCTTATTCTGGTATTAGTGTTTATGATCTTCTACTATCGGCTCTCTGGTTTTAACGCCGTTGCCGCCCTCCTGTTGAACATCGTGATTCTGGTCGGGGCTCTTTCGTATTTTAAAGCCACCCTGACCTTGCCTGGTATTGCCGGCATCATCTTGACTATAGGCATGGCCGTCGATGCCAATGTCCTGGTTTTTGAGAGGATAAGGGAGGAGCTTTCTCTGGGAAAGAGTGTCTTGAGCTCCATAGCCACCGGTTTCTCCCGGGCTTTCAGGACAATCCTTGATGCGAATGTGACCACTATCGTGGCCGCAGTCTTTCTTTTCCAGTTTGGAACAGGCCCGATCAGAGGATTTGCCGTGACCCTTATTATCGGAATCACTGCCAGCATGTTCACCGCAGTCTTTGTCTCGCGTCTCATATTTGAAATAGTCCTCTCGAAGAGGAAAAGAAGAGAAAAACTGAGTATATAAGAATGCAGATTTTCAAGAAGCCAAACTTCAAGTTCATGCGGTACAAGTTTTTTGCTTTTGGTCTGTCCGGGATCATCATTCTGGTCGGCATCCTGAATTTCACCGTTGGAAAAGGGATCAACAACGGAGTGGACTTTACAGGTGGTACGTTGATTCGTCTCAAGTTCAAATTTCCGGTCGCAATATCCGAATTACGCAGTTCCCTGAGTGATATCGGGTTGGGAACCAGCCGGATTCAGGAAATGGAAAAGGGTCAAAGAGAATACATAATCAGGACAGCCCAGGTAACAGGTGAGGAATTAGAAGAAGAAATAGAAGCCCATGAAATCATCGGGAATCGAGTCATAGAGGCTCTCAAAGGAGAAGATGAGAAGGCTGCTGCCGAACAAGGTCTTAAAGACTTGAACAGTGTGGATACCAGGCAGCTCGTTGCCCTGCTTCAAGATTCATTCCCAGAGCAAGCTGAGGAAATTGCCCGCAATATTATTTCTTTCAGGGTTAATGAAGGAATAATCGAAGATTACGCCCAGATTCAAGACCTGGGAATAAGTCAAGAAGCTATAGATCTTCTTAAAGAGAAAACTTTTCTCAGCCGCCTGACGGTTTTGAGCAAAGAGACGGTGGGACCTCAAATTGGTCACGATTTGAGGAGAAGAGCCACCCAAGCCACCATTTGGGCCCTGATCGGCATGCTCATCTACATCGGGATCCGTTTTAAATTTGGCTTTGGAATCTCTGCTGTTTTGACTCTGGCTCATGATGTCCTAATTACCCTGACTATTTTCTCTATTTCCGGACGAGAGATGAACCTCCCGGTCATCGCCGCCATCCTGACCATAGTCGGCTACTCCCTGAATGACACCATTGTCGTTTTTGACAGGGTCAGGGACAACATAAAAGCCATGAGGAAACACACCTTCCAGGAAGTCCTGGATGCCAGCATAAACCAGACCCTGAGTCGAACAGTGATCACCTCTGGCACTACTCTTTTGACCGTCCTGGCTCTTTTTCTTTTCGGGGGCGAAGTCATCAACGATTTCGCCTTTACCATGATCATTGGTGTTGTCGTGGGAACCTACTCTTCTATTTATCAATCTTGTTCTTGGGCTTATTTTTGGAAAAAGGTATTCAAGCCGAAAAAAGGATTTGGCAAATAAAGAGGTTTTCAGGAATGTTCTTGCTCCCGTTCAGATTTCAAACGCCATTCTCCTTTCGGCCTTCTCGCTGCTGCGCAACTCGCTTCGCTCAAACATACTCTCGGGTCGACGCCATCGACTCCCCTCGAAGACCAAAATACGAAGGCTAAATCTTCAATGGTCGCTTCTACCATTCCTAAAAACCTTAGGCTGATTAAAAATAGGAAATGGATACAATTTTTTTTCTTGTAAAAATTGCATGTTTTATTTATACTTTTTTTTTGCTTTATGATTTTCAGTAATCTATAATAATAGTTGGACAAGTAAAAAAACTAAGATGAGGTAAGGAAATGGCTGAAAAAATTAAGCCTGAAAAAAGGGAAAAAATCCCCGAACTCTTCAAAGATTCTTTCTTCATCGCTGAAAGAAACACTGGAAGAAAACTTTTTTCTTTTCCGATTGCCCTCGCCATTCATGTTGCCTTAGTTCTGGCTCTTATTGTCATTCCTCTTCTTTCCACAAAAAACTTGCCAACTGTAGAAGTTTACAGTGCTTTCTTAGCACCCCCGCCTCCACCTCCTCCACCGCCGCCTCCTCCAGCTAAGAAAAAATCTTCCTCCAGAGTCAA
>WVZL01000017.1 GCA_011772495.1 Candidatus Aminicenantota bacterium
ACCCAAGCAGAGGGAATAATGGCTGTCAAATGCCCCAAATGTCAAACTGATAATCCTGATACTCTAAAGTTTTGTGGTGAGTGCGGAACTCAATTAATCCCTACCGAGGAAATCTCTGCACCCACCGAGACTCTTGAAGCAGCCAAAGAGGAATTGACCACAGGCTCCACTTTTGCAGGACGCTACCAGATCATCGAAGAACTGGGTAAGGGTGGTATGGGTAAAGTATACAAAGCTCTCGATAAAGAGATTGATGGGAAAGTGGCTTTAAAACTCATAAAACCTGAAGTGGCTGCTGATAAGAATACTATCAAGCGCTTCAGGAATGAGCTAAAGATGGCTCGTGATATAGCCCATAAGAATGTCTGTCGAATGTATGATCTGAATAAAGAGGAAGGCAATTATTACATCACTATGGAATACGTATCCGGTGAAGATTTAAAAAGCTTCATCAGAAGAGCAGGACCTTTAAGTGCAGGAAAGACGATTTCCATAGCTAAGCAGGTCTGCGATGGATTAGCAGAAGCTCATCATCTTGGTGTCGTCCATCGTGATTTAAAGCCCCAGAACATCATGATAGATAAAGAGGGGAATGCCCGGATCATGGATTTCGGAATTGCCCGCTCCGTAACAGGGAAAGGGATAACCGGTGCTGGCGTAATGATCGGGACACCTGAGTATATGTCTCCTGAGCAGGTGGAGGGCAAAGAAGTAGACCAGCGTTCTGATATTTACTCGCTCGGAGTGATTCTCTACGAAATGGTGACCGGGAGAGTCCCTTTTGAAGGAGAAACTCCTCTAAGTATAGCTGTAAAGCATAAGACAGAGACACCCAAAGAGCCGAGAGAGCTCAATTCTCAAATCCCTGAAGATCTCAGCCGAGTGATTCTCAGATGCATGGAGAAAGATAAGGAAAAGAGGTATCAGAATGCAGGAGAGGTGCGCTCTGAGTTAGAGAAGATAGAGAAAGGTATACCAACAACAGAGAGAGTTGTTCCCAAGCAAAAGCCTATCACTTCAAAAGAGATAACTGTAACATTTGGCTTGAAGAAACTCTTTATCCCAGCTTTAGTTGTTGTCGCTGTCGTCATTGCAGGAGTTATTATCTGGCAGCTTCTTCGCCAAAAAGAAGTAGCCCCTCTCCCATCTGAAAAGCCCTCAATTGCAGTGCTTCCTTTTGTGGATTTAAGTCCCCAAAAAGATCAAGAGTACTTTTGTGATGGGATGACCGATGAGATCATTTCAAAATTATCCATGTTCAAGGGATGGAAAGTGATTCCTAGAACTTCAATGATGCGATATAAGGACACAGATAAAGACATTAAAGAAATCGGGCAGGAGTTGGATGTCGCAACCGTCCTTGAAGGAAGTGTGCGAAAAGAAAGAGACGATATTCGTGTTAATGCTAAGTTGATCAGGATAGAGGACAGTATTCCGCTTTGGTCAGACACCTACGAAAAGAAGCTTGAAAGCGTTTTTGCCATCCAGAGTGATGTTGCAGAGAAAATCGCTAACGCCCTTCAAGTGGAACTCTCTCCTGAAGAGAAAGAACAGCTTGCGAAAAAGCCCACAGAGAATCTTACTGCTTATGACTATTACCTCAGAGGTCGAGAATACTATGTCCGTTACCGAAAGCAGGACAATGAGCGTGCAATTGAGCTTTTCAAGAAGGCTTTGGAATTTGATCCTGACTTTGCTCTTGCATATTCAGGTTTAGGTGATTCTTATGCACAACGAACAAGCAAATTTGGCTTTCTTCAGACATGGGTTGATGAATCCATTAAAGCCAGCGAGAAGGCGATTGCCCTAAATCCTGATCTTTCAGAGGGCTATAAGGCGCTAGGGCTTGCTTATCTCGGAAAAGGATGGATCAGAAAATCTATAACTTCTAACCAAAAAGCCATTGAACTCAATCCAAACAACAATCAAGCAATTGGAAATCTAGGCTGGGGCTATTTCCAGAGCGGGCAATTTGATAAAGCCGTGCCATGGTGGAAAAGACATTCACTTCTCGCTCCTAAGCTTCCCATGGGTTTTGTTCATATGGGATTTTTGCATCGCGGTTTAGATGACTATGTTGAAGCGGAGAAATGGCTAAATAATGCCTCGGAACTCCAACCCCATAATTTTAATGCAAACTCTGGGTTGATTACATGCTATCTGGCACAAGGGAACTATCAACAAGCTAATGAGCGGAGCCAGAAATGGCTTTCAATGGTTCCTAATAACTCTAGGGTACTCCAATGGGCAGGTCTTGTTGCGCTGTTCTCTGGAAATCTCGAGCAGGCTCAACTATATTACCAAAATTCAATTAATATTTACTCGAGAAGGGGAAATTTAACTGGATTGGGATATATCTATTGGAAGAAGGGGCAACTAGATGAAGCACAAAAGTTGCTTAACCAAGCTCTCATTCTCTGTCAGAAACAGCTAGAGCAAAGCAATGAAAGATCTTCCGTTCCATATAATATCGCTGCCATCAACGCCATTCAGGGCAACAAGGTAGAAGCTTACAAGTGGCTGAAGAAAGCAATTGATGTTGGGTGGAGAGACTTTCGATTGGGTCAGAGAGATCCGTTACTTGAAAATCTTCGCAATGACGAGCAGTTCAAACAAATGATGGCTCAGGTAAAAGCTATGGTAGATGAAATGCGAAAAAGAGTGGAAAAAGAATTATAGGCAGAACAATCAGGAAAGGTTGGAAAGCCAAAGCCATAGAGCATTACGAGAAGTTCCTCGATCTCTGGAAAGACGCGGATCCGGGTATAGCTGAAGTGGATGATGCGAAGAAGAGGGTAGCTGGGCTGAGGGGCCAATAATTCAGGACTTCATTCCATCTATAATTCCCTCAGTCATAATTTTTGCTTTTTCCCTCTCTCCTCCAGTTTTTCACGCTAGATTTGTCTTAGAAGGCTCATTTTGCCCCCAAAAATGCATGTTTAAGCCATAATTTTAGGGGAAAAAAGGAGCTTATTTATTTTAAATCAATAAGTTAGCTTGGTCTGACCCCGCTATAGAATACGAAAGATTGACTTTTATTTTTTTAAGCGTATATTAATATTGGCATAAAGGAGGATAAAATCAAAAGAGCAATACTTGCAGTTTTTATGATATTCCTAAGTGTATCTTTGCTCTCAACCCAGAGTGTGGTTGAAGTGGCAAAAAAAGAGAAAGAAAAAAAAGCAGCCTTAAGAGCTAAAGGTAAAAAGAGAACTGTTATTACAAATGCTGTCCTAGCAAAGCGTAAAGGACTGCCAAAAGTTTCCGTGGAGCCCTCGGATTCATCACCACCAAGTAGTGCTCAATCTGGACAAGATACAATGTCCAGTACCTCAGTAATGGCAACGGAAGAATCAAAATTCGCTTCAGGAATCCTCCTCTCTCCCGAATTAGTCGAAAATCCTGAGTTTGCCCTGAGAAAGCCCGATGGACAATTCGCTGAAATATCCATCATGGGTTTCCTTGATCTCGAAATCAGTGCAAAAAACGGGCCTGGAGATGATATCGCAATCTATGCAAGGCTTAAAGGTGCAGAAGAGGTGATGCGCGGAGGCGTAGAAGAGGGAGGAGCGACAGAAGCGATAGGCTACCAGTATTGGGAAGGCTTTTGGTATGGAGTTCTTGGGATGAATGAGAGTGGGGATTGGGAAGCGATTGGCCGAGGCACGGGTATGAGCAGCCCAGAGAAATTCGACCTCGGCAGCTTGTCGTCAATCAAGGGAATCAGGATCATGTTTAGACCTCACAATGATTTTACTCTAGGTTTTAAACCCTTTCGATTCCAGCCCGAAGAATTTACTTTTGGCATCGATGGGGTCGAAGCTCTCCACTGATTCACCTTTACAGTTTTCTTGAAATCTCTATTTTTTTCTTTCAAAACCTCAAAGGGAATCATTCGTTTTATCTATCTTTACTTTTGATGGATTTGTCTCCCAAAAAAATACTTGTTTAAGCCGCAGTTTGAGGGGAAAAAAAGCAGCATATTTATTTTAAATCAACAAGTTAACTTGGTCTGACCCCAAGATGCCCAAGATGTGGCAATTTACCATTTTATTAACAGGATCTCGACCAGATATTGACGGTCTTTCCTTTCTATGATATAGGTAGCTAAGGTCATGCAGGGTTAAAATTATACAATATATGGATTTATTTAAGGTTTGTCTAGGAATAAGACTTTATCCGTTTCAATATTGTTAGGCTTTGCTTATGGCTAACAATAGAGATAGAGATGGAAAGTAAACTTAGATATTCAGGGAACGAAATTATCGGGGATATTTCTTGGGGTAAACATTTTTGCCAGTTTTACCAAACGAAAGAAGATCTGATCGAAATTTTGGTTCCCTATTTTATAGCAGGATTAAAGAGAAACGAANNAAGAAGCAAAAAGAGCCTTAAACAGGAAGCTAAAAAACTTGGATGAGTTTATCAAGAAAGGCCAATTAGAAATAATTGACTTTCGTCAGTGGTACACTCGGTCAGGAAAGTTCGATGCCGAAGAGGTCTTAAGCAGATGGATCAAAAAAGAAAAACATGCACTAAAAAAAGGATTTGATGGCTTGAGGATTAGTGGAAATACCTTCTGGATTGAAAAAAAAGAATGGAAAGCTTTCTCGGCTTATGAAGCCAGTATCAACCGTGTCATAGACCGTTATAAGATGTTGGCCATTTGTACATATAGCCTGGATAAATGTACGGCCTCAGATATCGTTGATGTGGTGAATAATCATCAATACGCACTTATTAAAAAGGAAGGCCAATGGAAACTTATACAGAGCTTTGAATATAAACGCTTGCAGGAAATCCTGGATAAGGAACGTTATCATCTAGAAAAAGCCCAGGAAATAGCCCAGGTTGGAACTTGGGAACTAGATGTCAAAGCTAATAGGCTTATCTGGACCGATGAGGTTTATCGTATATTTGGACTGCCTAAAGGCACTGAGCTTGCCTACGAAAGTTTTCTGGAATGTGTTCATCCTGATGACCGAGAATATGTTGATAAAAAATGGAAGGCAGCTCTAAAAAAAGAGCCCTATAAAATCGAACATCGTATTCTTGTCAACGGCGAGGTCAAGTGGGTTAAAGAGGAGGCTGAGATAGAATTTGACGAGAGGGGTCATGCCGTTAGCGGAATAGGGGCTGTTCAAGACATCACCGAGCAGAAAAAAGCCGAAGAAGCACTAAAAGTAAGCGAGATAACAGCAAGAACTATCTTGAATGCTTCCCATGATTTGGCACTGCTAATGGATCTAGAGGGAACCATACTTGACGCCAATGAGGCCTTGGCTCGAAGATATAACAAAAGTGTAGGGGCGATAAAGGGCATAAATGGCTGGGATCTTTTTCCAAAAGATGTCATCAAACGAAGAAAAAAATATTTCAATAAGGTGATTTTATCAAAAAAGCCTGTTCGCTTCGAAGAAAAACATGATGGAAGCTGGTTTGATAGCGTTTTCTTTCCTATCCTCGATGCAGAGAGAAATGTTAAAAAAATTGCCTTGCAAGCACGTGACATTACTCAACATAAACAGCAAACCCGGGAACTCACAATAAGGAACGAAATCGTCAATATCTTTTTAACGGAATCTGATGAAGGAATGTACAACAAAGTCTTGCATGTCTTGTTAGAAACGCTGGAGAGCCGGTATGGACTTTTTGGATATATCAATCAAAATGGAGACCTGGTACTAGCATCCATGACCAAAGATATTTGGGACGAATGTCAAGTTCCCGATAAAACCATTGTATTCCCTCAAAAGAACTGGGGAGGTATCTGGGGAAAAGCTCTTAAAGAGAAAAGAATACTCTATTCGAACAGTCCCTTGGGCGTTCCCAAAGGACATATTCCCATAACTCGAGTTCTCATTGCTCCTATCGTCTTTAATAAGAGAGCAGTTGGAATTTTTGAGATTGCAAATAAGGCTTTTGACTATGACGACAATGATATAAATTTATTGAAGAAGATCACAGAAAAAATTGCGCCTGTTCTTTATGCAAGACTGCAGAGAGATACCCAGCAAGAAAAACGCCAGCGCGCTGAAAGAACGCTAAAAAATCTCCGCAGGCAAATGGAAGTGAAGGAGGGTTTTGCGGGTATTGTGGCACTTGATCCAAAAATGTGTGAAATATTTGACACGATCAAGACGCTTGCAGAGATCGATGCCCCCGTCATGATTCAAGGTGAGAGCGGTACTGGAAAGGAGCTAGTGGCAATGGCCATCCATAATGAGGGACATCGGGCACACCAGCCTTTCATTGCTGTCAATTGCAGCGCCTTGCCAGAAGGGCTCCTCGAAAGTGAGCTTTTCGGGCATGTGCGAGGAGCTTTTACTGGTGCCTTTCGGGATAAAAAGGGACGTTTTGATCTTGCCCATAACGGCACTATTTTCTTGGATGAAATAGGAGATTTGAGCCCAACCCTCCAGGTTAAGCTCTTGCGTGTCCTTCAAGAAGGAACATTTGAACGTGTTGGCGACGAAAATACCAGGCGAGTTAATGTGCGCGTGATAAGTGCGACAAATAAGGATATCAGGCGTGAGATTAAGGAGGGTAGATTCCGGAGTGATTTATTTTACAGGATGTGCGTTGTTCCCATAGAAATACCTCCTCTGCGTGAACGGCGCGATGATATTCCGCTCTTAGTCGAATACTTCTTAAAGAAGTCCTTGTATAAGCAAAGAAAGGAAGAAGTCAAAGTATCGCCTGAAGCCTTATCAGTAATGATGAATTACGACTGGCCTGGTAACATTCGTGAGCTCCAAAATGTTATTCAGTATGCCTTATTGAAGTGTGGAAATAATCTGATTTTGAAGGATCAATTGCCTCCCTCAATCTTTGACTCCTATTTAAATGAGAAATTTATCACAAAAAGAAAACGGAATCGAAAACTCAGTTCAGAGGCCGTACAGTGGGCGCTAAAGGAAACGAAGGGAAATAAAAAGGAAGCTGCCCGAAAACTAGGTGTATCTCGGGCAACCCTCTACCGCTTTCTTGACTCGAAGAAAATTTTAAAATGAAGGAGCTTGTGAGTTCTTAGATAAAAATTTTATTCATAATCAGGATAACCATTTTATCAATCGAGAAACAGTCCCACATTTCCTGCATTCAATAAATGAATCTTCTCTAATCTTGATTTTATCCTTATAAAAATCAAATCCCTTGGCTTTCTTAAATTGATGACCCTCACAGATGGGACACTCTTTTTCCTCTATCCAAAAAAAATGTGATTCACATTGCCGACAGATCTCATCTAAATCTCCTACCACATCGATGAAAGACTCATTGTCCCCTGGTTGGCCTTTGTTATCGCTTTTAGCTTTCTCCATCCGTTTTTTATATTCGATTACCTTTGGGTGGCATCCTTCCCTTTCTAAATTCTTGCACTTCAACATTAAGTTTTTCATCCAGTTGGTCGCTTAAGAATTCATCAAATAAGTCTTGTTTTTTGTCTGAGAATTTGATTGCTATCGAGATCCAATTCTGGATCGTATGTCTCCAGCCAGAGTATAAGCAGCCCTGATTCACAATTTAGCATAGTATCTTTATGTCTCAACCTAAGGTTATCCAAGATTCATACCAACTTTATATGCAATTGAATTCATGATGATGTCTCTCGAAATAACAAGGAACAGAAACCCAATGAAAATTATCTCAGTATATTCGTTGTGTCTCCTTTTAAGGTTAAACGGACATGTACTCAATTCATATCTTTATTAATGAATATCATGGATCCATTTATTTATGAGTTTTAGATGAGACGATAAGCGAGCGATTTGGCTGGCACAATATTTGCATAAAGTCCTCATAGTTACTCCAATAAGAGGAATTACAGCAGGAAGAGAAGCAATAATGTTTTTCTTGTGCATCGGTCTTGGAAACAATTTCAAAAAAAATATTTTTGGCAAATAGGGGAATCTTGAAAAAAATAGCTCTCTCATCAAAAGAAAAAACACCTAAACGTTGGGGAAGGTGGATATTGGATGAGGGAAATTTATCTCTTTTCACCAATTATGACAACGACAAGAAGCGGTATTGTATTCCTTTGGTCTTGTGTAATAATCCAAAATCAACTCTGGACTGGATTGCCTCAATCTATGAAAAAGAATGGACAACAAATCTTGATATCGGAGATCTTGTTGAGGCCTTGGATGATTTGCTCAATTTGAAAAGTGCCTTTGACCGAAACGGAAATGAACATGAAAACGGAAACATCATATGCACGAAGAACGCCGTACAAAAAAGGGTCAGGTTGAGCAAAATAAAAATCATTAATAAGGGAGGTTGAGCATTATGAAAGAAATAGAATGCCCAATTTGCTGGAACCAGGATGTCAGAATTGTTGATGCTGTCTATCAAGAAAATCAGGATACACTCAGGCCATTAATGTTTTGTGATTTATGTGAAAAGCACTACTGGGGAGATACACATAGGGTTGTGACGAATCTATCAAATTTCTGTGAGACATTTGATTTAGGCCCAGAACTTTGTTATTTAAAAGAAGAAAATCCCAGCCTGTCAAGAAGCACGCGTCTTTCTAAATGTCGGCAAGAAGAATTCAATTTAGTATGTGGTTTCTGTCCTAACAGACGGCTAAAGTTGAAGTCTGGATTGTTGAATGTTGAGAGAAGCAAAGCGAGTCGAATGTGAATGAGATAAACTAATCAAGGCATTTTTTCAGGTTCGATATAGGGGACAAACACTTTTAATTTTCTACATTTCGCTTGGATTTGAGCTTTTCATCCCCTAGATAGGTTTCAGTTCTGTTCAACAATTTTTGTGTAACATGAGGACCTGGAAACCTGCTTATCTCTCTATCTCATGTTCGTAAAGCAAAGTTTATAATTGCCAGAAATATTTTATTCAGCGTAATTTTTCAAGTCCCACCTAATACTTGATAAACCGTTATTTTGAGGGGAATCAGATTTTCCGCCGCTGATACCAAGTGTCTCAAAGTTGATTTTAATGAGACAATAAATGCAACACTGAAACATAAATAGAAATTTAGCACTTTAGCTTAAGGATTTTTTTAGCGGCAAATCCCACCCAAATCAGACATCAATAAGCGAACAGGTGCTCAACTATAAATTATAAAAATGGTTGGCATGATTATTGTATTAAATCTATAAAAACGATCTTTGAAATCAATAAATGGCCAAAAAACTCGATAGAAACCATGAATGTAATAAAGCTTTGCCCGCTAGATTTAACTGCTTGGCAAGTTAAGAGAGAGGCAGAAAGATTAGGGCAAGATATCGTTAGAGGCATTTGGAGGCAAGATTTCTATTTTTTTTATATTTTTAATGTTCATGAGGAATCATGATTCGACGTTTATTGTCATTAGATTTCAATTTACCTCGAAAGGGGATGAGAACCCGACAGATAAAAAACACTAAACTCTTCTTTAAGTGCGAAAGCTTGCAAATTTATAAGAAAGAGGAAAAAGTATGAAGAGACATTTTACCAAATTTATTGTTTTGGCTATTGTAATTTCACTGTGCGGGGTAGTTTACTTTCTACAAGGCGAACTGGGAAATTCTGACTCTAACTGGCGTATCCTGGCTATTCCAGGTGGCACCCTAGAACCAGATAGTGTTGCTAAGTTTGTGACGCCTCTAATCAAACCACCCGCCATGCCCTCCGACACATCCAACAAAAATAAAGATTTTTACAAGATCGCGGTCCGCCAGTTCAACCAACAGATACTTCCCAGCACTCACCCAAAAACCACTGTATGGAGCTATTGCTCTATCAAAAACCCTGGCACCTTAAACTACCCCGCTTTCACGATCGAGGCCGATTGGAACAAAACAGTGCAGGTCCAGTGGAGAAATGAGTTAGTTGACGCCAATGGCAATCCCTTGCCCCACCTTTTGCCAGTGGATCCAACATTGCATTGGGCCAACCCGATCGGCATGCGAGATAAGCGCCCCGATCCAGCAGACACAGCTTACTGGACGCATCCTTATGTCAAAGGACCTAATGGCAGCTATACTGGTCCTGTCCCCATCATCACCCATGTGCACGGAGCACACACCACCGAGCACAGCGACGGATACCCAGAAGCCTGGTATCTACCGGCACAGGCAGCTTCGGATCCCAATATTACCTATGCGACTGGCACATTTTTTGATTACTTCAACACCAAGTACGGACTCGGCTGGACCCCCGGCACAGTGACCTTCAAGTACCCCAACGACCAGCCGGCAACGACTCTCTGGTACCATGATCATACATTAGGCATGACTCGAGTCAATGTTTATGCTGGACCGGCTGGTTTCTGGTTGATTCGCGGCGGTCCGAATGATGTTGATCTGGGATACATTGCTCCAGGCGTCGGAGATGATCCGCTGGGAGAGTACACCGAAATCCCCATTGTTATCCAGGACCGCTCCTTCAACGACGACGGCTCGCTGTTCTATCCGGACCACAGGGCTTTCTTCGAGGGATTAGATCCGGACCAGCTGCAGATAGACTTCATCCCGAATGTTGCCTGTGATGGCCTGTACAGTGATGTGTCTCCCATCTGGCAGCCCGAATTTTTTGGGAATATGATGGTCGTAAATGGTCGTACCTGGCCGTATCTTGAAGTTGAGCCGATACGTTATCGCTTTCGCTTTCTGAATGGGTGTAATTCCCGCTTCCTGATCCTGAAAATGGACAATGGAATGTCCTTCTACCAAATCGGAGGCGATCAAGGTTTCTTGCCAACTCCTGTTGAGCTTACCGAGTTGCTCTTGGGTCCGGCCGAGCGGGCTGATGTCATCATGGACTTTACCGACGTCGATGTGGGCACAGAAATCGTTATGTTGAATCTTGGACCTGACGAGCCCTTTGGCGGCGGAGTGCCCGGTGAAGACTTCGATCCCGCAGATCCCGTCTCCACAGGTTTAGTTATGCAGTTTCGGGTGAAAGAAACAACCGGCAACCTGCCCTTAGGCGTACTGCCTACTGGTTTACCTGCTGCCTCGCCTCTCGGCATAGCAAACAACACGCGTGCTGTTTCCCTGAATGAGGAAGAATCAAAAAGCGTCAGGGTTTCAGATGTTGGGGGAAATATCGTCCCCGATTGCGCGAACGGCGAACCGTTCGGACCCACGGCGGCCTTATTAGGAACGGTCAATACAGGCCCAAGCCCAACAGGCAATCCATTTCTGTGGATGGATCCGATCACTGAGAATCCTACGCTGTTCACGACCGAGACCTGGGAGATTTACAACTTCACCATGGATGCCCACCCGATCCATATCCATCTCGTAAAATTCGAGGTTGTCGATCGACAGCCTTTCAGTGGCGGTACATATGGTCCGGAACCATGGGAGACAGGATTCAAAGATACAGTCATCGCCTACCCAGGCGAGATCACCCGAGTCAAAATGTATTTCGATCTAGCTGGCTTTTACGTCTGGCACTGTCACATCGTAGAGCACGAAGATAACGAGATGATGCGTCCCTATCACGTCGGCCCAATACCTCCAGATGCCCCTGCTCAGTGATTCAGCATTCAACAGCTAGGGAAGAAACAATAACGGCAGAAACTGAATTCGAAATCTCAAGAAGGGGCTGCTGCGGCAGCCCCTTCTCATGTTGAGAAAAAGCCCATGAATCGTATCAATGTTCAAGCAAAAGAGTAAAGCCAATTTAAGCTTTATTAATTAAAGAGATGGGAAATTCGATATAGGCACCGAGCATTACGAGAAATTCCTTTCTCTCTGGAAAGACGCTTATCCTGGTATGGCTGATGTTGAGGACGCGAGGAAGAGGTTGGCTGCACTGAAGGGCCAATAATTCAGGACTTCACTCAATCCATTATTCACTTATTCTTGGTTCTTGTTCTTAGTTCTTGCCATTCTCCCTTTTCCCCATTTTTTCAGGCCAAGTTTGCCTTAGAGGGCTCATTTTGCCCCCAAAAATGCATGTTTAAGCCTGAATTTAAGGGGCAAAAAGGAGTTTATTTATTTTAAGTCAATAACTTAGCTTGGTCTGACCCCAATTATAGGTTATTCATAGCGGAGGGAGTCGACTGGGTTGGCCAGGGCAGTCTTGATGACCTGGTAGCTGATCGTGACCAGCGCCACCACAAATGTAAGAGCCACTGTCGCCACCACCACTCCCGCATCCAGCTTTGTCCGCACCACAAAAAGATTCAGGAACATCCTGGTGGCAAAGTAGGAAGCCGGAACAGCGATCAGGTTGGCGATAAGGATGATCTTGAGGAACTTCTTCGATACCAGGAACATAATCCCCGGAACCGAGGCTCCCAGGACCTTACGGATACCGATCTCTTTTCTTTTCTGTTCTGAGAGGAGCGAGGCCAGACCGAATAATCCCAGACAGGAGATGAACACGGCCAAGAAGGCAAAGCTGTTAAAGATGGTATTCATGATCCTCAAAGGCATATAGATCATCTCAAACCATTCATCGAGGAATTGATACCGGAACGGAAATCCAGGCGACGCGTCTTTGAAGACCTTTTCAATATAGGCCAGGCTCCCCGGGATATCTTCAGGGCTGATCTTGATGAGCAGGTCGTAATACCAGCTGGGCCGAATGCCCATGACCAGGGGAGTGATATCAAAGACCAGCGGCTTGTGGTTGAAATCCTTGACCACGCCGATGATCCTTCCTTCCCTGCCGGCCAGAACTACCCGCTTTCCGATCGGGTTAGACATTTCCATGAAACGGACTGCCGATTCGTTGACTATATAAGCCTCTGAGGCGTCTGTCGGGTAGTCCTCGGAAAAATCCCGTCCCTTGACGATTTCCAGGTCAAAGGTCTCTGCGTAATCATGGTCGACGTACAGGAAATCCAGCTCCACTTCTTTATCCGTTTCCATGCCCTCCCATTCGAAATTGTGGACATTGAACAGGAGGTGGGGAACAGCCGAGGCAAAAGTCACGTTGCGGATACGCGGGTCCTGAAGCAGTCTATCCTTGAAGGTCTTATGGGCACTTCTTAGCTCATCGTTCATCATGATATGTACGATCTGCTCGCGCGAGAAACCGAGCCCGGTGTTGCGGATGAATCGCATTTGTTTATAAGCGACTATAGTCATGATGATCAGCAGCACGGATACGGAAAACTGGCTGACCACCAGAACAGTCCGGAGAACAGACCCCTTCCGGCCTTTGCTGATATCCATCTTCAAGACCTTGGCCGGCTGAAAGGCGGAAAGAAAAAACGCCGGATAACTGCCCGCAACAAAGCCGGTGCCTACAGCCGCTCCTATAAGGGAAAGGTAAAGGAGCAGATTCCCGGAGCCCAGAAGAGACATCTCTTTACCCTGAAGACGGTTGAACACGGGAAGCAAGAAGTCGACCAGCACGACAGCCAGAGAGAATGAGATCAAACAGAGAAGCACCGATTCTCCCAGGAACTGCTTGATGATATCCGACCGTCTGGCCCCGACCACTTTTCGCATTCCCACTTCCTGTGCCCGGATGCTGGACCGGGCAGTGGTGATGTTCATGAAATTGACGCAGGCGATGGCCAGGATAAGAACTGCGATCACGGCAAAAATGAGAACAAATCTCTTATCACTACGACCTCCCTGCATGATGTTCAGGTGGGCCTCTCTTATCGGCTGAAGGGAGATGGTAAAATCATCCTCGGGATGATATCTCTGCATGGTGCCGGCGATCTTGCGATTGACTTCCTCATAAGAAACACCTTCCTGAAGCTGGACATAGGCATCGGCCTCGCGCCACCAGGAAGAGATGCGCTCGCTGTCATAAAGCTGGAGTGAGGCCATAAAATCAAACTGAAGGTGAGAATTGTAGGGAACCTTTTCTATAATCCCGGTCACCTTAAGGTCTTGGGTGTTGTTCCAGCGGAGGATCTTTCCCATGGGATCTTGGTCACCAAAATACTTTTGAGCCGCCTTTCTGGTGATGACCACAGAGTTTCGATTAGCCAAGGCTGCCTTGGGGTTCCCGGCGCTAAGCTCATAGGAGAACATGGAGAAAAAAGAGGGGTCGGTGAAGAAGAACCACGGTTCATAGAAAGTAATGTCGCCCTGCCGGACAGCGCTGGGATAGCCGCGGGTCCTGACCCGGGTGACCTCAACAATCTCAGGATACTCTTCCTTGAGGATCTTGGGCAGAATATAGGGAGTACTGGATATTCCCCGATCACTCGGATCATCGGCTTTCTTGAGAATGATGCGAAAGAGCCGGTTGCTGTGGGTGTGGAATGTGTCGTAGTTCAGCTCATCATAGACCCAGAGGAATATGAGAATGAAGCAAGCCATCCCCACGGTCAGGCCAGCTATATTGATGAGAGAATAACCTTTGTATCTCTTGATGTTCCTGAGAGCCATCTTGAGGTAATTCTTAAACATGACGGCTCCTGTTTTTGAGCATCCTATAGGATAACATGATTTTCAGCTTATAAATTTGCAAATTTCATGCCATGTGGGAATACAGGAGGAGAGCTTGAGAAAAGCAGGGAAAAAGAGATTTCAATGTCCGAAATAGGATAAAAAGTGTTCAAACCCGAACAGATAAAGAGATTCTTGACGCTATACTATGTCCCCTTTCTTCTCATCATGATTTTATAAGACATCTAAGCCTTAAAAGGCCTTTTTTGTCCCTAAAAAGGCACGTTTAATCCGTAATTTTAGGGGAAAAAAGGAGGTTATTTATTTTAAATCAATAAGTTAGCTTGGCCCGACCCCAATTATTACAGTTTTTTCATGATTTCTTTAAAACGGGGATGATTCCGGATCCCGTCGAGATCCGAATCATTTTCGATCCATTCCTTGGAGGAATATCCAGAATCAATCGCCTTCTCAAAATAGTCGAGTGCTTCCTCGACCCTGCCCATCAGAGAATATAAACAAGCAGCGTTATAGAGGATCGATATTTCTTCAGGGTCTAAAGCTACCGCCCGTTCCATCCATTCCACGGCCGTCCCTTCATCATCTGACTTGAGAAGAGCGAAGGAACCTAAAACTAGAGCCCGAGAATCGTCGGGATTTAATTCCAGATGTTTTTTGAAAACTTCGACAGCCCGTGCGTTCGCTTCCGATGCCTCCTTTTCAAGGCCGAGATCTGCATAGGCTGAAACGAGAAAAGTTGGAGCCTGAAAGTCTTCGGGCCGAACTTGAGAAGCTTGTTCAAACACTAGAGCTGCCTGCTTATGCTTCCCCTGCACCCGGAGAGTGCGCCCATAAAAGTAGTACGCATCAAACAACTTGGGGTTCAACCGGATCGCAGTTTCGAACTCTTTCTCTGCTTCCTCGTATTCCAAGTTTTGTGAGATTGTAAGTCCGCGTGACACATGGGCTTCTGCCAGTTCGGGATCTAAATCAAGAGCCTTTTTACTGGCTAGGAGAGCCTGATCAAGGTTTTCTTTATTCCTATCACAGTACATATAGTATTGAGCATAAGTGTCTGCCAAGCCGGCATAGGCAAGTGCATATTCTGGATCTTTTTTAATTGCCTGAGAAAACATTTCAATTGCGTATTTAAATGACCTACAATGATATTGTTGAAAATATTCTCGGCCTCGAATGTAGAAATCATAGGCCTGGACATCTTTAGTTCCAGACTTTTCCAGCATCTGTTTTTCTTCTTCACTCAACTCAATCCTTAAAGCTTGGACAATGTTCTGGGCGATCTCGTCCTGGATGGCAAACACATCGTCTATCTTCCGATCGTACTGCTTTGACCAAAGTTGAAACCCGTCAGCGATATTGATTAGCTGAACCGAAATACGCAATTGTTCACCAGCTTTTCGGACGCTACCCTCCAGCACTGTTTGTACATTCAGCTTTTCTCCAATCTCACGGACGTCTTGTTCTTTGTCCTTAAACGAAAAAGCAGAGGTCCGCGCAGCAACATGTAAGTCCTTAATATTGGTCAGTGCATTCAGCAGTGCTTCTGCCATTCCATCACAGAAATATTCCTGGTCTTTCTGCGGGCTTAAATCTGCAAAAGGAAGTACAGCAATCGAGGATTTACCTGGCTCTAGAGAAACTGCTTCCTTTCGCGGAATAACCTGCCAGATAATGACCACTAAGATTGCCAGAGCGACAACAGCTAAGCTAGGGATAAGCAGTTTCTTCAAGCCAAACTTTATGGTTATCTCCTTTGAGGTGATAGGCTTTCTCTTGGGAACAAGCTTCTCAGTTGTGGGAATTCCTTTCTCAATCCTCTCTAATTCAGAACGCACTTCTCCAGCACTCTGATATCTCTTCTCCTTATCCTTCTC
>WVZL01000006.1 GCA_011772495.1 Candidatus Aminicenantota bacterium
GTCCGTGGTTTGTGTCCATTGAGAACGACGATATCACAGAATTCGCAATTAAAAGGACATCCCCTGGAATACTGAATGCACATTGAAGCATATTTTTTCATGTTAATGAGTTCCCACTGTGGAAGAGGAGTCTTGCTTATATCAGGCCACTCTTTAGAGAAATAAATGTGATGTGTGCATCCCTTTTTTAAATCATCCAGAAAAGAGGGAAGAGTACTCTCAGCTTCATTAAGAATAAGGTGGTCTATTTCCTCAAATTCTTCATATTCTGTGGTAAAAAGAGGGCCGCCTGCAACCATTTTAATTCTCAATTTCTTACATCTTCTTATGACTTCCATTGCTGATTTTTTCTGAACGATCATAGCACTAATAAATACATAGTCAGCCCACATAAGGTCATCCTCTGTTAAGACAGAAACATTCATATCAATAAGCTTTTTCTCCCATTCTTCGGGAACCATTGAAGCCACAGTCAATAAACCAAGAGGCGGGAAAGATGCTTTTTTTGAGATGAATTTCAGAGCATGTTTAAAACTCCAAAATGTGTCTGGATATTTCGGGTAAACCAAGAGTATTTTCATGTCTAAACTCCTAAGTCACTCTTACTTGGAGTTGTTGCGCAAGAATCTCCTATTGTGACTTTGGTTTTAAGTTGGATTGTCATTGTTATTGGGAAACCAGGCTAATTAGAATACATGATTTTTCCATAAATACCAAATATTTGTTCAATCATCGCTACAAGAGTCCTCAAATTTTCACAAATTCGGTGAATTAATCTGTTAAAAAATGGCAAATTGCTTTTTTAATAGATTGATCTAATTGCACTTCTGACATATTGCGCAATTTTTCGGTACACAAATCGCCGGCTGCTGTCAGCAAAAGGGGGGTTTTGGTAGGAACCAAAAAGATAGGAACTCCCTCCAGCCGGCCAAAGAGAGTCATCTTTATTATACCAGAAATCTTCTTGACTTTCTTTATTTAGCCTACTATAGTTAACTCATCTCACACAGCAAGTAACAAGGGTTGGGTAGGAACAATTGTCAGTAGTACAAAAGGCAAAGCCTTTCTCTTCAATTATTGCAATAGCAATTTATATAGATGAGGCATATTTATGTCTTAAAAAAAGACAAAAAGGAGGACAGAAATGAGGAAAAAGGAAAAAACCCAAAGCAGAATGTTTAAAAGCATTCTTGGAGTGGGTGTGATTATGGTCCTGCTGACGGGGGCGGGGACTAGTCTCGCCCTAGCGAACAACGTCGAACGATACCAGATTTTCGGGAATCTCTATCACTACATCTGGTACGAGCAAGTCGGTCCAGGAACCTACGACGTCATCCGCGTACATAGAATTGTTAAGGAAACCGCGCCGTGGCAGCCAAAAGTGACCAGAGACGCCTTGTTCCTGGTCCACGGTGCCAATGTCACGTTTGAAACGTGTTTCTTACCGAGCCTGCTGACGCCCAGCACCCCGGACGCGCAGTCGTTCGCCGTCTATCTGGCGCTACGCAACGTAGACGTCTGGGGCATCGACCATTCGTCGATCCTGGTTCCCCCTGAAACCGTAGATTTCTCGTTTATGGAAGACTGGGATCTACAGAGGCAGATCGATGAAATCGCAGTGGGACTCGACAAAGCACAATCAGTCAGAGAAGCGACTGGCAGCGGACCCGGCAAGCTTCACTACCTGGGTTTTAGCCAAGGTGGTATCGAGGGTTATGCTTACCTGAACATGGAGTCGCAGGAGCCGTGCGCACAGCGCCGGGTCCGAGGCTTCATCCCTGTGGATATCTGGTTCAAGACCGATTACGAGGCCTCGCGCCTTGAGTGTTGTTTCGAAGCCGATGCGGCCCGCGACCAGATCGCGAACGGTATCTTTCAGGATGAGCAGGGCAACTTGATTTGGCTCCTGGGTTTCCTGGCGGAAACCGATCCAGACGGCCCGTCGCCTATCATCCCAGTTTTCACAAACCTGCAGGCTGGGCTGTTCATTTCGATGATACCGATGGACGCGATTGCCTGGCACTTTTGGGCGGGTACATTCGACGAGTCCGGATTACCTGACGGGCTAAATTATACGTCTATCCCGCTCTGGCTCGCCTTCCTTCAAAGCGTTGGGCGATACGAGCCAGTGGCTGCGGCTGCTGATCAATTTGACATACTCTGCAATGAGATTGAGGTGCCCTTCGACGACTTCCTTTGGGCTATCGACGTTCCTGTACTTTATGTTGGTGCCGCTGGTGGCTTCGGCGAGTTCGGGGTTTACAGTACCACGCTTCTTGGGAGTACGGATGTGACCACTCACATCGTCCAGCTCCGTCCGGATGAAGAGAGGAACCTCGACTTCGGCCACGCAGACCTATTCACGGCGAAGTTTGCAAAGCAACAGGTCTGGAAGACGATCCTTAAGTGGATTCAAAGCCACCGCTCGGATCCTTGTGAGTAGGCGTCACACGCCAAATCTTTATGCTTAACAATTCCGGGTGTTCGAAACTTTCAACATGATACCTCGGGAGTCTCGATGTCAGCCGAGCCTCCTAATTACGATATGTTGCCATGAAAATAGAAAACCTGATGGGCCTCGAAAGAGACAAAGGGCCCTGATCATACTAGGTTCCCCACACTCCAAAATGAAGCTCTGCCTGTGAGTGTACTCTGATCTTGTTTCATGTGTACATTGTCAAATAATTCGACGCACGCCTTAATTTCTTAAGTGATGATTCACAAACTTATCGACTTCTGGAAAGACGCAGATTCTGGTATTCCTGAGGATGGGGATGCAAAGAAGAGGTGGCGAGAATAAAGAGAAAGGGAATGGATATAAAACTAATTGGAGTGGGAGGTTTGCGTTTAGGGAAAGTTAAAGTATGGAAAAAAATTAGTAAAAGGAGCGTTGATGGGTCTATTTAAACGTATATTTGCTCGCAAAAGTGCTATGTGTATATGTGAAGAACGATCGGCAATGAAAACATTAACTCTTCCAAATGGTAGGAAAGTTAATGTTTGTTCAGAATGTGAAAAAGAAAAACAAGAATTCATGGCAAGACCTATAAATAGCACCCAGTTTGAGGCAATTCTAAAAGGAATTCATGTCAACAAAACTGGTATTTGGAATATCCCATGGGGCACAACTCCTGAAGAGATGATTAACAATTCTAATCCAGAAATTGCTGAGCAACTTAGAAGTTCCAAAAGTCCACATTTAATGAGTTACTTCGCTAAGGTTGAAGTGTGTACCGAAACGCTGACCGAGGGAGTCCACTAAGAGGTCAAGTAGATGAAATCAAAAGATTTACAGCTGAGGGTGTTAAGGAGCAAGGCTCCAGGAATCTATAGTGACTGAATCTTCAAGAGAGATTTGTTCGTGTTCAAAATCGCAGGGAACTATGTATGAATCTCCTGCGCTGACAATAATTTCCTTATCCTGGATTATGATTTTCTGTTTGCCTTTAAGGACTGTGGTCACCTGTTCATAAGAATGTTTGTGAATAGGGACTTTTGATCCTTTTTTGTATTCAAACCTGGCCATGAGGATATCTCTTCCGCAGGCTAATGTCTTCCTGACAACACCATCGAAAACTTGGACTGGGGATTGGTCTTTCTTGCTTATCTTTAACTTGAACGATTCCTCTTTTTGTTTATCCGGCATTTCTCCACTCCATCAAAATACTTCAGACAAAGCTATCCTAAAATCATGAAATTCTCCCTTATAATCCTGCCAGTCCACATCGACATTATCGACAATTGCCATGGGAGGACCTTCTTCGAGATGGCTGATAAGACTTTCTATGTTTTCTCTCTCCCCTTCGGCCATGATTTCGACATTGCCGTCATCCACATTTCTTACCCATCCAGTGACTAATAGAGATCTGGCCCACTTGTGAGTATGATCACGGAAAAAAACCCCATGAACTCGCCCCGAGACAAGGATATGAGCTCTTGCTTTCATTTTTACTCCGTTATCTTATCATATCACTCCAAGTTCGTAAACGAAAATTTAAGAATTCTCTCATTTCCCAGAGGCGAATATACTCCTTTCCTGTTTACCATTTTTTTCAATAAAGGTAGAATAAAATCAAAATGAAAAAAATTCTTCTCTCTGTAGCTGGGTTTGATCCCTCCTCTGGAGCTGGCGTCCTGCTGGACCTAAAAGTATTCCAGGAGTTCGGTTTCCAAGGAATGAGTATTTTAACTTCCCTTACCGCCCAGAACACCAAAGAGGTTCAAAGAATTCATGCCCTTCCCTCCCGGTTCCTCTGGGAGCAGTACAAAACTCTAGAAGCCGATGTTTCTTTTTCTGGAATTAAAGTCGGAATGATAGGGTCCAAGGACAATATCCGGGTTGTCAGCCAAATTCTCTCCAGGAATAAAAACATGCCAAGAGTCGTAGATCCTGTTTTCAAGTCCAGCGAAGGGGCTTGGCTTCTAAAAAGGGAATTCATTCCTGGCTATATCTCAGCCATAGGCGGAAAAGCATCCCTGCTGACTCCCAATCTAGAAGAAGCTCAGCTCATATCAGGAAATCAGATAAAGAACCCAGAAGATTTGAAGGCGGCTGCTGAAAAAATCTACTTCCAGACCAAGATTCCCTGCTTGATTAAAGGCCTGGGAATCAGATCAACAATCATGGATCTTTTATATGATGGGACCAAATTTTATTCTTTTGAAAATGAAAAGATTAAAAAGAGGGTACATGGAACAGGATGTTTCCTCTCTTCGAGTATCTTAGGTTTTTTAGCTGAGGGTCATTCTTTAGGAAAAGCCTGCCTTCTGGCCTCTCGGTTCACTCATCGGGCCAGGCAGGAAGCTATTAAGCCTGGAATGGGCCGATATATTATCCCCTTTCCCCGAGAAAGAAAGTCAAAATAAAACTCTCCGAAAGAGGAAAAAACGCTAAGCGACAAACCGTTCTACTCTAAAGGTCTTAGCTTCAAAGTCTTGGAAGCATTAGCTTTAATGTCATCTGGATAGAAGAGCATAGGGTGATATTGGCTATCCAGCCAGAGTGGAATCTGGTCATCATAGTATTTGCTGAGGAAATGCCCGCTCTCACCAGAGGTGAAAACACAAACAGAATTCCTGAAGTCGGATAGATCAATCACTTGGCGGTAAGAAGCTCCCCAATATTGTTTGTCCTCTGTTAAAAAGAATGCTCTTACTGTGTTCTCATCACCCTGCATGAAATAAGGGCCCCGATTTAAAAACTTCAAAACAGGGACTTCACCTAAGGAATGCTGGAAGCGGATCGGGTTTATCCTCCTCCAATCCCATTTATCAGGGAACCCGTATCGTTTCTGTAACCAATCATAAGCTTTCTCCAAGCTCATTTTCACGATGTCTTCTCTAGTTTCTACGCGTTGGGTCTCCTTCTTATCGAACCATGGGGACAAGGGCTCAGCAATGATTCTCAAAAGTCCAGCTTGCCTGTCTTTAAAAAGAGCGTTATAGCTCTTGAAATCTTCGCCGAGTTCATCACGAAAAACTTCCTCCTGAAAAATATCCATGAAAATTTTATAAAGAGCTGCTCCTGCTCCTGAAAATAGGCGTGAGTCCCAATTGTGCAATATTTCCTGAGCCTTGGTCACATTTTGTTCTGACGCCTTCACTTTCAAAATATAAGGAAGGAAAAGTTCGCCCTCTTTGGTGAACACATCATTCTGGATTTCCTTCAGAGACTCAACACTGTGCTTGTCTCTCTGAAGAAGCAATTCCTTGATTCTTTCTGCTCTGAAAGAAACCAACCAGTTTGAGCTCACATAGTAGGGATATCCATCAGGGACGATTTTATGATTAGCGCTAACGATAAATCCCTCGGGAGGATTATACAAATTCGGCTTTTCACCTTCCTCCAGAAAGCCCTGCCAGTCTCCTTCCTCCAGCCAGCCAGGATAAGGAAAAAGAGCAGCTTCTTTTGATCTTCGAGGAATTTTCCCGTTCAAATAAAATCCAATATTTCCTTCCTTATCAGCATAAACAAAACATTGCGAGGGTGAATCAAACAAGGCCATAGCCTCCATGAATTCATCCCAGGTTTGGGCTTTATTCAGAAGGTAAAAGGACTCGGCAGCTCTTCCTCCCGCATAATTTGTCCATCGTAAGGAAAAAAATGTTTCAGAGGAAACAATATGAGGCGAGATAATGGGACCATGTTCAGTCCAAAGCACTTCCAGTATTTCAGCTTCTTTCCTTCCCTTCACTCGAATTTTCTCTTCTTTCCTCAGGACTGGCCTCCACCCCTCGCTATCTAAATACATGTCTTTAGAGTCATTCAATTTTTCAATGCATAGATCCTGGACATCAGCAAATGAGTTGGTAGCACCCCAAGCAATAGAATCATTATGACCGATAGCTATTATCGGAATTCCGGGAAAAGAAACACCGATAACATTCAAGGAAGGACAGTGCAGATGGATCTCATACCATACCGAAGGTAGGTTTATCTCGAGGTGAGGGTCATTGGCTAAGAGAGGTTTCCCGGATTCGGTTCGCTGTCCTGACAAAACCCAACTATTGCTTCCTCGATAATTCTGGGATTCGAGCCATTCAGGCAAAGTTCCTTCCTTCATATCATAGGAGGGAAGCTCCACTCCCTCTTCCAGTATTTGAAGAGCCTTCTCAGGGCCGAATCTTTTTATTAGCTTCGCTCTGCCAAGCTCGCTCTTGTAATCCACACTCAGAAGCAAGGCCATTATCTCTTTGATGACTAGGCTATCTGTCGCGTCCCAGGGATGAGGACGATATCCTAAAATCAAGAATTCTGGCGGCCAATCGAATTTTCGGGAATCCATCCAGGAATTGATCCCCCGGCTGTAGGCCAGAAGAAGATCCTTCACCTCTGGAGTGAGGTTGGCCAAATCCTTCTGGACAGCTTCCTTCAGGCCTAAGGCTCTTAAATATTTATCTCTCTCCAGAGTTCTTTCTCCGAAGACTTCAGACAGCCTTCCAAAGCCTGCTCTCCTCGATAATTCCATCTGCCACATTCGATCCTGAGCATGAACATAGCCACAGGCAAAAAAGAGATCCTCTTCATTCTGGGCAAAAACATGGGGCACTCCCCAACTGTCCCTGATTATCTCCACCTCAGCTTTCAATCCCTTCAGAGAGATATTTCCTCTAGTCTTAGGTAGTGAATTATAGAGAAGGAAAAAAATGAAAAGAAAAAAACCTAAAACAAGGAAAAGTAATGAAAAGGCAGATATTTTTAAGAGCTTCTTCATTAAAAGACAAAACTGTTCAGGGATTCTTCCTCCCTGCCTAAAATCTCATCAGCTCTTTCTAAGATTTCTGAGGAAAAATTGACTCCCTGCTTTTCTGCAGCCTGCAAGTTGAGGTGCAATTTTATTTTTTCCATAACCTGAATGGAAATTTCAGAAGGGTTTTCTCCATTTTTAACTCTGAGAGCAATTTTTCCGGTCTTATATCCCATATCAAAAAAATCCCACCCCATGGCTGCACAGGCTCCCAAATGAGTCGAAAGAAGAAAACCGCCAAACAGAGGAACGCTGTTTTCTTCCGCCACTTTGCCCACGGCTTCGAAAGACTCATTGATGGTGTTATCTGAAATCTGATAGATAGCGTCAATTTTCTTGTTGATCAATATTTGAGCCGAAAGGAAGACTTCGCTTTTGTTCGCCACTGGAACAGCCACAATATCCAATCCTAATTCTCGAGCTCCTGCTCGGCATAATTCCAAATAATATTCTGAATTGAGCTCAGACGGAGTCCACAGAGTCCCGACTCTTTTAACCTCTGGAAGGACTTCTTTTATGAAAGCCAAGGATTGTTTGATCGGTCCAGTTGAGGCTACACCCGTGACATTAGGCAAATGATTTTCAGCCGACCTCCCAGCTCCGGCCCGGTAAGGATTAGCTACCGAAGTGAAAATAATCTGAATCCTATTGGAAGCATTCAAAGCAGCTTGTAGACAAGGAGTAGAAAGAGCACAAATCATGTCGACTTTTTCTTTGACAAAGGATTGGGCAATCTTCTGGACTTCAGCGATATCGTTCTGGCCATTCCTGATCAGCAGTTGAATATTAACCCCGTCAACGAGACCATTATCCTCCAAAGCCTGAATGAATCCCTTCCGGGCTTCATTCAAATGAGGGGCCTCATTGACTTGAAAGATTCCGACTGTAAAAAGATGCTCCTGATTCTTTTGACAAAAAAGACAAAATAAAGAGATTAGAAAAAGAATGAAGACTTTACGCGCCATTATTCGTGCACCAAGGCTTAAACATAATAATCAAAAATTCCCTTTTGGGCAATCTTTTTTTCCTTCCTTTTTTCCTGTATAAGGAAAAGGAGGCGTCCTTTTTACTGTAACATCCTAAAAAATTTCAACCAAGGGATGGTTCTCTATTTTCGTTCTCAACTATGGTCTCAACCTGCCTTGTATTCCATTTAAGAAAAAATCTTCTGTTCTTGGAAAAAAAGGTTCTCCCTTTAGAAAATATTGGATATTTTAGCTGATTTATTTAAAATAGGTTCTCCATGACTCGCTATTTCGTTGGTACCGCCGGCTGGTCCTATGCAGATTGGGAGGGTATTGTCTATCCTGAAAAAAAAAGCCAGGGCTTTCATCCTCTTTTTTTCCTGGCCCGGTATATCAACATCATCGAGATAAACAGCACCTTTTACCGGCCTCCAGTTGTTCGTATTGCTCTTTCCTGGGTAAAAAGAGTCGAAAACTTCCCTGAATTTCTTTTTTCCATAAAACTCCATCAGGTTTTTACTCACCAGAGAAAAGATTTCACTCAAAAAGACGTTGACGATTTCAAACTCGGTATCGAGCCTCTTCGAGCCAATGAAAGGTTGGCTGCTATCCTCCTCCAGTTTCCTTGGTCCTTCGTGAATACTGCTACCCACAGAGATTATTTAGTGAGTTTATTCAAGCTCTTTTCGGACTATCCTTTAGCCTTGGAAATCAGGCATTCTTCTTGGGACCATCCTCAATTTTACCAACTCCTCTCAGAATACAAGGTCTGCTTTTGCAATATAGACCAGCCCATATTCCGGAATTCCATCAAGCCAAGCTCCATAGCAACTCGTCCTGACTTCTCTTATGTCAGGCTTCACGGCCGCAATTATGAAAATTGGTTCAAGGAAGGGGCTGGACGTGATGAGCGCTACAACTACCTTTACAGCCAAGAAGAATTAGAAGAGTGGGTAAAGAGAATAAAAGACCTGGCGAAAAAAGGTGAAAAAGTCTTTGTTATCAGTAACAACCATTATCAGGGCCAGGCCCTGGCCAACGCTCTCCAGATCAAAAACTTGATCACTGGTGAAAAACTCGAGGTGCCTCACCTACTCGTCAACCGGTATCCTGCCCTAAAAGAGATCATAAAAAAACTGAAGGACGGACAACTCGGTCTTTTTGAGGAAGATAATAATCAATAAGAGACACTGAAAAGCACTATCTATTTGGAAGAGCTTGTCTTTTGTTCAGTTTTTCCTTTATCAGGTTTCACGGCCTGAACTGATACACTCGCCAATAATGTCTCAACCTTTTTGATTTTCTCAGGTGGCGTTTCCAGACTCTCATAGATCTCTTTTACAGCGGAATCACTCGTTATACAGTCAAGCGAAAAAAATCTCTCCTCTATAACCTTTATCTCAGAGAAACCCGCCTTCTCGATCAGTTTCAAATAGTCTTCCTTTTTTATCGCACCTGAAAGGCAGCCCACATAAGCTTCAACATTGTTTTTTATAAAATCTGGAAGTTCTTTTAACAAAACAATGTCTGAAATCATCATCCTTCCACCAGGTTGAAGCACTCGGAATGACTCTTGGAATACTGTCTCCTTATCCGGAGAAAGATTGATCACACAGTTAGAAATAATGACATCAACTGAATCGTCTTCGATCGGTAAATCCTCTATATCTCCAAGTTTAAATTCAACGTTTTTATAGTTTCCTCGACTGGCGTTTTTCCTTGCCTTCTCGATCATTTCAGGCGTCATATCCACTCCTATGACTTTCCCTCTCTCTCCAACCCTCGCTGAAGCTAAGAAACAATCAAAACCTGCTCCTGCTCCCAAATCGAGGACAACCTCTCCTTCCCTCAGAGAACTCAAGGCCACTGGATTCCCGCAGCCAAGACCAAGGTTTGAATCTTTCGGAACTTGGCCGAGCTCTTCGCTCGTGTACCCGATTTTTTTGCTTATGTTCTCACTTGTATCAGTTTCACAACAAGGCTCCAAAGGTTCACAACAAGAGCTTCCTTGCGTGGCTATCCTAGAATAGCCCTCTCTTACAATTTTCTTGATTTCTTTTTTCTTCATCTCTAGGATCTCCTTCGTGTATTCAAAGCATCTCTTTCATGACTGGACCGAGCATATCCCTCACCATTCCCGTCAGTTCATCAGCTTTTATCAAAGAAATACAGCACAATTTCCCTTCTTTTTCCCAACTAACGACAGCCAGCTTGCCTCCTGGTCTAATCTTTAGCTTGTCTCTCAGTTCCTTGGGCAAGACCATCTGTCCTCTTTCGTCTACACTGACTATAGTCTCAACCTTACAGCACCCCTTTTCTGTTCTTTCGGGCTGCCCGTTTGATTCTTTAATTTTTGTTTTCTCCATGGATTTTGCCTCCTCAATCATACGATAAATCAAATTAATCTAATTATTCTGATATATCAATATAATCAGAATTATCTGAATTGTCAAGTATAAAATTAAATTTTCTATTTTTTAACCTTGAGATTCCGCGCCTTCAGCGGGAAAATGACAAGCTTAAATCATTCCCTTGAATTCTTTTTTATGTTACAGGAATGATCTTAAACTCATTTTAAAGAAACGGGATAAACTTGCTCGTTCTTTTCTTCTAGCCTAAAATCTCTTTAATGGCTTCCCCAGCCTGGGGATAAATGAATTTATACCCGGCCTCCAGCAGTCGCTTCGGAACCACTCTTTGCCCGGACAGAATTGTCTCTTGAGCCATCTCCCCATAAAGTAGACGGAGCACAAAGCCAGGGATAGGAAGCCAGGAAGGACGCCTCATGGCTTTCCCCAATATATGATAAAAATCTTTTATCATGAGCTGCTCTGGAGCTGTGAGGTTAAAAGCACCCTGCAAATCTTCTCTCTCCATTAAAAACCGGATCGCACTCACCTCATCATCAAGATGGATCCAGGAAAACCATTGTTTTCCACTCCCGGGCGGACCTCCCAGGAAAAAGCGAAAAGGCCGTACGAGCCGGCTGAGAATACCTCCACCGCGGCCAAGGACAAGGCCAGTGCGGATAATAACCCGCCTAACTTGAGACTCGACTTCTTTCGTCGAGTCTTCCCATTTCACCGTCACTTCAGACAGAAATCCTTCTCCTGGAGGCGATGACTCGTCAAGAATCTCATCTGAACGAGAACCATAGTAGCCGATGGCTGAGGCTTGAATAACAACCTTTGGCTTACTCTGCGCCAATTGGATAGCCATATTGACAGCTTTCCCAGCCTTCAGTCTGCTTTCCAGGATAGATTTTTTCCTCTCTTGAGTCCACCTTCCTGAACTAAGGTTCTCTCCTACTAGGTTGACAATGGCATAAGCCCCGTTCACATGGCTTGCCCATCCTTCAGCACTTTTACTGTCCCATTCAACAATCTTGACTTGATCTCCGAGGATCTCTCTTCCCCTAATCTGGTTTCGAGAAAGAGCCACAACTTCATAGCCCTCTTCAACCAAAGATTGGCTCAGCGCTCTTCCGATAAAACCTGTGGCACCTAGAATAATGACATGCATCTTCTTTTCCTTTTTATACTAAAGAATCAAAATCTTCCATTCCTGATTTATCTGTAATTCTAGGGGAATATTCTTTCCTTGACTTTAAGATTTTCTTCTTTCTTTATTTCTTTGAATGAATTAAGGCTTTCAGCTTTTCTTTTCTTTCTGTTTTTCTCCTGGAAAGCGGGATTTTATTCTCCTGATACACACCTGAGTTTTCTTCGAAGGTCTTTTTAGAAGGATTTAGGTAAAAAACACCAAGAGGAAATTTCTCCATTTCCAGAGCTTTCTCGAAGGCTTTCAATCTATCCAGGGGATCGTGAGAATCTTCAAGGTAATAAGTATGCTCTTTAAACCACTGATAGGTGTTCACTTTGTTGTAGGAAACGCAAGGTTGTAGGACATCCACCAGGGCATACCCTTTATGGCTTATCGCTTTTTTAAACATTTCAACTGTCTGCGCAATATCTCCCGCGAAAACTCTGGCGACGAAAGAAGCATCCATTGAAATAGCCATGGCCAGGGGATTAAAAGGATTTTCAAAGACTCCTTTGACTTGAACGGGGGTTCTGAACCCGATTTGGCTCGTGGGCGAGGCCTGTCCCTTGGTTAAACCATAAACCATATTGTTATGGACGATAGTCGTGATATCAGGATTTCTTCGAATAGCATGCAGGAGATGATTCCCTCCCTCTCCATACATATCCCCATCGCCGCTCTCTGCTATCACCGTCAGATCAGGGTTTACAGCCTTTATAGCTGTTGCTGGCGGCAGCGCCCGCCCGTGAAGGCCATTGAATACATGTGTTTTGAAATAATGGGGAATTTTGGCTGCCTGCCCTATTCCAGAAACCAGAACCAGCTCTTCCGGTTTTATTCCCAGCTCGGCTAGTGCCTGCTTCAATGCGTTGAGAATACTGAAATTTCCACACCCAGGACACCAGGCTATATCAATATTATCTGTATCAAAAAGCTGTGAGTTCATGCTCCTTACTCCTTATAAATATTTTTCTAGGTTGCTTCTCACTTCCTCAACTGTGAAAGCCAGTCCGTTGTATTTAAGAATCTTATTCTCTATTTCCAAACCTGTATTGAGTTTGATCAATTTTCCCAGTTGAGCCGTAGCGTTGTTTTCTACAAGGATTGCTTTCTCGGTCTTCTGGAGAAATCTCTCTGTTTCTGGATGCAATGGATAAACCTGTTTGAAGTGCAGAAAAGAGGTGTCTTCTCGCTTTAATCCTTCTAGGGACTCTTTGACAACATGATAAGTGCTGCCCCAGCCGATGACTAGATTCTTATAATTCTTGTTTCCTATTAATTCGGGAGCAAGGACTTCTTTTTTTATTGATTCCAGCTTCTTCAACCTCTTGTTGACCATCTGGGTTCTTAGCTCCAGATCCTCAGTGATATGTCCCTCTTCATCGTGTTCATCACTGTCTACTACTACCAGCCCTTCCCCATGCCCAGGAATACCGCGGGGAGATATCCCATTCTCGGTGAGCCTGTACCTTTGGTAATTCTTATCAGTTTTTATGATATGCGAATCGATCGTAGTTTTATCCACCTCAAGGGCAGGAATATTATAGTAAGAATCTATGAAGTACTGGTCAGTGAGAACAAAAACAGGAACCTGGTACTTGTCGGCCAGGTTGAAGGCTCTCTGAGTAAGATAAAAACCGTCCTCTAGCTTGCCCGGAGCAAGTATGATTCGGGGAAATTCCCCGTGACCTGCATACAGGGCAAGGTCTAGATCTGCTTGTTCTGTTCGGGTAGGCAGTCCCGTTGCCGGTCCAGGTCTCTGCGCAAGATGAATCACCACAGGTGTTTCCAACATCCCGGCCAGGCTTAGGCCTTCTATCATGAGAGAAAAGCCTCCTCCAGAAGTGGTCACCATGGCTCTTCCCCCCGCATACCAGGCGCCGATAGCCATGTTTATAGCACTTATTTCATCCTCAGCCTGTTCGGCAAGGACTTCGAAATCATTCATCTGTTGAGAGAGAAACACCAATACTCCTGTCGATGGTGACATAGGATAAGAAGAGATGAAATTGCAGCCTCCAGCTAAGGCTCCCAGCCCCACAGCTTCAGCGCCGTTTATGAGTATTTCATCCCTTATTCGGGGATCCCTCTGAAGATCGAACTCAATTCTTTCTGTATTTAATAAATCTTCGGCAATTTCATACCCCTTTTTCACGGCCTCGATGTTTCGCTGGATAATATCTTCAGATTTTTTGGAAAAGTGCTGTTTTAAGTAGTCACGAAGAATTTCCTCTTTCACTTTAAATAATCCTGAAATGACTCCTGCGCCTATGATGTTAGAATAGACTCTTCCTCCGATATCAGAAGCCATTTTGGAGAAAGCGACATCTATCACGCGATATTTCTCAACCGGAAAACCCTCCGGAATATTTTCCTTTTCTCCGATGATAATCGTGTAGGGAGAAATTCTTCTTTTCACATGCTCGATAGCACTTTTGCTGAGAGGGATGAGGATGTCTATTCTTTGGGCAAGCGAAGAGACTTTTTTGGAAGAAACTCGAATCTCAGTCGAATTGCTTCCTCCTCGGATCCTGGACATGTATTCTTTGGTAGCAAACACGTTGAATCCAGAAAGCTTTAAAACATGGGTTAAAATCCGTTCCACTGTTTGAATTCCTTGTCCGGCTTCACCGCAAAGCACAATCGAAATATCGTCTTTGAACTTATTCATGACCTTCCTCCCTTTTCCGCAAGCTAAAGAATAATAGACCAAGATTATACTAGTATTTTCTAACATAATAAATCTATTTAAAAAAGACAATACCTATCGGAATTATGAAATTGAATCAGACCATAATTTTTTTCTGTTCTTGACTTGGTCGTTGGATTTAAATTTAAATATTCAGGAGGAGGTTTCCTATGAAAAAGGTTCTCTTGTTCATTATTTTGATACTTTTGGTTGCAACTATTAGCCCAGACATCAGGGCAAAAAATTCCTACCGACCAGTTCATACTTACTCCATCGTAGCTCGAGACCCTAATACCGGACAGCTGGGAGTGGCCGTGCAGACGCACTGGTTTTCCGTTGGAACGCTTGTCCCCTGGATTGAGGCTGGAGTCGGAGCCATAGCCACTCAGTCCTTCGTGGAAGTCTCCTATGGTCCGCTTGGATTATCCTTGATGAAAGCTGGCAATAGCGCTCCCCAAGCTCTAAAAGCCCTGCTTGAAATTGACCAGAACAGAGAGGTGAGGCAAGTCGCCATGATAGATAATCAAGGTCGAGTTGCCGCCTTCACGGGAAAATCGTGCATCAGCGAAGCCGGCCATTTCATCGGCAATCAATTTTCTGTTCAGGCGAATCTCATGCTCAAGAATACAGTCTGGAAGGCCATGGCCGATGCTTACCAATCGGCAAAAGGCGATCTCATTGACCGCCTGATGGCTTCTTTAGAAGCCGCTCAACAGGAGGGAGGCGACATCCGAGGCCGCCAGTCGGCAGCCATCATAGTGGTCTGTGGCCAGCCAACTGGACGATCCTGGCTCGACCGGATCATTGATTTGCGCATCGAAGATCATCCAGATCCAGTGACCGAGCTAAAGCGTCTGGTCAAAGTACATCGGGCTTACGAGCATATGAACAGAGGCGATGAATACTTGGCTCAGGACGATGTTGGATCAGCTTTAAAAGAGTACAGCTCAGCCGAACAATTGGCTCCCAACAACATGGAAATGGTTTTCTGGCATGCAGTCACCTTAGCCAGCTCAGAGAGATTAGAAGAATCTCTTCCCTTATTTAAAAAAGTGTTTGCTGCTGATTATAACTGGACTGTTCTGGTTACTCGCCTGCCCAAGTCTGGCTTATTGCCTGATAGACCCGAGCTCATCGATAAGATCTTAGCGGTTGCTCCTAGGAGAAAGAAATAGTCCAGACTTTTCTTGGAATTGGCTATCACTGCTTTTCTGTTTTCAATTCGATCAGGTCTTTCATCTTCTGCAAGTTCTCGGTTAAATTCCACCACCCATTCTTGAAGGCTGCATAATCCGGTCCTACCATGGCCGAACCATAACGAACAGAATTGGCGTAAATAAGCCACTGCCTTATCCACATCTGTTCGATGGCTTCATCAAAGGGGTTCGTGTTATCAGCCAGCCCCTTTTCCCAAGCCTTGAGCAGGAGTTTAGTGGCTGCCAGGACCATCCTGTCAGTTTCGGCTAGAGTCGATTCAAATTTGGCGAAGTGACCGGCAACCCAGGAGGAGCTGTGACAGGATTGACACACTTTCATCATTTTGCTTTGACGACTTTTCTGCTCTTGGTCATCGATAAGAAATTCTGAGGCCAGCTCCCCAGTAAAAGTTGTGGGAAGGGGTAATCCGTCTTTGTTCTTGACGAGAGACGTGTCTCCCTTTTTAGGCTGGGGATGGGAATAGATCAATCCAAATATTCTGACCCAGAGCCTGGCCCCAAAATCATGCGACCTAGAGACAATCAGTTCTCCCTCAGAGTTAGCCAGGAGGCTATTATGACAGGTGGCACAGGTTGGAGTTTTGAAATCCTTGCCAACTTTCCAAGGAATGCTTTCCCAATTCACATCATTCGGCTTTGATTGCATAATGTTCCCGTGCTTGCTCTCTCGATAAACATTCCAGGCTGGCAAATCAGGTTCAAGATGACACTGGGAACATGTATAGGGCTTACGAGCAATCTCGATGGAAAAACTGTGCCTCGGATGACAGGCAGTACATGCCCCCTTACTCCCATCCGGGTTCACTCTTCCCACGCCCTGATTGGGCCAACCAGAGAGAATCGGGACCTCAATTTCCCCAAGGTCAGTCGAGAGCGTCTTTTGCCCTTTGACTTCGACTCGAGTCCCATGGCAGGCATAGCAAGTCTCGGCTTTCGTAAAATGAGAGGATTCTAAGGGAATGATCTTGGCGTCCTCGACCTTTTTTACCTTGGTTATGGTCTCAACCAGAGTGTGATACACGGGATTCTTCTGAAGATTTCCCAGGGCCTGAGCCTTCTTGCTTCTTGCATACTCATCGGCTTCAAGGGCATGACAGGTGCTGCAATCATTAGGTGAAACCACCACATTGATCTTATAATCAAAATGCTCGAAGTTATCTTTATGAAGCGTCGGGTTCAGGCTATGACATTCATAACAACCAACAGCGACTTTCAACAGGTTTTCAGGAACAGAATCGCTGGAAACCTCCCTCTCCAAGCCAGTCTTCTGGAGAGCTAGCTCTGGAGTTTCTGCAGCATGCTCGCTATCAAGCCAATCCTCGACAATTCCTGGAGTATACTGCTGATGACAATCTACACATTCTTGAGTCTGTTCACTGATAGGCACTTCAGCCTTTTCGGATTTTTCTTGGCGGATAGCTCCGTAAAGAAACACCAAGAGCAAGAATAAACTCAATAAGACTAAAACGAATTTTTTCATGCTCAGTTCCTCCTCCAAAGTTTTTTCATTAAGATTTTATCTTGATTTTAAAATTTCTGTGAGTACTTTCTATTTTGGCCATGTCTTATTACTTCCACTATATCGATTATAAACCTGTATAGCCATTCATCTATTATTTCCAGTCTTCATGACACGCTTGCCCAGAAGATTCTGTTTATATTTTCTCATGGTTCCAGGAAGAATGACTTCTCCCTCGGGATTCTTAAAGTATAAGGCGTCAAAAGGACACTGGATGATGCAGGCTCCACACAGAACACATCGCTCGGCTCTAGGCAGAATTGCCTTATGCTTTTTTCTATTCACATCATAACAATTCCGGGGACAAACCGTTTCACAGAAAGCTGCGCCCCGGCATTTATCCTCATCAATCGTAACCTTCAGCTCTTCGAATCCGCCTGCTAGAAGCGGACTTCCACCTTTCAAATCGAGGGTAGTTATAAAAACAAAAACAAAGCTGATGATCCCCCAACGGATAAGAAATCTCCAAGAAATACCTGAACTCAAATGGCTGTAAAGCACAAGAGCCAACAAGATAACACCCCACACCAGAAGAGAAAAGGTTAGGCTTCCTTTTCCAGAACTCAACCAGGAGCCATAAAGAGGGTAAAAGATAAAGGTGGCGAGTGATAATCCCCAAATAAACAAAATAAGGGGAACAAAAACTCTGGGAAAAAAGATGGCGGCAATGATTCCGGCCAGCAATGAAAGCGAGAAAGCCCAGGAAATGGCCACCTCCAGCCGCTGGATAAAGGGAAACTTGACTTCTCTCTCCATCCTGCCTGCTTTCATTTTATTTTGCATGAATACCGGAATATCTTTAGCATAGACAGGTCCCCAGATAATCCTCCAGCCGGTTTTTTCCTTTATGATTTTTAGTTCAACCCCAGTGGCAGCGAGTTGAGGAAGGATGACCTGTCTATGCCCTACTAGCCCCTCAATACCGCTGGTTTTGAGAACGGAAATAACCTCATGATTGGTCAAGTGCCCTCCGGCCGCAGCACACCAGACATTGATACCTCGACTGTTGGCTATGAGAAGGTAGGCATCCATCCCCTTTAGTGCCCTTTTGACTCTCTGGACTGTCAGGTGATAGTTGCAGGTGAGAAAAACGGGCGAATCTTTCTGGGGCTTCCCTATCTTGATCAAGCCAGTCCGGCAAGGAAAAGGCAAAAGCCTCAAAAGTGTTTCGAAAACATTGGCAACTGCATAGCCTAAAAACCTCATTTTTCTCTTCCCCCTGGTTTTCTGGCTACGAGTTCGAGAAAAGTCTCGCTTCTGTTCAGCTTAGAAGACACAATATCGAACCCTGCTGTCCTGACTTGCTCTGGAAGATTCTTCAAAGCTCTTGTTGTTGTCTGAGTGAGGATAAAAACAAAGATCCGAAGAAACATCCTCAGGGGTGAGATTATTAAACTTTTGAGAATCGTTCGCGGCCGCGCTTCATCGGCAATGAGCAGAAGCCCTCCTGGCTTTAGTATCCTTCTGAGCTCTTTCAAGGTGAATCGGAGTTCATCTTCTGTCAGTTCGGAAAAACAAAGGCCGCTCATCACCACCTCAAAACTCTCTGCTTCTTCTTTATCAAGCTCGACAACTCCCATCTCTACAAATTCTATATTCTGGGCAAGGTTGGCTGCTTTCACTCGAGCCTGTGCAGTTTCCAGCATTCGGGGATTGATATCGATTCCCTTGACCTTTGCTCCTTTCTGAGCTGCTCTTAGAGCGAGCGCGCCTGTGCCCGACCCTAAATCGAGAACTCTGTCTCCCTTTTTTACAAGTGAAGTCAATCGGTCATAGGCTTTACCCAATCTTCCCAGGGTGAGAAGTCGAATCCCCAGGTCGTACCTGCTCGGGGCAGATTCAAGGATTTTCATCAGGATATAAGTGCTCATTCGAGTGCTTCTAAAAGGCTTTCCAAGGACTTATCAAAGAATTTATACCTGATGCAATATTCATGTCAACAACTTGCTACTTGGGGTCAGGTCTTGACTTTCAACATTTTTTGTTATCCCCAAGTGTAAAATGAGAAGAGATTAGGTCACGGCTTTCAATTCTTTTTAGAATAAATCTAAAATATCAAGAAAATTAGAGTCGTGTTCGACTCATTTAGTCTTTTCATTCGCTCGAAATATCCAAAATTTTGGATTTTTCTTTTATTAGAAATTGGCATATTTATTCTCTATTTTCAAGTTATCTAAAATAAGAATGTTGAAAGTCAAGACCTGACCCCTTATGAATAAGGGTTGAGGAAGAAGCAGTTGAAAACCTTTGGCCTTCCGTTGCCATCCTTCCGCACTTCTGCCCTCAAATAGCAGGCAGGTGGAGAACCAAAAGTTAAGCATTTTGTCTCTCCCACTCCTTCTAGAAGACCTGTTTCGTCCTCGAAAAGAAAGAAGTATTTCCGGCCATTCCTCACCGCCTTCTGTCGAGCATCGACAACTCTGACCACAATCTCCACCTCTCGCCCCACATAAGTCCCTAAATCTTTTATCCGGAGAGCCGGCCTTCTTCCTTCAAACAGAGAAAGGGAATCTTCTCCAGGACTGAAACCGAGCGAATCGATGAGCATTTTCTCCCTCTCCCGCGGAGCTATCTCCGAAACATCCTCGACTCCCTCCAGTCCCCTGAAATAACGGAGGATCTGCTGCGTCCTTCGGGGCTCGAGAGAGTCAAAGACCCCGGCTTTGATCAGGGAAAGGAGCTCGGTCTTGGTCAAAGAAACCCGAGAAAGAAAATCTTCTACGGAAAGATACTCCCCGTTTTTTCTCTCTTCGATGATCTTATCGGCGGTCTTTAAAGCCAATCCCTTAATGGAAGTCAAACCCACCCGGATATCCTTTCCTTCCACTTCGAACTCGTAGCTGCTCCTGTTCGCATCCGGACCTAAGATTCGGATTCCCCGTCTCTTGGCCTCCTCGATGTAGGCAGCCAGTCCGTAATAGCCGCCTCCAGCGTTGAGGACAGCCGTCAGGTAGGGAACAGTATAGTGGACCTTCAGGTACACAGCCTGGTAGGCCACGTTGGCATAGGAAGCGCTGTGAGCCTTGTTGAAAGAGTAGGAAGAAAACTCTTCCATGGTCTTCCACAGCTTCTTTATCTCTCCTGCAGTATACCCTCTCTCTTCTGCTTCCCTGAAGAGCCGGTCTTTAAGCTGCGGAGCAACCCGTCTTTTCTTCAGGGAGCGGCGGAGGAGATCTCCCTCCTCAGGAAGCATTCCTGCCACCCGCTCAGCTACCTGCATCACCTGCTCTTCATACAGGAGAAGCCCCCCTGTCTCAGGGAGAATGCGATCCAGGAAAGAATCTCTAAAGGCGGACTTTCCCTCTCGGCTGCGGAGAAGAGCTTCTTTCATGCCGCTCTCGGTGGGACCAGGCCGGATAAGAGCCAAAGCCTGCGTCAGCTCGTATATGTTCTCTGGCTTCAGGCGGCGGAGGAGGTTCATCATGGCCGGGCTTTCCACCTGAAAACAGCCAATGGTCTGGGCTTCCTTGAAGAGGTTATAGGCTTTGGCATCTTGAGGAGGAATCTCTTTTAACCTCAGCCTCTTCTTGGTTGCGGAAATGGCGGCCAGTCCTCTTACCGAAAGCAAATCGAGCTTGATGAGTTTCAGGTCCTCGACCGCATCCCGGTCGTACTGGGCCATCAGCAGCCCCTTGGCCGACTCCTCCAGGGGAAGATACCGATTCGCAGGAGCAGGAGTGAGAATCACCCCTCCCACATGGAGGGAGTTTTCGCCGTAGACCGAAGTCAGGTCAGAGGCTGCCTTCCATATCTCTAAGTAACCAGGAAGGGGTTTGTCCTTCTTGAGGAAATCAGGCTCGGCGAAAAAAGGAACTCTTTTGCTCAGAGACCTGGCTTCCTCAGGAGGGAGGCCGAAGGACCGAGCTGTTTCGTACACAGCCGAACGGGCCCGGAAATTTTTCAGGCTGCACACAAAGGCGGCACCTGTTCTGCCCTGGCCGTATTTATCTAAGACATAAGCCAGGACCTGGTCTCTTTTTCGGGAATCAAAATCCAGGTCTATATCCGGAGGATCATCCCGTCCCTTGTTCAGGAATCTCTCGAAATAGAGGTCGAACTCGATGGGACTGAGGTGAGAAATCCCCAAGAGGTAGGCCAAATAAGAGGAGGCTCCTGAGCCTTTGAGATTATGAAGAATGCCGTTCTTCCGGGCAAACTGCACCACATCATAGACGATCAGAAAATAGGGAGCAAAACCTGACTTTTCCACGATGCCGAGCTCTCCCTTCGCTCGCTGCCTCTCTTTCCAGCTCAGGTTTTTCAAGCTCTTCAGTCTCGCCATCACCACCTCCCTTAGAGTGGTGGGAAAAAGGTCTTCGGGGAGAGAGGGGACGATGTCTTCGAAGGAAAATTGACACTTGGCAGCGACTTCAAAAGTTTGCTTGAAAGCTTCCTTCACTTCAGAACCGAATCTCTTGATAGCCAGGGCTTCTTGATCTGGACCGAAGAGTTTGACTTTGTTCTTCAATTTTTCCCTTTCTGGAGGGAAAGGGATCTTTTTCTGGATGGAATGAAGGAGAATGAGTCTCTCCGGGTTTTTCACAAACTTCAAGGGATTGGCCCAGACCAGGGGCAAATCATAGCTCTGAGACCATCTCAGGGCCTTTTCGAAGTTGAAAAAATCGGCTCCCAAGTATAAATCCACCCTCTCAGGCAAGTCAAAATCCTCCAGCGGTTTTTCTTCTCTGGCCTGAGGGAAGAAGATAACCACCAGCCCTTCTGTCTCCTTTATTTTCTTTTGATTGAAGATGTCCATCAAGTTCCAGTAGCCTTCTCTGCTCTTGACAAGAAACAAGAATTGCCTTTCCTGAATCTCTATCTCACAGCCAAAAAGAGGAGCGAAGCCTCTCTCCGAAACCGCCCTCTTCCATCCGCCCCAGCCGTAGAGGTTCTCCAGGTCGGTCAGGGCTGCAGAAGGGAGTCTTCTCTGGAAAGCCCAGGAGGCTAACTCCTCTAGAGTTGCTCCTCCTTTTCCCTTGCTGTAGACAGAGTGAACTCTCAGAGGAATGAACATTTTTTATTTCGTCAAGGAGGCTGTCTTGAGGACAAAACCTCTCTTCTTCTCAAAACTGTAAAGACTTTCCAGCATTTTTTCCCGAACCGTAAGCAGGGAACCAAAGCCGTACTTCTCTCTCACCTGATCCACGGCGAGGCCCAGCCTTTCTGAGCGTTCAGAGTAGGGCTCAAAAAGAGAAAGAGGTCTGGCCCGGGCCAGGTCAGAAGCCTTCACCCCGACCAGGCGAAGGGACAACCGGGAAGAAGAGAAGAGCCCTAGGAACAGCTCCTGGGCAATACTGTAAATCCTTCCCATCTCCTGGACAGGAGAGACAAGGAGGCGCCTTCGGGCCTCGGTCTTAAAGTCAGAATACCTGACTTTGACCTCGATGATATGGGCAAAAAGGCGTCCCCGGCGCAAAGGAAGGGTCAACCGGTCGCAGAGATAAGCCAAGTGAGCCAGGAGCAGGCGCCTGTCCCAGAGGTCTTGGAGAAAAGTCGTCTCCCGGGAAACAGATTTAGGGACAGAGGCGGTCACCAAAGGACGGCTGTCAATCCCCCGGGACTGGAGAAAAAGCTCCTCGCCGCTCAAACCGAAGAGAGAGCGGAGGGTCGGCCGCGGCAAGCCCCACAAATCGCCGATCTTATGGATGTTGAGCATCCTGAGGATAACCTGGGCCTTGGGCCCTATTCCGGGTAAACATTCTATCCCCAGGTCCTTCAAGAATTCCTCTTCTCTTCCTTCTCCAATCTCGAAGAGCCCGCCTGGTTTAGCCCGGCGCGTGGCCAGTTTGGCCAGGATCTTATTGGAGCCCACTCCTACTGAAACTGAAATTCCCAGCTCTTTCTCCACCCTTTGCTTGATTTCTCGGGCCGTGCGGGAGAAAGAAAAATAAAGAGGACGGCAGCGGGTCAGATCGAGGTAGGCCTCATCCAGGGAAGCCTCCTCCACGTCCGGAGTATACTGGGAGAGAAGGTGGAAGAACTTCTCGGAGAATGTTTGGTAAATCTGGTAGTTCCCCCTTATGAATATCCCGTGGGGACAGAGCTGGTAAGCCTTGCGCAGGGGCATGCCGGAATGGACGCCGTATCTCCGGGCCTCGTAAGAAGCGGTAGAAGCCACTCCCCTCTCATGGGGAAGACCGCCCACAATGACCGGCTTCCCTTTGAGAGAAGGGTTGAGGAGCTCTTCGATGGCAGCAAAAAAGGCGTCGATGTCAATATGGATGATAAATCTCCTTCTCATTTCTTCACTCTCGTCGTCTTAGTTTGTCTAGTTTATCTAGTTCGTCTAGCCCCTTGGAAAGCAAAACGGGCGGGACGAGTCCTTTGCTTTAACACCAGTCGCTTCTTGTGCTGCCTGGGTGGGACTTACTCTCTGCTGTTTCCTGTCGTCAGTACTTCCTCAGCAGCCCGATGACTCTCCCCAAAACTCTCAGCTCCTTGACCTGGATGGGCTCGAACTCCGGGTTCTCAGGGACAAGGAAGATATTCCCATTCTCTATCCTCAACCTCTTCAAGGTCACCGAATCATCATCCAGGCGGGCAACCACCATCTCTCCAGAGTTAGCCGAGTTTGTCCTTTCCACGAGCACCCGGTCTCCATCATCGACATAAGCATCTACCATGCTCTTTCCTTCGACGTGGATGCAGAAGATGTTGCCCCTCCTCCGACCCACCATCCAGTCTGGAACATCCACGGCTTCCCCCGAAGCATCAAAGACCTCTCTCGGCTGACCAGCTGGGACCAGACCGACTAAAGGCACCCGAGTTTTCTCCAAAAGAGCTGCAAAGCCGGTGAGCTTCACCTCTCCCTTGACTCTCTTCAAATAGCCTTTCTTCTCCAGGCTCAGGATATGCTTAAAAACAGCCGAAGGGTGGACAATGCCCAAGAACTCTCCCAGCTGCCTGATGGTGGGAGAATAACCGTGCTCGAGAACGAAATTTTCGATGGTTCTCAAGACTTTATTCTGCCTTTCTGTCAGTTTTTTCCGGATTTTGTTTACCATTTTGTTCACCATATATATTAATAACTCTGTTCTCCCCTCTTGTCAAGAAAAAATTTAAAAAAATTAGAAAAAAATTCCCCTAAAAATCTTCCCCCGAAAGGAGAAATCCTTTGGGAAAATCTTCTAGCCTACAAAGATGAAAAGAAATACCCCTTAAAATCACCTAAAAAGGCGATTTACTTATATTTTTAAAAATTAAATAATTATTCCTAAATTAAATTTTAAGGGACGGAAAAAACACCTATTTTGACGGGCAAAGCTATCAGCTATTATATTAAAAACATAAATATATAAAGGAAAAACAACGAGACAATGCCAGAGCCAAATAAGCCTGTAGCCAATCCTCTGGTGGTCCTGCGTGAGGAGTTTGATGACTGGGCTGTCCTTTTTGACCCAGATACGGGTAATGCCTTTGGACTCAATCCTGTTGGAGTGTTTATCTGGAAACGACTCGATGGCAGCCATACTATCGAAAACATCCTAAAAGAACTTCGCCAAAATTGCGAAGATGTGCCGCAGGAGGCAGAAGGTCATCTTCAGACTTTTATCCAGAGCTTGGTTGAACAAGGTTTAGCAGGATATGAAAATCAAAAAGCTTAAAGAGATCGGGAAGAAACATCTAAAACTAAAAAGACCCAGAAAAGAGGGAAAAACAGGCCGATGAGGTCGTACCGTTGCTGACTCAAGAGTAAGGTGCGTGATGAATGTGACTCAAGAGAAATCAGTAAAGCCTGAAAAGCGCAAATATCCTCTCAACCAGATTTATTTCTACTTAACAGGAGGCTGTAACCTCAGATGCCGCCACTGCTGGATCGAGTCAAAATACAAAGAAGGAGGGCACTCCCTTCCTGCACTAGGCCTTGATCTTTTTCAATCAATCATAAAACAAGCAAAACCGTTGGGGCTTTCCTGCGTCAAGCTAACTGGTGGTGAACCGCTTCTGCATCCACAAATTAAAGATATTCTGGAGCTGATTCATGCCGAGAATCTCGGTTTCTCTTTAGAAACCAATGGCCTGTTATGTTCACCTGAATTAGCTTCGAAGATGGCTGATTGCAAAAATTCTTTTATCGCCGTAAGCCTTGATGGATCAGAAGCTCAAACTCATGAGTGGGTGCGGGGCATTGATGGTTGCTTCGAGGACACCCTAAACGGTATAAGGAATCTGGTAAAGGCAGGACTCAGGCCGCAAATCATCATGACCATCATGCGACGCAATAAAGACCAGATGGAAGCTGTGGTCCGACTGGCTGAATCCTTGGGTGTTGGTTCGGTCAAATTCAATATCTTGCAGTCCATCGCAAGAGGAGAAAGGATGTATGAAGCAGGAGAAGCCCTGCCGATTGAAGAGCTTATAGGTCTGGGAAATTGGGTGGAAAACGTCCTTTCTCCCTCAACTTCACTGCGCCTTTATTACAGCCAACCAATGGCCTTCCTTCCTCTTGGAAAGATATTTTCCGACAATGGCGGCGGAAGTTCGATCTGCAGGATTCTGAATATTCTCGGAGTCCTGTCCGACGGCTCCTATGCCTTATGCGGGATCGGTGAAACTGTTCCTGAGCTTGTCTTCGGGCGTGCGGCCAGCGACCAATTGGAGGATATTTGGGACAAAACTCCCGCTTATCTTGAGCTCCGCGAGGGAATCCCCCACCGTTTTGAAGGGATCTGCAGAAAGTGTCTCATGAAGGGGCTTTGTCTTGGAAGCTGTGTTGCCCAGAATTATTATCGCAGCAAAAATTTCTGGACAGGAAATTGGTTTTGTGAAGAGGCCCACCAGCACGGACTCTTCCCAGAGACTCGAATCATTCCCAGGAATAGAAATATAAACTCATGAAGAAAAAGATAAAATACGAGCCACCCAAATTTTTTACTATTCACAATGAACAAGCAAAAGGAGCAGATTGCATACCAGGATCCAATGCAACTTGGATGTGCAATGCCGGTTTTAGTGCATCAAGCGGCTGTTGGTCAGGGCCTTCCGCTACAACTGAATGTGATTTAGGTACAGGTGTGATATAGAGGACGGTTTTTGAAGTCAGGAAAAGCTATGAAAAACCGTAACTATTGCCTTAAATAATCTATTTTCATCTACTCCAAAGGTGCAACCTCCGCTCTCATCGATTCGTTAAAAGAGGATTAGCTGGGTAAGAAATCCAATTTCTTAAGCTTGGATAGCTCTTTCTTCAAGCCTTCTCATTTTTTCCTTTATCCGGTAGAATTAAAAAAATTATGAAGAGTCATGCTTTTCTTAAGGAGCCTATATTAGACCAAGGGTACTGATAGGGAGATTACTGATCAAGACAGGGAGACTTGCCCATCCCTTTGGCATGTTTATCCGCTGCCTGGGCGGGTACGCTCAGCCTCTCGCTGTTTTGGTCATATGGCCTGATGACCTGGTGGAATTAGGCCGAGAGAGCTATTCAAGAGCAGATCTGGTGAAGCATTTCTGTGATAAAAACTTAGTCGACTCAGGCCTGAATTCTGATGAAACTGCCATTTTAGAAGAAATTCCCTTGAAGAGAGGAAAACTTCTCCTCCTGGGAGTGGGAGGCGGGAGAGAGGCCATTCATCTCTCTCGACTGGATTTTAATGATTTTCCCCATATGACCTAAAAAGATGATAGAAAATAGCCCAAAAAATCACCGAGAAAGGCGATCCACATTTTTTTCAAAGGAGAATTTAATAAAGAGAGACAGTCGAATCCCCTGAGCGCTCAAATTGCATCACTGCTTGAACACCTAAAAATGGCTGGAAGTAACATGATATTAGATATAAAAGCCCTTTCTTAGAGAACTGTCGGTTTTTTCTTAGGGACTTCTCATTTTTTTGTACTTCCTGTAGAATTCGAAGAAACTGATGAGATTTTATTATTAGGAGCTAATATGAGACCAAGATTAAGGATAGGACGATTGCTGATTGGAGCAGGTAGGTTGATTCAGTCCTTTGGAATATATATCCATCGTTTGGGTAAATCTTCTCAAACCATGGCAGTTATGGTGATGAAACCCGATGATCTGGTAGAGTTAAACCGAGAATTCTATTCGGGCTCTAAGATGGTGAAATTTTACTGCAATAAAGATCTGGTTAACTCAGGCCTGAATCATGATGAAAAAGCCATTCTAAGAATGATTCCTTTAAAAACAGGCAAACTTCTTCTTTTGGGATTAGGAGGAGGAAGAGAGGCAATTTATTTATCCAGAAAGGGCTTTGATGTCACAGGAGTTGACTTTGTCCCAGAAATGATAAATAAAACTAAGAAGTATGCAGCCTCACATGGCGTCAAAATTAAGGGAATTGTACAGGAGATATCAAACCTTGACCTTGCTCTTGGTTCTTATGATATCATATGGTTATCCTCAGCAACCTACTCCTCAATCCCCACCAAAGAAAGGCGAATAAATATACTACACAAAATAAAAAAGATCCTTAAAAATAAAGGATATTTCGTCTGCTCTTTTTCTTTTGATAAAAAATTTAGCGCTTATTCTCCTATCCGAGAGCTGTTAAAAAAGGCTTTTACTATCATAAGCCTAGGCAGTTTCTGGTACGAGAAGGGTGATATCATCTGGAGGAATTCTGAATTCCATCATATCTTTTCTTCAAACGAGCAGCTATCATCAGAATTTAAAAGCGGGGGATTTGAAATCATCCAGGTCAATATTCCCGACAATCCCTCAGATTGGAGCTTGGCGCTGCTGAGAAAGAGAATTCCAGATTAGGGCGTTTTTTTCCAAGATAACCTTTAGAGATGATTGGAAATGACCCTGAAAATCATCCCTAAAGGCTATTTACTCTCTTATCAAAAAAAAAGAAAATTATTTGTGGAGAAAAAGTCTATTTCAATGGAAAGGAACAGTTCGCTTCTTGTTTGATTCATAATAGTATAACCTGTTTTTTTATAATGGGTTATAAAAAATATTTATAGTTATGAACAGAGCCGTGTCAGGTACAAACAAACCTATAGCTAATCCCATGGTGGTTCTTCGAGAAGAATTTGATGACTGGGCTGTTCTTTTTGATCCTGACTCGGGTCATGCCTTTGGCCTCAATCCAGTAGGTGTTTTTATCTGGAAACATCTTGACGGGAACCACACTATCAAAAACATTTTAGAGGAACTTCGGAAGAACTGTGAAAGCTTGCCCAATGAGGTTGAGACTCATCTCAAAGACTTTATTCAAAGCTTGGTTGAACAGGGGCTGGCAGGATACGAGACTCAAAAGGCCTAAAATGGTTACCAAGGTAATGAGTACGCCCAAATCTATTGAATTGGCGATAACAAACAGGTGCAATCTGAGGTGCAAATATTGCAGCCATTTCACTAGCGCTGGTGATGTCAATCGAGATGTGCCCAAGGAAGAATGGCTTCAATTTTTCGAGGAATTGAATCGCTGTGCGGTCATGAACGTGACCATTGAGGGAGGAGAGCCTTTTTGTCGAGAAGATTTGAAGAAGCTCATCAGAGGGATAATCCGCAACCGTATGCGATTCAACATCCTGAGCAACGGAACCTTGATCACAGATGAGATGGCTGCCTTCTTAGCCTCTACAGGCCGTTGCGATGGGGTGCAGGTCTCTATCGATGGTTCTATGCCCGCCACCCATGATATCTTCAGGGGAAAAGGGAATTTTCTCAGGGCTATTCAGGGAATTAAAACTCTTCAGAAACACAATATTCCTGTTTCTGTGCGAGTAACTATTCACAAACAGAATGTCAACGACCTTGAAGCCGTAGCCAGACTATTGTTGGAAGATATCCGTCTTCCTGGATTTTCGACTAACTCTGCCTCTTTTATGGGGCTCTGCAGGCAGAATGTGGATGACGTCCAGCTCACTGTTGATGACCGTATGCAGGCCATGAAGAGCCTCATGAATCTCAACAGAAAGTACAAAGGGCGCATCAGTGCAGCCGCGGGCCCTCTAGCTGAAGCAAGAAATTGGCTTGAGATGGAGCAGGCTCTTCAAGAAGGGAAAAAAAGCCTTCCTGGTCGAGGTTATCTTATAAGTTGCGGCGGAGTTATGAATAAGTTAGCTGTGCGTGCTGATGGAGTAATAGTTCCATGCATTCAGATGAGCCACCTTGAGTTGGGTCGTATCATTAAGGACAGCCTCAGAGAGATCTGGCAGAATCATCCAGAACTCACAAGGCTAAGAAAGCGCCTCAACATACCTCTGAGTAATTTCGAGTTCTGCCAGGATTGCAAGTACATCAATTATTGCGGTGGAAACTGTCCTGCTTTGGCCTACACCATTTTGGGTAAGGAGAATCATCCAAGTCCTGATGCTTGCCTGAGAAAATTTCTTGATGACGGAGGAAGATTGCCGGAAAAGGCTATTCATGCCTTCCGATGATCTATCTGAGTTGCAGTCATGGATAAAAACAAAAGTAAAAAAACAAATCCCAGCAAATATCCGTTGAACTACATTTATTTCTACTTGACCGAAGGCTGCAATCTTCGATGTCGTCATTGCTGGATAGAGCCTAAGTTCCAAAATAAGGATCATGTCTATCCCTCGCTAGACTTAAACCTATTTCGATCAATCATAGAACAGGCCAAGCGATTGGGACTTTCTGGCGTGAAACTTACCGGTGGTGAGCCACTCCTTCATCCTCAGATTCACCAAATTTTAGAACTGGTGCGGATGGAGAATCTCCGTCTCACTGTGGAGACTAATGGTGTATCATGCACTCGCGAGCTCTCCGAGAAGATGGCAGTATGTCAAAACGCCTTTATCTCAGTAAGCCTTGATGGAGCAACCGCTGAAACTCACGAGTGGGTTCGTGGAGTACCGGGGTGCTTTGAAGATGCACTGGCGGGCATCCGAAACCTAGTTAAGGCTGGATTCAGACCGCAAATCATTATGACCATTATGCGCCATAATAAAGAAGAAATTGAATCTTTAGTGCACCTGGCTGAGTCATTAGGCGTTGGTTCGGTCAAGCTTAATATCCTTCAGCCTACAGCTAGAGGAGAAAGGATGCATGAAAGAGGAGAAGCCCTATCCATAGAAGAGCTTGTAAGGTTGGGACAGTGGGTGGAAGACACTCTTTCTGCCTCGACTAATCTACGCATCTACCACAGTCATCCCCTAGCCTTTCGTCCCCTCGGAAAAATGTTTGGTGATAACGGGGATGGTAGATGTGGGATTTGCGGGATTTTGGGTATTCTCGGTGTGCTGGCCTATGGTTCATATGCTCTATGCGGGATCGGCGAGACAGTACCTGAACTTGTCTTTGGGCATTCAGCCACGGATCGGCTAGAAGATATCTGGAACAATACACGGGCGCTCAAAGAACTAAGAAAGGGACTTCCCCGCCGCTTGGAAGGAATTTGCAGCGACTGCCTTATGAAGGAGCATTGTCTTGGAAGCTGTGTGGCTCAAAACTATTATTGTAGCAAGAACCTCTGGGCAGGATACTGGTATTGCGAGGAGGCCCAAAAGCGAGGACTCTTTCCAGAATCTCGATTAAATCCTAAGCTAAAACCTGAGCGAGGAACAAATAAATTGCAAAAAGAACATGAGAGACAAGAAGTATAAAAAGCCGGTTCTAGTGGTAATAATGGATAATTCAGTGCATGGAGCTGATTGCATTGAGGGTTCAAGCGCTGTAGGCACATGTTTTCCAGGAACGAGTGCAACTGCCACTTGCATAACAGGAACCTCAGATCAAACAACTTGTTTTGTGGGAAACTCTCCGTGGTGTACTGGTGGCAGCTCCCCAGTTGGATAAATGTAAAAAATATGAACTAAATGTCTTTACTGAATAGTGTTGGTCACCAAATAACACAAAATTTAGCTAAGGATGTGTTAATTCCTTGCATAAAAATATTAAGCCGAGAAAAGGCCTAGGATATGCTATGAATGGCACAAATTTGATAACGGGCTTTAGGGATGGATATTCCCTTCGGCTCGCTAACGGGCAAAGATGGCATATCATGGCCTCTGATGAAACAAAGCCATTTATAGATAAACTAACCTCAATAATGGAACTAAGAACGTGCGAACCTAACGGATATCCAAAGCTAATCTTCATCCAGGGGGAATTAGGCGTGGAGCTGACGCCCCCCACATGCAGCAGTAATGTAGACATCCTTGAGGGGCTTCCGAGGGATGGATGGAATGTTCTGAATCTCGGAGCTTTGAAACTCTGGTCTCATTGTGATAGACCAGACGTCATCTGCGAGATTAGAACAGAGAAAAATCATGATTTGGATATCATAAGGATGTGGCTTTCTCTTCATCCTATCTACAGGCGGGCTCAGAATTCAGGAGGACTTCCCATGCACGCGGCCTTGGTGGTAAGGAATGGAAAGGGCGTCCTGCTGGCCGCCCCGGGAGAGACAGGAAAATCGACCTGTTGCCGGCGCCTGCCACCGCCATGGCAAGCCCTTTGCGACGACGAAACACTTATTGTTAGAGTCGAACAGAATAGCTACGCAGTGCATCCTTTCCCGACCTGGAGTGAACATCTCTTAGGTCACTCCAAAAGGACATGGAACGTCCAACGAAAGCTTCCTCTTAATGCTATATTCTTTCTGGAAAAATCAGAAGCTGACGTCGCCATTCCTATGGGGCAGGGAGAAGCCGCGATATCTATATATCAATCAGCCACAAATATCTGTCAACGAAGTTGGAAGAATCTAAGTCAAAAAGAAGAAAGAATGCTTAAGAAGGAGTTATTCGATAACGCCTGCGAAATTTCCAGCACGGTTTCTGCGTTTAAGCTTAAAGTAAGTCTGAAAGGCAGATTCTGGGAAGAAATCGAAAACGTGCTGCCCCGCGTATCACAAAGACACATATCACCTTCCAAGGGCAAATCACTTAGTGAGGAAATTAGCACTGATTCAATAAACTTCAAAATCCTTTCACGACGCAATGACTGTTCGGAATAGGCGATGGATAATAAGAAAGAAAGATTCGGAAATAGACGAATCATAAAATATGAAAAACCGAAGCTTGTTTCTCTCTCTCCTTTGATTTCAGAAGGGGGGATGCCGGTTGAAGATTGCGCCACTGGAACTGGAGCAACTGGAAATTGTGGGCTAGGAAATTTGGCTACCGGACAATGTGCAAACGGAGATGCAGCCTCGACCGGCTGTGCGTCTTTTGGGAACTTATCGCCGGGCGGTTGTTTTGCTGGAAGCTCTGGGATTTAAAAGAATCCAATCCAGGCTCATAGAATTGGCTATGATTTTCAGTCATCAGATAACGAGGTCAGATAATCAGAAGCTAGAAAAAGACACATGCGAACAAGGATCGGAATAGTGATGACATTTGAAAAGAAGACATTGCTGCCGAAACAAAGCACAAAAAATTTAAGGGAAAAGACCACAAAAAGCAACTCAATGGAGCTAAAGCAAAGAGTTAATGATTCTCAGAAATTCGTTTCCTACATAGGTTCTAGCATGAATCCCACCCTCAAGCCAGGAGATGAACTTCTGGTCGTTCCCTATGAGGACCGAAAAGTTCGTCGCGGGGATGTGGTTGTCTTTTTTTCACCTCGAGACCATCAAAAAGTGACTCATCGCGTAATTTCTATCGAACCAAACGGAGTCAGAACTCAAGGGGATAATAACAATAAGATTGACCCGATGGTCCTAAATCCTGATGATATTATTGGACGTGTAGTCTCCACTCGAAGAAGGGGCAAACTTCTATCTGTACATGGTGGAAAGAGAGGTCGTCTATTCGCTTGCCTTATTAGGACAAGCCATAAAATTGACTCAGGCATATTTTTCTTGGTCCGTCCTGTCTATTACTGGCTAGCTAGATCAGGAATCTTGAAGCGATTAACTTTTATACAGAAACAAATACGGACCATTTCCTTTATTCGACCAGTAGGAACGGAAGTGCAATTAATTATCGGACAAAAGGTGATTGGCCGTCTTTTCCCAGGAAAAGATAGATGGCAGATAAAGCGGCCTTTCCATCTGTTCATAGATGAAGAATCCCTTCCCAGAAAAGAACAAAATCGCCCAGCCCCTTCTGAATCAGAAGTTTTTCGAGGGGATAAGACAATCAATAAAAAAAATAGAAACCATTTCGACCTGACAGAACAAATTCGAGATACCCATAAAGAGTTAACAATGTGCGGAGAACCGAGAAATGCCCTCTTGGATTTTCCAAATGAGCTTGTAATCTACATTTCCTCTCTCCTGAGAAATGAAGCCCTCCCACTTCCAGAACTGCCGCTGAATCAATGGTCTGAGGTCCTTTCATGTCTTAGATCCCATTGGATACTTCCACTGCTTTATCGGCAAATCAGCTTTCTGCCTCTGGAATACCATCCTCCAGAAAAGGTCAAGGATAAAATGAGAAAATCCTTCCTCATCAGCCGCGTCCGTTGCTTCCACATGGAGAAACAGCTCGATGAGATTATTAAGGCTTTCCATAATGAAGATGTCCAAATCCTAGTCTTAAAAGGCCCATCATTGGCTTTATCAGTTTATCCTGATCCTGCCCTGAGACCAAGTAGTGACCTTGATCTACTGGTACTCCCAGAGCAGATGTCTCAAGCCAGGGCCATTTTGGGAAAGCTAGGTTACCAAAACCTGGGAAAAAGGTTTGAGCACTCTAGGGATTTTTACAGCGAAGAAACCTTCCTTCACCGAAAGAATGCCCGGGATAACCGGGCCATCGAACTCCACTGGGATCTCCACTCGTTCTCGGGAATCAGCCGAGAAGTCAAAGTTGAGGAGCTCTTCCACCGGGCCGTAAAAATTGATAAGAAAGGATTGACCTTTAAAACTTTACATCCCATCGATGCATTGATCCACAGGGCTCTCAATATGGCCATTTGGCATAACAAGGACATTCGCTTAATATGGATTTATGACACGGCTTTGCTCGCCCAGGGTCTTAAAGCCTCAAAAGATTGGGGGGTTGTCCTCAAAAGAAGTGTGGACTGGAGAGCTCGCCTGGCTTTAGAATATTCCCTGAAAATGGCTCAGGTCTGGGTAGGGCTCAAATTGCCCGAAAAATACAATGATTTCTCTCGCTGGCCTCCACCCACAGCAACTGAAGCTGGTTTCTGGTCCGATGCTCTGCTGAGGCATGACCGACTGACAAGTTTCTTGAAGCTGCACTGGTCTGATACCACAGGGGTCTTTAAAAAGTCCAAATTTTTATTACACCTCCTCTTTCCTAGCCCCAGAATTATTCGCCTAGACTACCCTCCTGCCCATAACTGGCTACTTCCCTTCTCCTATGCACGCCGCTTGTATCGGTGGTTTAAACAATACTTCGTGAGCCGATTCGGCTTGTCGAACAGACGAGGATAGGCCGTGAATAAGAGCTGGTTTAACTTTCTGAAACAGGGGCTTTCCCGGAAATTACCGAAGGACCGCATTGCCGGAAGGAAAGGATATTCTGGCCTAAAGGCCAATCTTAATAACCTCCGTCCCTTTGTCAAACGTCACTGGCGCAAAGGCCTGGTAGGTGTCCTGATCATCATCTTCGCTTCCCTGCTTGGATTTCCACAACCTCTTATTACCCGGTATCTCGTTGACGATGTCATCCTCGCCCGTCAATTGAGCCTCTTAGCCATAGCCATAATCCTACTGGCTGGGATCGCCCTGGCTGAAAAGCTGATGAGCGCTCTGGAGCAGTTCTATTTTGCTCGCTTTGAACAACGGATTACCCTCGATATCCAGCAAGAGCTCATCAAACGGGTCTTGCGCTTTCCGATGAAATTTTTTGATGCCAATCAAACAGGCTATCTGATGTCGCGTTTATCGTCTGATGTCCAAGGACTGCGCTGGTTTTTCTCCAGCACTATTGTCTACATCATCAGTAATTTCCTGCGAGTTCTGGGTGGAGTGGCGTTGCTTTTTTATCTGGAATGGAGACTGGCTTTGGTGGTGGTGATTATCCTTCCAGGGCTTGTGCTGAGCATACGATACTTTTCTGGAAAGATTCATGTTTTGAGTCACCAGAGTATGGAGCAACAGGCCAATGTATCGAGTCAATTCCAGGAATCCATATCTTCGGTCTCCTTGATCAAGGCTTTCTCCTCGGAAGCGCGCACCCTCCAAAGCATGATGTCCAACCTGAGAAAAGCCTTTCAAATCTCGCTGGAACACATTTCAGTGAGCTCATTGGCCAGCCTGGTGATAAATTCTATGCCTGGGATCGCCCGGGTCATCGTGCTCGCTGCCGGAGCTTACTGGGTGATCATCGGCCAATGGAGCTTGGGTTCTTTACTGGCTTTTGTAGCCTATCTGGGATATGTATTCGGCCCTTCGCAATTCCTGGCTACAGCTAACCTTCAACTGCAGAGTGCTTTGGCAGCACTGCAGCGTGTCTCTGCCCTGTTTAACATTATTCCAGAAGAGAAAGCTGGGATTGGCAAGAAAGTCGAGAGGCTGAAAGGAAAAATCGAGTTCAAGAAGGTGGCTTTTTCCTACAATGACCGAGAATCGGTGCTTAAGAATATCTCTTTTGACATTCGTCCAGGAGAGCACGTGGCTATTGTCGGACCCAGCGGTGTGGGCAAGACGACTCTCTTGAGCCTAATCCTCCGCTTTTATAAGCCCACGGATGGAGAAATCTACTTTGATGACCAACCAGCTGCAGATTACGAAGTGAGCTCTTTGCGCCGCCGGATCGGGTATGTCTCCCAGAGTACACTCCTTCTTTCCGGAACGATTATGGAAAACCTCTGTTACGGAAATCCTGAGACAAGTGAGAACCAAGCTATTCGAGCCGCGAAAGTGGCAGGTCTCCACGATTTTATCAGTAGCCTGCCAACAGGCTATGATACTGAGCTTAGCGAGAAGGGAGTGAATCTGTCAGAAGGACAAAAACAGCGATTAGCCATTGCCCGAGCACTGGTCATCGATCCAGATATTCTGGTCCTGGATGAGCCCACTTCTGCCTTGGATAGCCTAACGGAAAAATCGATTTTCAGTTCTTTACCTTCTCTTGTAAGAGATAAGACTCTGCTGGTGGTGGCCAACCGTGTATCGACCATTAAAGACTCTGATCGTATTCTCCTTCTTAACGAACAAGGCCTAGTTACCATCGGAACACATCAGTCTCTTATGAAGAATAATGATTACTATCAGTCTATGGTCGCCTACCAACAAATCAAATAAAAAAGCTCCCTAGATTTTCCAGCCCCCAGCAACAATCAGGTTTGTGCCAGTAATAAAATGGGCCTCTTCGGAAATCAAAAACAAAACCGCTTCCGCAACGTCCCGGAACTTTCCCAGCTTTCTTTGAGGGATGTTCTTTTTCCCAGGAAGAATTCCGCCTTCGATGAGCCCGGGTGAAACCATGTTCACCGTTATTCCTTCTGAAGCCTCTGTAGCTGCCGCAGTTCGAGTTAGAATCAGGAGGCCTGTCTTGGCAATCGCATAGGGTGTTATAGTCGGGAAAGCCACAAGTTGCTCGGCCCGGCTATAACCCAGGTTGATGATCCTTCCCCACTTTCTTTTTCGCATACCAGGAAGAACAGCTTTGAGGCAAGACAAGGCGCTCGCTAAATTTCCCTTGAGAATGAAATCCCATTCTGATGGTGCTATTTTTTCCCAGGATTTGATTAAAATCGGGCCAAAATTGTTGACCAATATGTCGAGTTTCTTAAATTTCTTTTCTACTCTCTTAATCAAGGCTATGGCTTCGCTTTCTTTTGTCAAATCTGCTCGGAAGGAGGCGCTTAGTTTCTTCTTTTCCCTAATTTCCTTCACCACAGCTTCGGCTGTCTTCCTATTGTCCTTATAATGAACCGCAACTGCCGAGACAACATCTGCCAGCCCAAGAGCAATCTCTCTCCCTATACCTCGGCTGCTACCTGTGACTAGAGCTATTTTTTCCTTCATATCGTTTCTTGGATTAGAATTAATGAATTCATCGATTCATCTGAAGCAGATTATAAACAATACAGGGGAAGACAATCAAATAAAAAGTGAATTAAAGAATGATCTTCCTTAAGATGGGACACTAGAAGATATTGAATGAAAATAATAAAAGTCTTAGCGTTAATTCCTCAAAAATAACGACTCCGGATAAGAACTCATATGACTTGAATAAAATTCACTTCTTCTCTAAACTTATTTTGAGAGGTTAAAAATGAAAAAAACACTTTCTTTTATTTTCATCCTTCTTTTAGCCCTGTATTTCAATGGCTGTCGAACCTTCAGCCCTTATCCACAAGTTAGAGAATTCTATAAAGAGATGGCTCTCGAAGAAAACAGCAGCATTTATTTTGAAAACCTGCAGGGGGATCTGGATATCATCGGCTGGAAAAAAAATCAAATTGAGATCAGAGCTGCAAAATCTGGCGCCGATTCTCTGCTCAGACAAACAGATATTGAAATCAAGAAAGAGGGGAAAAATCTTTACATAAAGACTCATCTCCCCAGAGGAGATCTCAGCAGGTTTTTTGTCGATTTTGAGCTTCGGGTGCCTGAAAAAGTACTTTTTAAAGAAATTAAAATAAACACCGGCAACTTAAACTCCATGCAAATCTACGGAGAGTTAAAAGCTTCCATAGAAACAGGAAATATCGAAATCGAGGATTTTTCCGGCCTTTGTGAAGTTTTTGCTGATGAGGGCTACATTGCCGCCCGAATTTTTGAGAATAAAAAGGATGATGTGCTCAGTTTTAAAACTTCGGACGGAGATATCAAGCTCTACCTGCCCTCTGTTCCAAATGTTCAAATCACAGCAGAGACACGCGTAGGAAATATAAGTTCGGATTTTATTCCTGAAGAAGAACAGAAAGAAGATTTGAAAACATGGGAGCAGACGTTAGGTGAAGGAGCAGCAAAAATAATTATCAAGACCTGGAGTGGAAAAATCCTCATCAAGAAAACTCAATAGCCTTCCTGGATTTGACAGGAAAGAAACGAGCATGAAACTCGTCATCAAAGTCATAGACATCCAAGGCAGCTGTCCTGTTTATCAAGTCGGCCAAAAAATTGTTCTGGATGAGGGTTTTAAAGTGAACCTGAAAGAAACTGATGCGATCTGTATGCATTCGCTGGCTTCATTTCTCCCATACTATACTTCCTTGTCCAAAGGAGTTGACCCAGTCGAACTCGGCCTGGCCCATGAAGGAAAAGACGCCTATGTTCAATGCCTCGACCCTCAAACCTATACTGGAGGAGGGACAGTAACTTTTAAAATAAGCCGCAAATAATCTTTTCTTGGGTCGCCATTCCTCAAGCAACAGATTCAAGAAAATTTTAAAAGAAAAAGGACATTGCAGTCTAAAGAAAACAAAGCTTCCTCTGTTAGAACGCAAACAGAAATCATCGATATGCACCTCCATTTCGGTGCTCCAGAAGATGAGGAAAGTGGGTGCTACTGGTCTGAGGAATTCACTAAACAGCCTGCTTATCTCGCATTGCTTTTACTTACAGGATCGCTCTGCAAGAAGATAGATATTCATCATATCCGAAAGCATCTCCTCGGAGTCATCAACCGGTCTAAATATGTAGATAAGAGCGTCCTCCTCGCTCTTGACCAAGTCTACGATGAAACCGGGAATGTCCAACCAGAACAAACTCACCTTTTTGTTCCGAACAGCTACCTATCAGACTTAGCCAAGGAAAACAGACGGGTACTCCTAGGCGCTTCTGTGCATCCCTATCGTAATGACTGGGAAGACGAACTGGAATTTTGTCTTCAGAATAAGGCGGTACTCTGCAAATGGATCCCTTCTTCCCAATTGATCAATCCTGAGCATCCAAAATGTCTTCCTTTTTACAAGAAACTCGTGGATTACAAATTGCCACTCCTCTGTCACACCGGCCCTGAATATGCAATTCCAACCTCGGATGAAACTTATGTTGAATACAATAATCCGAAATACCTGCGGACTGCCTTGGATGAGGGCGTGGTTGTCATCATCGCTCATTGTGCTATGCCTTTTTTTGGACTGCTGGACGTGGATTACCAGGATGATTTCGGGGAGTTTCTCAAACTCTTCGAGGAAGCAGATCAGAATAATTGGAATCTTTTCGCTGATCTCTCTGCTATCTGCTCTCCGTTCAGAACAAGATACATCAAAATCATAAAAGAGAATTTGAAGAACATCCCTGCCAGCAAATTGCTTTATGCCAGTGATTATCCCATCCCCCTCTCCGAACTCACCTACAATAAAAGCACCAACTTTTTCTCCTGGTTGAAATTTGTCCTCAAGGTTCGCTTGACCAAGAATCCTCTGGACAAGAACTTTCTGGTTATCAAAGGCATGGAATTCGACGACTCCATATTTACCAATGCTGCTAAGCTTTTTGCCAACATTCAATATCCTACCTAAATAATGGACTCTTTCAATTTTTTATAAGCTCTGACGACTAAAAATTTGCAAAGAAGGAGAGCTACATCTAAAGACACTCGATAAGTTCTTGCTGAATTCGTCTGCACCAAACCGGCCGATTTCATTCATCAAAGATAGGGTGCCCAAGATGAAGCAAGAACCCTAAACATTAAAGACAAGGAAGGAGAGGAATATGCCAAGAGAAATCAAGGAGGCCCAAACCTACAAGGATCGATTGCTCAAGCTGATTCCGAGTGAAATTGTCGCTGCCTACATGGTCCTGGCCGGAATCATTCCTCTGGCTAGCGCCAAGTGGGGGATTCTCATCGTTTCCATCATTCTTCTAATCCTGGTTCCCTTATATCTGTGGAAGATTCACAAGGTCACCCGCTGTTCACAGATCATAGTCACCTCAATCTCGTTTGTGATCTGGATCTATTCGCTCGGAGGGCCCTTCCAGTTCTGGAATTTACACAAAGCCTGGATCGCTTCGGTTGTCTTGGTGTTGTGGACCTTGATCGTGCCCTTAGCGATCAATCCAAAACCCCAGCCCCAAAGCCCCTAGTTCTGCAGGCCAATCCGAAAAGATTAGGATTAGCAAATCTCCTTATCCCTTTGAGTTGTTTACATGCTGGAAACTCCGAAAAGAAACAAATTGCTTTGATAATGTTTTGAAATAAAAGCTATAAAAAAGGAGGAATCTATGAATGAAGAATTAGATTCTCTAAGAAATATTCTCAAGGATACTCGTCTCAAACTCCATGAACAAGCCAATGTCATCGCCACCGGAATAGGATATAAGATCACCAAGGAGAAGAAAACCTCCACCCTCTGTATTGTTTGTTCGGTAATCAAGAAATTGACTGCTCCCCAATTGTCGGGCAAGGATCTGGTTCCGTCCACTATTGATGGTGTTCCTACAGATGTCGTAGAAACCGGACCTATCCGAGCCCTGTCCTACACAGGAAGGTACCGCCCCGCACCCGGAGGAGTCAGTATCGGGCATATGGACATCACCGCAGGAACACTCGGCTGCCTGGTAAAGAGAGACGGAAAGAAACACATTCTTTCGAACAACCACGTGCTGGCTGACAGCAACAATGGTCAACCTGGTGACTATATCCTGCAGCCTGGTCCTTATGATGGAGGGGAATTTCCAGGTGACCGGATTGCCAAACTGGAAGACTTTGTCCCCATTTCTTTCCTTGACCAACCCCCGGATGGTTGTGGAATAGCTCGCGCCTTCGCCTCTCTGTTGAATTTTGGAGCCAAGGTCATTGGGAGCAAAACACGATTGCAGTCAACGACTATTCGCCAAGCAGAAAACCTGGTGGATGCAGCCCTCGCTCTCCCCATCGATGAGAAAGATGTCAGCGATGAAATTCTGGATATAGGTAAAATTAAAGGAGTCAATGAGGGTGCGGTGGGTATGGCAATCAAAAAAACTGGCCGCACCACTGAATTCACTACCGGCGAGATCCTACAAGTGGATGTGACCGTGGACGTCCAGTATGAATTAGGAAAAATAGCTCGTTTCACCGACCAACTCATGGGTGGCGCCATGAGCGAAGGCGGAGATAGCGGCTCAGCGCTCTTGGATACTGATAACAACCTGGTGGGGCTCCTTTTTGCTGGCAGCGATACCACCACCATCTTCAACCGGATTCAGAATGTTTTTTCTGCCTTAGGAGTCAGTTTATGAATTGCATCGGAGCGGAAAACTCTTTAATATGAGTTTTATCAGGCTATTGGTTCAAAAAGGCTGAATCCATGTCACCATCAATCGAAGAAGTTAAGAAAAAGTACACCCAAGCTCTCTTGGCCAAGCCTGGAGTGATTTCAGTGGGAATAGGCAAAGATCCTGATGGAATACCTGTTATTATCGTTGGTTTGGAGCGTCCTCAACCAGAAACACAGAAGAAGCTTCCCAAAACTCTGGAAGGCTATCCAATTCAGATCGAGATTATCGGTAAAATAAAGGCTCTATGAAGAGGATCTTAAGAATCAGAATTCAATAAAAAAAGTTTTTCCTGAAATCTCAAGAAGGGGGTGACTATGAAGGACCACGTTTTAGACAAGAACTATAAAAAGGGGAATAAAGGGAAAAAGGTCAAACTAATCCAGGAGTGGCTCTGTCTTCATGGCTTCCACGTCATGGTCGATGGAATCTTCGGTCCAGCCACGGATTATGCGGTTCGACAATTTCAGAAACATGAAGAATTGACTGTAGATGGAATAGTCGGGAAGAGAACATTCGGGAAACTCATCCAGCCTATTCTAAATTCTCTAACCCCCCTTCCTAAGGATGAAAAATCACTGGGTCAAATGGTTGTCGCCTGCGCAGAACAGCATTGGAAACAGAGTCCTCGGGAGATCGGTGGGCAGAATAAAGGGCCCTGGGTTCGTCTCTACATGAAAGGCAAAGAAGGCTCAGAATGGCCTTGGTGTGCAGGATTTGCCTGTTTTATTCTGAAGCAAGCCTGCCAGAGCCTGGAAGTTCCCTTGCCAGTTAAAACCTCTGTTTCCTGCGATGTCCTGGCCGCCAGCGCCAAAGAAAAAGGAATTTTCCTCGGGGAATCCAGAATAACAGATAAATCCCAGATCTCTCCCGGCTCCCTTTTCCTGAGGCGGAGAACTCCTGCCGATTGGATTCACACCGGAATCGTTATCCAACCTGAGAATGAAGTCTTTCATACTATAGAGGGGAACACAAATGATGATGGCCTTCGTGAAGGTTACGAAGTCTGCCGGAGGATTAGAGGTTATAAGAACAAAGATTTTATATTGATCTGAGCCTGTAGAGAAACGATTATTCCCGCTTATATTTAATTCTAAAAGGGGCGACAGGCCTGTTTACTTGAGGGGACCAGTGGCTTCCTCTACAGCTTTGAGTATCTCATTAGATTCCACTACCTCCTTGAGCTTATTGATATCGTCAAAGAGAGGACGATCTTCTTCAAGATGCTCGACATATTTTCGAATCACATCATAAGCAGCCTGGGCTCCTTTACTCGGCTTGAGGGGCTGACGAAAATCCACCGCCTGGGCACCAGCCATGAATTCTATCCCCAGCACAGCCTGAGCATTGTCGATGATTTGTTGAGTCTTGAGAGCTGTAGTCCATCCCATGCTGACAAAATCCTCCTGGTCTGCGGCAGCAGGTATAGAACCCGTAGCTGCCGGATGGGAGAGAATCCGGCTCTCGCATATCAAGGCTCCAGCCGTATACTGAGAGAGCATCAATCCCGAAAACATGCCTGCTCCTTTTGTCAGAAAGGCTGGAAGCCCCATGCTCAGATGGGGATTCATCAACCTGTTCGTCCTCCTTTCGGAAAGAACGCAGACTGTGGTGATGGCCATCCCGAGTAGCTCAAGGGCAAAAGCCATAGGCGTTCCCTGAAAATTTGCGCCGGTGAGAACCAATTCTTCATCGGGAAAAAAGGTTGGATTATCGGCTGCAGAGTTCAGTTCGATCTCCATCATGTAGCGAGCCCACTTGAGGGCATCTCGGGCCGCTCCCACGACCTGAGGGGTACTCCGCAGACTGTAGGAATCCTGAACTTTTTTTCCTTTCTGAGCCAAAAGCTGGCTGCCGTTGGTTATGTTCCTGACGTTTTCGCTGCATTCCATAGCTCCTGGATAGCCTCGCACCTTATGAAGCCTTTCATCATAAGCCTTCATGTTGGCATTCAGAACTTCCAGGGTCATAGCTGCGGCAATCTCTGAGTTCTTAATCCAACGCGCCGCATCATGGACCTCTAAACATCCTAGTCCCACGATCATATTGGACCCATTGATCGTGGCCAAGCCGTCACGGGCTTCATAAACGATCGTCGGGATCCCAGCTCTTTCCATCGCTTTCTTGGCCGGCAGCCGCTCCCCTTTATAAAAAGCTTCTCCTTCTCCCATAGGCACCAGAGCCATCTGAGCCATAGGAGAAAGATCGCCGCACGCTCCGACCGATCCTTTCTCGCATACGACGGGCGTGACTCCTTTGTTCAATATTTCTTTCAACGTCTCCACTACGACCGGCCTCAAACCTGAATGGCCGTGGCAGTGGCAATTGATCCTGCTCAGGATGGCTGCCCGGACAACTTCGATGGGAAGCGGCTTCCCGTATCCTGCAGCGTGGCTGTATATCAAAAACCTCTGGTATTGCTCTACTTGTTCTTGAGTCAAAACCACCTCTGAGAGTTCTCCGATGCCAGTATTCACTCCATACATGATCTCTCTCTTCTTGATCTTATCTTCTAGAAGATCCCGACATTTTTGTATCCTTTTCATAGCCTCAGGATGAATATCGATTTTTTCATTTTCCCGAGCAACTTGGACCACGTTCTCTATACTGAGGTTATGTCCATCAAGAGTAATAGCCATGGCTTTTCCTCCTAAATCTTTGAACTCTGTTTAGGTTTGGGACTCTATAATCTATAAGATGTCACACTAGAAGGCAAGAATTATTATAATCCTTCCTTGGCTAATCAAACAGCTCTCGTCTCATCCAGAGATAGATAATAGTGAATAAAGCAAAAAACAAACATGGACCGACAATGTTGACTCGAGATAGCTTGGTGATGCCCAAGACCAGCAGGGAGTCAAAAATCCACATTCCCATTCCTATCAAGGTGGCCATGAATCCATACTTCTTCAATCTAATGAGACCAAAAGCCCCCACATAAAGAAAAAGAGAAAGAAGAAGATCTGGAACAGCGAAGGCGTTGTAGATTTCAGGATCCAAAGGCATGGTCGAGGGGAAGGGTTTTCCTACAAGTTTAGCCAGCCAGAAAATGTCCGTTGCCAGGGCCACAAAAAACATAATGACTGCGATGGTGACCATACCAAGAGAGACCTTTTTTATTCGGACCATGTCTCTAGAAATCTTATCTTATTCCAGACATTTTTGAAATATTTTTCCAAGACAAAGAGTAAAAAAATTCAGCGGTTGACATCTTTTCCCGCTAAAGATATAAAGTAACCCTGTAACTCGAGAAAAATATGGAGGTAATGGCATGGCAAAAGAGATGGAAAAAATCATGGTCACCGGCTCAGTCGGTCAAATCGGCTCAGAATTGACCATGGCTCTGAGAAAAAAATTCGGCAATGATAATGTCCTGGCCACAGGGCATAAGACCCCGCCCAGTCCAGAACTCCGTGATTCCGGCCCTTTTGAATTCATAAATGTTGCCAAGATAGAGACCGTCGAAGAAGTCGTAAAAAAATACGATATTGACACGATTTACCATTTGTCCGCCATCCTATCTGCGGTCGGCGAAAAAAATCCCCAGTTGGCCTGGGATGTCAACATGAATGGGACTTACAACATCCTAGAAGTGGCCCGCGAACGCGAAATGACACGAATTTTTGTCCCCAGCTCTATTGCTGCCTTCGGCCCTGAAACCCCCCTTGACAACACTCCCCAGGAGACAATCTTGCGGCCCAGAACCATGTACGGAGTAACTAAGGTAGCCGGAGAGCTCCTCTGTGATTATTATGTCAAGCGCTTTAACCTGGATGTGCGTGGGTGCCGCTATCCAGGGATCATCAGCTACGAGACACTACCCGGCGGAGGGACCACAGATTATGCTGTAGCCATCTATTTCGAAGCTGTGAAGAATAAAAAATACACCTGTTTTGTAAGAGAAGACACGCGACTCCCGATGATGTATATGCCAGATTGTTTGAAAGCAGCCATCGATCTCATGGAGGCCGACTTTTCCCGCCTTAAACACCACTCTGACTTCAATGTCACTGCCATGAGCTTTTCAGCTGGAGAATTAGCGGCTGATATCAAAAAGCATATCCCTGAGTTTGTCTGTGAATACGCGCCTGACTTTCGACAGGAGATCGCTGATTCATGGCCTAATTCTCTTGACGACTCGGCTGCCCGGGAAGAATGGGGATGGAAGCCCAGCTACGACCTTGCAGCTATGACCGAAGACATGCTCAAGGTTTTGAAGCAGCGCCATGCTAATGGCACTCTGAATTATTAAGACATGCTTATATTAGGCTTGTTTTCTGCCTTAAAATGTGTAAAACTCTTTCCTAGAATGTATTATGCCAAAGGGTGCATAAAGGAGGAAATCAGATGAAAAAAAGAATAATTCTCTTCTTAACCGCCATATTTTTATTCACCGGATTGAGTTCGCAGGCGCGCAGCGAAATGTATGTCCATTTTGCCTTGACTACAGATATTCTTGAAATTATCGATGAAGACTACCAGGCCGAATTCATGCATTACATAACCGCTAAATCTGCCTTTTCCGTAAGGCTCGGTTATTACAGGACCATAGAAGACTCTGACGATACATATGGCGACAATAAGCGGCGCTGGGAATTGGGAGGGAGATGGAGATATGACCTGGTTGACATAATGCCCAATTTCCTTCTTTTCGCTGGTGTCGGCTTTGACAATCGACCCCAAGATGTGACTGTAACTCCGCTTGCTGAGTTAGGGAGCTATTTCTTTCTAAAACCACTTTTTGTTATGGTCGTTGGGTTTGGCGGGTATGAGATCGACGTGAACAATACCGAAAATAACAGATTCGTCAAAGGTATTGAATTGAGAGTCGGTATCGGATTTTAACCCAGTTTATCCTTCAAGAGATTAGGAAGAGAGAAAGCCTTCCTATGGATTTCTTTATTAAAATACTTCAGCCCACCTGGAGGCTCTCTAGACAATTTCGAAGGATTTATCTCACCCCCCAGATAAGCATAACACCAGATTCCGCCCGGATAAGAAGGAACCGGTCCTGTATACAAGCGGGTAAGCTTAAAAATTTTAGCTAAGAAGATACTTTTCTCTTTAATCTCTTCTAGATGATAGAAAGGAGAGCCTAACTGAGTGACCACAACTCCATCAGGATTAAGACGCTTCTTTAAATCCCGGTAAAAATCCTCTTCATGAAGGCGAGAAGATGGCCCCACTGGGTCCGAAGAATCGACCAGAACGACATCAAACTTTCTGTTGGTCTGGCGGATAAATTCTCCACCATCCCCAATCACCAGCTCGACTCTTTTATCTTCAAGAGCTGGAGAAAGCCAAGGGAAAAAATTCTTTGAGACTTCGATGACCTGAGAGTCGATCTCCACCAGCCATAATCGTTCTACAGGGTAGAGAAGAATCTCCTTGAGGACTCCTCCATCGCCCCCGCCGATAATGAGTATGTCTTGGGGAGAAGGATGCGTAATCAAGGCTGGATGGACAAGCATTTCATGATAGTAGAATTCATCCCTTTCAGTCGTTTGGACCAAGCCATCCAAGAGAAGCACCTTTCCAAAATACTCGTTTTCAATGACCTCTATCTTCTGAAAAGGAGATCGATGGCTATAAAGCAGTTTTTTGACCTTGAAAAAAAGCCCGCTCCAGGAGGAGTGATATTCTCTAATTTCTGAAAATTCGATCTCTGGAGGGCTCTTCTTGCTGGTCATGCTTCCCAAATAAAGGGTTTTTTATCGGTCAGGACTCTGCCTTTCTTCAAGGCCTTGATCAAATACACAGGAAGAGAAAAGAGGCTATGATGAAAGCCAGGATGATAAAACTTAAGTTCTTTAATTCCCCGGGAACTCATTCTCTCAGAAATGACTTTTGAATCTTGCTCTAAAGGATCTGTTTTTTTAGAGGCGATAATAAATCCCCAGGGATTGTTGAAAGAAAAAATAAACGTCCAGTAAGGTCTGACAAGAGGAAAAATCTCTTCCAGTGTTTTAGCACAAGATGCAAAAAATTGGTTGTAGAAGGGATCTGTTCCTCCTGCCTGAAGAGCGAATACGCCATCTTCATTCAAGGCATTAAATATCTTATCAAAAAAATCTCTGGTGAAGAGATAAACCGAAGGTCCTCCTTTCACCGGTTCGGTCAGGTCGGAGATGATTACATCAAATTTCTGTTTGGTTCGCTCAATATATCGACGGGCATCCCTAAAGATCAACTGAGTTCTTGAATCACTGAAGGCACCGTCTGACCACTCAGGCATATGCCTCTGGCACAACTCCACCAGTTTCTTATCAATATCAACCATAACCGCTCTCTTGACAGATGCGTGCCTGAGAGCTTCTCTGAGTGTTGCGCCTTCTCCTCCCCCAACAATCAAAACTTTCCGAGGAGCAGCATGAGTCAGGAGAGAGGGATGAACAAGCGATTCATGAAAAATGAACTCATCAATTTGAGCTGATTGGATCTTTCCATCTAAGAAAAGAATTTTGCCAAAGATTTTGTTCTCGAACAATTGAACAAGTTGATATTCTGTCTTTCCCTGGAAATAGATCTTATCGACCTTCAACTGCCTAAAAAAATCGGCGGTAAAAGTCTCGAGGTAGAAGAGTCCTTCCTCCATGGCGGCAAGTGATTATATCATGGTCAACGATAGACAGTAAACCTGCCTCAGCAAGTGAGTGAATACGGAGTCAGGTCTCCAGATTCAAGATTCAAACAAAAGAGAATCTGACAAGGAGACAGTTCTATTTTCTTACGGTCTCTGGATTCTAAGAAAAAAATAGAACCGTCCCCATTTTACATTTTTGCAGGTTGAAAAAGTGAAAAGTGTAGAGCTGGCCCTTCTCTTGTTATTTTGGCACAAAAAAATATAGACCTGATTCTTTAATTCTGATATAGTCTTAAGACTTGAAAAGGAGGTATCAATGTACGTAAAAGTCAAGGAGGATTTGACAAAAGAAATCCAATCCATTACCGATGCCGGCCTCTATAAAGATGAAAGAATCATCATGACTCCTCAAGGAGCAGAAATAGAGGTAAAGGGAGGTCAAAAGGTCCTGAATTTCTGCGCTAATAACTATTTAGGCCTTTCCAGCCACCCTAGAGTGATCGAAGCTGCCCATAAAACTCTCGATGAATGGGGATATGGAATGAGCTCGGTTCGCTTCATCTGTGGAACTCAGGATATCCACAAGGTTTTAGAGCAAAAAATTTCTGAATTTCTCCATACAGAAGATACCATACTCTATGCGGCCTGCTTTGATGCCAACGGCGGCGTTTTTGAACCTCTTCTCGCTGCAGAAGATGCTATCATAACTGACCAACTGAACCATGCCTCCATCATCGATGGTATTCGCCTTTGTAAAGCCCAGCGTTTCATCTATAAACATGCTGATATGGCTGATCTAGAGGAAAAATTGAAGGAGACTCAAGGAGCTCGCTACCGAATGATTGCCACCGATGGCGTGTTCTCCATGGATGGCGACATCGCGAAGTTGGACGAAATCTGTGACCTGGCCGATAAATACGAGGCTATGGTCATGATCGATGATGCCCATTCCACAGGCTTCATGGGAAAAACTGGTAGGGGAACTCCCGAATACAGAGGCGTCTTGGGAAGGATAGACATTATCACTGGAACCCTAGGCAAAGCTTTAGGAGGAGCATCAGGAGGATTTACTTCTGGCAGTAAAGAAATCATCGAGCTCTACAGGCAACGTTCGAGACCCTATCTTTTCAGCAACACTTTAGCGCCAGCTGTGGTGGGGGCCTCCATTGCCGTCTTCGATCTTCTTTCTAAAACGACAGAACTCAGAGACAAACTGGAAAACAACACTACCTATTTCAGAGAAAAAATGACCGAGGCTGGTTTTGATATCACTCCAGGAGTTCACCCCATTGTTCCTATCATGCTAGGAAAATTCGAGAACGATGCTAAGCTGTCACAGGACATGGCGCGGGAACTTCTGACTGAAGGAATCTATGTCATCGGATTTTACTACCCGGTTGTGCCTCGCGGGCAGGCCAGAATAAGAGTCCAGCTCTCCGCTGCTCATGAAAGAGAACATCTGGATAAAGCCATAGAAGCTTTTACCAAGATCGGAAAGAAGTATAACGTTATATAAAAGCTGGGTTAGCTAGGCTGGCAGGACTAGGAAGAAACTTCAAGGCTAAAATCATTCTTTAGCTTCGAGATCTGCCTTCTGCGCTTCGCTGTTTTGGTCTTTCTCGCTTTTGTTGTCCTTCTTGTCTACTCTCTCCATAGTAATACCTGTATAACCATAAAAAATTGAAACCACAGGATTCATTAGATTGAGAAAAGCATAAGGCAGATACAGAAGCGGATTCACTCCCAAAGTCGCGTGCATGAAAGCCCCACAGCTGTTCCAGGGAATCAAGGGCGAGGTCAGAGTGCCGGAATCCTCTAAACAGCGGGAGAGATTCTTGGGATGAAGCCCGTGGGAATCAAAAGCGTGCTTATACATCCTTCCCGGAATAACAATCGCCATGTACTGGTCTGAAGCAATAGCATTCATCCCTATGGAACTGAAGATGGTCGTAGTGACCAAAGAACCGGTTCTTTTCACTCTTTTCAGGAGAGACCGGGCCAAAGTTTCTAACATACCGGTTCTCTCCATTATGCCGCCAAAAGACAGAGCGCAGATAATCAAGGCCACAGTCGCCATCATACTCTGGAGCCCTCCCCTGTTCAGCAAGTCATCCACGAACTTAACTTTAGTCTCTGAAATGAAACCTGTGTTCGCTGCCTGAATCACTTCTCCTAAAGATTTGGACTGAGTAGCCATGGCGAAAATTCCTCCTAGAATAGTTCCTCCAAAAAGAGCTGGGAGCGGAGGTATTTTTTTGATGACCATGACGATGACTAAAAGAGGTGGAAGCAAAAGAATCGGGTGAATGAAAAAGTGTGATTTTAAGGTCGAAAGAATCATTTCCACGTTTCCTGTTTCCAGGGTCCCTCCAGAAAATCTCAACCCAAGTAAGATATAGGCAATTACAGAAATGATGTATCCTGGTCCGGTTGTATAGACCATATGCCTGATATGAGAAAATAAGTCAGTCCCAGCCACAGCAGGAGCTAAGTTGGTTGTATCTGAAAGCGGTGACATTTTATCGCCGAAATATGCGCCCGAGATAATGGCTCCAGCGACCATCGGAACGGGGATTCCGAGTCCTTGGCCAACCCCGATTAAAGCCACCCCAACAGTTCCCGCTGTCGACCAAGAAGAGCCTGTACCCAAAGATACAACGGAGCAAATGATTAGAGTCGCTGCCAGAAAAATCCCTGGAGAAAGGAATTTGAGACCATAATAAATCATGGAGGGAACGATCCCTCCCTGTATCCAAGTGCCGATCATCGTTCCTACCACCATCAGAATCAGAATAGCAGCCATAGCCAGGGTGATACCATAAACCATTCCCTCTTGTATTTCTTTCCAGGGGTGTCTAGCGGCCACTGCTACTAAAGCTGCCACCGCTGCAGCACATATCAAAGCAATATGGGGAGGCTGCTTGAAGGTCACGATGGAAAAAAATAGGGCAATGATTAGGAAAACGACAGGAATCAGAGCTATTCCAAGGGGAATTCTTCGTCTTTTGTCCTGCAATTTTCTTCTCTTGTTTTATAAAGAGAGAAATTTTACGTAAACGGAAAGCAAAATGCAAATAACTCCGCTTGTCTTGTCCAGAATTCTTGGCCCAATATTAAAACATCAAGAAATAAGTTAACAGGACAGGCATTTCCAAATCACGACCAGCACAGGTCTTTGGGAATGGTTTCGCTTCTTACACTCCCAAAGACCTTATGTTGTAGAAATTATCGTTATCACGGATTTGGAAGTACTTAATGTAACAGGTGGGAGTAACATTGAAGAATAGTTGTGTGCTTAAGCTAATAAATCTTTTCGATTTTAATGCCGCGGTAATATTTTTTCAATATTTCTCTGTAGTTCGCTCCTGCCTGGGCCATCCCGTAAGCTCCTACCTGGCACAAGCCAACTCCATGCCCCCAGCCCTTGCCAGTAAAGGTAAAATAGCTCACCCGGCCTTCTTCATCATATTCCCGGTCGATGACAAACAGGGTTTCTTTCAAGCCTAAAACGTAGCGAATCTTTAAGCCTGCAACCACAACTTCACTCTCTGATCCCTTGATCCATAGCCTTATGACTCGCCCGGAAACGCCTCTCTTCCTGGGTTTAATATCTATCAACTTGCCGATAGGATAATATTGATTTATCTCTCTCTCCAGCTCTTCTCGTGACTTTCTCTCTTGCCAGCGGTGCACCTTAGAATGACGATCCAAGGTATTCGTCATTAAGGGCGCCACAATCTCCAGCAATTGAATTTCGCCATCTTTTTCTATCCATCTTACGTCTTCCCCACCTAATAAATAGAGCTGAGAAGGAAAAGAATATCGGCCCTCACTGTTCTTCAAGAGCAACACATTCGGAGAGAGGGTCAAGCTTACGTTCTGAGATTTTCTTTCTAATTCAATCTTGCCTTTATCAAATCTTTTGAATACTCCATGGTGAGAGAAATCTCGATGTTTGGATATGACTTTGGCCAGATAATGGGCTAACTCAGCCCTGGTGAGCCCCTTACCAGGATTTGCGAGATCTTCAGAGAAAATCCCTTCTGAGATCAGGTAAGCGAGTTTATTTCTCTCCTCTTCTTTCAGCTCAGCAAAGTTTCTCAGAATGAAGTCAACTTCCCTCTCCAGTAACAAATTCTTCACTCTATCCTGCCATCCAAAACCATTGACTAAGAGATTGGAGAGGCTTATTAAATTCAAAGCTGAATTCTCAGGGACTGACAATTCCTTCTTCTTTCCTACCAGGATTATTGCTTTCTGAATCCAATCTAAGGCTTCCTTAAGAGAAGCTTCTTCTTTGTAAAAGGCCGCACTTTGTTTCGGAGGAACTATGTTCCAGCTGATTAGATAAGCAATCTCTCGACTGATATTCTTTCCTTTAACTTCGACAGGCAGGAATGCAGCTTTGCCCTTCAAGGATAACTCTTTTTGTGATTCGTAAACGCACTCGGTGCTTTTTAAGTATGGCAAAGGCTTCCCTTCAAAAACATTCTCTATATTTTCAGTCATTCCTCCACAAGTGCTGGTATAAAGGGCATTGATCAATTTTCCTCTGTGAACGATAACTTCTCCTGTTGTCTCTTCTACAGCTTTACTGCTAAACGGATGCTCAGCACTCATTCCTCTGTAAAATTGGGATTTCGGCGTATCACAGAGATCATAGCCCAATTCTTCGGAGCTTCCTAAATTTTTAATAGCATAGGTTCGGGCTGCTACAGCTTGAGCTTTATGAGCTTGAAACTCATGGTAATGGTAGGGTGAATATTCGCTGGGAACAACTCCCCTCAAGTAATCCTCGATGCTTAGTATATTGACCAGAACAAGACCGCTGCTACTCCCTTCAAGAACAAAGATGCCACGGTAGTCTCTCCCTTTAAAGGAAAGATAGCTTTGTTTGCTGGAAGGGATGAAATACAGGACCGTTTCCTTGTTGAGGCTTTTGAGTTCATCATTGACTAGAATCCAGAGCGGTTTAGACGTCCTTTCCGTAATTTCCTCACGCAGAATCCAAGTGTCTTTTATTCCAATCTGATTCAGGGTCTTGATGAAACTTAAAGCAGCACCTCTGGTTAAGAAATCCCCTACCTTGACCTGGAAGGACCCGTTCTCTTTATTCTCCGTTAAATAAACCTCGTTTTCGATCTTTGTTCTCAGGTCTTGAGCAAAAACTTCTGCCTCTTCGCTGTCTCTCGCCTGACTGACTTGAATCAGGAATCTCTCGGATAGTTTCTCTTTATGACCTTTGATACGAACTTCATCAACATCATCGGCGACGAGTTTATAGTTTGATTTAACCTCATAAATCTTCATTCCTGATGAAGAGCGAATATTTATTTTACTCAGGTTGATTCCGAGCCTTACTCTTATTACGGGTTTCTCTATCAAATATCCCTGGAAAAAAGAGTTTTCTTGACCAAACTCGACTGGGATACTCCAAAACACGAGGAAGGCGATGATCAGTATGATAGTATATTTCTTGTGTATAGGCGAAGGTTCTTCCATTGGCTGACTTTTCCCACTATTATTATATACATAAATTCATGTTGATGTCAACAAAAAATGCAATATATGCAATATTTTTTTCTAACCGATACAACATATGGTATCACCCTGGGAGTTTTAATGAAAGCCTAGAGTAGCAAAAAAAGAGGAAAAAGTCAACTATTCCTCTAGAATTTGTAGGATATTAAATATACTGTATGCCGCCTTAGTGCCGAGAGTCAAGAATTGGTCTCGTTCGACCCTAGGCGAAAAAGACTTTACTTTTTGTTAAAGAATTTTCAAAATTGAGTCAAAGAGTGAATGCCTTAAGAACAAGGGAGGAAGAATGAGAAAAAAATGCTTCTTTTTCATCATCTTCTTCAACCTATGCCTTTATGCTGGGGCAGTCAAAATCTCCTGCTTGTCAGAAATATTTCTCTTGGGAAAAGGAATTCAAGACTCGGATGGAGACAATTTGGGAGACAAAGTATCCCTCCAAATCATCATTCCCGATTCTCCCTCCGCGTATGAGCTGGCTGTGGCCGCCGACATGGCAGCTAGAGCTAACCTGGAAAGCCTAGCCTTAGATTTTTTGATCGTCAGGAAAGAATCTGAAATTCAAAAGCTCCCTGGTCTTGAGAATCCGATCTTTATAGGTAGCAACCTGAAACTTGTAAAGGAAATGCAAAAGAAGGAAGGCTCAATTCTCTCCCAACTGAAATCTCATCAAGGCCTGGTCCTGCTTTTCTCATATGCAGGCCAGGAAGGAGTGGCTCTCATCGCCGGGTCTGAAAAGGCGCTTCTTGAAACTGGTCGCTCCTTTTTTCTTCGCTGGCCCTATTTATGGGAAATATGGGGTCGCGAACAAGGAGCAACCTATTTCTCCTTAAAAGAGGATGTCATCAACTTCTTGACCGAACAAGGCATTCCCTTTAGCAAGATCACAATCAAGTCAGCCCTATACGAATTTCCTCCACAGCACAGTGTCCACCAGAGCTTAAAAAGACTGAAATTCAGAGCCGGGGAGATAAAAAATCTAAGCCTGGAAATTGAATTTGCCGATAAGAAAGATAGACAAAAAGCCAGTGAAGCTTTCCAGTCTCTCAGGCTTCAGCACCGCCAAGGACAGAACACAGAAGTTCTCTCCTACCCTGGGTGTGCTCAGATCACCTTTGAACTCCGAGAAAATAATAAGAAAACACAAATGTCTATTGCTCGCCTAAGTTATCCAAAGAGGCACCTCACTCCTTCCTACAAAGCTCCTCTCAAAGTGAAATCGTCAGGGAAAGATTTTGACCTTACAAATCTCTTCTCAACCAGAGGATTTTATTCAGACAGCGACCAGGACAAAATTTTAGACGGATTAAACACGTCCATAATCATCCCTCAGGACTTCAGCCTTGAAGGAATAGTGCCTTTGGCCTCTAGGTTGGTCTTGCATTCAGCCGGGGCTTCCTTCCCTCTTGTCTTTCTAGATGATGAGGTCGAAAACAGGAAGGCCCTGTTGGCTCCTGTTCTGGTCGGAGAAAGCAACGAGCTTAACCAAAGACTTCTTAAAACAGGAAAATTAAAACTTCCTGTGCTTGAAAAGGGATTCGGATCGGTCAAGGTCGTTCCTAAGGCTTTTAACAAATCAAGCGCGTTGACGATTACAGGTGCGGACCGATTTACTCTGGAGAAAACCCTTCTTTATCTCAGCAAGACTTTTCCCTATTTCGAAGATTATGAAGAAGGAAAACTCCAGCTAAAAGACGTCCTTAATGACGTGGAAGAATTCCTGAAAGGAAAAGGAGGGAGTGCAGAAGCTTACTTCTACCAGTATCTAAAATATTTTGTAGATACCCTAAAAGGAAAAAAACTGGATCATCTGAGAGCTGATTTCTTGCTGCCCCGTAAGGATCAAAAATTTGAAGAGAGGACCAAAGAATTTCTTGAAGGAACTCTGGATGTCGATGACCTCAAGATAAAGGTCTCTGCTCTCCAAGAGAGCAAAAAGATCTTTGAAAAAGAAAAGGAGTTCACTTGGGAAGCTGATGAAGCTTTAAACATAATCAGGCAAGAAATAGAAAAAATGAAAGGAAAGCAAAAGCCTCTCTCCATAGAGCTGGGATTAAGCGAGTCAACAGAAGTGAGACAAAAAATAAAGCGCCGGGTCGAAGAGCTTTTCTTTCAAAACAATATCCAGAAATTTGAGGTTACAGTTCTTTCTGCCTACAAGCAGGGTTTCTTCTGGCTGCTTGAAAAAGCGCTCCCCTCCTTAAAAGCCAGAAAATTAAGCCGATTGGTCATAAAATTCGCCTTGGAGAGAGACGATTTCTCTCAGCTGAAAAGATTTTACTCAGAGCCATACCGGTGGCTCCAAGAACTCTATCCAGTGGATGAAATTCTCTCTCAGGAATTACAGCTACCCCTCGATAAAATTGAATTCCAGGCGAAAGAAGAAAAAGAACCCATCTATGAACTCCTAGCCTATGACAAAGAGGGAAACCTTTTCTTCCAGCAAGCTTTTTCTCCCCGGAGAAGAGTGATTCCTTTCTTGAGAGTCCTGCCAGAATGGGGAAAGGTGAAAGTAACCACAGGCTGGTTAAAGATAGACTGCGGGGGCGAGCTCATGGTGGATGAATCTTTGAAGACTGATCTAGAGAAGTTCTGGGATTTTTACCAAGACGAAGTTCTCGCTCAAGTCTATTCTTACGTCATGAAAAAGACAGAAAACGAGCCCTCCTTCTCAAAACAACCATATTTTAAAAAGCTCATGGTGGAGATGTGGTTCAGTGAGCCCGATTACAAGCTTGGACTGAACGAGGAAATCGTAAGCAGCCTGGAGTCGATACATGATGAGATTTACTTTGATACTCTCGATTTTTTAAGAGGAATCACAGAGATAAAGGGAGTGGAAGAAGAGGATTTGCCTGAAGATACTTCCCGACTTTCAGCTCCAGGAAATGTCCTGCCTCTTGTTCATCCTTCCCTAGAAGGAGGAAACGGAAAAGTCAAAGTCATCTTCGAGGACTGGTTGGCCCGGTCGCCTCGTCTGGTATTGAAATGGAAAGAAGCAGGAAGAGAAGAGTACGAAAAAAAACTTGTTTTCTCTCCCCTGGAAGCCAAATCTGTGGGCATTCCCTCCTTTATCTTCAATGGCCCAGAAGAACAGATCCAGACTTTACTCATCGAGCTTGAAATGGAAAAAGAAAAAGACTACCTAGAGTTGATTGAAATCCTACATTCTTGGCGCGCACTCCAAGAAAAGAAATTTCTTCTGCCTTCTTTTCAATACCCGAAACTAAAATCCCTAACCATAAAAATTAAACACAAAGAGCTGGACAAAGAAGAAATCCTCGTTGTTTCTTCCCCAAGAGTCAGGGCTACTCCTCTGCCCACGAAGAAAAAAAGAGTGATCATTCCCACCGATAGGATTATATCTCCCCAGATGTGCTTAGATATTATCGATGATCTTGGCCAAAGCCAGACAATTCGGACCTATATCGGCGGGAGGTCCTACGAGAACAGGAAGATCCCTGTTTTAGAGATCTTCCTGCCCTTAGCTAAACATGTCTCTCTTCCTCGCCTGGTAACATTCAAGCCTACGCTTTACATCAGCGGACGGCAGCACGCCAATGAAGTTTCTTCCACGAACTATATCCTGAAACTTGCTGAGCACTTGAAGCTGAATAAAACTTACCAGGAATATTTGAAAAAGATGAACCTCGTTCTCCACCCTCTGGAAAATCCCGATGGGGCAGAACTCGCCTACCAACTTCAGAAAATTACCCCTTTTCACAGCCTTCATGCTGGCCGGTACACTTCATTGGGGATAGATGTCGGCTATCAAGTCAACGTTTCCAAACCCATCCTTCCTGAGGCCAAAGTCAGGGGGAACCTCTACCGCAAATGGCAACCTGATATCTATCTCAACCTTCATGGTTATCCCTCGCATGAATGGGTGCAACAATTCTCCAATTATTCTCCGTATCTCTTCCGGGATTACTGGATTCCGAGGGGATGGTTCGCCTATTTCCGAGCTCTTCATCTTCCTCTCTACCAGAAATGGAAGGAAGCAGGTGAGAGCCTACGAGGATTTATCATTCAAGAAATGAAGTCTGATGCGAAAATAAATGAATCCAACCAAAATTTTTACGACCGCTACGCCCGCTGGGCATCCCGCTGGCAGCCTCACTTGAGTTACCTAGAGATTTATGACAGCTTAAATATTTATTCTAAAAGACGCTCTTCCCGAGAAGCGAAATTAACCGCGAGGCGCCGAACGACTTTTGCCGAAGAAGTACCAGAACTCATGGATGAAACAGCCCGTGGAGAATGGCTTGATTTCCTCTGCCAGCAAGGATTAGCTTACCTGAGGGCTCATCTGAAATATCTGGCGCGGGTGGATCATGAGATTGCCCGTATAGAAGAAGAAATCAATGACCGAATCCTTGTTCAGTTCCTTCGCAGCCGTCCTGGAGCGCTGAAAAAGACAAATAAAAAATAACCATTGTTTGTAAATTATTGAAGAAATTGGTAATATAAGAGAAAATTTCAGTAGTAGGTGTGAGTGCCAACTAGATCAGCGAAAAGAACCAAAATGCCTCCAGAAGTGAAAATCAGCTACAACATGAATCTGCTGATAATCGATGAAGACCTCTCTCTCTACGATACGATAAAGGGCTCCTCTCTGCCCAAGAATTATATCATCTATTTCAGCCGAGCTTACAGGGACATATATTCTTTTATTGAATACAACAATATTCATGTCGTCATAACCGATCTAGACGGAAAAAAGAAACAAGGATTGAGCTTACTCAAGAAACTAAAGAGTCTAGATCCTTTAGTCGAAGTCATCTTTACAGGAAAACCTCTTCCTTCAGAGGAAGTGATGGGCCTGATCAACCAAGGCGCCATAGATTATCTGATTAAACCCCTAAAGTTGAATGCCGTGCATCAAACCCTAAAAAAGATCTTCGAGAAAAGAGTTCTGAGAAGAGAAACTTATCTTTTGGAAAAAAGACTGGAGAAAAAATATTTTTTCAAATCGATGATCGGCAAGAGTCCCTATATGCTCGAGATATTCTCTTTAGTGGAAAACATATCAAAATATTTCTCCAGCGTTCTTATCACGGGTGAAACCGGCACTGGAAAAGAAATGGTAGCCACAGCCATCCATGAACTCAGTCCCACCACAGACAAAGACCTGGTGATTTGTGATTGTGTGTCTATTCCGGAGAATCTATTCGAATCCGAGCTGTTTGGATATGTCAAAGGAGCCTTTACCGGGGCGGATAAGGATAAGCTGGGTCTATTCGATAAGGCTCATAGGGGAACAATTTTTCTTGATGAAATCGGGGAAATCCCCCTTTCTATTCAAGCTAAGCTTTTAAGAGTGCTCGAACATCATCAATTCAAACCTCTGGGTTCCAACGACAACAGAATAGTCGATGTTCATGTGATAGCAGCCACCAGTCGCAACTTAAGAGAATGCATAACAAATGGAACCTTCCGTGAAGACTTGTTGCACCGTTTGAACAAAGTCGAAATCTACATACCTCCCTTGAGAAAAAGGCCAGAAGACATTCCTTTATTGGTAAGACATTTTCTCAATAGCTACAACAAACAATTTTCTAAAAAGATCAAAGGCGTTTCCCGTCAAGTTCAAAAACTATTCCTCAAATATGAATGGCCTGGGAATGTCAGAGAACTTGAAAATGTGATGGAAAGCGCGGCCATGCTCTGCAAGAAGGAATTCATTTCTACTTCCGACCTTCCCAAGTATTTCCAGGAGTCTTTCCCTGAATCAGAAAAAATTCCTTTTATTAAAAGAGAACAACTCACGACTTTAAAGGATTTGGAAAAAGACTATATTTCTTATATTTTAAAACTCACGAATAACAATTTAAGAAAATCTGCCAAGATAATGAATATATCCCGGACTACCCTCTACAACAAATTAAAGAAATACAAAATCAATCGATAACTCAGATCAGCTCAGTTTAAGAATTTCAGCCCTTCCTTCTTAGACACTACTTTTTAATATTGTCCAAGAATATTTCACGTATTTTTCTTAGACTTAATGTTCATATTATGAACATAAACGGAATTCGTTTTAGTTTTATAGCTTATTTATTATAAACAACTTATACAATAATTGAATTATTATGTTCACTATATTAACATAGCAATTCCTCTGTTTTGCCTATTCCTAAAACATCTAAGTTATTCTAATTAAATAAAATAGTAAATATTCAGGCATATTGGCACTATTTTTGCATTAAAGAAGATCTAATTAGTAAAAGGAGCAAAAATATGTGCAAAAAGTTAAAAAAACCCTTGCCTCTAGCCATATTTATAGCCCTCTTCTTCTTCCTTCTTTTCCTTCCTTTGAGGGCAGATGAAAGTGAATCAAAGGAGAATTTAGTCGTCAAAGAAGAAGCACAAGTAAAAGGAAAGGCAATCGAGCTCAATTCTTCTCCCCCAGAAAAAAAATCTTCGATAAGTTTGAAGTCATTTCAGTTGACGGAGAAGGGAATCAAGCCCTATAAAATCAAACTAGATTTTTCTCCCCAGCAAATCGATATCAATCCTGGCTCTCATAGATTTGTGAAGAAGCCTAAAGAGTCCTCTAGCATCCTGTATACATCTTCTTTGATTACTCTGACCTGCCTGAACATTGCTGACTACTGTACGACCGTCAAGGCCTTAAAGTATAAAAGCCTAGACGAAACCAATCCCTTAATGAAGCCCTTCACCAAGAGTACACTTCTGTACACAACTGTTAAGCTGGGGCTAACAGCTTATAATTATTATTTCCTGAATAAACTTTACAAGAAAGACAAAACATTAGCCTGGGCAGTCAGTCTGGTGGCCAACTTTGCCCTGTCCTATGTCGTGGCCAATAACCTCAAGAATATCCAGGAAGCCCAGCACCAATAGGCGCAAAAAAAGAGGACCTCGATGATAGCTTATTTGAAGTACTACTTGAATCAAAACGGGAGAACACCCTCCTTAGACAGCCTCCCGACTCTTGATAACCTAAAAAAGGAATATATTTATTATCTTTTTAAGTTAATGAATAAAAATGTTCATAAGACTGCCGAAATATTGGAAATATCTCCCAATGCACTTTTAGATAAATTAGATAGATACAAAATCAGACTCTAACCACCCCTCCATAAGACTCCTCTCGATTCAAACCAATATTCCCTCAATCTTAGTTGATCCTTTGGTGCTTATGTACTAGGATTTCTGGCTCGACCCAAACCTAAACGAAAATACTGAACCAAAGCCGTATCCTTTCTATAACTTTTTCTTTTCTATACCGTACATAACAATAATTCAGAGTTGAAAAAAATGGAATCTCCAGCCTATTTTTGTCAGAAGAAATCAGGCTGAAGGAATGGAAGGCAAGCCAGATATGTGCATTAGATTTTGTTATCGTGGGAAACACATAAGAACAAAATGAAAAGGAAGTCGTGAATGCAGTCAATCACTATTTTCTATTTACATTTTATTGTTTTCTCTTTAAAATTCTCTGTCTGTTTCAATAAAAGGAGGTCCTCATGAAGTATTCAAGGCAGAAACATCTTATTTCTTTTTTTCTAAGTGTAATCCTTCTTCTTCCCTTCTTTTGTTCTCTCCAAGCCGAACAAAAAAATGACCAAGAGTATACAGCAAAAATATTGGAATACACCACAGAAAAATTCTTCCTGACTGAACTGGTGAATCATCTTCCTGCTTCAGACACAGTGCCTACTCCCCACAAAATCCTGGGGAATGTCATCGGCGCTCCGAATATTCTCCATTACACAGCAGATTTCAACAGGTACTTGAGAGCTGTGGCTGAAGCCAGCCCTCGGGTCATGGCTTTTTCCATCGGCCAGAGTGATGAAGGCAAAGAGATGATCACAGCAGCTGTCTCAGATGAGAAAAACATCCAGAGAATTGAGCGGATCAAGGAAATCCTGGAGCTCCTAGCAGATCCTCGAAAAATAAACGATTCCGAGGCCGACGAATTAATCCACGAGGGAGTCCCAATCTACTGGATAACCGGAGCCATGCATTCGCAGGAAACCGGTTCTTCAGAGATGCTAATGGAACTCGTCTATCGACTGGCTGTAGAGGAGACGGATTTCATCCAAGCCATTCGAAAGAATATAGTGGTCCTGGTAACACCTGTTCTCGAAATTGACGGAAGAGACCGCTACGTGGATACCTATCGCTACAAGAAGGAACATCAGGATAAGAAAACCCTTCCTCTTGTTTACTGGGGAAATTATGTGGCCCATGATAACAACCGCGATACCATAGGTCTAGCTCTTAAGATGAGCGAGAATATATCAAAACTCTATTTCGACTGGCACCCCGCCATCATGCATGACTTGCATGAATCTGTTCCTTACCTTTATACCTCGACAGGAACAGGCCCTTACAATGCCTGGCTCGATCCCATCACCATCAATGAATGGCACGAATTGGCCTATGTTGAGATCTCCGAGATGACAAAACGAGGAGTGCCGGGAGTTTGGACTCATGGTTTCTTCGACGGCTGGGCTCCCAGCTATGCTTTCTATCTCGCCATGTTCCATAATTCTCTAGGCCGCTTTTATGAGACTTTTGGGGGGACAGGAGCAGATACCTTAGTCCGCACTGTCGGAGGTCAATCCGAAAGAGCCTGGTATCGGCCTAATCCTCCCCTTAAAGCTGTCAAGTGGTCATTCAGGAACAACATCAACCTACAGCAAAGCGCCTTGCTCTTTGCTCTGAAACACGTGGCTGATAACAAGACAAAATTTACTAAAGATTTCTATCTCAAGAGCAAGCGTTCAGTAGCTAAGGCAACCGCAGAAGGGCCTGCAGCTTGGGTCATTCCCGCAGACGGAAAGCGTCCCCTGGCAGCGGCTGACCTGGCGAACCTCCTACGACAGCACGGAGTAGAAATTCATAAAGCAGATAAAGACTTCACGATCGAGAAAGAAAAATTTGCTGCAGGAAGTTTTGTCATCCGTATGGATCAGCCCTACAGTCGGTGCGCGGACATGCTGCTCGACACTCAGTATTACAATCCCGATGACCCTCGCCCCTATGATGACACAGGGTGGACCCTGGGCGCTCTCCATAACGTAAAGACTGTTCGAGTGACAGACCAGAAGGTCCTGGAGGTTCCCATGATTCTTCTCGAGGAAGATGCCAAGGTGGAAGGCGGAGTTGCAGAGGCAAAAAGTCCTACGGCTTTCCTCATCAACCACAACGCTGAAAATGCTTTAATGAGGTTTCGCTTCCAGCTCAAAGGAATAAAAATGCTGGCTGCTGAAAGCAGCTTCAAGGCTGGAGGCAAAAGATTCAACGCAGGAACATTCATCATTCCTGTTGAAGGAAACCCTGAGGACATGCTTTCCCAGCTAAAAAAGGCCACAAAAGACCTTGGTCTTACAGCCTACGGCGTGGCGACAGTGCCCAAAGTCAAAACCCATGAATTGGCTGTTCCCAGGATCGCCATCCTCCACACCTGGGTCTTCACCCAGAACGAAGGCTGGTACCGTCTCGCGTTCGAAAAACTGGGAATTCCGTATCATTACATCTCCGTGCAAGACATAAGAGATACACAAGATCTGAAAAGCAAGTACGATGTTATCATCTTTCCTCCAGTCATGTTCGGCAAAGCCCAGAGACTTGTCAACGGTATCAGCGGTGATTCTCCGATCCCTTGGAAAAAATCAGAGAAATACCCGAATTTGGGAGGGCCTGATTCACGGGACGACATTAGGGGCGGAATGGAGCTCAAAGGCATCTTGAACCTCCGCAGATTCATAGAGGAAGGAGGACTTTTTATTCCGATCACTTCCAATGTCAGTCTTCCCATCGACTATGGGATGGTGGAAAGTGTCGCCGTCGTCGAGCCCAAGACTCTCAAAGCCCAGGGCGCTGTTCTTCAAACAAGAATTATCGACACCCGCAGCCCTGTATCTTATGGCTACGATCGAACACTGGGAGTTTACTTTCCAGGAGCTCCTGTCTTAGAAACAGGAATGAAAGCTGTCTTCGGGGTAGACATAGGAGAATTATTCGACGGAGAAACAAAAGGACGCGTAAGCGGCCGAGGAGGTCCGAAAGACCCTGATGTGATCCAGGGCAGACCGCACAAACCTCCAAAAATCAGGGGCGCAGGAACAGGAATCCCCCCTGAGTATCGAGACATGCTTCAGCTCTATTTACCTCCTGATATGAACACGATCAGGGTTATTCTTCGCTTCAGCCAGAAAGAAAAACTGCTCATCAGCGGCATGCTGGCTGGAGGAGAAGAACTTCAGAATAAGGCGGCAGTGATCGATGTTCCCCTGGGAAAGGGCCACATCCTTCTTTTTGCCATCAACCCCATGTGGCGTTATGAAACCCATGGGAACTTCTCTTTGCTCTTTAATGCCGCCTTGAATTATAATAATCTGGATGCTGGCCGTCCAAAAGCATCCAAGAAGGAATGAATGAAAAGGAGGAATCCATGAAAAAAACATATTCGTTCTTAGTCTTATTCTTCTTTTTTCTGGGACTTATGACTTCTCCTGGTCTTGCCCAAAAGAGCCAAAAAATCTTAAACAAAATGATCAAGGCTCAGGGCGGGAAAAAAGTCCTGGAGAAAATCAATGACACCACTCTTACCGGCACCTTCGAAATGCCTGCCATGGGCATAGACGGAACCATAACTATTTATCAAAAAGAACCGAATAAATTGCGCTGGGACGCAGAGATCTGGGGCACGATGATGACCCAGGCTTTTGATGGAGAAACAGCCTGGGCAACCGACCCTCAGACTGGAAGCACCCAGGAAATGCCTGAAAAAATGGCCGAAGATTTCAAGCGCGGTGCTCTCGGCAGAGACAGTCTCCTCAATCCAAAAAAATTCGGAATCACCTACGCCCAGAAAGGCAAAGAGAAGATCGAAGACAAAGACTATCTGGTTTTAGAGCAGACTTTTGCTGATGGCTACAAGGCTACTCTCTATGTGGACCCGAAAACCTATCTTGTCCATAAAAGTAAAGGTATGAGTTTGAATCAAGCGGGAGTTGAAGTCGAAACAGAAACTTATGTGTCTGACTACAGAGAAATCGATGGCGTGATGGTTGCTCATTCCATGAAGGTTTATCAGGATGGTGAAGAATTTATGACCATGGTCATCGATGAGGTGATCTTCAACTCTGGCCTGGAAGATTCTCAATTCTCGATGAGCGAATAGTACCTGCTTTTCGCAGCCGACAATTTGTTTCTTTAATTTCTCATCGCCCGAACAGATAGATAGATGAAAAGAGTCTCTGCCTCTCTCTTTTGTTTTCTTCTTCTCCTGACAGTGTCCTGCGCCATCAACCCTGTCACCGGAAAGTACGAGCTCAGCCTTATCTCAGAACAGCAGGAAATTTCGCTGGGAAAGGAAACAGACGAAGAGATTCGCCAGCAATACGGAGTCTACGATTCTCCTTCCCTGGAAGAGTATGTCAAAAGAGTAGGAATGGCTCTGGCCCCCCATACTCACCGCCCTAATCTTGTCTACCATTTCGCAGTCCTCGACGCTCCTGTGGTCAATGCCTTTGCCTTGCCAGGAGGATACATCTATGTGACCCGTGGCGCTCTGGCCATGATGAATTCAGAAGCTGAGCTGGCTGCGGTCTTGGCTCATGAACTCGGGCATGTCAATGCTCGTCATGGCGTTCACCGGCTGAGCAAGCTGCTCCTGGTTCAAATCGGATTGAACGTCGGGAGTGCCCTGAGCGATACTTTCGCCAAACTTTCAGGGGTGGCCAGTGTAGGCATTCAACTCCTGTTCCTCAAGTACAGCCGGGATGACGAAAGAGAAGCCGATGCTCTAGGAGTCGAATATGCTCGAAAAGGAAGCTATAATCCTGGGGCAATGGTCAGCTTCTTCTCTTCATTACAAAAATTGGGCGACCTTTCAGAAGGGCAAAGCCTACCTGGTTTTCTTTCTACCCATCCCTTGACGAGCGAGCGCATCCAGAACGTTAAAGCCATATTCCTAGAGAGTGACCAGCAGCTCGCCTTTAGGCAGATGCCTTACCTCAAGCAGCTAGAAAATATCGTTTTCGGTCCTAATCCTCGTCAGGGATACGTAGAGGAAAATACTTTTTATCACCCTGATATGCGTTTTTCTTTCTCGTTTCCAAAACGCTGGAAGCTTCAGAATGAGCCCTCCCAGGTCGTTCTAGCCTCTGAAGATGGAAAGGCGGCAGTCTTGCTCCGAGTCGAGAGCAGTTCCGAGGACCTTAAAGACTATGCTCAAAGAAAAGCTGAGGAGCTTGAGGAAAGATTCCTTATCAGTGAGCAAAGCTTAACTATTAACGGTTTGAGTTCTTTCCAGCAACTCTACGATATAACCCGTCCAGAAAAAGAAACGTTAAGGATGCACCTCACTCATATCCAGAAAGGTTCCTCCATATTCTCTTTTTATGCCCTCAGCACCACCAATGATTTTTCTGCTTACAATTCTCAATTCAGCTCCCTTGTCGGTTCATTCAGGGAGCTCAGAGACAGTACACACCTCAATCGGAAACCAAGAAGACTGAAACTCGTTTCAGCAGATGGAAAGCAGACTCTCAAACAGATATTTAGAAGAGCCGGACTGAAAAAAGACTTGTGGGCTAAACTGGCCATCATGAACGGGATGGAACTTGAACAAATTCCCGGGCAGAATCAATTGGTAAAAATAATCAAATAGAACACTTTAAAAAATCAGCAAAAGATTGGGGACGGTTCTATTTTTTCTCAACAGCGGAGTCAGACTTTTTTATGAATTGATGCCAAAGAGATAGAAAGAAGTCTAGGTTACAAATAAAGATAAAATCTGACTCCAATGAAAAAATAGAACCGTCCCCATTATATCCCCATTATAATTCTCTGGAAGGAAACAAAGGGATAAAGACCACAGGCCTTGTTTGTAGGTTTTAAACTTCTGTCTGATCCAGAACGCTGTAAGCAAGCTTCAAGGCTTCGAGGCCTTCTTCACCGCTGACTTTTCTCTTCTTGCCTTCTCGAGCTGATTTCAGAAAGCCTGTTAACTCCCTCTTGAGAGGCTCTTCTTTCTTTATCTTTAAATTCTTTATATCCGTCTGGCTCCCGTTTAACGGAAAGATCTTAACTTCTTGATCGATATAATCGATCGAATAATAGGAAGTGGGTTCAAATATTCTCAATTTCCTCACCTTTCCCTGATGGACGCGGCTTGCCGTGATGTTGGCCACGCAACCTGATTTGAATTCCAGGCGGGCTGTGGCTATGTCAATCTTATCTGAAAGAACGTGGATTCCTGAAGACTTTATGACGCTAACCTCATCCTTGATCAAGGCCAAAATAATGTCGAGGTCATGGATCATCAAGTCAAGAACCACATCGATATCTAGCGAGCGGGCTGAAAAAGAACCCAATCTCTGGACCTCGATGAACTTGGGCTCAGTAATCATGTTTTCCAAAGCCTCCACAGCTGGATTAAACCTCTCTGTATGTCCGACCTGAAGGATGACTCCATTTTTCTTCGCCAAGGAGACCAATTTCTCTCCTTGTTCTATGGTTTCGGTGATTGGTTTTTCGACTAAAACAGATTTTCCGCCCCGAAGCAAATTCATGGAGATAGAAAAATGCTCAGAGGTTGGAGCAGCAACAATGGCTGCGTCTATCTCATCCAGCATATCATTGTAATCTTGATAGTATCTCACGCCATGGCGATTGCCAATCTCAACAGCTTTTTTGAAATTGACATCAGCCACACACTTCAACTCTGCCTCTTCCAAATAGGATAAAATCCTGGCATGCTGTACGCCTAGATATCCGACTCCTATAATCCCGACTTTCACTTTCTCCATTTTTCTCTCCAGCTGAAGGTTTGCCTTTATTAAATATCCTTAAATTCTTTGGCCATTATCAAAATCTTATTGTTATTGGCTAATGATATGGCCTCTTCTTTTTGAAAGAATAGCACTTTTAGAGCTTCGATACAAAGGGCTGCTCCCTCAACTTCTACTAGAGTCTCGATAGTCCTGAGCCCCACTCCCGGCAAATCAATCTTCATGTCTTGAGAAGTTCGAGCAGCTTTTACGGCTACAATCCCTTTTCCTGCTAATTCCCCTCCCCTCTTAATAGTTTCATCCGTTCCTTCTATCCCTTCTATGGCTACCACGGTTTTATCCTTAACGATGACTGTCTGTCCCACGTCCAAATCAGCAATTTTCTTGGCCATTCTCGAACCAAGCTGAATATCATTCTCCATCTCCGCATTAGGTTTAAACTCGGTCATGACGCCTTCCTGACAAAAATAGGAAGAGAGGAAGGGCGTGGGATCGATGACTCGAATTCCTTCCCGGCCTAAGAGTTTAATCAAGGCTTCCATTAGGCTAGTAGGAGTTTTGTCTTTCATGCTCCGGAGAAGAACAAGAAGACCCTGATCGAATCTCTCTTCTTCAAAGATCTGTCTCTGATCAACCTTTCCTACCATTAAAACTTCATGAATTCCATTTTTCTTTAAAAAAGAAATGAGTCCTGGAATGTCACCTCCTTCAATCCAACGAAATACCTCGGCCTTGCCCTCGAGACCAGGATCTGCCTCTCCCTTCAGACCGACTACCGTACAGGCATAATCCTTTTTTTTGGCTTTTTCCAGAATCAAGAAGGGCAACATCCCAGAGCCGGCAACTATTCCGATTCGATGTCCCATTTCTCTGGTGTCTTCTTTATGAATCCCCTTTCGGAAGATTGAATAAATTTAATGATTTCATCTTTATCTTCGGAAGGCGGGAATTTTTCCTCGATCTTCTCGATGGCTTGAGTGGTGTTTAAATCAGAGAAAAAAATAATCTTAAACATGTCCTTCAGGATTTTGATTCGTTGACTAGAAAAGCCCTTTCGTCTCAATCCCACAATATTCAACCCATAGACTAAGGCTGATCTGCTACCAGCAACCCGACAAAAAGGAAGAACATCTTGAGTGATGACCGAGTAGCCGCCGATAAAGGCGTGTCTCCCGACTTTGCAGAATTGATGAACTCCGCTGAAAGCACTTATCGTAACGTAATCATCCACCGTCACATGACCAGCTAAAGTGGCACCATTGATGAATACAGTTTCATTTCCGACCGTGCAATCGTGCCCGACATGAGAATAGGCCATGAAATAATTGTCGCTACCGATTATGGTTTTTTTCCCTCCTTTTACTGTTCCCCGATTTACGGTCATGAACTCACGGAAAATGTTCCGGTCTCCGATCTTAACCAGGGTCTTCTCTCCTTTATAAGTCACATCTTGCGGCTCGGTTCCGATGGAAGTAAAAGAAGAAAAATGACAATCGGCTCCTATCTCTGTTTTGCCGGTAAGGAAGACACTAGCTTCAATTCTAGTATTCTTGCCGATGGAAACATCTTCACCGATAAAAGCAAAAGGACCGATGGAGACGCCGGTATCTATTTTGGCTTGAGAATGAACGGAAGCTGAGGGATGGATGAAGACTTCATCTCTTTTCATAGATATCCTTTGTATTGAACAAAGAGGCCATGATCTCTCCCTCGGCCACGACCTCATTATCAACCGAAGCCGTTCCCCGGACATGACAAAATCTGCTCTTGAGCTTTATGATTTCGACTCTCAATCTTAACTGATCGCCTGGAACAACTGGTTTTCTAAACTTTAAGTTATCGACCTTGCTCAATAAGACAAATTTGGTTTCAGGTTCGGCAACAGTATGGTAGAGAAGGATTCCTCCAGTCTGAGCCAGGGCCTCGACGACGAGAACCCCGGGCATTATCTTCTTTTCTGGAAAATGCCCCTGAAAGTAGGGTTCGTTATAGGTGACATTCTTGATGGCAGTAATAAATTTACCCCCTTCGATCTCCAGAACTCTATCCACCAAGAGGAAAGGATAGCGATGGGGAAGAAATTTAAGGATTTCTTCGATATCTATCAATTCTTTATTTTTTGGCTGCCTTGGAAGCGTCGTATCTCTTGATGACTTCATCCGTGATGTCGATCCCCGGGCTGAAATATAGGGCTCCACTGTTAGCCAGGTCAAAAATGATATCAAACCCTTTCTCTTTTCCGAGCTGCTCGATGATGGGCAACAATTCACCCTTGACTTTGTTGAAAAGCCTCAACTGGAGTTCCTGCAACTCTCTGAGCGAATCTTCTGCCCGGCGCTTACGATCTGTTCGTTTTCTGTCTATATCAGACCTTAAATCAAGGAGCGATTGCTCACTCAAGGTCAATCTCTGGGTATTCATTTTTGATTCGAGTTTACGGATGTCTTCATCGATATCGGCCAGTTCACCCTGGACTTTTTTGTCCTTCTCTTGGAGCTGAGCAATAACTCTTTTACCTTCCGTTGAACTTTCCAGGACTTGCTGAGAATTGATGACGCCTATTTTGGGGAGCTGCTGGGCATAACTCGACGCAACCAGAACAGCAGCGAATAGAATGAACAAAATAATGGTATTCGAGCTTCTCCATTTCATCTTATAGCCTCCTTTAATGGATTTCGATAAACGTGTGTTTTCTTTAAAAAGTTGTCCCAACTGCAAAACGGAACTGAAAGTTGGAATCTTCAGCGTATATTTTTGGATTATTATAAGCAAAAATCAATCTGAAGGGAATTCGTAAAGCTGGGACAAATATCCTCATCTCGAGCCCGGCAGAAGTGTATAAATTCCTCAGGCTCACTTTCTGCTCGGGCCCGTAAGCATTCCCGCCATCATAGAAAAAGATGGCATACAAAGGACCGCCGACCGGGATTATGTATTCGACATTGAATACCAGAGATTTATCTCCGCCCAAATTCCTGAAATTCTCATCCCGAGGACCTATGGAATAGATGTCATATCCTCTTATGGATCTTTCTCCTCCCAGGTAAAATCTTTCCCAGAAGGGAAGATCAGAACCCGGCCGAGGCTTGACATACTGGTATTCCACATGAAAACCAAACACATGTCCACTCCATAAGGGCTGGAAGCGAGTGAACTCAAGACGGGGTTTGATCAAGTCGATTTCCCCTCCCAGAATACCACCCGAGAACTTGCAAGAAGCTAGATACATTGTTCCTTTGCTTGGAGTCAAAGGACTGTCAATAGTGGATCGATAAATCGTAGGGATTATGCTGCTGGTTTTATAATTTCCAGCACCAAAATAGGTTCCATAATAAAAGGGATTATAGAAGAATGGGGACTCTTCATCCTCTGAAGGAAGCTCTATATCTACCAGCTCATACCGATAGGTTAAATTTGTCCTCCAGTATCCTTTTATCCGGCCTCCGACCATGAAATCGGCTCCCTTTCCTCTCCGGTTGTAAAGGCCGGGAAGGATAATTTTTCGATCATAGATATTGAAACCCAAAGTCACAGGATAATCGAGGAAATAGGGCTCAGTAAAACCAAACATGTAGTTCTTGACTCTTTTTCCTTGCTGGACCATGAATTCCAAGTTTTCTCCAGCTCCCAGGAAATTGACTGTAGAATAGCTCAAAGCAATAAATGTCCCTTCATAACCGCTGTAACCTGCTGTGAATTGGATGTTGTTTCTTTGGAGCTCTTTGACATTTAGTAAAACATCCATCTGGTTCGGATCGTCGGCACTGGGCCTGATATCAGGCTCCTGCTCCAACTCAACTAATCCTAACTGCTTGATTCTCAAGAGACTATTCTTGAAATAAGCCAGGCTGAACCTGTCTCCCTCTCTCAAGAGGAATTCCCTCCTGATGACCTTGTCCTTGGTGTAATTATTGCCCCTAAATTCAAGGCGATGCAAATAAGCCACCTCGCCTTCATAGATGTTAAAAGTCACGTTCACTAGCTTTCTTTTGGGATCAAGGCTCTCCACCGGAAACACTTGAGCCCGCAGATAGCCTCCATCTCGGTAGACCTCACCGATATCCTCGATGCTCTTTTCTCTGTTTTTCGTGCTGTAGAGATCGCCTTTTTTATATTTAATGAGCGTGCTTAGAAACTTCGTCGACAGAGCTGTATTCCCCTCAATCTTCACCTCTCCAACCCGGTAACGGTAGCCAGCATTGACTGGGATAATGATCTTCATCATTTTCTGCTTCTTCAGAAAAATCGTCTTCTTGGTGATTTCTTCAACCCGCGGCTCCCCTATAGAAGCTTCCATGAAACCGTACTCTTGGAATTTCTTCTTAATATTGGCTAAATCTTCCTCTAATTTGTTCTGTTTATATACATCTTTTCCAGTTATCCAGGAGATGAGATCATGCTTTCTATTCTGTTTCATAGCCTCTTTAACGACGCTAGGCGGGATTTTAGATTTTCCCTCAAGAATAACCTGGCCGACTCGAATCTTTGGGCCTTCATCGATGTCAAATATGACTTCGACTTCATTCTTTCCCTGTTTCTCAGTCTTGACTTTGACTTGTCCGGACTGCAATCCTTTTTCCAGAAGGAGATCTTCGATTGTCCTTTTTATCCTCTGAATTCTATAAGGGCTGTAATAAGAATACGGAAGGACATATTCATCCGTCTCTTTCAATTTATTAACAATATCGTCTTCCTTCACCTTTTTTCCGGTTTTGTAAACAATATTTCTTATGACCGGGTTTTCCACCACGGTAATTCTTACGATCTTTCCCTGGTTTCCCTGCGCTTGCTCGATTCTAATATCGGAAAAAAAGCCTGTTTCCCATAAAACGCGGAAGTCTTTTTTTATCAAACTGTCATTGAAATACTCACCCTCTCTTGAGGAAAGATAATAGAGGATCGTATCCCGGGTTACCCGCTCGTTCCCGACTATTTCAATTTTTTCGACCATTTCCTGTCCAAATAGAAATAGGGGAAGACAGAGGAAAATCAAACTAAAAATGAACTTTTTCATCTTACTTTCCTTATAACATAATGGTTGTTTTTTTTCAAAGACTTAAGCCAATCCATAAGCAGAAGATCGGGGAGCAAAACTATTCCTAAAAACCTTTTCCATCATGAGTCTAAAGAGGCTTCCCAGGAAGCTCCAACTCTTATAACCTCATTTGGAGGATAAAAGTTTCAGACTTCCCTTTTCCATCAAGTAAACCTTATCGCAGAAATTAGCGACCTTCTCATTGTGGGTTACTACGACGGAAGTGAGCTTTTTTCTTATATGCAGGTCTTTAATCAACTGCAGGATCTGCTCTCCGGTTTTCCAATCCAGATTACCGGTTGGTTCATCAGCCAATAGCAATTTCGGCTCGTTAGCTAAGGCTCGGGCTACAGCCACTCTTTGCTGCTCGCCTCCAGAGAGTTGAGCTGGTCGGATATGTATCTTCTCTTCAAGGAAGACCTCGCGGAGGAGGTCAGAAGACCTTTTCGCAGCCTCTTCCCGTCCAACTCCCTTTATCAAAAGAGGAAAGCTGACGTTCTCGAGACTCGTGAATTCAGGCAGCAGATGGTAGAACTGGAAAACAAAACCGATTTTCTGGTTCCTGATTTCTGCCAGTTCTTTCTCGCTCTTCCTGGAAACATCTTCTCCTTCTAGGAATATCTTTCCTCTCGTAGGCCTGTCCAGGATTCCCAACAGATTAAGGAGGGTCGTTTTTCCCACGCCAGACACACCCATTATGGCCACGAAATCACCTTTATTGATTTCGAAGTCTATTCCCTTAAAGACATGCAGGACACCCTCGGGTAAAGGATAGTCCTTGGTCAAGTCTTTAACTTCGAGCATTCTATTCATATTTCAAAGCGATTACCGGATCAACTCTTGCTGCCCGGTGGGAAGGAAATAGAGTCGAAAGAAAACTGATCAAAAGGGTAATGCCGATGATCAATACCAAATCAACGATCTTGGGATGAAAAGGCACATGAGACATCTGATAAATATCCACCGGAACCTTTATAAGCTTGAAAGTGTTGGCTAGCCAACACGATATCAAGCCTAGAGTTATTCCGACTACTGTCCCTATGATTCCGATAAAGGCTCCTTGGAGAAAAAATATTTTCTTGATGTTTTGAGAGGTAGCCCCCATGGCTTTGAGAATCCCGATATCTCGAGTCTTTTCCATGACCATCAAGATCAAGGAGGCAATAATATTCAGAGCCGCTACCAGAACGATCAAAGTAATGGTCAAGAACAAGACCTTTTTCTCTAATTTTAACGCAGAAAAAAGGGATTTGTTGAGCTCCATCCAAGTCGTGGTGTAAGTATACAGAGGCAAATGCTCTTTTATCTGGACAGCAATTCGGGGAGCTTGGAAGATATTGCTGAGCTTAATCTGCAGATGACTGATCCGGTCTTTCATGTCGAAAAATTTCTGGGCGACTTCTAAGGAAACGATCGCTGTGGAGACATCGAAATCGTAAAGCCCGGTACTGAAGATCCCAGTGACGATTGCTTTTTTTACTCTGGGCATGATGCCGATGGGAGACAAACGGGAAGATGAGGTCAAAACTGTTACCACATCTCCTACCCCAGCCCCGATTTGGAAAGCCATCTCTCGGCCAAGAAGAATGCCGTCTCTCTTGGCATCTTCAGGAGGCAGTTTCCCTTGTTCCAGGTCTTGAAGCCAAGGAGAATCTTTCTTTTCTATATCGAAATCAATCCCTTTAAGCAAAGCTCCTGAACTCTTGGAAGGGCCGCTGATCAGCACTGTGCTGTAAACCACCGGAGAAAGAAACTTAATCCCTTCCACACCCTCTATTTTCGAGATAAGCTGAGGATAATTCCTCAACCCCTCCCCTGAAAGGTCAGAGACGATGATATGAGAGCTGGCACCAAGAATTTTATCTTGAACATCTTCTTGAAAACCTGTTATGAGCGCTAAAGCGATGACCAAAGCCATCACTCCTATGGTGATACCCAGGACAGAGATGAAGGTGATGACAGAAATGAAGGCTTGTTTTCTCTTGGCTGTCAGGTAACGTTTGGCAACGAATAATTCATAGCTCATGGCATCACTTTTTTTCTAGTCTCAGTAAGTTTCTCTGTTTTGCCTTTCCTAATCTTTTGGCCTGAGGAGTGGAAAAAGAATGACCTCCCTTATAGATTTTTTATTGGCAAAAATCATCACTAGGCGGTCGATCCCGATGCCTTCCCCTGCGGTGGGAGGAAGTCCGTATTCCAGGGAGTTAATGTAATCTTTATCAATCCAATGAGCTTCTTCAACTCCTTTTTTCCTCTCCGCAGCCTGCTGTTCGAACCGTTTCTGCTGCTCTTCAGGGTCAGCCAGTTCGCTGAAGGCATTGGCTATCTCCATTCCTCCGATGACGAGTTCGAAGCGCTCAGCCTCATCAGGATCTTTTTTAGAAGATTTGGCCAAAGGAGACACGATTTTAGGAGGATTTATAACAAAAGTCGGCTGCACGAGGTTCGGCTTCACGTTTTTATCAAAAATTATGTCTAAGGCCTTCCCGAAGCTCATAACCTTTTTCTCGGGAGTCAGGTTGGAAGCAATTTCCATGATTCCCTTCTCGTCCTCGAATCGGCTGGGGGCAAGCCCGCTGTGCTGGACCAAAGCATCTTTAAACTTGAGCCTCTTCCAAGGTCTCTTGAAAGAAATTGTCTTCTCTCCAAATACGGCTTCCTCTTTTCCTAACAGAGTCTGGCAGAGGGAATTGATAAGCTCTTCAGTCAAGTCCATGAGGTCATGATAGTCGCTGTAAGCTTCATAAAACTCGAGCATCGTGAACTCGGGATTGTGTTCGGAAGAAATCCCTTCGTTCCGGAAATTGCGGTTTATTTCATAGACTTTCTCGAGGCCTCCGACTGTCAATCTTTTCAAGTATAATTCAGGAGCAATCCTCAGGTACAAATCAATACCTAAAGCATTGTGATAGGTTTTAAAAGGACGAGCCAGTGCTCCTCCGGGAATGGGCTGCATCATCGGAGTTTCCACTTCCAGGTATCCTCTCTGGTCAAAGAATTTTCTTATCTCAGAGATCATAGTGCAGCGGAGCTGGAAAATCTTCCTGACTTCAGGATTCATGATTAAATCGAGATGTCTTTTACGGTAACGGAGTTCAACATCCTGCAATCCGTGCCATTTCTCGGGCAGGGGATGAAGAGACTTGGCTAGAAAATTAAATGTTTCAGCTTGAACAGAGAGTTCTCCAGTTTTTGTCTTGAACAACAGCCCTTCTACAGAAATGATGTCCCCGATGTCGAAAAGAGAAAAGAGATTATAATTCTTTTTCCCGACTTTATCCTCACGCAGGTAAACTTGGAGTGTGTTCTGACCATCGGAAATATGAAAAAAAGTCGCCCGTCCCATTTTTCGGATGGAAAGGATTCTCCCCGGAACAGCGACTTTGATCTTCTGCTCTTCAAGAGCTTCTTTAGTCAAAGAACCATAGTTGGACACCACTTCGATAACAGAATGAGTTTTTTCTGCTTTATGAGGAAAAATATCTATTCCTTCTTCAACAAGTTTTTCCAGCTTCTGCTTCCGGATTATTTCCTGGTCGATCAACTTCTTTTCGTCTGATTTGCTCTGCTGGACTTTCTCTTTTTTAGCCTTTTTTTCAGTCATCTTCTCCTTCCTTCGAAGAGTCTTTCCCTACCTCTAGCTTTTTCCTGACAGCGTCTAGGATACCGTTAACAAAAGCCGCTGCCTCGTCGCTGCTGAACTTTTTGGCGATCTCAATAGCCTCATTGATGATAACAGCTGGAGCAAGGCTCTTTTCATACAGGAATTCAAAAACAGCTATTCGGAGAATATTCCGATCAACGTGAGCCATCCGAGAGAGACGCCAATGGTCGGAGAGAGATTGAATAAGACTATCAATCTCCTCTTGGTGAGAAACAATTCCTTTAACTATCCGATTGGAATAATCTTTTATCTCCTCAGAAGCTTTTTTCTCTTTCCAGAACTGGTCTGTTGCCTTTTCGATTTGAGGCTTATTGAATTCGAGCTGAAAAAGAATCTGGAGAGCGCTTTCTCGGGCTTTCCTTCTCCTTCCCATAAAGAGGCTTTCTCAGAGTCCTGATTTTTTCACCAAATTCAGGGTTTCCACCAGCGAGACTACGGCATCCCATCCTTTATTCCCGGCTTTGGTGCCTGCCCGCTCAATTCCCTGTTCAATGGTATCCACGGTTAAGATGCCAAAGGAAACGGGGAGTTCTTCTTCCATGGAAATTTGAGCGAGGCCTTTGGTGACTTCAGCGCTTAAAAAATCAAAATGAGGAGTATCCCCCCTAATCAAAGCGCCCAAACAGATAATACCGTCGGCTTTCTTCGCTTTGGCCAGTTTCTTAACGAGGAATGGGATCTCAAAAGACCCAGGCACTTTATAGACAGAGATATTTTCTTCCTCTGCTCCGAGCTTATGGAGAGCATCGAGGGCCCCCTCTAGGAGTCTTTCAGAGAGGAACTGGTTAAAACGGCTGACTACGATTCCAATTTTTAATCCTTTTGCCTGGAGTTTTCCTTGATATGTTTTCATCTTTCTCTCCTTTACTTACCCTGAAAATTCGCCTCTCTTTTCCAAGAAGGCCTTTCTTCTCTGAGGGCTATTTTCATTCCTTGGCGCTTTTCCATCTTTCTTCTCAGTCATTAGGTTTTCCTATTCCGCTTTCTCACACTTATCGGTTCATGAAAATATTACCTCATTTATCCCATAAAAGGGAATCCCTAAACAATTCTTTTTTCGTATATTCTGTATTTCTTATAGACTTTCCCTCCTGTAGAGGCAATAAATCTGTTTATGGCTTCATTGTCCTCGAGCTGCCAGGATGTCTCGGCCCACTCGTATCCCCTAACCTGGGCGTTCTTTTCTAGCTCGGAATAAAGAAGGTAGCTCAGGCCTGTCAGCCTGTATTCATTCAAGACGCCGAAAACTATTCCTCTCATTCCTTTGATTTTTTTTCGATAGAGGAAGAACTTTAGGATTCCAAAAGGTAAGAGTCGTCCGTTCATTTTCTTAAAAACTTCATTTAAATTAGGCATACCAAAAATAAAGCCAACCGGCTTCCCTCTATCTTCAGCTAGTATGACAAGGCTGTAGTCAGCAACCATCTTGAGCTTTTTGACCATGTAGCTCATTTCCTTCTCGGTCCAGGGAACAAACCCCCAATTCTTCTCCCAGGCCTCGTTATAGATAAACTTTATCTTTTCCGCGTCCTGGTCAGCGGTTTTTCTTTTTAGATTTCTCAAAGTGATATTCGTCTCACTCTTAGTCTTTTCGACAATCTGATGGACTTTTTCTGCTGTGGGGTGATCTTTAGTCATGATAAAGGCTAACAGGTCCTTGGCTTTTCTCAACCCGCATTTTTCCATAAGTTCCAGATAATAGGGAGGATTATAGGGCATCATGATCACGGGGGGAGAATCGAAGCCTTCAACCAGAAAAGCACACTCATCATTCATGGAAAGGTTCACTGGGCCCCTCAAAGTGTCCATTCCCCTCTCTCTTCCCCATTCCGCAACTTTGTCCAGGAGGATCTTGGCTGTGTCCAGATCATTCAAGCTTTCATAAAGTCCAAAAAAGACGATTTTCTCATCATGAAACTGATTATGATTTTCGTCCATAATGGCCGCGATTCTTCCTGTTAGCCTATCATTCTTATAGGCTAGAAAGAGGTCCATCTTAGCGTGTTCAAAAAAAGGATTCTTATCTCTGCTCAATCTTTCTTTAAGGTCTAGGATCAAGGGTGGAACCCAATGGGGATCATTCTTGTAAATTCTCCAGGGGAAGTGGATGAATTTCCTTAAGTCCCTTTTTGAATTGACCCTGACTACTGACGTTTTCTCCATTTTCAGTCCCTCCTGAGTTTTGTTATTTTAACAAATCAAGGCTTGTTTTGCACTAACTCTTTTAAATAGTGCAGTATATCCTCTTCCTTTTTTTATTTTCCTTAATTGCCTTGTTGGCAGTTAAGCAAAAATTGAACCATCCCCATATATTTTTTCTCTTTTATTTACCTATTCAAACAATTTTTGGACCGCGTTGGGGCTAGTCTTGTATTGCGAAAAATTTTATGGTAAAAAGTTAAATCATCATCCAATCCACTCTTGACAGGGGAAAGGAGATAAAAATGAAAAAAGTCACAAACTTCGAAGAGCTGACCCCAGATAAATTAAGGTGGAAGCTAGACCCTGAACAAATCCCATTCAAAACCACTGATGAGTGCAAGCTATGTGAAGGAATAATCGGCCAAAAAAGAGCTCTTAAAGCTATCCAAACAGGGCTGGATATCAAAAGCCTTGGTTATAATGTGTTTATCACCGGGATGGTTGGAACAGGCCGAACCACGACGATTAAACAATTCCTGGAGAAACTGGAGAAGGAAGAAGAAGAAACTCCTGATGACATCCTCTATGTCAACAACTTCAATTCTCCTGATGAGCCCATGTTGATAACGCTGCCAGCAGGAAAAGGAAAGCTACTCCAAGAATCCATGGAAAATATGATTGAAATGCTCAAAACCAACATTCCTGAACTGCTCAAGAGCAAGTACTACACAGAAAAACGAGACAGCATCATTGAAAGCCAGCAAAAAAAACAAAAAGAACTTCTGAGGAATTTCGAGGAAGAGGTCGCCAAAGAAGGATTCTCAGTCGTCCAGGTCCAGATGGGGGTTTTCGTAAAGCCTGATCTCATTCCTTTGATCGAAGGAGAACCCACCCCTTTTAACAAGATAGAAGCTCTGGTCAGAGAGAAAAAACTATCTAAAGAGATTCTGGAGGATTTAAAGGAAAAATACGAAAAATTAACGGATAAACTCGAAGCCATCTTTGCCCAGATGAAAGAACTGGAGGAAGAAACACGGCAAATGCTGAAGAATTGGGATTCCGACTCCATAACTCCCATCATCAAAGGAGCTGTCTCCGAAATACGAGCCAAATTTCCCTTCCCTAAGATCTCCGATTATTTAGACAATGTCGAACAAAACCTGATAAAGAAAATTAACCTCTTTAAAGCTCAGAAAAAAGAAGAAGAAAAATTGCCTTTGGATCCCTTCATAGAATATCGAGTTAACCTTCTTGTAAATAATGCTGATCTAAAAGGCGCCCCCGTGATCATGGAAACCAATCCTAATTACGTCAATCTTTTTGGCTCGATCGAATCTACCCCGACTCGTTTAGGAATGTGGCAGACAGATTTCACCAAAATAAAATCTGGCTCATTCCTCAAAGCCAATAAAGGATTTTTAGTGATAAACGCCCTGGATGCTCTAGTTGAGCCAGGGGTATGGCCTACTCTTAAGAGAACCTTGAGGAATCAGATTTTTGAGATCCAAAATTACACACCGTTGTATCTGATCTCCACATCCCGACTTAAACCCGAACCTGTTAAATGCGAGGTCAAAGTGGTTATGATCGGGGATGCTTATGTGTATAACCTCCTTTATTTTTTGGATGCAGACTTCAAGAAAATATTCAAGGTCAAGGCCGAATTCGACTCAGAAATGGACAAAGACAAGGATACAATCAAAGAATACACCAGTTTCATAAAGAAAATATGCGTGGAGGATAATCTGAATCCCTTCGACAAGGAAGGAATTGCTGCGGTAATCGAGTATGGAACAAGGCTGGCCGGAAGACAAAGGAAAGTCTCGACTCGCTTTCATATCATAACCGATGTCATTCGGGAAGCAAGCTACTGGGCCAAGAAGGAAAAGAAGAAACAGGTCAGCCGCCAGCATGTGGAAAAGGCGGTCGAAGAGCGGTTCGAACGGGTGAGCCTCGTTGAGGATAAAATCCAAGAGCTTATCGAAGAAGGAACCCTTATGATCGACACCAAAGGCAGCATTGTCGGTCAAGTGAACGGTCTGTCCGTCTACGATATGGGGGAGGTTGCCTTTGGAAAGCCAACCCGAATCACAGCCAAGACTGCTGTGGGGAGAGCAGGAGTCATCAACATCGAGCGGGAAGCGGACTTGAGCGGCCGGACTCATAACAAAGGAGTTCTGATTCTAGGAGGCTATCTAAGAGGAAAATATGCTCAGAAAAGGCCTTTTTCTCTCTCAGCTAGCCTTGCCTTCGAGCAGTCCTATTCAGGGGTTGATGGTGACAGCGCTTCTTCGACTGAAGTCTATGCCATTCTCTCCAGTCTCTCTGACCTGCCCTTACGCCAAGACATCGCTGTAACTGGTTCCCTTAACCAGAAGGGAGAAATCCAACCCATAGGGGGAGTGAACGAAAAGATTGAGGGATTCTTCGATGTCTGCAAGGCTAAAGGCTTGACTGGGAATCAAGGCGTGATCATTCCCCACCAAAATGTCCAAAACCTCATGCTGAGAAAGGATGTGATAGAAGCTGTTGAAAAAGGTAAGTTCCATATCTATCCGGTTAAGACCATCGATCAAGGGATCGAAATTCTCACCGGCATTAAGGCAGGTGAGATAAAAGAGGATGGAACATTTGAAAAAGGAACCATCAACCACACCGTTGACCAAGAATTACAGAGACTGGCGAAAAGCTGGAAAGAGTTCGCTGCTCCCTCAGAAAAAGACTAGAGGTTGACTAGCTCTTTGAGTTTTTTTATCTCCTGCTGTCGGAGAAAACGCCACGTTCCTGACTTCAGCTTCCCGATCTTCAATCCTGCAAAATCCACTCTTACCAGCTTAAGAACTCTATGACCAATAAATTCAAACATCCTCCGAACTTCTCTCTTTCTTCCCTCATGGATTTCAATCCTGAGGAGACTTCTTTTGGGATTGCCCTCCAGAAGAGTCACTTTGGCCGGAGCCGTCTTCTTTCCATCAAGAAATACCCCTTTCTTTAGCTTGGAAAGCTTAGCCGAGTCCGGCTCTCCTTTGACTTTAACCAGGTAGGTTTTTTTGATGTTGTAGCGGGGGTGAGTCAAGCGGTAGGCTAATTCCCCGTCATTGGTGAAAAGCAAAAGACCTTCACTGTCAAAATCCAACCTTCCCACTGGAAAGACTCTTTTTTTCAGATTCGAGAGGAGGTTCATAACAGTGGGCCTGCCAAAGCCATCCTTAAGAGTGACTAAGTATCCTTTCGGTTTATTGAGCATTAAATAGATGATGTTTTGTTCTTTGTGAACTTCTCGGCTGTCAATCTCAACCCTATCAACTTGATCATCTACCTTATAGCCCAGCTCTTGAACCACCTGATTGTTGACTTTGACCCTGCCTTCAGCAATCAACCGGTCAGCTTCGCGTCTTGAGGCTATCCCGGCTTGGGAAAGAAATTTATTCAGTCTAACTCGCATTTCCGGATCCTAAGAGTTTTTACTGAAAAGAGATTCAATCATATGATTTTTTAAAATTCCTACGAGATAACCCAGCCAAGATTATTTTATAGGCTTGTTTCCATTTCTTTAGTCAAAGCTTTTAACACATCAAACTTGGCGTAACGGATATTTACATCATTCATCCTTGGTTCGATCGCTCGATTGAAATAACAATAGCCGAACAAGTTTTTTTCCTTGACGATTTTGTTTATTTCCTCAGCCTGTTTAACCGAAGGCTCTCGATTCCCGTTAAAACTAGCCCGACCCTTTGCATTCTTGTCTGGTCCGTCGCCGTTGAAAGAAACGTTCTCTGTTCCATAAATCTCCATCTTTTCCTTTAGAGTCACATCCGAACTCACCCCATGAATTTCCATTACTTGACCAAGCTTCTTCAATTCACCGAAAGCTCGACTCGTGTTGATGATAATTTGTTCCTTCGGGCAGCCATATTTCTGTAGATCCTGAAGGTACCACTTATGAAAGTCAAGGCATCTTTTATCTTTTTCCTCATCTGACCATCCACTATCCAGGACATTGGCCTCATTCATCGGGATAATGAAATACTTCTGACATTCCGCCTCATTCAATGTCTGAATCAATTTCTGATTCAGGTAACCATAAAATTTTCTTATCTTTTCTCCCCACATCCCTCCTGTGTATTCCACTCCTTTCTGGATATTATGCTGGAATGGATAATGACGCTTATAAAAAGGATTCTTAACGCTCACATAATCCTGAATCCTGACAAAAGGCACCACGCCGTTTTCTCTACATATTTCAAATATTCTTTTCCATTTGGCCCAAATCTCTTCTCTAAAGCCATCTTTAGAAATATCGAAGACAGGAAATTGATAGTCTCCGTACTTAGGATCGGTCTCATACTTCACGATCTTATATGGCGTGAATTTCCATCCTGAATGGGGATAGGATTGATAGGTTTCTCTGTTCATCGGCCAGACAAAAGTCAAGAAAAACTCTGTGGCATTTCCTCCGCTCTCTGCCACCTTTTTTATGTACCATTCAACATCTTCTAAAGGAAAAACAACGGCTTGATAGCAAGAGGTTCCCATCCAGGGTGGCGATGGTTCAGGAGGGGGTGGTGGAGGTGGCGGTGGCGGTGGCGGTGGCGGTTCAGGACAACCTGCAAGGGCAAAAGCGGTGAATACAACAAGTAAGATGCATATAATTTTTCCGATATTCATGGCTAGCTCCTTCGAGTATCTATTATTTTAATAGTTTAGTCTCCTTAACGTTCTCGTTTCTGGAATAATTTTCTTCAGTAATCATTTCCCAGAAGATGGAGATTTCCTATCCTTACTCTTTTCAAACCTGCCTCAAGAGCTGCTTCTTGACATTCCTGTGCCTGGCGGCGAGACGTGACGGGCAAATCTCTGCAATAAAAATGAGGATGAAAACCAAGGAGAGCGTAAGGAAGATTAGAATCAAGAGAAGCAATAAACTTGGCGATCTGGTAGACTTCTTGCCGATCCACATAGCCAGGAACAAGTAGGGTGCTAGCCACGACTAGAGGGGGCTCTTTTCTCTTTTTTGTCCAGGTGGCGGCAAGTTCAAAATTGGCTTTTGTCTGCTCGTTGCTCCGTCCGCAGAGGGCCGTGTTCAGGCTGGAGTGAAAGGTCTTCAAGTCAAACTTGACACAACCTCCGCTTTCTAGGGCAATATCCAGGATTTCTTCCAGGAACCGGCTGTTCATGGTTCCGTTCGTTTCCCAGCAAAACCTCAGTATCTCTTTTTCCTTTTGCGCTAGGGCCAACCGCGAACTGTGGATAGAATGGGGAAGATGAGGAGAGGGATCTCCGCCAAAATAGCAGACACACGAAGTCCGGTCATCCACAGCCTGTGCCAAATCAGAGGTAGGATGAGGCCTGCCACGCTGGAGTCTTTCCTTATGACTCGAATTCTGGCAAAACAGACAGTTGAAGGTGCAGCCGTAATAAAAGACAGCTAAATTTTTATGGCCATATTCAGCCCCCTCGGAATAGGCAAAACGAGGATAGCCGGCGCCAGTGCCGCCAGCACAAACCCAGTCTGCCACGCAATTGGTAGGAAGAGGATCATAATACCAGGAAAAAAAACCCTCTTTGGGCAAAGGTTTGATCTTGCCTTCCACATTTTCCCTTATCCCACAATAGCCCTTGCTCCCAGGCCCTAAAAGGCATTGATTGAAGCAAAAACGGCATAGCTTTCCTCCTTCATCACGAGGTGGATGAGGAGGGAGTCCAAAAGCCTCTCTTGACATCTGATGAGCTTGGTGAATTCGAGGCTCGCAATTCTTGAAATCATGCAGGATGCAGTCCTGACAGAGGCATAAGAAGTCCGCAATGAGCCTGTTTTCTTTCCCACAATTCTTACATTTACTCATGATGAAGAGCCGTGAGTCCTAGATCAAGCTGGAGGTTATAGATATTTCTTGCTAGTCAAGTCGCGGCTTGGCCAAAATTTCCATTATTCTGAGGTCAAAAAAATTCTGCGCATGGGCAGGCTGCAAAAGGATAGCGGTGTCTGCTCCCCGTCCAGTTCCCCCCACCGCTATGCAGGGTTCTTTGGTTGAGATCAGCCCGGCATCCGCTGCCATGAGAGCAATCTCTACAGCGACCTTTGTTCCCTCACCAAAGACTCTCAGCGTGTAAGCAATGATCTCCTCGAGCTCATAAGTTCCAAGTTTTTTCCGCACCGCACGCCCTACCCCTCCCAGGGCATGCTGACAGGTAAGAATCTTGACTCCAGCCTCTTCAATCTTCGAGTGGAATTCAGGATTAAGTTCTTGAAAATCCGGTTCAACGTACCCTGTGGAATGGGTTACGATGACTAAATTCTTTTTAGAGAAGATTCCCGCAGCTAACAGACCTGTCTCGCCCGAGGTGGAAGCGACAAGAATATTCTGAACTTCCAATTCATCGGCTCGCTCCGCCGCTTTCTCGAGAGTCCGGGTCGTGTTCTCACGGCCGGGCTTTTTAAAATAAAGGCATGAAACAGGCATCTCCAGGGAATCATTCATCTTCGCAGCAGACATGATACAGCTCCTCCTTTTTCGAGTTTAGCTCATCTATCGAATTTCTTTAACTCATTATAAACTAGGCCCGCCAGACTGGCTAGTCTAGGATTCCTGCCCTATTGTTTAAGGTGTGATCAGGACTTTTAGTGTTTCCGGCTTCTGGGCAAAGGCAAAAGCTTCCTTGGCTCTGTCCAGTGGAAAATCTCCATCCACCATCTTCTCCACCTCGACCTGTTTCCGACTCAACACCTCGATAGCTCTTGAAAAAGGTCCGCAGCGAGAACCGATGAGGTGAATTTCATCCACCACGACCTTGGATACATCAACCTTGGTCTCTCCCTGAAAAGTACTCTTCAAGATAATCGTTCCCTTTGCTTTAGCCACAGACAAAGCTTCGTTCAACCCCTTCTCATTTCCTGTCGCTTCAACAACGATGTCAAACTTTTCCCTAATTCTGGTGCCCAAGAGATGGGTTTCGATTTCCTTTTCCTTCAGGATTTCCAATTTCCTTCTATGCTTTCCCACACAAGAAACCTTGGGAGTTTTTAATTTTAAAACCTGAGCTATCAGTAATCCGAGCTTTCCATCGCCCAGGACGAGAACCGAATCTTGCCTCCTTATCCTGATCTGTTCCAGAATCTCCAAGGAAGCCGCCAGAGGTTCGATAAAGACAGCCTCGACATCAGAAATCCTCGGCGGCAGAACATGAAGATTATCCATCGGAAGCGTCAAATACTCGGCTAAAGCGCCATCTTTGTTCAAGATCCCCAAAACTTGCCGTGAAGGGCAATGTTCTTTCCTTCCCCCAAGACAGTACTCACATTTCCCACAGCCAAGGTTTATATCTCCCACGACTCTCTTGCCTACCAAATTTGAGTTTGCAGCTTCAACCACCTGACCCACAAATTCATGCCCCGGGATTCCCTCAAACTCAAGATAACCTCTAATCAATTCCAAGTCAGTATTGCATAGGCCAGCTTTGAGTACTTTTACTAAAGCTTCATTCCTAAGAGGAGAAGGCTGGGGAAGAGTTATGATTTTGAGTTGGGCTTTCTCCAAGTAAAGAGCTTTCATACCCATCCATTTTGTTTTCTAATCCTCGAGATGTCAAGAGAACTAAAAATAGAGCAGTGTGAATTACGCAGCAGCCGAGAAGACCGAACGCAGAATGGCGTTAAAAATCTGAACGGGAGCAAAGCCATCCCCAAAAACCTTCTCTTTCCTCATTCGTATTGGATAGTGTAGAATAAATGCGTAGAAGAATGGCTCGGATCAACGTCGGTGAATCTGCTTCTGTAGCTTTGAGCTCTCTCTGGGCAAACAAGTTAAGGACATTCCTGACGTTGCTGGGAATCATAATCGGCGTGCTCACCATCATCGCCGTGGTATCCATCATCCAAGGCCTGAACAATTATGTTTACACCAAAATGGCTTTTTATGGAGCCAATGATTTTTCTGTTTCTAAATTTTCTATGATCGGCATGTCCCTGAAACAATGGAAGGAACAAATGAAGCGAAAGAATCTTCTCTTGGAGGATATGCGGCTCCTTCGCGAGAAATGTAAAACCTGTGAACTGGTGGGGGCTTCAGTGAGCACGAGCCGAAATGTCAAATACGGGAGCAACATCCTGAAGGACGCTGAGATAAGAGGCATTACCTATCTTGACCATATGATCGGCACTGTCATAGAGCTGGAGAGGGGAAGGCACCTCCTGAAAGAAGATGAAGATCACTCCCGCACTGTCTGTGTCGTGGGCTATGACATCGTGGAGAAGTTGTTTCCTCATGTCGATCCCTTGGGCAGATGGCTTAAAGTCGGTCCCGACAATTATTTAATCGTTGGCATCGGACAAAAAAAAGGAAAAGTCTTGGGTTTCAGTCAAGATAACTATGTTCGTATTCCGATCACGACTTTCCAGAAAAAATACGGCTCAAAAAGAAGTATCAACATCAACATCCACACCTCTTCCCAGGAGCAGATGGAAAAAGCTCAAGAGGAAGTGAGGACTATACTTCGCTCCAAGCGTCATCTTTCCTTCAAAGACAAGGATGACTTCTCCTTCCAGACCTCAGAGACTTTCATCCAGTTCTATAAAACAGCCACTTCCAGTATTTATTTTGCCATGATTATCATCTCTTCCATCGCTCTCCTGGTTGGCGGGATTGTGGTCATGAACATCATGCTGGTGGCGGTCACAGAGAGAACCAAGGAAATCGGCATCCGGATGTCTGTGGGAGCTCGACGGAAGGATATCCTCTTCCAATTCCTGGTCGAATCCTCGGTCATTTCCAGTACAGGCGGAATCATAGGCATTCTCCTGGGATTTGGGATTGCCAGGATCGTTACAGCCACCACCTCGATGCCCTCGACCGTCGATCCTTTCTCGATCGTCATGGCAATATTAGTCTCCGCTTCTATCGGTCTTTTCTTCGGTATTTATCCAGCCAACAGAGCAGCTAAGCTCGATCCCATCGAAGCGTTACGGTCAGAACAATGAAATTAAGATCTGGAATCCTCGGAGAAATAGTCAACATGGCCCTGGACTCACTCAAAACCCATAAACTTCGGTCTTTCTTGACCCTGTTGGGAATCATGATCGGCGTCATGACCGTTATCGCCATGGTCTCCATCATCCAGGGCTTGAATCGGGCTGTCTTGACTGAGCTGGAATCAGCCGGCTCAGACTTGATCCTCATCCAAAAATACGACCCAGTGCGGATGGGACACCCCTCCGAGGAAGAAAGAAAAAGGAAAGACTTAACCTACGAAGATGCCTTGGCTATAGAAAAGGAGTGTTCTTTGGTCAAAGCTGTGACTGCAGATGTAATAGTGGATGTGTTTCAAACTGTGCCCATCAAATACCAGAACATCAAATCCGAGGATGCCTTTATAATCGGGTTGGATGCGAATTTTCCTCAGGTTTATTCTATTTACCTCCCCAAAGAAGGAAGATTCCTGTTGGAATCCGACATTACCCACAACAACAGAGTTGCTCTCTTGGGTTATGAGCTGGCCGAAACTCTCTTTCCCCATACCAGCCCGTTGGAAAAGGATATCAGGATCGGTTCAGAAAAATTTACAGTGGTCGGAGTCCTCAACAAGAGAGGTCAGATGTTTGGCCAGAGTCGCGATAATTTCGTGGGCATCCCCATCACTACTCTCATGAAATATTACCCCTGGGATCGTGATGAGCTCGAGATCGCAGCTGTCCCCACGAAACATGGTCATATCCAAGAGACTATGGACCAGATCATCAACGTGCTCCGGAAAAGAAGAAATGTCGGCTTCGGAAAACCGAACGATTTTGCCATTTTTACCCAGGATACTCTTCTAGACCTCTACAATCAGCTGACCGGAGCAGTCTATTTGGTTATGATCATTATTTCTTCCATAGGTCTTCTCGTGGGCGGAATCGGGGTCATGAACATCATGCTGGTCTCGGTCAAGGAAAGAACCAGAGAAATAGGAATCCGAAAAGCCATCGGAGCTCGAGGAGGAGATATCCTGAAGCAGTTCCTGATCGAGGCCATATTCTTGACTGGTGTCGGAGGAATTCTAGGCATCATCATCGGTTACGCGATTGCCTTCCTGGTCAAGGCTGCCACTCCCCTTCCGGCTTCAGTGAGCCCTTGGTCGGTGGCTGTTGGTTTCTTGGTCTCTGTTTCGGTGGGTCTTTTCTTCGGGATCTTCCCCGCTCAAAAAGCGGCTCGCCTGGATCCCATCGTCTCCCTGAGATACGAGTGAACAGGGCCAGACTCTCGACCGAGTCTATTCCCTTTTGCTATTTATTTCTATAATTGATTTCTCGTTTTTTCTCAAACTTTATATTCTGTTAGGCTTTCAGCTTTTGTTTAACAAATTCATAAGCCTTATCCAAGGCCTGCTCGAGATTCTCTGCTTCCTCACCAGCCATCTCCACCAAGGAAGGACTTCCTCCCCCCTTTCCCTTAATCAGAGGAGAGAGCAGAGGAACCAGCTCTCTCAGGTCAAGATTGAGGTTCTCGGAAGCGGCAAGGATCAAATATCCCCTCTCCTCTTTCTTTAGGGCATAGAGGACCACGAGCTCGCCACTTCTTATAATGCTCAGGGCCAGGAATTTCGCTTCCTCCAATGTCTTGTCTACCAGGATATCCCTGATGATCTGTTCTTTGGCCTTGCTGATGATCTCTTGAGCTTCATAAAGAGCGATTTTTTGCTGCATCTTCCTCAATTTCTTTTTTTGAGATTTAGAATCAGAGACAACTTTTTCAACCGAAGAGAAAACCTCCTGCTCACTCACTGTAAATTGGGCAGCCAGCTGGCGAAGGATTCGGTCCTTCAGCCTATAATCCTTTAAAGCTCTATGGCCACACAGAAAATCAAACCGAAGATTATTTCTTATCCTTTCCGACCTTAATATCTTCACTGTCCCGATCTCTCCTGTTCTTCGGCAGTGTGTTCCTCCGCAGGCAGAGTAGTCAAAACCAGCTACCTCAACCACGCGGATCATTCCTTTCTTTTGAGGAGGTTTTCTCAGGGGAATGTCTTTTATTTTGGCTTCTGGAACAAAATAGACTTTTATCTCCCGGTCTTGAAAAACGATCTCATTCGCCCGCTTTTCCACCTTTTCCAGGTCTTCTTCATGAATTTCTCTTATGCCTATTTCGACGGTTGAGGATTCATCCCCTAGATGAAAAGAGAGAGTCTCTCCCTCGAGAAGCTCGTAAAAGCTCTGGGAAAGAAGGTGCTGGCCAGAGTGTTGCTGCATATAGTCAAAGCGAGTGGGCCAGTCTATTTTTCCCTTTATCTCCTGCTCAGTAATATCTTCTTCCAGGAGGTGAATGATTCTTTCTCCTTCTTCCAAGACGTCAATGACCTTAACTCCATTAATCGTGCCCTTATCCGAAGGCTGGCCTCCCGATTCTGGGTAAAAACAGGTCTGGTCCAGGACTAAGGCCGGCTGGCTGTCATGAGCCTCTCTCTGCACGACTTTGGCCTCGAATTCAACCTGGTAGGGGTCATCAAAATAAAGCCTTTTGGTTGGAACCGCTGCGGAACGGCCTCTAAAATCACTCATGGAAATTTGCTTCCTTTGACTTGTCCTCCAGGTCGATTCGGCTCAGAAAGAGAATAATTAAGCTTTACTTTTTACCCTTCTTCCATGTTATAAGACAGGTCTACGGCTTCAAAGACCAAGGCATAGGCTTTCTTCTGAGACCTTGAACGATGAATTGTTCCCTCTTGAACGAGGAGCCCCTCCCCTTCCTTCAAAACAACTGGATCTCCTTCCTGAAAATCAATGGTTATCTCTCCCTTGAAGACGACAAAAAATTCATCGCCATTATGACGATGATAGGGATAAGCTCCATCTATCAGGGCTAGGCTCAAGCTGCAGTTTTCGACCTTGGCGACTCTCAGGGGAGAAAATTTCTTGACAACCTTTTTGGCTAACTCGTCCAAAACCACTTTTTTCATCCCATCCTCCAAAATTAGTTTAGCTAGTTTATCTAGTTTTTCTAGTTTGTCTAGTTTATTTACAAACTTAATGAACTATAATATTCTTAGGAATAATAATACAAGAAATGATGCCATAAATACAATCAGGCAGGGCCAGATCAAAATCCTGAAAACACTTCTTAGATCTGCCTGAAAGTAATCCACTGTCAAAATCAGGCATAAATGAGCAGGAGAAAGAAGGATCCCCACAAAGCCGCTCACGTAGGCAAACATCACCAGCACCATATCTGGATTGGGCAGGCCAAAAATGGGAAGCAGAATGGGAAAAGAAATTCCGACAAAGGCGTGATTCACCCCGGTCAGCAGGCCAAGGAGAAAGGGAATAGCGAAAAGGAGAAAATAGGCAGAAACCCCCTCTGGCCGGAAGACCTGGGTCAGCGAAATCAAGGCGCCGCTAGTATCCAGGATCCTTTTGAACATCATCACCGCAGCCAAGAGAAAAATCGTTTTCAAAGAGATGCTTTTCCAGACAAGGCTCAGTCTTTCCCTCAAATTCATTCGCGAGAGAATTTGGGTTAGAAAGGCCGTGATGGCCAGGGAGATGAGCATATGAAGCCTGAGGGCAAATATCAAGACTATGGCCAGTAAAATCGGCCAAAGGCTAAAAAACAGGCTGTACAGGTTTTTAAGAAAACGATTGCTCTTACTTTCTTTCGGCAGATAAGGGACATGTTTAAAGAGCAAGGTTAAACCAATAACAGCAGCCAAAATAGTGAAAGGAAATTGGACCGAGGAAATCTTCTTGATAGGGATTTGCAAGATGGCCGCGGCCATGATCAGGTTCACATAGAGTGGCCAGCAGTATTCCCAGATATGGCGGAACCAATAATTGAGAAAAGTCAGCCAGGCAGGAGAGAGCTTCCAGCGGCTTCCTGCCTCTTTGACTATCGGCGCTGACATCAGGGCTCCTCCCAGCATAGGGAGTAAACCGATGAAAATAGAAGGGATAACCAGGATGAGCCGTGCCTCGGGAACAAGATCTTTAAGAGAATCGACCAGTATTTTAAAATTGCCTCGAGCCTGGAGAAAATTCCCCAAATAGAGGACGAGGATGATGATCCCGATAAGGCTTAGGGTCTCGAAGGAGATCAAGGCTTTGAATAAATCAAGAACTAATAGTTTTACATTCAGTCCGAAAAGTAGACCAGAGAGTATGGCGCCTAAAAACAGGGCTGAACCAAGATCAACCTTCTTTTTGAGTAAGAAAAGGAGAATAAGGACGACCAGGACAATCCTTAAAAGATCCTGCATCTCGTTATGAGTTTATTGAGTTTGTTTAGTTGATCTTGTTTATCTAATTTTTCTAGTTTGCCTATTTTATTTTTTATCTTTGACTACGCTCAAGATACGAGCTGTGAGTTTGAAGTGCTTCTTAGTTGCTATTTCTAAAACTTGTGCTCCTTTGAGCTCAACCAGCTTCACACCTGCCTCTTCAGCCAAGGGGGACGAGCCTTTGGGAAGATCTACTCCCATGTCCTTGGAGAGAAAATAAAGTCTCTTTAAGAATTCGGCTCGGGCCATGATCGAAGCGGCAGCCACGGCTAAATCCTCCTCAGCTTTGGTTTGCTGGACAAGTTCAATCGTTTTTCCTTTTTTCATGAGGGCATTTTGAACAGAGACCTTGTTCCCGAATTGATCAGTGATAGCCAGAGAACAATCGACTTCTTCCAAGATATTCTCGATGACGCGAGCATGAGCCCAGGCTAAGATTCGGTTCAGGTTTCTCAGTTTCTCGTAAAGTTCGTTGTATTTTGGAGGTCCAATCACGACCAAAGAATGCCTATACCCCTTCTTTAGAACCTCTGACAGCTCCCGCACCCGGTTTTCTGATAATTTCTTACAATCTCGAACACCCAGCTCTCTGAGAACACTCTCCTGTTTTTCGGGAAGGAACATTCCGGCTACGACCAGAGGGCCAAAATAATCACCTTTGCCTGATTCGTCCGTCCCGATGTGTCCCTTTTCGGCTGGGAATAGTTTTGACTGGTGCATTAAATTTTTTAGCTTAAAAGGCTTCTGGACTTAGCTTCTTTTATGAGCTCAGGCCTGAATTCAGGGTGAGCAATATTAATGAGAGCTGTCGTCCGTTCCTGTAGATTTTTGCCATGCAGATAGGCAACGCCATATTCAGTAACCACATACATCACATCAGCTCTGGTCGTAACAACTCCAGCCCCTTCCTTCAAGATGGGAACGATCCGAGAGATTTCTCCACCCTTGGCTGTGGAGGGAAAAGCAATAATCGGCTTGCCGCCTTTAGAGTGGGCGGCGCCTCGAATGAAATCAACCTGTCCACCAAAGCCACTGTAGATAAAGGTCCCGATAGAGTCTGAGCAAACCTGTCCGGTAATATCCACTTCAATGGCAGAATTGATCGCCACCATATTATCATTCTGGGAAACATTGAAGGGATGATTCGTATAATCGGTAGGGTGAGCTTCGAAGACAGGGTTATTATCGACATATTCATACAACCTTTGAGAGCCAAGAAGAAAAGTCAAAATAACCTTGTTGGGATGAAATGTTTTCCTAGCTCCAGTGACGATTCCCTCCTCGATGGCTTCCATCACTCCGTCAGAAACCATCTCGGTGTGGATTCCCAAATCATTCCTTCCCTTGAGAGCAGAAAGGACAGCGTCAGGGATCCCTCCGATACCCAGCTGTAAGGTTGAACCGTCCTCTATAAGATCAGCGATGTGATGACCGATCTTTCTTTCGACTTCAGTGAAAGGTTTCTTCTGAAGCTCAGGCAAGTCCGAAGAAATTTCGACAACTTTATGGACTCTGGAAACATGAATGAAAGAATCTCCCAGGACACGCGGCATTTTTTCGTTGACCTGAGCAATAACGATATCAGCCTTTTCAGCGGCTGCTTTGGAGGCCAGAACCTCGACTCCAAAGCTCATGAATCCATGCTCATCAGGAGGGGAGAGATGCAGCAGAGCCGCATTCAGGGTCATTTGTCCTGAATAGAACAGGTTTGGTATTTGATGGAGAAAAATGGGAACATAATCAGCTCGCCCTTCGTTGATGGCTTTTCTGTCTGCTGGTCCCACGAACAGGGAGTTATGTCGAAAATGTCCTTCCATCTCAGGTTTGGAAAGAGGGTCTTCTCCTAGCAGGAGGACATGGACCAGCTCGACCTCTTCGAGTTCATCTTTTCGCTCAGCTAAAGCATTCAAAAGAGTATAGGGAGTAGCAGCATTCCCACTTACATAAACCCTCTGCTGGCTTTTAATCGTGGAGACAGCCTCCTCGGCAGTAACCAGCTTTTTCTTGTAATCATCTACCCAGGCCACTATAATCCTCACCTTTTCGTTAGGAGTGAATGATTAATCTTTTAATCCAGCTTTTAAGATTTTTTGCTGAAAAAAGTGACTAAGCAAACTATTTTGTTTTACTAGACTTTTTAGGCTTCTTGTCCTTCTTGGTTTTCCTTAGATACTTATCGATTTCTTCTGCTGCCACTCGAGCATCACCCATAGCTAGAATAACCGTGGCTCCGCCTCGAATGATATCACCTCCCGCATAGACTCCTTCCATGCTCGTCGCCATGGTGTTCCAATCTACTTCCACATTTCCCCACTTCCCTACTTCGAGCTGAGGCGTAGTCTTGGGGATTAAAGGATTCGGGCTGTTTCCGATCGCCACCACAACCATATCCACTTCCATGATGAACTCTGATCCCTCTATAGGTACTGGCCTACGTCGACCAGAGTCATCGGGTTCTCCCAGTTTCATTTTCAGACATTCCATCGCCTTAACTCGGCCGTATTCATCACTGATGTAGCGGATAGGCGTGGTTAAGAAGTGAAATGCGATTCCTTCCTCCTCAGCATGCTTAACCTCTTCCACTCGGGCAGGCATCTCAACTCGGGAACGACGGTAGACTATGGTTGACTCTTCAGCTCCCAGTCTCTGAGCTGTCCGAACAGAGTCCATGGCCACGTTACCTCCACCCAAAACAGCCACTCTTCTTCCCATAAAAACAGGCGTATCGTAGGCAGGAAATTCATAGGCTCTCATGAGATTGACTCGAGTGAGATACTCATTGGCAGAATAGATACCTATCAGATTCTCCCCAGGAATCCTCATGAAATTCGGCAAGCCAGCTCCTGTTCCTATAAAAAAAGCATCATACCCATCCTTTTTTAAATCTTCTAGAGTAGCGGATAAACCAACGACAAAGTTGGTCTTCAACTCGACACCGAGTCTCTCTAAATATTCTACCTCTGCCTGGAGAATGCTCTTGGGCAGCCTGAATTCTGGTATGCCATAGACCAAAACTCCGCCAGCAACGTGCAGGGCTTCAAAGATGGTGATTTTGTGGCCTTTCTTTGCCAGATCCCCAGCCACAGTCAAACCTGCGGGCCCGGCTCCGATGATGGCCGCTTTTTTCCCAGTAGAGGGTGGAATGCGAGGAATAGAAACTTTTCCTTTAAGCCTCTCATAATCCGAGGCAAACCTCTCTAGATTTCCGATGGCCACGGAGACACCGGTGGCTTTCATCACCGTACAGGTTAATTCGCACTGGCTCTCTTGAGGACAGACCCGACCGCAAATAGCAGGAAGGCTGTTCGTTTCTTTCAGTTTAAGAGCACTGGCGATGAATTCACCCTTTTCGATGAGTTTTATGAAACTGGGAATATCTATCCTCACTGGACAACCTAATATGCAAAGAGGGTTGGCGCAGTCTAAACATCTCTGAGCTTCACGCTGGGCCATCTTTTCGTCCAAGCCGAGGTTGACCTCATCGAAATCTTTGTTCCTGTCTTCCGGCTCCCGCTCTGGCATTTTCTGGCGAGTTATCTTCATCCTTTCTTTTACGGGAATTGCCTTACGAAGCTCTTTTCGCCAATCTTTGTTGAATTCAGCCTTGAGGAGCTCTTTGAGCTCGGGATCTAACTTCTGCTTTTCTGCCATTCTTTACTCTCTTCTCAATGCGTCCCTAGGATCAAATCAGGGAAAATTGTCTCTCTCCCATCTGCAGAGGGATTGAATTTCATCCTCGAAATAAGACTTCCTCCTGCTGAACAGCTCTTCCCAGTCCACTTTATGACCATCAAAATCAGGGCCATCTACACAGGCAAATTTCGCCTTGCCATCGATAGTGACTCGACAGGCGCCACACATTCCTGTTCCGTCCACCATGATGGGATTCAGGCTGACTACAGTTTTTATTTTCTGAGACTTGGTGGCTTCAGAACACGCATACATGAGATAGGTACAGCCAATGGCTACCACTCGGTCAATCTTTTTTTCCTCTTTGATGATTGCTCTGAGTTTCTTATGGATATAGTCTTTGCAGTTATAGGTACTATCCCGCGCCGAGATGAAATATTTATCACTCACTTCCCTGAGCTTATTCTCCCAGTAAAGAAGGTAATTGGCTTTGACATCGATCAAAGAAATAACCCTGTTTCCAGCCTCTTTGAGAGCTCGAGCAATCGGAAAGATAGCCCCGATACCGAAGCATCCTCCTCCACAGAGGACTGTTCCGTATTTTTTAATCTCGGAGGCCTTTCCCAAGGGCCCCACAAAAACAGGAACCTCGTCTCCCGCCTTAAGAAGGGATAACTTATGAGTGGAGGTGCCGACGACCATGAACACAGAAACGATTGAACCTTTTTTCTTATCCCAATCAGCTATGGTCAAGGGGATCCTCTCTCCTCTCTCGTCGGGCATGACAATGACAAACTGGCCAGGTTGGCATTTTTTGGCGATTTCAGGCGCCTGCACTTCAAGGAGATGAATATTAGGTACCAGCCGTTCTCTTCTTAAAATCTGAGACATCACTTACCTCTATATATCTTTACTGGGCGCATTTGGAGCGGGAAAGAATCCGAGTCTGACCCTGAAGACAGACGAAACGCCGAAAAATCAGCTTTTTCATTCAGGAGGAAGCTGGCGACAATGAATCCTATCGGGATAGACTCTGAAATCTTGGCCACACCCTTGATTCTTTTTGAACCTGACCCGACTTCTATGAGTTCTCCCTCGCTCAATTTTAGTTTTTCTGCGTCCTCAGGATTGATTCTGATCCATCTGGAATCCCTGATGATTCTCATCCCTTTTATTTCTTGACTCAGACTCACACTGCGGTAATAGTCCAAGCTGTAATCAAAAAGCAGGTGAAAAGGGATTTCCTTTCTAACCTTGGTCGAGGGGAGTTTGTATTCCAAGGGAATGAATTTGCCCTTCTCTTCCTTCTCCTCTTGAATAAACACTTCAATACCTTTTTCAGACAGAGAATCAGAAACAGCAGCCAAACCAGGAACACTTTTCTTCATTTCCTTGAGGATTTGAGAAGGTTTCTTGTGAGCAAAACCTTGGTATCCCATGCGCTGAGCGAGCTGAGAAACTATCCACCAATCAGGCCTGGCCTCCCCTAAGGGTTCAATGACTCGGTTAAGCTTCTGGATTCTTCCTTCTAGGTTGACGTAGGTTCCTTCTGTTTCAGCAAAAGTCGTACTCGGAAGAACAGCATCAGCCAACTTCATGTTCTCGCTCATGTAGCTATCCTGGATAACGAGGAATCCAGGTTTGTTTTTTTCTAAAGAAGGAAAGGGTCCGGCTAAATAGAGAGCCTTGATACTCTTCTTTTTGATAGCCTGACTGACCTGATTGAAGTTCAAGCCCGCCTTGAAAGAGCGCCTAATCTCCAACTCTCCTCTTGTGTTGTTCTCAAGGCTGAGAGGACAGACTTGGGCTTTGGTCAAAAGAGACAAATTCCAGAGAGCGGTCAGGTTGTCTTTGGCACTGGGATGTTGGGTTAAACCGAGGCCGAAGAGAAAAACCGCAGGTCCGTTCTCCAACATGATACGAGAAGTTGTTTTGAGATCTTCTTCTGAAATTCCAGTGATCTCCGAACACTTGGTCATATCCATCTTAGCGAGAGATTTCTTGAAAGATTCAAAACCTTTAATTTTTGATGCGTCCTTCGGTTGCTCTTCATCAAGAAGCATTCTAGAAAGAGAATTAAGAAAATAAGAATCTGTTCCTGGCTTGATTCTAATCCATTGAGAAGAGTGCCGGTTCAGACAAACCTCTCGAGGATCAACGATAACGAGTTTAGCCCCTTTTTTGACTGCCTCAATGACTGACAGCCCCAACACGGGATGAGAGAGTGTGAGATCAGCGCCTAGGAGAAGAATGATCTTGGCCTGAGAGATATCTTTAACCTTGAAGTTCAATCTGGGCGAAAGCCCTTTCTCTTGAGTCCAATCCAAATAACAGGCTAAAGGAGAATATCTTGCTGGGTTGTCTATATTTTTTGTTTTCAATCCTTGTTGCGCAAATTTCTGGATTAGATAGTTCTCTTCGTTCGTCGCTTGAGGGGAAGAAATGACGGCCATCTCATGGCCTTTATATTTTTTAAGTTTTCGGGCCACGAAATCTAAAGCCACTCCCCAATCGACCTCTTCAAGTTCACCCTTCTTTTTGATTAAAGGCTTGATTATTCTTTGTGGGCTGTAGACAAGATCCTTCACAGTAAAACGGCCCTTAACACAAGCCTGACCTTGATTGGCTGCTCCATTGGCAGAGGGAACCGAACGCAAGATTCTGCCTCTTTTGGTTTCCACATCCAGCTCACAACCAAGGCTGCATAAAGGGCAGATGGTTTTCACAGTTTTGTCAGGAAGCCCTTCTGGCCTTATGGCCCTTTCCGCTAAGGAGCCCGTTGGGCAAACATCGACGCAGGCTCCGCAGAACTGGCAACCAGAGTCAAGAAGAGTTCGGTCCAGAACCGTGCTGACAACTGCCTCGGTTCCTCTGTAGATAAAGGTAACAGTCGAAGCTCCTCTCACTTCATGGCAGATCCTCACACATCTCCCGCAGAGTATGCAGAGGTTGTAATTGCGGTCGAAAAAAGGATCATCTTTCCGAATCTCAAAATTACGGTAAAGAGACGGTAAGCTCATTTCCTTAATGTCCAAGGCTTCCACAACATCCTGAAGCTCACAACGACCGTTGTTAGAGCACAGCACGCAGCCAGTGGTTTCCCCGACTTTGCGGATAGTGGATTTGTAGTCATCGCATTGATCTTTCTCGCTGCAGATCAGACAAGCATTAGGGTGTTCAGAAAGGATTAACTCCAGAATCTGTTTACGCAATTTCTGGATTTTTGGAGTCTTTGTCCGGACCTCCATTCCATCCTCAACATAAGTTCCGCAGGAGGGAGGATAGCCTCTTCTTCCTTTGATTTCGACAATACACAATCGGCAGCCGCTGAAAGGCGCGAGGCGTGAATGATCACAGAGAGAAGGAATAAAAACATCATTTTCTCGGGCAACTTCTAGTAATGTTTTCTTGCCCTCGACTTCAATCTCTCTATTATCGATAGTGATTTTCATTTTTTTTCTCGCGCCGATGAGGTCTTTTTTAGTAACCATTCCTTTTTCTTTCCAGTGACTTTGGAAACAGCCAAGACTTTGGGAGGACAGACATCAAAGCAAGCTCCGCACTTGATACACAACTCTTGGTCAATAACATGAACCTTTTTCCTCTCTCCGCTTATGGCTTCAGTCGGACAGTTTTTTAAGCACAAAAGACACCCGACGCACTTCTCGGGTTCTATGTAGTAAGCAATCAATTCCTTGCATACATAAGCTGGGCAAATCTTTCTTTCGATATGGGCTTCGTATTCATCTCGAAAATAATTGATGGTGGTCAGCACTGGATTGGGAGCAGTTCCGCCCAATCCGCAGAGAGATCCTGTCTTGACTGTGTTGGACAATTCTTTCAGTTTTTCGATATCTCCTTTTTCCCCTTTACCCTTGGTGATACGGGTCAAAACATCGACAATCTGTTTTGTCCCTACCCGGCAAGGAACACACTTCCCACAGGATTCTTCTTGAGTAAATTCGAGAAAATACTTGGCTACATCAACCATACATGTATTCTCATCCATGACGATCATTCCACCCGAGCCCATCATGGAGCCAACTTCGGTCAGCCTCTCAAAATCAATCGGCAGATCCAACATACTGGCAGGGATGCACCCTCCAGAAGGGCCACCTGTTTGAACGGCTTTGAATTTCTTGTTATCTTTGATGCCTCCACCAATTTCATAGATAATTTCTTTAAGCGTCATCCCCATGGGAACTTCGACCAAACCCGTGTTGTTGATCTTTCCCACCAGAGAAAATATCTTGGTTCCCTTACTCTTCTCGGTTCCTATGCTGGAGAACCAGTCAGCTCCGTTCTTGATGATATAAGGAACATTGGCCCATGTTTCCACATTATTAATATTCGTAGGCTTGCCCCAAAGGCCCTCTTGAGCTGGATAAGGTGGCCTTTGCCTGGGGAAAGCCCGCCTTCCTTCGATAGAAGCCATGAGAGCGGATTCTTCGCCGGAGACAAAGGCTCCTGCTCCCTGGACGACATAAATTTTAAAATGGAACTCAGACCCAAGAATTGAATCTCCCAACAAGCCGTAGGCTCTGGCCTGCTGTAAGGCAATGGTTATGTTTTTTACAGCCAGAGGATATTCTCTCCGCACATAGATGTATCCTTCTGAGGCACCAATGGCATAGGCTCCGATGACCATGCCCTCTATCACGCTGTGGGGATTTCCCTCAAGAAGGCTTCGGTCCATGTAGGCACCCGGGTCACCTTCATCAGCATTGCAGATGATATACTTCCCGTCAGAAGAGACTTCACGGCAGACTTCCCACTTTTTCCCGGCTAGAAATCCTGCCCCTCCTCTTCCTCTCAAACCAGATTTCTTGATTTCCTCGATAACCTTCTCTGAGGTCATATCGAAAAGGACTTTAGAGATAGCTTGATAGCCTCCCAGGGCGATATAGTCTTTGATATCCGTGGGATCTAAAAACCCATTGTTCTCGAAGACGATGCGTTCCTGCTTTTTATAAAACGGAACTTCCTTCTCTAGAATAATTTTTTCCTTTGTTTTTGGATCTGCATAAAGAAGCCTGGGTATGATTTTTTTATTAACGATTGTCTCTGAAATAATTTCCTTGACATCTTTCAGTTCTACCCTTTGGTAAAAAATCCCTTCAGGTTGAATGACAACGATCGGTCCCCTCTCACAGAAGCCGTGACAGCCTGTCGTCCTGACATCAACAGATTCTTGAAGATTCTCGCTCTCTACTCCTTCCTCAAAGCTTCGGGCAACTTTTAAGCAGCCGTAGGCATGACATCCTGTTCCTCCACAAATAGTGATGCAGGTCTTCTCAGTTTCTCGGTCTTTTAGAATCTTGGCTCTGATTTCTTCAAACTTTTCTAGAGAAACCACTTTTTTCATGATTTAGATTTATTCTCTTTCGCCGGTTTATATTTTTCGATGAGTTTATCAACTTTACTTATTTTCATTTGTCCATGGTATTCGCCGTCAACTACGACAATAGGCCCTAAAGCACAGGCCCCAACGCAATTCACTGTTTCCAGAGTGAATAACTTGTCTTTGGTTGTCTCCGTCACCTCAATATCAAATTTTCTTTCTAACTCATCGACAATCCTCGGGGCGCCTCGAACATGGCAAGCTGTTCCTGTGCAAACAGTAACCAGGTGTTTACCTCTGGGTTCAAGACTAAAACCTTTGTAAAAAGTCAGGACGCCATAGATTTCGCTTTCAGAAATCTTGAGGTGCCTGGCAATGTAAGAAATGGTTTGAGGGGGAATATAAGCATATCGGGCCTGAACATGATGAAGAATATGGATCAGGTTCCTCTGATCATGGTCAAATTCTTCGAGTATCTTTTCGATCTCAGCGCTCAACTTTCTCTCTTCCCTTGGAATAATTTCTTATAAGCAAGCCCGAATCGTTCGGCAATATTCTTTTTGGTTAAAGAACCATTATAGGCATAGACTCCTCTCGCTAGGGAAGAATCGCCTTTCAACGCCTGATCAACCCCCAGCTCTCCCATTTGAAGCAGATAAGGAGTAACCACATTAGAGAGGACTTTAGTCGATGTTCGGCTCACAGCAGAAGTAATGTTGGGGACACAGTAGTGGGTAATCCCTTCTTCAACAAAGACAGGGTGCTCTAGGGTTGTTAATCGACTTGTTTCGACACACCCTCCTTGGTCAATGGCCAGGTCTATGATTAAAGAGCCTTTTTTCATAGATATGACCATATCTTTGGTGATCATCACCGGAGCCCTCTCCCCAGGCTTTAGCACAGCCCCAATCAGGATGTCGGCAACTTTGGTCATTCTTTCCAGGTTGTATTTGCTGGCTATGAGAGTAATGACCTTCCCTGAGGTCACCTCTTCCAATTCTCTCAGCTTTTCCATATTGCTGCCTAAAGCAATGGTATGAGCTCCAGCTCCGAGCATGGCTCTCACAGCGCTCTTCGCAAGGACACCGCTGCCGATGACAACCGCTGTGGCAGGGGGCACACTCACCACGCCACCGATGATCACTCCGCTACCCCCCTGGCTGGTCTGGAGATAGTGACCGGATATGACCAGACACATCTGGCCGGCGATTTCACTTAAACTTTCGATAAAAGGGAGGTCTTCATTCTGGTCTTGGATTATTTCATAGCCAATAATGATGACGTTTTTTTCAAGGAGCTCTTCGATCAAGGTCTTCTTGGCGATAGCTAGATGATGAAAACCGAACAGAACCTGGTCTTTCTTGACCATTCCGCATTCTTCTTGGTTAAGAGGAGAAATGTTCAAAACAACGTCGGAACGACCAAAAACCTCTTCCTTAGTGAAAACAATATTGGCTCCTTGATTTGCATATTCCTCGTTGGTATAGCCTGCTTTCAAGCCTGCACCTGCCTGAAAATAAACTGTGTTGCCTTTTTCCACTAGAAAAGATACGCTGCTCGGAGTTAATCCTGCTCTGTTTTCAATCTTATTGCTTTCATTAAGGACACCAACATTCATCCCAATTTCCTCTTTTTTGAACGAATTATAATAACAAATAATTTCATCATGGTAAACAAGGTGATGAAAAAAAATTAAAAATCATCATCTGGGATCAGGTCTTGACTTTCAACGTTCTGCTATCTGGACTAAATATTTTCCTGAAAATGTTGAAAGTCAAGACCTGATCCCTCTCCTTTTATTCAGGTGAAGAGGGAGAGAGTCAGGAAAAGATAGACAACATAAAGTCCGAGAAGAATCAACCCTTTAACCTTTCCCAACCGGCACCCGATTCTCATAGCTATGAGCATGGTGGCCACCACGAGGATCATGTAGGGAAAAGTGAAATTGACGACTTGTACTTCGACTTTTATGGGGTTGACCACAGAGGCCATTCCTATGATCCATAAAACATTGAGGATATCGGCCCCGATGATGTTTCCGACCGCAATCTCTCCTTCTCTCTTCAAAGCTGCAGTGATACAGGTGCTAATCTCCGGGAGAGAGGTTCCGATGGCGACCACGGTCAAAGCGATAATGACTTCTGAAATTCGGAAAAATATGGCAATGTTAACAGCAGCCCAGACGATCACCCGGCTGGTAATGATAACCCCTGCTATTCCTCCTAAAAAGAGGAGGAGAGGCTTTTTTAATTGGCTCTTTTTTAAGGATAAAGGAGGATTCTTATCCAGCCTCTGGTTGACCTGTTCCGTTCGAAAAATATTTGATCTATGGCTCCTGATCATAAAAACGAAATAAGCCACCAGGATGATCAAGAAAACGAGTCCTTCTGCGCGGCCGACTTGACCATTTCTGGCCAAAAAATAGGCTAGGAAGTCAATAGACAGGAGAAAAAATCCCACCGCCTTCAAAGCCCGGCAATTGATCAGGATGGCTGTGGGAGCAACAAATGCAGCCAGGGCCATGGCGATTCCATCGTCACAGATGACAGAACCAACAGCATTTCCTAGGGCAATCTCAGGGTGTCCAAGGTAAGCCGCTATGACCGAGACAAAAAACTCGGGCGCAGTCGTAGCCATGCCCACCAGCACTATCCCGACGATCATTTTGGGCACGTTCAACTCATCTGCAATACTGCAGGCTCCCTTTACAAACCAGTCCGCACACTTGAACAAGATGGCAAAAGAGATAAGCAAGACAGTAAAGTATAAATAAATCATCGAAATCTTCTATCTTCGGTAGACGATTTTTCCATCCATAATCGTCATTTTAACTTTGGCCTTTTTGATATCCTCTGGAGGAATCTTGAAGATGTTCTGGTCGAGCACTACTAAATCTGCTACTTTCCCACTTTCTATTGAACCCTTTACCTCCTCTGAAAATTCGGTATAAGCACCGTTCAGAGTATAGCCTTTGATAGCTTCCTCCAAAGAAATCTTTTCTTTTGGCATCCATCCCTGAGGATTTTTGCCGTCAGTAGTTTGACGGGTAACCGCTGCATAAATTCCAGCCAGAGGATCCAAAGGAGCTATATACCAATCCGAGCCGCAAGCTAAAAGCACTCCTTTCTCAAGCAGAGATTGAAAGGCGAAGGTGTACTGGCAACGCTTTTTCCCGATTTTCTTCTCTGCCCAGCGGCCATCATCTATCGCATGGTATGGCTGGACAGAAGCTATGATCTTCAGCTTTCCCATCCTTTCTATATCCTCGGGCAGGAGATGTTGCGCATGCTCGATTCGCCAACGTCTGTCCCACTCACCCTGCTGGGCCGCAACTTCCTCAAAAATGTCAAGGATGATATGATTGGCCTTATCACCAATGGCATGAATAGCCACTTGGAGACCTGACTGGTCAGCCAGCATCAGCCTCTTCTTCATGATTCCCTCTGGATACATGTGAGAATAAAGCAATCCGTATTTTTCCGAATCATCCGTATAAGGCTCAAAAAACAAGGCTGTAGACGACCCCAGGGAGCCATCCACAAACCCTTTCAATCCTCCGATTTTCAAAAACTCGTTACCAAAGGGAGTTTTTGATTTAAGGCGGGCATAGGTTTCAACTTCAGTGATCGGGATATAGACAGACAGACGGGCGGTCAGATTATTCAACCTGTGAAGCTCCTGATAGACTTCAAAGCTGGACACAGAAGCCATATCATGGATAGAAGTCAATCCGACTTCAGCAGCGTTTTTTAAAGCCATTTCTGCTGCCTCTATCTTTTGCTGAAAGGACGGCTCAGGAACATGCTTCTGGACAAGTTCCATGGCTGCATCTCTAAGAATTCCAGTGGGCTCCCCTGTTGTGGCGTCCTTAAGGATTTCGCCGCCTTGGGGAGAAGGCGTCTCTTTGGCAATTCCTGCCATCTTCAAAGCCAAGCTGTTGGTAAGGACCATATGTCCATCATACCGGTTGACGGAGACAGGATTATGAGGGGTGACCTCATCGATCCAATCTTTCCTCGGCAATTCAGGAGGAATGAATTGCTGGTGGTCCCAGTTGCCATCGAGAATCCAGGCGCCTTTCTCAAGCTCCTTAGCTTTATTTTGGATCCTCTCTATAAATTCCTCTTTTGATCTTGCCTCTCTCAAATTAATCCTGGGCAGGGAAAATCCGCCATCCAGGAAATGAGTATGACTGTCTATGAATCCCGGCAGAACCAGGTCTCCTTTTAAATCAATAATCTGTGTTTTTGCTCCTGCCAACTTTTTTATTTCGGAAGTCGATCCAACCTGCAGGATCCTTCCTCCTTCCAAAGCTACGGCCTCTGCCCAAGGTTGATCGGGATTCACCGTCCAAATATTTCCGTTCAGAAGAATCATATCCGATGCCTCACTCTTTTGTCGAGGGCAACCCAAAACCAGAAGAAAAGCGAGGATGAGCCAGAGAACGCTGGCTCCTTTCTGCTTTCCCTTCATATGAGTTTATCTAGTTTCTCTGTTTTTTCTAGTTTATCCAGTATATTTAGCTTCTTTAGTTTATCCAGTTTTTCTAGTTTAATGAGTTTCTCCCGTTTTTCCAATTTTTTTAGATTGTGATTTCTTGATAATCTCGAGGTATTATCAGCTCACCCTGGTAACTTCTCCTGATCTCTTCTTCTATCTCAGCGAGTGAATACTTGAATTCGCCAAAAAAATGACAAGGAATAAGGCATTTCACTCCAGCTTCCTTAGAAAACTTACCCAGCTCAAGAGAATGAGTGTGCATCGAGTAAAGAGAAGGATGTTCTTGAAAAAAACGGGAGGGAGCGCTGCAGTCGTGGATCAGAAAATCTTTCTCCTTGGCTTCCTTAAAAATAAGAGAGTCGGTGGCCGTATCCCCAGAGTAGATGAGCTCTTTTCTCGCTTTCCTGAAGAAGAAGTGATAGCCAAGGGAAGATGAATGGTGAGGAGCTCGAAAAGTCCTTATTTCTAAAGAATCCATCAATTGAGCCCTTTCCCCTGGTTTCAAGGAAAGAAATTCGATTTGAATCTTCAGTCCTTCTTTGAGCAGATGGAACATATCCAGCAGTTTTCGGCAGAAATCAACACTCTCCTCGGAACCATAGATACGAACCAGAAAATCCTCGAACATAAGGCTGTGAACAAAGGAAGGCAATCCATAGACATGATCGGTGTGGATGTGAGTGATAAGAACAGCGCTTATCTTGAGTGGATTAAAATTTAGCCTCTTGATTTTTTGCAGGATACTCCCCGGGCAATCTACTAAAATGAGCTCTTGGCCCTGTTTTACCAGGAGCGAAGTATTATCCCTTTCCGCTGTGGCAACCGAGCCACCAGTGCCTAAAAAATACAGTCCGCTCATTATATAAGAAGAGACTTTTATAAATAAATTTATCTCTAAAATCAACCCAAAAGCAAAATGGGATCAAGCATGCAACTTATTCAATGCTTCTTGCGCTCACCGGAAAAGAAATTCAATCCCGGCAATGATTTCAATAAATATTAAAATTATTTAAGGTTTCAGCCCCTGGCCTGAAGGCTTGATCCTGTTGTATTACTAAAATCAGGGCAGGTCTGAGGTTGCCTTTAGGTTGCATTTATAGTTTGACAGGTCAGGGTAACTTTATATAAAAAAAGATATATGAAAAATTTCGAACTCGAAGTCTCTGCCCCCGGACGATTGTGCCTCTTTGGCGAACATCAAGACTATTTCGGCCTGCCCATCATTGCCGCGGCTATCAATCTAAGGATTTTTATCAAGGGCAAGGAAAGAAAAGATAAAAAATTCAGCATCACAATGCCTGATATAGGAGAAGAGGATGGGTTCTTCCTGGAAAAAGAATTGCCCTATCACCAGGAAAGAGATTATCTCAGAAGCGCCGTCAATATCCTGCAAAGAGAAGGAATTCAAATATCCGCAGGATGGGATTGTCTTATTAGGGGCAGTATCCCGATAAACTCAGGCTCAGCCAGTTCTTCAGCCCTGGTAGTGGCCTGGATAAAATTTCTGCTGGAAGCACAAAACGAAGACAAGCATCTCGCGCCAGAAAAAATTGCTGAATTGGGCTTTCTGGCAGAAGTTGCTGAATTCAAGGAACCGGGAGGAAAAATGGATCATTATTCTTCCTCTCTGGGAGGAGTTCTTTCCATCCATTTCGATGATAATCTCAGGTTCAAAAAACTCAAGAATCCTTTAAAAGAATTTGTGCTGGCCGATTCTCTTCAGAAAAAAGATACTACCGGAATGCTCGGGCACATCAAAAGTCATGTTCTTCGTGGAGTTGAATCTGTAAGCCAGAATATGAAAGATTTTAGCTTGAAAACGCCTTTGACTCAAGAGGTTCAGCAAGAGATCGAAAAACTTCCCTCGGAAGAAAAAAGACTCCTTCACGGCACTCTCCTGACTCGCGATTTGACCAAGGAAGGAGAGAATCTTTTTGGATCAGACGATTTTGACCATGCCCGCTTCGGTCAACTCCTCTCTCTTCAGCAGGTTGTATTGAGGGACTATCTTCATATTTCCACCCCTAAAATCGAGGAGATGATCGAATCCTCTCTCCAAGCTGGCGCCCTGGGAGCAAAGACCAATGGCTCTGGGGGAGGGGGTTGTATATTTGCCTATACGCCCGAAAAGGCTGAACCGGTAGCCGAGGCTTTAAGAAAATTGGGAGCAAAAACTTATATTATTCGAGTGGATGGGGGAGTTAGGAAGGAAATATGATAAACGCAACTCAGATAAGAAAAGGCATGGTCATAAAAGTCGAAAGAGACCTCTTTAAAGTCTTGGAGGCGGTCCATATCACCCCAGGAAAAGGTCAGGCTTTGATGCAGACCAAGCTCCGCAAACTCAAGGACCAAACACTCCTGGACCATCGGTTCCGCTCCAAAGATCGAGTGGAACAGGCCTACCTTGAAACAATCGAGATGGAATTTCTCTACCAGGAAGGAGGGAATTACATCTTCATGAACACCGAAAATTATGAACAGATCAAGCTCACTTCAGGAATAATCGGAGATGATGTTAAATATCTGGTCCCCAATGTCATTTTCAAGATAGAAATGCATGAGGCACAGCCAGTGGGTGTAGAACCTCCTCTGACCTTAGATTTGAAAGTGAAAAAAACCGAGCCTTTTCTCAAAGGTGCCACAGCTTCAGCCAGCAACAAACCTGCTATTCTGGAGAATGGGATTACAGTGAATGTGCCCCCCTTTATCAAAGAAGGCGATATTATCCGTATCGACACCAGAGAAGATAAATACCTAGAAAGAGTAAAAAGTACCTAAGAATTGAAAAATCGGGTACTCAGGAAAGAATCATACTCGGGGCAAAAAAATAGCGAGTTAGCTCAGAATTTTTGTCTGTAAACACCGATATTGCCGTGGCTGTCTTTAGCTTTTATGGTGACAAGATTGTCTAAATTGGGCCGAAGCCTTATGGAGAGCTCAAATTTTTCATTCTTGGCATCACAAATCCCATCCACCGGAAAAACCGTCTGCCAATCATTTGGTCTGATGAGGTATTTCACTTCCTGGATGTAAGATAGAGAGTCTTCAACCTCAAAAGATATCGCCAGATCATTCCTCGCTCTGACGACCAGGAAATTCTTTATTTCGGGGAGAGAATTATCGATGACCAGAGGCTGGCTGAGCTTTTCTGTCTGTAATTCAAGGCCAGGGGGATTAGAGGGTGAATCAGAGGCTATCAATTTTATGAAATAGATTCCATCGGGAAAAGAGAAAGAATCAAAAGCAAAGATCTCATCAGACCAATTTTCTTTTAGGACTCTCCAATCGGTCTCATCCTCTTTTTTTATGAGAAGTCTATAGAGCAAACTGTCTTTGTTCTCGTCCGAGACTTCCCAGGTAACAGTCTGAAATCCCTTCCTCGTGACCTTTTTCTTCACTACGTATGTCTTGGCTCCTTCTCTATCTTTTGACTGCTGCCCCTGACTCTTCTCATATCCCCAGATGACTTCTTCCCGCTCTGGAGGTTTAAGGTAAACCTGGTTGGCGGGAAGCAACTCTAGTTTGGAAATGAGAGGAGCAATATTGGTTTGAAGATAGAAAAGAGTAACTTTTTGAAGCAGAGGGGATACTTTTCCCGACTGACTCTTAAATATGATCTTGAATTGAATATAGCGCGCTTTAGGACTAAGGACCAGTTCTCCTTCCTTTTTTTTGTAGGGTGGAGACCAGCCACTCCAGGTCTGGTTAGGTTCTTTTGAATTTCCAGCTCGCGTTTGGAGCTGAAGGGTAGTCCCGGAAGGAAGCCCTCCTTCCCAGCTAATTCTTCCCCAGGATGAAACCGTCTTGGTATCCAGAACATGGCTGAGAAACTCTCCCTCAAATCTCTGTTCAGTATAAATCAGGCTCAGATGGGAAGGATTGTTAGCGACTGCATAAATTTTTGAATCAAAGGAATGAAGAGCATAAACCTGCTCTGAATTCTTCTGGACCAGGAGGGAAATTTTTTCATCCTGGTCAATAGTGAAAATCCTTCCTCCGTTACCTGTGCCGAATACTAATTTTTTTTCCGGACTATGCCAAAGCAAAGCGTAAATCAAATCTTGCTGGGAAGACCAAAGCCTCTTGGCTATTCCCCCTCTGCTTACCAGGTATAAAGCGCTGGGCTGGGCCTTGGTCACAGGAAGCCGTTCTGAAAGAGGAGGAGCTGAAGGCGTAACAGTCACGGAGATTTCGGTTTCCGATTGAAGAGTAGCTTGGGAAGGCTTTACTTTTGGTTCCCTAGCCATAGTCCCACCTGCAGCTACAAAGATGTTTCCCTCTTCACTGAAGGCAATGCTCTTGATCTCTTCATAAGGGGATTCGAAGAGAACAGAGGCTTTGCCTTGTGGAGTGAGGCGATAAAGAAGGCCGTTGCCTCCACTTCCAGCGAACAGATTCCCGTTTCCGTCCCTTTCTAGACAGAGGATATGATTCTCTTCTGCTTTCAGGATAAGGCTTCCCTCTCCCTCCGTGTTTATACTATAAATTCCTCCGGTCTCCCCGACTGCAGCCAACAACATGTCTTTCTCAACAAAAAGTAAATCCCAAATGTATTTCTCGCTGGGATTGAAGAAAACCTCTCCTTCGCCTTTATCGGTGATCTTATAGATTTTTCCGTTGGGAGATGTTCCTGCATAAAGATTCCCTCTCCGGTCGCGGGCTAGGCAGTAAATATCCATTTCCGGAACCTGAAAATAGAGATCTGCTTTACTTCCCGGATTTATCCTGTATATTTTTCCGCTATGACCTGTTCCCAGGTATACAACTCCATTCGGAGTCATGAGAAATGATAAATAAAAATCCTCTGCTGGCCCTTCTATCTCTTCTTCCTTGGGAGAAAGAGAAAGATAGCCATCAAAAGAGACTGAGATTCCTTCAAACTTGCCTTTTAAGAAATCACTCTTGCTCTGCAAGGCCCATTCTTGAGGAACGACTCCCTGGAGCGTCAGCACGAAAAAGAAAACAGCAGTGATGAGCATGATAAACTTCTTTTTCATTCAGTTTTTCTCCTATTTTCTTATTTTGAGAGGAATTAAGGCTGCTCCCCTAAAAACATAGGGTACAGGTAGCTGGTATTCATTCAGAGTGGATTTATTGAGTTCGGTGGGAGCAGTAGCTGAAGCCCTGGGTGAGGAAAACATGGACTTCATAGTCAGTGGAAGGTTTGGCAATTCTTCCCCTTTGAGAAAAAGACCGGGCTTGGCAGCAATGATTTTAAAGTAAATACGGTTATTCTTCCGTAGGCTGTTCAGGATCCTGATCAATTGGGACAAGCTCCGGGGAACAAAGCCGCTGCTTCGGTATTGACTCATCTCCAAATTGTACATCGATGCAGCGTCGCCGATGTAAAGATGAAAGTCAGAGCCTGCCGGCAGAGGAGGAACAGGGATCGGAACTTCCTGGAGCACACTCTCTCCTCTAAAAGAGCGGGAATAAATCTTGGCTCTGATAATCTCTCCTGGTGAAGCCTCGTATTTGTCAAGCCAGACCCTCTCCAAGTAGGAAATTTTGACCTCCTCTGAGGAATGAATTCCCAGGTCGATACGGTGGATACCCAAGTCCTTGAACTGATTGTTCACCAGGTAATAGATAACCGCTGAGATAAGGCCTGATATGTTATCCACAGAAGTATTCAAATTCCCTGAGAATAAGTCTTCCAGGTGAATACTCTCTCCGCTGTCCAAGTAAATATTCCCCTCGAGAGCAAGGGAGAGGTCGCCGTAAGACCTTTCTTCAACAGAAAGCACACTGGATAAAGCAATGTTAACAAAGAAAGGAGTCAATATCTTATCGTTAACGATTTTTAACTTAAATTCTTTCTTATCTTTATTCTCCTCAACCATATAGAGATTCAAGGGTACGAGTTGGGGCATTTTCCCTATCTCGCCAAAGATTCCTGTATCCCTATCCTGGGAAAATTTGCCAATCAGAATATCTGTATTGGCAACCTTGAAAGAGCTGGTAAGACTGGGTACAACAGTTATGACTTCTGCCTTGGTCATGGCATAACCTACACTTCCTAGATTGTACATAGGATGACCAAAGGCCAAGATTTCTTTTCCGTCAACATGGGTAACTGTTCCCACGGCAGCCAGGCTTAAATCGCCACCCACAAACTGAATGGCCACGGGTTCTCCCTCTCTGAGAGTGAGATCAGGAGGGGTAAGGGCATCAGTTTTCTGGCTTAGACCGCCTGTTTGAATAGGGGAAAATCCTAATTTATTGAAAAAAGGCTTTGCTTTTTCAAATATGCGGGAAGAAAAACCACTGAAAACAAGAGGTATATTTAAGGGGAGCATGGCCTGTTCCCCTGAGAAGAGTGAAATTTTAGAAGCGAAAAATGCTTTGTTTAATTCAAAAAGGTCTTCTAAGGATAAAGATCTCTTGAAGAAAACTCTTGGAGAGGAAGAAGACTTTGGAACCTCTTTCTCTTCTGCCATAGGGAGCATATCAGCGATAGGAGTTATACCAGCGATAGCTTCTTTGGCAAAAGGAAAACCATAGGCAATGGCGCCGATGAGCTTCCCGTCAATATAAACCGGGCTACCGCTCATCCCCTGGGCAAGACCTGTTCTATCCAGGATATCTCCTTTAAGTTTAGCAAGGATTAAGTTTTTATTCGGTTTGAAATTGCGGAGGATGCCTAGTATTTCAACATCGAATTCTTCTATCTTCTTTTCCTCGAAAGCACTCTTTCCCACGCCTTTCATCCCTGGTTTAATCTGGTCTACAGGCATGATGATAGTCGTCCCTTTGACTTGGCCAAAGCCAGAGTAAATAATCAACAACAGCCCAAGTAAAATCCCTATTTTTTTATTCATTTCACTAGTATTATAACAAAAAAAAGGGGAGAAAGTTTCCTTTTTTCATTTTTTCGTGGCAGTTTTACGATTTTAACCCTATGATTTGACTCTTGGATCTTTCCCCGGGGGACTCTTTTCTTCCTATATCCTATTTGGATAACCGGTTCTGCTTAACCTGATTCTCTTCTAGCTCGCCTTTCTTATCAGTCTCGTCAGGCTAGCTGGCCTTGCTTTTTTACTTTATTATCCCTAATACTTTTCCACACTTCTCGAAAGTTTTGAGCACAATATCGAGCTCTTCGTCAGTGTGAGTGGCAGAATAGCTTGTCCTGATGAGCGTCTGGTCTTTGGGAACAGCTGGGTAGATAACAGGGTTGGTAAAAATGCCCTCTTCTCTCAGGAATCTCCACAACAGGAAAGTCGTATCATCATCGCCGATGATAACCGGAATAACCGGTGTCTCTGTGTCTCCGGTATTGTAGCCCATGGCTTGGAAACCCGATTTCATCTTTTCTGTGATTTCCCACAGCCTTTCCCGCCTCTGAGGTTCTGCCTCAATTATGTCCAGGGTTGCCAGTACGGTCGCCACCGAGGCAGGAGTTATGCTGGCACTAAAAATCAAGGAACGGGCAAAATGCTTGATGTAGGAGATGACTTTCTTTTCTCCAGCCACAAAACCGCCCAAAGAAGCAAAGGATTTGCTGAAGGTCCCCATAATCAAATCGACATCATCCTCCACCCCGAAATGCTCGCAAGTCCCTCTTCCGCTCTTCCCCATGACTCCAATCCCGTGAGCATCATCGACTAAGATTCTCGCCTCATACTTCTTGGCTAAAGCCACTATCTCTGGTAAATTGGCTAAATCTCCTTCCATGCTGAAAACCCCATCTACAACGACGATCCTTCCTCCATCTTTTTTCATGGATTTGAGAATCCTTTCTAGATCAGCCATGTCATTATGTTTAAATTTATGAACATGGCCAAAAGAGAGGCGACAGGCATCGATAATGCTGGCATGAACCATCCTGTCCGTAACAACTGAATCTCCTTTTCCCACCAGGGTAGAAATTATTCCCTGGTTGGTCTGAAAACCAGTACTAAAGGTCAGCGCTGCCTCTTTATTCATGAACTCAGCCAGCCTTTTCTCTAACTCAACATGGATATCCAAAGTTCCGTTCAGGAACCTGGAACCACAGGTCGCCACTCCGTACTTGTCTATGGCTTCTTGTGCAGCCTTCATCACTCGAGGGTGACCAAGGAGACCTAAATAATTGTTGGAACCAACCATAATCATTTCTTTTCCATCAACTTTTACCTTATTCCCATTGACTTCTTGAATAGGAGTGAAATAGGGATACATATCCATTTCCATAGCTTCGTCAGCTCGGGTAAAGTTATAACATTTATCAAATAGACCCACTGTCTCCTCCTTCTCTTGCAAGTTGTTATTTAATATAAATACTCCGCAATAGAAATATCATTTTAGAAGTGCTGAAACCGTTTAGGTTTGACCATGAAGGCTAAATTTCATAAAATTCGGCCTATGAAAGCCTTTATTACTGGAGGAACAGGTTTTATCGGCAGCCATCTCATTGATTACCTATTAGAAAAAGGTTTTCATGTTCATGCCCTTGTGCGCGATCTCAACAACCTAAAATGGCTTAAAGGCAAAAATATCACTTTCCTTCAAGGCGACTTTTTTAATATTCCTCCTCTTCCCAAGAAAATCAATTATGTCTTTCATGTTGGGGGCCTGACGAGGGCTTCAAAATCGGCTGACTATTATACTGTAAATCATCAAGGAACAGCAAGTCTTTTCCAATCCTTAAACACTCAAGAGATTCTCCCTGAAAAAATTATCTATCTCAGCAGCCTTGGAGCTGCAGGCCCTTCTTCAAGCGGCCAAGCGGTCAAGGAAAGCGATTCTCCTCATCCCATAACTCCCTACCAGAAAAGTAAACTCAAGGGAGAGACAGAAGCCTTAAAACATAAGAACCAATTTCCGGTAGTCATCTTGAGAGCTGGAGCTATCTATGGTCCAAGAGACAAAGATTTTTTGAATTATTTCGCTTTTATAAAGAAAGGAATCCTGCCTTCGATGCGCTCCTCTCAAAGGCTATTCAGCCTGTGCTACGTAAAAGATCTGGTTAGAGCGCTCTACCTCAGTACTCAAAAAGAGCTAAACAGTGGAGAGGTCTTCAACATTGCTGATCCTCAACCTTATCTCTGGGATGAGATTGGAGAGGCGGCTGGCCGAGCTTTGGGCAAGAAGCTCAAAAAGATATCCCTTCCCCTCGCCCTATTTTATTTATCCGCTTTAATTTCTGAATTGATCGGTGTCTTGACAAAAAATCCGAGCATTTATAACCGGCAAAAATTCAAAGAGGCGAAGCAAGCGGGGTGGGTGGCTGATGTTCGAAAAGCCGAGGAAAAACTTTCCTTCCAGACTCGATACAGTCTCCAAGATGCCATCGAAGAGACGGTCCGATGGTACCTTGAAGAAGATTGGCTTTAGAATCAAAGGGCCTGAGTCAGAGAGGCTAACTCTTCTTGCTCTTTTTTAATACAGTTTGGCGCGTATAAAAGGAAGCAGAAAACTCGGAAGTCACCTTAAGGCACCATCCTTCTTGGGTAGAGCGAGCGAAATACTTTATCTTCCCCTCAAGAACATGGCGCCCACTTTTGGCTTTGGTACTCACAGTGAATGGAATTTTAATCGGCTCTTTCAAATTCAAGTATTCATGGCCGTTTTCCTCGATGGTTTCTATTTCTAAATCTGAAGCCATGAAGAAATTCTTAGGAAAAATGAGCTCCTCACAAGGATTAAATTCTATTATAAAAGAAGGATTGGAGCTGATGGCGATCCCCTTTTCAACAGCAAGCTCCAGAACAACCTTCCCCTCCTGAGCCTTAGAAAGCCTCGCCGGGCTCAGGGAGCTTTTTATCTTGAGGGGTTTTTCTTCTTCAGCCAAGGAAAACCAAGACAGAGTAGCACACAACAGCAAGCACAATCCAATCTTTCTCAAGGAAATTACTCCTTTTTCCTATGCTAGCGGCATATTACTCCTTTCCATCCGTTTAGTCAAGAACTCAAGAGCACATATTGGGAACGGTTCTATTTTTTCCTTATTTCTAAAATACTTCTAGAGGATGCTTATTCTTCGAAGAAAAAATAGAACCGCCTCCAGTTTTTTTCCCCTGTTTTTTTTCTTTATTTTTAAGAGATTATCTATTATAATTGGCGAACGCCAATGGGTATAAAAACAATTATCTCTGGAATCGGTCATTACCTTCCGCCTAAAGTCGTCACCAACTTCGACTTAGAAAAAGTCATGAACACTTCGGATGAATGGATTCGCCAGAGATCAGGGATCGTGGAGCGACACTATGTGGAACCAGGAGTAGGAAGTTCCGATTTAGCCTACGAAGCTTCCCTAAGGGCAATCGACGACGCGAAAATCGACAAATCAGAAATCGATTTCATCATAGCAGCCACCCTTTCTCCCGATCATTATTTCCCTGGAATCGGGGTTATCGTCCAAGAAAAGCTGGGACTTGCTGGCCTTGGTGCCCTCGATGTAAGGAATCAATGTAGCGGCTTTATCTATGCTTTATCTATAGCTGACCAGTACATAAAGAACAAGACCTACAGCAAAATCTTGCTGGTCGCAGCAGAGGTTCAGTCGACCAATCTTGATTATTCAGATGACGGGAGAGACTTGGCTGTTCTCTTCGGTGATGGAGGTGGTGCTGTCATCCTTGAGCCCAACGAAAAAGATGATGGAAGAGGAATTCTGTCCACTCATCTTTTTTCGGATGGACGCTTCGTGTCTGATTTATGGATGGAAAAGCCAAGCCCTAAGGATAAGCCAACTTTTAAGGTAGAATTCTTCGAGCAGCAAAGGTTCTTCCCTCATATGGAAGGCAAATCAGTATTTAAAACTGCCTCAGAAAAAATGCCAGAAGCCGTGAAAGTTGCCCTGGAACACAATTCTTTGACCATCGACCAAGTGGACTGCCTCATTCCTCATCAGGCTAACGAAAGGATTAGCCAAATGGTGGCCAGAGGTTTAGGAATCCCGGTAGAGAAGGTTGTCCGAAACATTGACCGCATCGGAAATACAACAGCTGCCTCTATTCCTATCGCCCTGGATGAGACTGTCAAGGCGGGTAAATTGAAGGAGGGCGATATTCTGGTCTTGACCGCCTTCGGTTCAGGTTATACCTGGGCTTCGGCTGTGATCAGATGGTAGTCTGAAGGCAGTGATTGTCTTTAGGATTCGTTTTGTGATAGGATTTTCAACTTAAATTCTACAAAGTGAAATGAGCAAGGAGAAAAATAGCGTCACCTGAGGAGGTAGCAATGAAAAAAACACTGATTCCCCTTACTATCGTGGCCTTGGTATTGATGAGTATTGGGATCCTTCTTTCGCAACAGAATGAGGAAGACGGCAAATTTGAAAAATTCCTAGAGACATACCTTGATGAAATGTGGAAATTCTATCCCACAGCCGCCAGCCTGGCCGGATATCATAAATATGATGATGAGTTGGAAAACTTGAGCAGCAGAAGCATTGAAAAACGCCATGAAGATTTAGATAGCTTCAACCAGGAAGTGGTATCCAAGATAGATAAATTCAAACTCAGCCCCGAACTGCAGATCGACCATGGAATGATAGTCGATGCTTTAGACCTGGAGCTTTTCAACCATGAGAGTCTTATTCCCTGGGAATACGATCCCATTTTTTACAACACTATTTTTTCCAATTGTATCCGAACCCTTCTTGCCAAAGAATTCGCCCCCCTGGACACCAGGGCCAAGAATGCAGCCGATAGGCTAAAAGAACTCCCCAAGCTCATCAAGCAAGCCAAAGAAAATTTAAAAACACCTCCTCAGATTTTCACAGAAACTGCCATCAAGCAATTCCCCGCTATAATGAATTTTTACAAAAACGAGCTCCCTCAATTGATCGCTCAGGTTCCTGCAGCTTCTAAATCCAAGCTCGAGTCAAGCCTGACTAAAGTCATTCCCGCTTTAGAAGATTATCTTAATTTTCTTCAGAATGAGATCTTGCTTCGCTCGACCGGAAATTTCCGGTTGGGGCAAGATACCCATCGCCGGCTAGTCAGGCTCACTTATCAGCAGTCTATCCCCCTCGATGAGCTTGTAGCCAGGTCTAAAGCCGATTATAACAATATCAGAAGGGAAATGGTGCTGGTGTGCATTCCCTTCTTTAAAATCATGTATCCTGATATCAATCCTGACCAGCTCGGTGCCACCCGCTCTGAAGAAGAGGTCAAGAATATCATCATCAAAGGTGTGCTGGATAAGATCAAAGGCGAACATGCCACCCAAGACGAATTCATGGAACGGATCAAAACAACAGCTGGGGAAATTAAAAGTTTCCTCCTTGAAAAAGAGCTTGTCGAGCTTCCCGAGGAAGAACTCAATATTGAACCTATGCCTCTTGAATCCCAAGGCATATCATGGACACTCCTCGTTCAGCCAGGGCAGTATGAGACTTCGGGCCCTTACACGATTCAAATCACCTCCTTTCCCGATGATTGGGGAGAAGAGCAGGTCACTTCTTTTCTTGAGGAATACAACAACTTCTTGCTCCATTTCTGGACAGTTAGGAAAATCTATCCAGGCCAGTTTGTCCCCTTCTTTTACACTAAAAAGTATGCTTCTCGAATCAGGAATTTATATCCCAATATGCCATTGATCAAAGGCTGGCCAATCTATATTGAAAACATGCTGGTCGATTCTGGTTTTGGGAACTATGACCTGAGATTACGCCTCAATCAGCTCAAACTTTATCTTAAAGCTGTTATAGATTTTCAACTCGACTTCAACATTCATGAAGCCGGAATGACCAAAGAGCAAGCCATTGCCTATATGACAAGAGGTGGATTCCAGACCCGGGCCGAAGCCGAAAGAAAATGGAACCGTATTCTTTTGAAGCCTTGTGACAGTGCCATTCCTTACGTGGGTATCCAGGAAATCATGGACATGGAAAAAGAATACAAACAGGCCAAAGGCGACACCTTCAGCCAAAAGGAATTTCTCCAGAAACTTCTCAGCTTTGGGGCACTGCCGATCCGCCACTTGAAAACTAAAATTCAAGAACAACCGTAAAAGGAACCGACGACAGTCCGTAAGGCCCAAAAGTCACGGCAATTTACTTCCTATCTATTGAGCAATTCAACAATCCAACTGCTACTATGCTTCTGGTCATCCTGGTATCTTAAGATAAGGACAATATGAGCGAAACAAACAAGAGAGAAGAAAAGCCTGAGCTGGTCGACTCTCATGCGCATCTGGATATGAAGGCCTTCGATCATGACCGGGATCGAGTCATCGAAAGAGCCTTGGAGGCTGGGGTCCGGATGATTATCTGCCCTGCTGAGGCCACCAGCTTGAAAAGCCTCGAGATAACCCTCAACCTCACTTCTAAATTCAAGGGCTTATTCGCTGCAGCCGGAATTCATCCCCATAAAGCAACTGATATCAAGGCGGATCTGGCTCAGAAATTACAGCACCTGGCTGCAAAAAATCAAATCATAGCCATAGGTGAGATCGGCCTTGATTTTCACTATAACTTTTCGCCTCCCCAAAAACAAATAGATGTCTTCCGCCGACAACTCAGAATCGCCCAGGAATTATCTCTTCCGGTGATCATCCACAGCCGAGAGGCCGGCCCTGAGATAATAAACTCCATAAATCAGGAGAATTTTCATAAGGGTGGGATCCTCCACTGTTTCACAGAAGACTGGGAAACAGCCAAGGAAATGTTAGATCACAACTTTTTGATTTCTTTCTCCGGGATTCTAACTTACCCCAAAGCTCAAACCCTCAGAGATGTGGCCCAAGAAATACCCCTGAAAAAACTTCTGGTAGAAACAGATTCTCCATATCTTGTGCCTGCCTCTTATCGAGGGAAAATCCAAAGGAATGAGCCATCTTTTGTCGTGGAAACAGCCGAGGTTTTAGCAGGAATAAAGAAAGTTTCTTTGGCTGATCTGAGTGCAGCCACGACTGAGAATTTCATTTCTATTTTCAGGTTTGAAAAAAAAAATATTAGATGATATGATAGGTGGCCATATGGCTCAAGAATATTCTTTTGACATTGTCTCGAACATCAATCTCCAGGAAGTTTCCAATGCTGTCCAGGTTGCTCTTAAAGAAATAAGAAACCGGTTCGATTTCAAGCACAGCCGAGCTGAGATAATTCCAGAAAAAGACAAGTTGACTTTGGTAGCTGATGATGAATATAAATTGAGAAGCTTGAAAGATGTCCTGGAGCATAAAATGGTGAAAAGGAGAGTTCCTCTTAAGGCCCTCAATTACCAAAAAATTGAGAGGGGCTTTAACAGAACAGTGAAGCAAGAGGTGCTCTATCAAAACGGAATTCCCTCTGAAAAATCCAGGGAAATCGTGAAGCTTATAAAAAAAGAGAAGTTTAAAGCCCAGGTGGCTATCCAAGGAGACCAGCTCAGAGTCTCTTCCAAGAAAAAAGACATCCTGCAAGAAATCATGTCCTTTCTGAAGGAGACGGACCTGGGAATAAACATGCAGTTTACGAATTATCGATGAGGACCTTAACCAGTACTGAATTTCAATCCCGATTAGGGAAAAAATTTAATCTAAAGTCTTTGTACGAGAACATCAAGAGTGACCTCTATGAAGTCGAAGGACAATTGAAGGTCTTTTCTCAATCCGAGAACAAGCTCATTTCTGAGGTGAGCGGCTATCTTTTCAAGAATTCAGGGAAGAGAATTAGGCCAGCTCTTTTGGTACTCTGCTCCAAGCTCCTCGAGTATCAAGGAAAAGAGCATATTCTTCTGGCTGCCTTGGTCGAGACTATTCACACTGCCAGCCTCATACATGATGATATTATTGATGATTCTGAGACACGAAGAGGGAGAGAATCCGTCCACTCCAGATGGGGTCCCAACATCACGGTTCTCCTGGGAGATTATCTTTACATAAAATCGATCAACCTTTCTCTAAAGAGTCAGTATAACCAGATAATTCATATCTTGACCGAGATTTCTTCTCGAATGATCGAAGGAGAATTGACTGAATATTACCTGAGTGGAAACCTTGATATTGCGGAGCAAGACTATCTGGACATCATCGAGAAGAAGACTGCTTCTCTTTTCTCTGCAGCCTGTCATATAGGCGGTGTTCTCGGAAAAGCTTCTGATAAAGAGAAAAATTTCTTGGTCGACTACGGGACAAACCTGGGTATGTCCTTTCAGGTGGTCGATGACCTGCTCGATTATACAGGAGAAGAGAGGACTTTGGGTAAACCCGTTCTTTCGGATCTGAGGGAAGGACGGATAACGCTTCCACTCATATACACCTTGAAAAACGATGGCAAAGCTAATCGAGAATTCATCAGCGAGGTTTTGAGCAAGAAGAATTTTGAGGAAGAATCTCAAAAAGAGATCCTCTGTATCCTCAAATCCAATGGAGCTCTTGACTATACCTATAATAAGGCCAAAGAATTCTCCGAAAAGTCACAAGAAATCATCTCTGAGTTTCCTCAATCTATCCATAGAGACACCCTCACCATATTGCCTGAGTTTGTCCTCAGAAGAAGCAAATAGCCGAGCAGTTCATTTTGTCTGTCATTGCGAGCGAAGCGCGGCAATCTCATAAAATAAATGATTTTATTCCCTAATAAGATGGGCAAATAACTCTATTCTCCACAATTAAGAAAGAAATTCCATGGTCGAGATTGAAATCAAAATAAAGGTCAAGGATTTAAGCTCAGTTGAGGCAAAAATTCTGCACCAAGGAGCAGAACTCATAAAGGAACGCTTCCTCGAAGAAAACACTCTCTACGACTTCCCCTCTGAGACCTTTTATAAGAAAAGGCAGGCCATAAGAGTCAGAAAAATCGGCCCTAAGACGTTTTTAACCTTTAAAGGCACTCCGCAAAAATCAAGAAAATTTAAAATCAGAGAGGAGTACGAGACAGAAGTGAAGCATCAAAAGCAGTTGAAGAAGATATTAAAATCTCTGGGAATGGTTCCAGTGTTCGACTACCAAAAATACAGGAAAGTTTTTAAAAAAGGCTCCCTAAAAATCTACTTGGACGAAACATCCGCCGGAAATTTTGTGGAAATGGAAGGCGAGAGGAACGAAATAGTCCGATTCGCCAAGGCTCTTGACTTCTCCAAAGATGAATTCATAAAGCTGGATTATGTCCAGCTTATCAAGAAAAGAAAATAAACCCCCCTCCCAAGTCCTGATTCAATTATTTATTTCTTCTTTTTTTTAGCCGCTTTAGGTTTCTCTTTAGCAACTTTAGGCTTCTCTTTAGCAACTTTAGGCTTCTCTTTAGCCTTAGGCTGGGCTTTCTTCTCGACTTTCTTCTTTTTTTCCTCTTTTTTCTCGATGACCTTCTTTTTCTCCTTGGGAACTTCCTTTTCTTTTTCTACTTTAGCTGCTTCCTTGATCTCTTCGCCGATGAAAACTTCCTCTTTAGGAACGACCTCTTCTTCCTCTTTAGGCTTAAGGATTTCAAAGTCTATCAGTCCCTGAGACACTTCATTCTGAGCAATCCGGATCGGGTTCTTTGACTTAGATTTAATCTTTGGCTTCGCTCCCCCTAAAAGCTCTTTTGCTCTCTTGGTGGCTACTATTACAAATCTAAACTTGCTGTCTATATCACCGTAGCTCTTCAAATACTCCTATCTCCTCTTATCATACCAGCTTCCTAAATATTGAAATAAAATACCAGAAATTTAGAAGAATTTCAACTGAATATCATAATCAAGTTTTTATGCTCCTTCCAAGGAATTCGTTGTTTTTCTTGATATTTTTTATTATTATGACTTCAAAATAATAAAAGGGAGAAAGGAAGCATGAAATTACTAAGTTTTCTGGCCTTAATAGCTGCCGGGATCAGTCTCATCTTGGCCATACTGGCCCGTTTCTTCTTCGGGGGGAGAATAATTATCAGCTTAGTGTACTATTATCAGAGTACAGGACTTTTTCTCCTCGCTTCTATCGCTTTTGCTCTTCAGCACTTAATCCATACGAAATCCAAATAGCAGTGCCACTGACCAAGTCTTCCCTGAAAATATCTTTCATATGAAGCTAAGTTTTCCCTTCGACCCTGTAGAAAGGTCAGAAGAGAGCGAACGCCTGGTCATGAAAGACGGGCAAAGGCTTTACCACCGGTTCAGACCTGCCCCTTATTACGGCGGAATAGCCACCGCCGATGCTGTGGGTTGTTCTTTTCTCTGTGCTTATTGCTGGAATTACAACCGCAACTTATATCCCCAGCGATTCGATAAATTCTACTCGTCTCACGAAGTCTCCTCAAGGCTACTCAAGATAGCCCGTCAGAGATCTTATCATCTGTTCAGGATAACAGGCTCCGAGCCCGTCCTGGGTGAAGATTCATTCCATCACCTCCTCAAAGTCATTATCCATATCCTCCGAGAAAAACCTAGATCGATATTCATCCTGGAGACAAACGGATTCTATCTTGGTTACAGACAAGACCTTATAGAGAAACTGAATTTCCCCGCACTAAGGATAAGGATTGCCTTAAAAGGCGTAGATGAAAATACTTTTCAGAGCATAACAGGAGCGAAAAAGGAGTTTTTCCAGTATCCGATCCTGGCCCTTAAGGAACTGGAAAAACTGGGGCTCAAAGCTTGGCCAGCCATCATGGGAGACCTCTTTACGGATAATGAAATAGAGCGTTTAAGAGAACATCTCCATGAACACAGCATCCAGGCTGAGCTAGAATTTGAGTATTTAGAGAGATACCCTTTTGTTCTGCAGAACATGGATAAAAGAAATATTCAGATTAAGGAATAAGCTGTTCAGGAGCAGAAATGCTAACAAAAATCGGGGCTGTTACTATCGGCCAGAGTCCAAGGGACGATATCCTTCCTGACCTGAAAAAGCTCATGGGAGTCGAGATCGTTATAGAAGAAATAGGTGTTTTGGATAATTTGGAGAAGGAGGAAATAAGAAAGCTATCCCCTAGAAGGAGCGAAGATATTCTAATGACCAGACTCCGTAACAAAGAGTCAGTGGCCCTGGACTATGGTTGGGTAGTAAAAGGGATCAGAAAATGCCTGGCAGACCTGAGGGCAGAAGGCGTTGAGACCATAGCTCTCCTCTGTACCTGTCATTTCTCCGAGCTGGAAGACGAGAGGGGACTCATCCAGGTCTCGAAACTTATGGAAGAGAAAGTCAAAGAAATGATCAAAAAGGGGTGCCTGGGAGTGCTCATCCCTTCAGTTGAGCAGATTCTCCAGTCAGAGAAAAGGTGGCAGCGTCCTGGAGTTAAGGTGATTGTGGCCAGTGCCTCCCCTTACGGGCAGAGAGATGAGATCATATCAGCAAGCAATGCCCTGGCCAAGCAGCAAGTAGACCTGATCGTTCTCGATTGTATCGGCTATGACTTATCCGTCTACAGAAGAATCGGGCAGATCGTCTCTGTCCCGGTGATCCTACCCTTAGAGCTCCTGGCTCAAAACTTGAAAGGTCTTACTTCTTCTCTTCTTTAACGAACTTGCCTAAGAGATTGTACAGCCAGGCAAATACTGCGCCCACCACAAATCCATCAACCGCAGCATACAGGGTGGCGACAACCACTCCGCCAAAACCCCATTTGCCAAACGTATAGCCTGGATAGATGGAATCAAGGAACTTCAAGAATGAGACTGCATAGCCGGGCCAAATAAGGTTGGCGACACCGCACAGCAAACTTATAGCAGCCCAAAGAATCCCTAAGGTGAGCCCGAGCCGAATAACACCTAACTTCATAATCCCCTCCTCTCTCAGTATTCTTAATTACTATTACCTCTTTTCTCCCCAAATTTCAAGGAATCTATATAAGCAGACAGGGAACGGTTCTATTTTTTTTCTTACCAATATCTCATTGTGCTAGGCTTTCTATTAAAAAAAAGTACCATCCGCAAAAGGACTCAATAAAAATATTTTCATTTTTGGGGGTACGATTGACGACTAAAGGGAATGGAGTTATAATATTTATAAAAAGGGGGAACTGAGGGATCGTATTCTTCTATAGGCAGGTGAATATGAGAAAAAAACATATTTTAGTCATTTCTTTATCCTTTATCCTGGTTTTATTCGCTAATCAAGGATGCGATCTAGTCAAGAAACTGACCGAACACGAAATCATCGTCGAAGATGACATGTACTTACGTGGGGCAACCTCTTCCGAAGGGTTTGTTAATCTTATGGATTATGGCCTGTGGAGAGACAACAAAGACAAGATCAAGGAAGTCACAGAAGTCATAGTTGAATACAAGGTAACCCGAAATGGAACCCCCTCCGACATCACCGTCAATTTCTACTTCGGGGAATTTACCCCGACTACCCTGTTAGGCACAGGAACTCTGGCCCAAGGTGAGACGCATTCTAACTTTGTAACCTTGTCGCTGAATAGTACTCAAAACCAGTTATTTGACCTCATCCTGCTTAAAGATGCCTTCTGGTACTCCATCCAGGGAAACACGGATGCTGCTGATGTCGATTTCGAACCGGTGAGAATCACAGTCCGCGGCTCTTTCGAAATTATTTAACAGTTCAGGATAAAGGAGTTCCGCAGGAACTCAAAATTCTGCAACCCGAGAGTAAAGACCTTCCCTCACTTTAGTCTCGCAGAACCATTCTATCTTGAGTCTATCTCAGACCCAGGATTATAAAACAAAAATAAGCCTGAGAGATAGACTCCACCCCTAAATAAGATTATAATAATCCACCTAGATTCTCTTAAGATGTAAAATGAAGATTATCACCCTAACTTATGAAACCGGATGGCATGAAGAAGAAAGCCAAGGATATAAATCCTACCGCTGGATGAAGCAAAAATCTAAATGTCTACTCAAGGGTTTACAGACTAAGGGACCGAGACAGTTAGTCATAAAAGGAGGTCATCCTTTCCCGAAGGAGAAGAATCCTTTCCTGAGTGTTTATGCGAATAATGAAAAACTCGGAGTGGTAGAAATATTACCCTTCACGAATACCTACCTATTCCCCTTAGAAAATACTTCTGAGAAAATCGAGATCGATCTCGAACTAGACAGCATCTTCCAGCCAGAGATATCCAAAGACAACAGAGAATTGGGAATGGTGATCGAAGAAATAAAAGTCTATTCCCAAGAAGCTTCCGCGCTTCCTCAAGTTTTAGAGCTGGCAACGTCCACTCTCTGTAATATCAATCCTCCCTGTGTCATGTGCTTTACCAGGATTTTCGATATATGGCCCTATAAAGGCGACCTGGATAAAACGGCCTTTGATAACTTAATCCCTTTCTTGAAAGAGTTCCAGACCATCTCGCTCCACGGTATAGGCGAACCTCTCCTGGGCAAAAAGCTATTTACCATATTGGATAACATCAACACCGACACAACCTTTGTTCAATTCAACTCCAATGGACTACTCTTAACTGAAGAAGCAAGCAGGAATTTAATAGAAAAAGGATTAAAGCTGATAGATTTCTCTATAGATGCAGCTTCTCCTGAAACGTATAAAAAAATAAGAAGAAAAGATTTCAATCTGGTTGTCAACAACATAAAAAGATTGAATGAAATAAAGAAAGAATTAGGAGTCAAGCATCCTGAAATAAAAATGAATATGACCTTGATGAAGGAAAACCTGCCCGAAGTGGTTTCATTTATTGAACTGGCAAAAAGCCTTGAAGCGAAAACAGTCCATCTAGGTCTCTTAAACCCTTTTAAAGAATACATAATCAATAATGCAGGATTTATTTTCAACTATCAGGAACAAATGCTCGATACAGAATCTGAGGTTTTTCAAAAAACGATCCAAGAGGCCCAGCAAAAAGCCGAAGAGCTCGGTATAGAGCTGGTCCTGGAATTTCATAAGAATTGATATTGAAATGAAGGATTTTTATTGTGATAAGCCCTGGGAAAATGTCTTAGTAGAAGTCAACGGAGACTGTTATTTCTGCTGTTTCATCCTCAGACCGAGCGGAAGGATCGGCAATCTCAAGAAGACCACTCTAGAAGAAGCCTGGACAAGCCGCAGAGCGAACAAAATTAGGAAATTGATCGGACAAGGAAAAATCCCCTACTGCTGTCAAATCTGCCCTTTTTATGGGGAATTTAAGCATCAAAAAGTATTTTTCTACAGAATATACTTCCATACTAGAAGAATCTATGACCTTCTGAAGGATTTCTGGCAGGGAGGATTCACCAGATACAGGTTTAATCTCAGGCTAAAAAAATTAAAAAAACTCCTGGGACTAGCTTGATAATCTTCAATAGAAGTTGAGAAACTTCTTGTATGGATACGACTTTGGCTTCTATCCTATTGCTCGGTAGGCACTTTCTTCTTGAGTTCTTCGAACCAATTAAGAACCATGCTCAATTGAGTTGGCGGAGTCGAGCTATCACCTGCTTCAATCATTATAAAACGCTGTCCGTCTGGTGTGATACCAAAAGGAAACCATGCCAAAGGAACTTCAAACAGGATTTTTGGCTTTCCTGCGGAGAACTCAGGCTCAGTCTTTATAGACACCACCATCATCTTGTTACCGTTCAGATAGACCAATTCCCGCCCGTCAGGTATCCACAGTGGCCAAATACCTCCTTCGGTAGAAATCTGCATCTTACTCCCAGGACCGGGAAACGGCCTTGCGTAAACTTCCAACTGGCCTGATTCATCAGAGATATAGGCTATCCATTTTCCGTCAGGCGAAAACGCTGCCTGATCCTCATTGAATGGAGTTTTTAGAAAGGGAACTGGTTTACGTTCTCCTTCAATCGGGAGGGCCAAGATATCCCTTCCAGTGGAAGGATGAATCTCTGTGAAGACCAGAATCCTTCCGTCAGGAGACCAGGAGCTAGGCCACACCTTGTGTTCACTGGTCAGGAGCACTTCTGCAGTACCGCTTCCATCAGCTGGCCTCCAAAATAATGAGCTTGTTCCACCCACGGATCTTACATATGTTACTCGATTGCTCTCTGGCGTCCAGATCGGTGTCTCGTTGTCCCCGCCAGCCGTCAGCCGAGTTAAGGTGCCCCGCTGCATTTCATAAATCCAAATATCTTCATTCCCCCCCGCAATATGGATAGCCAGTCGCTTTCCGTCGGGGGAACAACGAACCCTCTCAAAAATACGCGGATTAACCGGAAGAGATTGAATCCCGCCTTTTCTATCGACCCAAACTAGCTTTTTATAATAGAACTCTGGACTGCCAGTTACATAAATAAGCGAACCAGTGGGGGAGAAATTGAACTGTGCAGCTCCGTAGGCATCTGAAGTTATTACCCCTTCAAGGATTCGAACAGGAGATCCTGTTAGCTCGAGCCGCTTCAGGTCGAATGGAACCGCCATCAGCGATCCCGCTCGAGCATAAACTATATGACCTGTAGGAGCATACCGAGCCTTGCTACCTCCTTCTATCAAACGTTTTATTTTGCCTGTCTCTAAAGATACAATCGCGATGCTCGCATCATCATAAGACGTAAATTCAGATGTACCGATTGTGAATAAAACAGTTTTATTATCAGACAAGATCTGGGGGAAGCGATGGGTCTTCTCATTTTTCTCTGGATCAAGGGTGGTAATGGCCACCGGCGTCCCCCCAGCGGATGAAACTTTATAAAGGCCGGAATTATGCGAGCGAGTGAAGACGACGGTATTATCAAATCCCCAGCTCGCGCCGCGGCTGTTTGGGGGAGCTTCACAGATGGTAATCGGAGCCCCGCCCCGAAGAGAAACCTTCATCATTTTACCAGCCGCATAATCAAAATATCCTACCCAATCACCGTCAGGGGAAAAGAAAGGACCATGCGCATTTTCTGTGCCTGATAAAGGTTTCATATCGAATTGATTTATATCCCTGAGACAGAGTCGAATGGAATCGCCTTGAACTGCGCTATAAACTATGCTCGTACCATCAGGTGAGATAGCGATGGAAGGATTATCATAAATATTCACCGGTGCGTTAAGAGGAAGATCGATTGTGTAGCGGCCGATTGGTAGAGCCACAGATTTTGTTGAACGCATCAAAGTCCAAAAGGCGATACCAGCAGCAACCGACCCTACCAACAGGCCAGCTACTAAGCCTATCAAGAACGCTGACCGAAATCGTTTAATGGGCCAGGCCTCACCTTTAGTTTCGAGCCTGCTGAGCTGTGGAGCCGCTGCGTCGGATAACCCTTCCTCGATCTCGATACGTGCATCTCCTATGTGTTGAAGACGTCGAGATGGATCCTTCTGAAGACATCGATGAAGAAGAGAGACGATTTGAGCAGGGATATTATCTGGCAAAACTGCCCAATCCGGCTCACCTTTGAGAATTGAGGCTATGGTTTCGCTAACGGTCTCTCCCTCAAACGCTATCTTTCCTGTCAGGCACTCGAATAAGATACAACCGAACGCCCAAATGTCTGTCCTTTTATCAACTTTTTTCCCTTTTGCTTGCTCCGGGCTCATGTACGCAGCCGTTCCAAGGATAACACCCTGCTGGGTCATTCTATCTGTAAGTGTTGGGGACTTGGATAGGTCTATCGCTTCAGGCTCCTCTTGAAAAGCCTTGGCCAGCCCAAAGTCGAGAATCTTTATTTTTTTCTCCGAGGTGATCTTGATGTTTCCTGGTTTGAGATCCCGGTGGATGATCCCCTTCTCATGGGCTGACTCCAATCCTTCTGCTATCTGCTTACATACCTCTAGGGCCTCACCTACTGACAGGGGTGCTTTCTTAACCTGCTCTGCGAGTGTTTCGCCCTCAACCAATTCCATCACCAGGAACTGCTGATCATCTGACTTCTCAAGACCATGAATAGTAGCTATGTTTGGATGATTCAGGGATGCTAATAGCCTCGCTTCCCTCTCAAAGCGAGCCAGCCGCTCCTTGTCCAGGGCAAATGCTTTGGGAAGGACCTTGATGGCGACCTCACGCTTCAGGTTGGTGTCTTCAGCCAGGTAGACCTCTCCCATGCCTCCCTTTCCTAACTCTTTAATGATTTCGTATCTGTTAGCTAAAGATGTGCCTGGGCTGAATTGAGGAAAGGGCGTCTCAACTGTTTTGGTGTGGACAGGGATATCTTTTAGGGTGCCTAATTGAGTGCCACAATCACCACAGAAGCTTTGTGTTTCCGGATTATCTGATTGACATTTGGGGCATTTAATACCCATTATTCCCTCTGCTTGTTTGACAAAAGAATATCAATTAATAAAAAAAGAGTCAAACGGATTAAATGCTTTGAATTTATATCATACATGATGCTTAAGATCAGATCATTACAGGTCAATCACCATTGTTTTTTATTAATTGATTCGCACTTTTTATTGTGATATAAGCGAAGAAAAAAAAAGAGATAAGAGAGCAAAGGTTGCAATTTGGAGAAACCCAACTTCTTCTCCTCATACGACATATACATTTATTTGATATCAATTTTTCACGCCATGATATCTTTTTTCTAGAAAGGAAATCGGAAAGAACAAGTAGAATGGGGAGGAAAGCTGGCTGGGAACGACAAAGTAAAGCCCAAGAGTGTTTAATTTCTTTTAGGAGGTAAAGGCATGATTAATCCGGTAATTCTGGTGGCAATTATCTTTCAGGCAATAATATCAAAGGTATCACGAATAGTAGGTTCCATCGTTGGTTACATTATTACAACCGGTATATTGATTTGGGGACTCAGTTTGTACGCTGAAGGTAATGCCATAGCATTTTTTGGAGTCGTACTTTCTCAACCAGTTTTTATTTTTGCCTGCCTGGTTTGGTATGGATTTGATACCTATGAGTTTTTAAAAGCAAGGAAAGCAAAAGCTATAATTAAAAGCGGACTATTAGAGGATACGAATGTGGCCAAGTTTTATAATAACACCTTAAAAGCATGGAATGATGGTAAGCTAGCTGAATTAAATAAATCATTCGAGATAGAGGGAAAAATGGCCTATGAAGATTTTACAAAGGCCTATATACCAGTTGAAGAGGGTGCTCTGGATGTCCTATTTACACAATTCCCACCTAAAGAAGACGAGTTTCTTATTGGATATGGCAACAGTGATTCTTTCTCAGATAGAGGATGGTTCACTTTGACTAATATGAGGCTCATTTTAAAGGATGGGGTATCAAAATCCTATGAAGGACTTAATCTGGCAGATATAGATGATTTTGAGATTAAGGGGGCAGGGAAAAAAATCACCTTCAAAATGAAATCAGGCAAGGAACTTGAATTCAATAACCTTAAAATATATCCTGATAAAAAATATCTAAGATTTGCGATGCAGATGCAAAAGACCAGTAGTGAAGGAGACTAGAACACAAGAATTTATCAACAGACAGCTGCTAACCCTCCACAGATAAGAAGAACCTCACCTCCCTTTAGCCCAAGTCTAGTAAATCAACCAGCCTTTTTCAATAATGATAATTTCTTTCTTCTAGTTGATTTAGATGCAAGAACAGGGGTAAATGAATATGACCCGTCCAGGACTCGAACCTGGAACCCGCGGATTAAGAGTCCGCTGCTCTACCAGTTGAGCTAACGGGCCATAAGAGTGACCTTTAGTTTAGAAAACTCCTTATCTCTTGTCAATTCTCATGCCTGATGCCATTGTTTATTTGCGCTGAAGGAATATTTTTATTTATAATGGGAAAAACAGGATCAGACATCGATGAATGTTAATTTAATTTTAATCCTAGTTCTTGCTGCCCTCTTGGTTCTGTTCATCATTCTCTTCTGGTCCCTGAAAAGAACCTCATCCAGGTTCGAAGAACTGAAGAAAAGCCAGCAAGAAAACCAGGCTCTTTCTCTCCTCCAGCAGCAAATCGGACAGCTCACCCAGACTATCAACCAGCAGATGCAAAGCATGAGCAGCCAGTACCAGAAGACGACTGGGGACATCGGTCAAACCCTGGGCGATGTTAAGAAAGATCTCGGTAAGATGGAAGAGGTTACCCGTGAGGTTCTGGAAAAGGCAAAGGACATCTCCAGTCTGGAAGGTCTGCTGCGGGCTCCCAAATTCCGGGGTGGGATAGGCGAACTTTTCCTGGGTGACTTGCTGGCTCAAATCCTATCCCCTTCCCACTATGACCTTCAGTATAAATTCAAAAGCGGCGAGAAGGTCGATGCCATCATCCGAATCGGCGGGAATATCGTCCCCATAGACTCCAAGTTTCCCCTGGAAAACTTCAATAGATACGTTAAGGAAGAAGAGAGCAAGGAAAAAGAGGCTTTAAGAAAGAAATTCTTATCGGATGTCAAGAAGCATATCGACGAGATTGCCTCCAAGTACATCCTTCCCGATGAAGGCACTTATGACTTTGCCTTGATGTATATTCCGGCAGAAAATATCTACTACGAGACGATCATCAAGGATGAAAATATCGAGGAAAAACATAGCCTCTTTTCCTATGCTCTTCAGAAGAGAGTCATTCCGGTTTCGCCGAATTCCTTCTTTGCTTATCTACAGGTTGTAGTTTTAGGCCTCAAGGGGCTTAGGATAGAAAAATCTGCTTTAAAGATCTTTCAAGCTTTGGCTAGGCTACAAGGCGACCTCAGTCGTTTCAAAGGCGATTTCCAGGTTTTAGGCAGCCACCTGGTCAACGCGAAGAGCAAATTTGACGAGGCAGAGAAGCGCCTGGAGAAATTTTCCAACAAGCTGGAGCTCGTGAGCGGAGATAAGCCGGAAAGCCTCCCTGAGAGAGCTCCTGAGAAAGAAAAATCTAAGTAACTATTCTATTAATATCTTCGAAAACCACCACCACCACCGCCTCTTCTATCCCTGTCTCTAGGCGGGCGGGCTTCGTTGACTCTCAAATTGCGTCCTTTGAATTCGGTCCCGTCCAACTCATCTTTTGCTTTTTGCGCTTCCTCTGGACTCGACAACTCAACAAATCCAAATCCTCTGCCTTCGATGATGTTGACATCCTTGATTTCACCGAACTTGGAAAACAATTCTTTCAGTTCCTCACTTTTTACCGAATAATTGAGATTTCCCACGTAAAGCTTGCTACCTTGCATTCTTACCTCCTGTTTCCTTTATTTCTCTTTGCTCAATAATGTTTCATTAGAAGGCAGAAACAAGGTCATTATTCTAGCCTCTTTACAGATAACATTATCAAATACAAGAGAATACCAATAAAAAGCCTGAATCAAAATTCTATGGAATACCCTCGTATCACCTCCTGAGTCTCAATCAGCCATTCTCATGTTATGACTTCTTTTTCCGATTATACATCAAAAAACATCTTAAAAATACCCTAATTTTTGCTGCAAATCATTTCCTTTCAGATAACTTAAAAGATTTATTGATTAAACTCAAGATAAATTTTTATAATGGAAGGTCTATGAAGAAAACAAAAATCTTCCTGATCCTTCTCCTGATTATTCTTTTTAATTCTCTATTTGCCCAAGAGATCCCCTATCGTAAAAAGGGATTAAGATACGATTTTCGAACCCTCGCTGAGACTACAGAACATGATTTCGATATTCTCCATTACCGATTTGACTGGAAAATAGACCTTGATTCTCAACACATTCAGGGAAAGGCTTCAGTCATAGCTCGAAGCCTCATCCAGAATTTAGATAGAATTATCCTTCACTTAGCTGATACCATGGAAGTGACAGGAATAACTCAAGACCTGGTATCCCTCGATTTTGATCATGGAGATGATCTGCTCGATATCCATTTAGCACAACCTCAAAACCGTAATGAGGAATTCGAGGTGGAAATTGCCTACCAAGGTTACCCAGAATCAGGCCTTAATTTTTCTGTCCATCAGAATCAACCGATTGTCTGGAGCCTGGACGAACCCGTCGGTGCCCGGGAGTGGTTTCCCTGCTATGACCATCCTTCCGATAAGGCAACGGCTGAAATGAGCATAACCGTACCAGATGGTCTGATCGTAGCTTCGAACGGGACCCTGATGGGCGTAACTGATAATCTTGATGGTACGGTGACCTATACCTGGCAGGAAGGCTATCCAGTTTCTACATATCTCCTTTCCATTGCTGCCACTAACTATGAAGTCTTCTCTGACTATTACTCTTCTGGCATGGATTCCATGGAGGTTCTGTATTATGTTTATCCCGAACATCTTCTCCTCGCTCAGGAAGATTTTTCCGTAACCGTTCCCATGATCGAGTTTTATTCCCAGGTTTTTGGAGAATATCCATTCCTGAGAGAGAAGTACGGAATGGCTGAAGTCGAAGGGAGGGCTGCCATGGAACATCAAACCTGTACCTCTTATCCTTCACTAGCTATTACCGGAGACCATCAATACGATTGGCTGATTGCTCATGAACTCGCCCATCAGTGGTGGGGAGATTTGGTCACCCTGGCTGAATGGGCTGATATCTGGCTAAACGAAGGCTTTGCCACCTATTCTGATGCCCTTTGGTGGGAGCATCTTTACGACTCAGAGGGGCTCCAATCAAGGATGGCTGATTTCAAGGAGGAATATTTCGAGGAACACCCAGGACCAGAGCATCCGATTTACGATCCTCCTGAAGAACATCTCTTCTGTGAGATAGAGTATGAAAAAGCAGCCTGGGTGCTGCACATGTTGAGGTTCGTTGTCGGAGAGGAAGCTTTCTGGCAAATATTGAAGACGTATGCCCAAGACTTTGCTTACGCTAACGCAACGACTGATGATTTCAGGAATGTCTGTGAACAAATCTATGGGGCAGATCTAGGTTGGTTTTTCAACCAGTGGATTTTTGAAGCTGGCTATCCCGCCTATGAATTCGGATGGGTTGCTCTGGGTCAAAGCAGAGTGAGAGTGGTGATCAGACAAGTTCAGGAGGATTTTCCCCTCTTTAGGATGCCCGTCGAACTGCAATTCAACTTCCCTTCAGGAACAGTAAAGGAGATCGTCTGGGTGGATGAGAAAAACAACACCTTTGATTTTCATTTTCTCGAGAAACCTGACCAGGTGCTTTTCGACCCCGAAGCCTGGATTTTATGCGAACTGGAAGATTATCGGAAAAATGTTAAAGGAAGAAGATAAGAGGGAAAAGGGATTTTTCTAGTTCTTCCCCTCTCCCCGCAAGACACTCACTCTCTGGATAGTCGTAGTGACAACACGATTTCCGAATTCCAGACACAGGCCACAGGCAGCCAGGGCATCGACCTTGATAATGCTCCCGCCCCAGGTACATCCATTAATCCTCGTCTTCGAGGGCGATAAACCCTTACGGTCGAACCATCCTCCTGAGACAAGGTAGGAGTCGTTATCGAGAACATAGATTGAATAGATGGAATTCTTAGTCCTGATAAGCACCAGATCTCCGAACTGCAGGTCCCACTTGCGCACCTGCTTTAGATGAGCGCTGTCCTTGACAATCCTTTCCAGATTGTGACCTTGTCCTAGCATTGCCCTCATTTTAACTCTGAAACTTTCTTTTTTGCAACCTATTTAATTTTTGTTAAAGATTAGCAATTCCCGAGCCAAGAGTCAAATTCGCAGCTCAAGATATTCACTTTACTTCTCCGGAATTCTTATGAATGTCAGTTTTTCTCATCCTTAGAGGTGAGAAAATTCCCAGAAAAATCATCTTTAAAATCCTCTCCAATGGTGATTTTCAATTGATAAGCTTTCTGTAATCATAGTAAAATTCTATATACAGGATGTGACAAAGAACAGTTAAGTTAAGAAAAATTTAGCAAAAAAGGAGGTTTAAATGAAAAAATTCAAAATCCTGGTCCTTCTTGCTCTCATTCTCATTTTCGCAGTTCATTCTTTCTCGTTTCGCTCCTCAGCAACGAGGGCTAACTCTGAGGAGAACACAACGATCGGATTAGCGAAAGGAAAATCAGTTTTTACTCTGAATGCAGACCAGCTAGGGATGATGAACGCGATCATGGAAAGAGAAATCGCTCTGGGAAACCTGAATCTGGTCCGAACTCAAACGGAAAGAGATAATGATTACCTTCATCAAAGGTACAAGCAGCACTATCAAAACATTCCTGTTTGGGGAGCTCAGTTGATACGTCATTTTAGAGCTGGGAAAGCCTACTGCATAAATGGGAGATATTATGACGACATCAACATCGAAGTTGTTCCTGAACTGGAAAAAGAATCAGCTGTGGAAATCGCCAAGAATGATACCGCCGACTCAGGATACAGGTCACTGAGCGAGCCAGAACTTACTATTTTCCCGGCTGAAAGCGGATATCATCTTAGCTACAAGGTCATCCTCAGAAAACGTCCTTCAGAAATGATTTATTTTGTCGATGCGAGGACAGGTGAAATCATTCTTAAATATGAAAACATGAAAACCACAGCCGAGATCGGGGTCGGGACTGGCGTTCATAACGATACGAAAAAAATGAGTGCTGACTCCACAGGGGCAACCTACCAGTCTAGAGACAGGATGCGGCCAGCTGTTATTAAGACCTTTGATATGGAGTATGATTTTTGGACCTGGTGGTGGTACAGCAGCACCGACTCTAATCTAGGTGAGGATAATGATAATGACTGGTCGGATGTCAACAGCGATAAGGCTGTCGTGGATGGCCACTGTTATACTGGCTGGACTTATGACTATTTTTACCTGGTCCATGGAAGAGAAGGATACGACGGCAGCAATTTGACCATGAAGGTTTTTGTCAACTTCAGCACTTCAGCCACCGCGAATGCTTTCTATGACGGCTGGGATGATTCCATAAATTTCTATGATGGCGATGGAGTCAACACCACCTATGTCGCCGGCGCTCTTGACGTGGTGGCTCATGAGATTGCTCATGGAGTCACCAATTATACTTCTGGTTTGATCTATTGGTTTTATTCTGGGGCCCTTAATGAAGCTTTCTCTGATATCATGGGAGCCTGTGCAGAATTCTTCCACCAGCCAGAAGGAACAGGGCATATGCAGGCGGATTGGTTAGTTGGAGAGGATATTTATATTATTTATCACAGCAGCAATGTCTTCCGACGCATGGATAAACCCCATTTGCTGAGCACTTGGTTTTCTGGTCCTTACCCTGATCACTACTCATTAAGATATACTGGCTCCTTAGATAACAAAGGAGTACATGTCAATTCTAGCATTGCGAATCACTGGTTTTATTTATTATCAGAGGGAGAGACCAACAGAACTTCAGGGATTTCTGTCACCGGAATCGGTCTTTCTAAAGCTGAAAAAATAGCTTATCGAGCCTGGGTGCATTACCTGGTTCCATCGAGTGAATTCCCAGACGCTCGCTCAGCGTGTGTTCAAGCCGCTGCAGACCTGTACGGCGCTGGAAGTACCGAAGTGAGCAGAGTCAAAAGAGCTTGGGATGCTGTGGGTGTATTCTAGAAGGATTTAACCTGAAAATGGAGGAAAAAATGCATTTTATGAATAGAAAAGCAAAGATTTTTGTGTTGGGTATTTTTATCCTGTCTTCCTTGATCGTTCTCATCGAGGCCGGCGAGCTAAAGGTCATAGTCTCCGTGGAAGTGGCCAACGTCAGGCTGAAACCAAGCATAGAGAGTGCTGTGATCGGAAAGGCAAAAATCGGCCAGGTTCTCGAAGTGCTTCGCAAAGAAGGGAATTGGTATTTTGTGAACCTTCCGCCTGATGAAAATGGGTTTGTTGTTTCCGGCTACATCCATCAGAGTATTGTCAAAGTCGTCACCGAGGATAAACCTGTTCCAGAGAAAAAACCGGTCGTTGAACCAAAACCTCAAGTGACTCCTCCTCCTCCCCAGCCCTCCAGGCAGCCCAGCCCCTTTTACGAAACAGCCATCAAGCCAGCCAAGAGAAAAGCATTCTATATTCGAGCCGGGGCAGGCTACGGGACAAAATCGTATTCTTACTCGAACAACTGGAATTTCACTCAATACCAGGAGCAGGGAGATGTGAATGAAAGCTATTCGGTGGATACTTCTGGTCTAGCCTATGAGGCAGGACTAGGCTTCTTATTCATCAAGAATGTTGGCCTGGAGATCTCGTTTGCACCTGTCTCCAGCGAGACCAAGGGAGCGTTCACAGCCGCCTTTCCTCATCCTTTCTACTTCGATAAGGACCGGACGGTCGATTGGAACAAGGAAGATCTGGCCTATGCCGAGTCAGAGATCAATCTGAATCTTATTCTCTATTTCCCAGTGGGAGCAAGATTCAATATCTATATTTCGGGAGGAGGCACCTATTTCTTGAACGTGAAAGCCGAAAACCTGCAGGAGATCAGTTGGTCAGAACTGGGATATCCTTACAATGATCTCACTACCAGCTACACCTACAACAATTATTCGAACAGTGGTTTGGGATTCAACGCCGGCGGTGGAATAGACTTTTTCTTTGTCGAAAACGTCGGCCTAAACGTGAATGTCAGGTACTCTTCGGGTACAGTCAAAGTCGAAGTGGAAGGCGTCGAGATAAAACTTAAGCCAGGGGGTCTTAAGGTTACTGGAGGGATTAAAATAGCCTTTTAATCCTAGGCTCAGCCTTAAGTGAGGAGTTGAATCCGAGCAAAAACATACTCCAGCTCTTCGTCCTCCAGAACCTGATGCATATAATGAGATTCAGGATTTCCTGTACCTAGCTTTGAAGTAGGAAGTCCTCTCAGGTGTTTTCTCCTGTTTTCCCCTTTTCTACTATCATAAATAAAAATCAGCCTTATCTTCTCCTCGCTGAGCTCGATACAGGTGATTCCGTTTCGATGAAGACAGCTTCCATCATTGAAATAACACGGGATCAATAGTTCAGTCTGTTCTAATCTCGGCCACTTTTCCTTCTCACCTTCGAGCTCTCTTACTCTCAGCAATTCTTTTCTCTTTGACCTTATCTCCTTTTCAAGTTTTCTTTTTCTTTCAGGATCTTTCTCGGCTATGTATTCTCTTACCTTATTCTCGATTTCCATCCGCAGGCGATCGATCTTTGTCAATGATTCAAACATCGGGCGATGGGTGTGACCAGCGATAAAAATGATTTTTTTGCTTTTCGCCCAATTGTAATATTCGGTTTCGTCCTTTCTTCGCTTTTGATAATTCTTGGCCGGGCTGGTGAAGCTGGAAAAACCCAGCGGATGGGCAAGCCAGCGGAGAAACCATCTGCCCACTTTTCCCAGGGTATCGTTGATGAAATCGCCCTGATGTCCGTGCGTCAAAAATATATAATTTCCATTCCACCTGAATTTCATTCCCTCCACGATTTTCAGGTTGGGCAAGACGTCACCCAGGTCTCTCTCCACTCTTTTTTGTACTCTCCAATCGATATCATGATTGCCAAAGATTCGATGATAGCGCCCCTGTTGGAGGAATTTATTTTCTTTTGTATACACCTGGCTTCCGTATTTATTTTTTAAGGCTTTGATCCCAAACCGGTGCAGTTCTTCGAAATCTCCGATAACGACCAACTTAAATTCCTGCTGGTAATAATAATCTAACGCCTCAAGATACAGTTGCTTATTATCGTCGAATTCCTTCATCCCGATATGCTGATCACTGAAGATGACATATTTATCTTTTTTGGGGTCGAATGGGATGGTTTCGAGCTCCTCGAAAAGCCTGGAGAGTTTCTTGAGTCTCGCTTTACCCATAAGCTTTTTCCATTTAGTGAATAATAAAAGAATTTACCTTTTTTGTATACACTCTTGTCTTTTTTCGATGTCCCATCGCTATAGAACAGACTCGGCCACCAAAGGGTTTCTCAAATTGACCCGATGGAGTAGATAAAATGTTTAGAATAATCAGAGTAGATTTGAAGGATGGAAAATCTGTCAGAGATGAGAGAAAACCAAGTTTAAAAACCTGCTTCTAGGTAAGAATGACCCAGGGAAGGATACTAATAAAAACGCATTAAGTAAACTGTCATTGCGAGAAACGAAGTGACGAAGCAATCTCGTCTTAATATGATGAGATTGCCACGCTCCCGATGGTCGCTCGCAATGACTACATAACAATATTTATTGCGTTTACATTAGAAATAATATCTGATTCCAACAGAGCCGTTGATCCAAAAGTCTGTACTGGGTGAGAGATCAATCCCGGGAGCGAGTTCCAGGAAAATGTCGACCGGAGCTCTTTCAAAGATGTAGCTGATGCCTATGGGAATTCGAACCCCTATACGGCTGTCTTTCTGAGCTTTGATCCTCCCGCCAAATCCATAATAGAAGACAAGATCACCCTTTCTTGCCTGAAACATACGGAAATCATGGATAAGATAATCGGCATGGAAATGAACGGCGTCTCCATCTCCAAAGGACCAGGCAATAGCACCGTCTAGCGCAGTCTTGCGCCCTGTCCAGGCCTTGAAACAGAGCCCTGTAGGTTCTCCGAGAACAATACCAACGCCGAAATCATTATCACGGGCGACTGTAGGGATAGAGAGTAATAGAATCCCTAGCAGAAACAACAAGGATGATCTCATGAATGCTTACGAATACCTTACATTCTCGATTTTAATGACAGGTCTTAGTCTATAAATGTTCTTTTTCTTATTTCTGGTGACTTTTATTGATTTGTCTGCATCAAAATCCAGGATGATCTTAACTGTACCGTTTGCCTCTACCCTGAATTGAACTGGTATCTTGATCTCACCGCTGGTAACTTTTAATTCATATTCCGCATCTGTGCCCTCTTCATCAACAATGATTCGACCTGAAGCCACCGACATTCTTATCTGATTGTAATGACCAGCTTCAAGGTCAGTCTCAACAATTTCCTCAGGATTATTCTTCAGTGCTAACAGATCATATTCCTCTACTTCTTCGGAAACCACGATAAAATTACCCGGAGCTTTGTGCACTCTTATTCGATCTATAGTGACATAAATATTTTTTGCATTGTCGACTGGTTTATCTTTTAGAACTAGCCGAAAAACACCCGCCGTTGCCGTCGAACTTGAATCTGTTGTCAGGGCTGCTTCAGGTTTCTCTGGTGCAGTCGGATAATCAGAACAATGTGTGAACAAGAAAACTAGGGAGAACGAAACAAAGAATGAAAGGCCTATCTTTTTCATTGTCTCTCCTCCTTTCTTCCCCTCTTTTTTACTGGTCGTTAGCCTCAGTTAATCTTTTTAACAGATTCTTCCACTCATTTTATTCCTATATCCAAGTAACCTATAAAATGAACTTTTGTGCCTATTTAGTCAATCGCCTTTTGAGGTGGATTTCTCCCTACATTATCACCCCCCCTTATCACCCTTTCTCAAAAAACGATTCTCTCCCCAGATGCCAGCCAGGCCCTTTTTTGTATTGACACCTTTTATGAATCTTTATATTGTATTTCTGATTTATCGGTGATTTGCATCATTCCTAAAATTGCAGCTAGCAAGCGACTTGGATAGAAAAGGGACAGGCTATTTTTTCGGCAAGGAAGAATCTTATTTCCTGGGAATAACTCTACAGCCTAGAAAACTAGCCTATCCCCTTTTTCATGATTTTTTAATATGGAAAGGTAGGAAATCATGCTGAAAAAACCAAAATTCAATTTCTCCCCAGTGCCTGATTACTCCACAACACAGTTAACCTTCCTTGTCATTCTAAGGCTTCTTATCGGATGGCATTTTTTCTACGAAGGCTTTGTTAAGCTGTTCAATCCTTACTGGTCTTCAGCCGGATTTCTTCTGGAGACACAGGGCATCTTCAAGGGCTTGGCATCCTCGATAGTGGCCAGCCCGGCTGCTTTGAGAGTGGTTGACTTTTTAAATGTCTGGGGATTGATTTTAATCGGAGCAGGATTGATTCTCGGGTGTTTAACACGGGCGGCAACTCTGTCAGGGATATTTCTTTTATTTTTATACTATGTTTTTCATCCCCCTCTTATCGGCTATACCTACGCAACTCCTGTCGAAGGAAGCTATTTGATTGTTAATAAAATCTTAATAGAGACGTTTGCTCTGCTTGTGTTATTGGTATTTCCCACAGGGGGGATCATAGGAATAGATAGATTGATCTTTAGGGCAAAGAAAACTAACAAAAAAAGAAAGAAATAAAGGGAGGAATTGAGATGAGTCAGAAAGGAAATAAAAGCACTAAACAGACAACTGAGGAGTCTGTCCAAAAAAATACTCTTAAACGGAGGGATGTTCTTAAGGGATTAGTCACGATTCCTGTGTTGGGTCCTTTATTCTACTTCTTTTTCAGAAAGAAATGGCTGGATGATCTGAAGAAAAAAGAAATACTTGATGAGCTGGGCTTGGGAGGAAAGGCTCCAGTCGTTATTCCCGAGGCTGTGTCGAAAAAGCCCAGCCAACTTCTAAGGCTGGGAGTCATCGGTTTTGGCGGAAGAGGCGAATATCTGACAAAATGTGCTGGTTTCGTTCATCCCGATTGGATAGAGGAAAAAAAGAAGGATGCCAAAGAAGACAAACTGGATAAAGGCCTGGAACACTTTTTAAACCAGGAAGATTTGAATGTAGTTCTGACAGGTATTTGCGACGTATTCGATATCAGGGCCGAAAGAGGTCTTGTGGCTTCAAAGAATGATATAAGGCCTGGAGGAGGCTCCGGAACTCTGCAAGGAGCCAAACGCTACCTTCACTATCAGGAGATGCTTGAGAGCGACGATGTTGACGCTGTCATCATTGCCACTCCCGACCACTGGCATGCCCAGATGACCATAGATGCGGTTAAAGCCGGGAAGCATGTCTACTGTGAGAAGTGCATGACCCGCACGATTGATGAGACCTTCAAGATGGTTGACGCCGTCAAGAAAAGCGGCCAGGTCTTCCAGTTAGGTCATCAACAGCGACAGCAGGACAGTCATTTCAAGGCCAAACAAATCATCAGAAAAAATATTCTGGGTCCAATCAGTTTGGTTGAAACGACAACAAACCGCAACTCTCCTGACGGAGCCTGGGTGTATGATATTCATGAGGAAGCAACCCCTGAAAACATTGACTGGGAACAGTTTCAGGGACCGGCTCCCCACAAAGTGCCCTTCAGTCTGGAACGGTTTTTCCGCTGGCGTTGCTGGTTTGATTATGGAACCGGCCTTTCCGGCGACCTCTTATCCCATGAATATGATGCCATCAACCAGATTCTGGAGCTCGGTATTCCTAAAACTGCCATGGCTTCGGGCGGGATTTACTTCTACAAAGACGGTCGCGATGTTCCCGATGTCTTTCAGGCTGTGTTTGAATATCCTGAGAGGGATTTAACCCTTGTTTACAGCGCCACCCTGGCTAACGGCAGAGACCGGGGCAGAATCTTTATGGGCCATGATGCTTCTATGGAAGTTGGATACACCCTAACAGTCAATGCCGAGCCGGAATCCACCAGGTATGAAAATAAAATCATGAATAAAATCATTAACACCTCTTTGCCTCTGTTCACCTACCGGCCCGGGCTAAAAGGAATCGATACCGTGACTTCTGCGACAGAGCAGTATTTTGCTACTCGAGGTTTGATGTACACCTACAGGGAAGGAAGGCACGTTGATACAGCCCACCTTCATGTCAAAGAATGGCTGGACTGCATCCGCAACGGTGGTCAGCCGAGCTGCAATATTGACCGTGGCTTTGAAGAAGCTATAACTTGCCATATGGCGACTATTTCCTACCAAGAGAATCGTAAATTGGAATGGGACCCAGTGAATAAGAGGATTGTTTAACTCCCTTCTCCTGATTCTGTTTAAGAATTGAGAGATGGTGTTTAAAGCATTGAAGAAAGAGAGGCGAGCATGAATGTAAAATTCCGTCTTGGCTTGATGATGTTTTTGCAATTTGCTATCTGGGGAGCATGGTCACCTGTCCTTTCAGCCTATCTTAAGAAAACCCTGGGTTTCACTGGATTCCAGTTCAGTGTCATTTACAGCCTCCTTCCGCTGGCTACCATCATTTCTCCCTTTATCGGCGGACAGATCGCTGACCGTTATTTCTCCTCCCAGAAGGTTGTGGGGACTCTACAACTCATAGGAGGGGCGTTGCTCATCGCCATATCAACAGTCACTAATTTTCAAACAATGATGTGGCTGATGCTTTTCTATTGCCTCCTGTACGCTCCCACCCTGGCCCTGACAAATTCTATTGCCTTTATCAACCTCAAGAAGCCAGATAAAGAATTCGGGATAATAAGAGTTTGGGGAACCATTGGCTGGATTGTGGCTGGTCTTATACTCATGGGGTGGAGATATTCTGCCAAATCCTTTGAGCCGATTGCCTTTCAAGGAGATACCCTGCTTTTGGCGGGAATCTTTTCCCTCATCATGGGGATCCAGGCTTTCTCCTTACCTCACACTCCTCCCAAAAAAGAAGCCGTAAAGCCCTGGGCCTTCCTGGAAGCGATCAAGATGATGAAGGATAAAAACTTTGCCGTATTCATCATCATTGCCTTTGTAGTAGCCACAGAACTGATGTTCTACTACAATCTGACCGCGCCTTTTCTGACCTCTGCTAAAATCGGCGTGTCAGATGCTGCTGTTCCAGGAGTGATGGTTATTGCCCAGGTCGCGGAAATTTTTGTCATGCTGATTCTTTTGCCTTATCTTATTGCCAGGATTGGCGTTAGAAACATACTGGTCATCGGTGTGCTGGCCTGGCCTGCTCGTTATATCATTTTTTCCATAGGCAAACCTTCATGGCTGGTCATCGCCTCTCTAGCTCTTCATGGTTTATGTTTTGTTTTCTTTTTTGTAGCCGCCTTTATCTATGTAGACATGGTCTCGCCGAGGGATATCCGCCACTCTGCTCAAAGTTTCATTACCCTAGTAACCTACGGCTTAGGGAATT
>WVZL01000046.1 GCA_011772495.1 Candidatus Aminicenantota bacterium
GATGAGCTTTAAAGCGACTTCCTCTTCTATCTTGGTATCAAAGACCCGGTAGACCTTGCCCATACCCCCTTCACCAATTTCCTCGATGACCTCGTACCTGGCAGCAAAAGCGCTCCCCCTGGTCAACTCCTTCTGGGGCGTCTGGAGAGTCTTGGTGTGGGACAGAGTCGCGATTTCCTCTTCAGAACGAAGAGGGGAGCCACATTGGCTGCAGTAAACCGTATCTTTTGGATTGTCAAATTGACACTTGGGGCACTTCATGAATCAGATCTCCATTATATTAAGACGTATTTCTTAAGGCAAAGTTCATATTCAACACTTTTTTTTACTTTGAAAAATTAAATACTTAAAATAGCAGAATAATAATTACGCTGGAAATAGTCAAATTGAGCAAATTGAACCTGATATGTTGACAGGTCAGGTATTATCATGTATCTAAGAGTCAGGATTTTTTTATATTTTTAATTTGCTCGGGAAACCTATCATGCCTGAGTAAAAATCTCTAAGAGGTGATGAGCATGAAATACGGGATCAAATCGTTTCTGGGCCTTTTCTTAATCATTCTATCGGCGGCGATGATTATTAGTGAAGAACAGGATGTGGAAGGCAGCCAGGACCATCCCCTGCTTTCCCGGATGAAAAATTATTACATATCTGAGTACGAAGAGTTTGCCTACGATTCACATGAATTCTACGATGCCCAAGATAATGAGTATGTAATCGAAGGCCGTAAGTGGGTAATTTCCTACACCCTGAAAGAAGGCTTCAATCCGCCGGGTCAAGTGAAAGTGAGGGAAAATTTTATCAACGCCCTCCAGAAAATCGGCGGCACGATTCTTTTTGACCGTGGGTTGTACGTGAAACTGGCCAAGGATAACAAAGAAACCTGGATAGAAGTCTGGGCCAGTGATGACGGTAGCGACTACACTCTAACAATTGTGGAGAGGACAATCATGGAACAGGAGGTTGTGGCAGATCCAGAGGCGATGGCCAATGACATAAAAAATACCGGACGCGTGGCCATCTACGGCATCTACTTTGACTTTGACAGCTACGTGATCAAACCCGAATCCGAGCCAACTCTTAAGGCTATCACTGAACTGTTGAAGAGAAATAGCTCCCTTAAAGTCTATGTTGTGGGGCATACAGATATGGTCGGGAAGCTTGAATACAACATGGAACTCTCCGCGAAGCGGGCAGAGGCAGTGGTCAAGGCGCTAGTCAATACGCATGGGATTTCGGCTAATCGGCTCAAGTCAAAAGGAGTCGGTCCCCTCTGCCCGGTCAGCACCAACAAGACAGAGGAAGGCCGGAAGCTTAACCGCCGGGTTGAGCTGGTCGAGATGTAGTTAAACAGAAGCCTTGTTGGGAGGAGGAAATGGCGCTTCGATTAATTGAAATGGTAGTTCCTGAAGGAGACGCAAAAGAGGTTAAAGACTTACTCCAGGACCAAAATGTCATAGATGTTTGGGAAGAGATCATTGCTGGAAATCAGGCTCGTATAAAAGTCCTTCTTCCTACCAAGGAAACACAAGCAGTACTCGACCTGCTGGAAAAACGCTTCTACAAGCGAGAGGATACCAGAATCATTCTTCTTCCTGTAGAAGCATCGATTCCCAGGCCAGAATCAGAAGGGAAGCCATCGCCTTCGCCCCAGGATACAGAGCCAGAAAAGAAGCTTGTGAAGAAAACAGCCCGAATCAGTCGAGAAGAACTTTACAGTGATATCGAACAAATGACCAGGTTCTCATGGATTTTCATTGTTCTTATCGTTCTTGCTTCGGTTGTGGCTTCTGTAGGCATATTGCGAAACAACGTGGTTTTTATTATCGGGGCTATGGTTATAGCGCCAGTGCTTGGCCCCAATGTAGGTCTCTCTCTAGGAACCACACTAGGAGACATCAAGCTCTCGCGAAGAGCAATCGAAACCATTACGATTGGAATATTAACAGCCCTAGTGTTTTCTATAGCCATAGGATTGGTTTTTAGAGTTAATCCAGATATCCCCGAGCTCGTTTCTCGAACAAAAGTCAATTTTGGTGACATTGCCCTCGCCCTCGCAGCAGGGAGTGCAGCCGCGTTATCCCTGACTACAGGACTGTTAAGTGCCCTTATCGGAGTCATGGTCGCCGTGGCTCTTCTTCCCCCTTTGGTCACCCTAGGTATGCTGATTGGATCTGGGTACTGGGAGATGGCATCAGGAGCACTAATTTTGTTTCTCATAAACCTCATCTGTATAAACCTGGCAGGCGTGGTGACATTTTTAGCCCAAGGAATTCGACCGCTGACCTGGTGGGAAGCCGACAGGGCCAAAAAGTCTACCCGAATTGCTATCTTCTTATGGACTGCTCTCTTGGCGGTACTGGCGGTTTTGATCTTCTTCTCACAGAAAGGCTAAGGCTTTTCGTCTTAATCTTGAACCTGCCCTTCCACTCTGCCCCCGAGATGTTTAGCCAGAAATTTCTCCATGGCTCGGTAGAAATCGAATCGGTTTTCTTCATTCCGGAAGCCATGTCCCTCATTCTCTTTGACCATATACTGAACGTCAATGCCTCGCTCCCTCAAGGCTTCCACGATCTGGTCTGATTCAGCCTTGGGAACACGGGGATCATTGGCTCCTTGAGCCACAAAAAGAGGAGCTTTAATTTTATCAGCATGAAAAAGAGGAGAGGTTCTCTCGAGTAATTCCTTATCTTTTTCCGGATGGCCGATAATCTCGTGGAACATGTCTCTCATCGGCTCCCAATAGGGAGGAATGGCCTTTAATATTGAGAACCAACTGGAGATGCCCACATAATCCACTCCACAAGCATATAAATCTGGAGTAAAAGCGAGTCCGGCCAGGGTCGCATATCCTCCATAAGATATACCGTAGATACCCACTCTTTTTGAATCGGCAATTCTCTCGTTAATCAACCATTGTACTCCATCCGTTATATCATCCTGTATGGCAAGACCTGATTGTTTAAAGCCAGCTTCCCAGAATTTACGTCCATATCCGGTAGAAATCCTGAAATTCACCTGTAAAACTGCATAACCGCGGTTAGCCAAGAATTGAACATCAGATCGATAGCCCCAGGTGTTTCTGCTCATGGGTCCACCGTGCGGCAGAACAACAACAGGAAGGTCTTTTGATTTCAGGCCCTTAGGCAGGGTTAAATATCCATGAATGGTCAATCCATCCCGGGATGTATACATAATGGGTTCCATTTCAGCCATTTCTTCTTCGTTTATCCAGGGGCTGCGATCTGCCAGCTTCATGAATTTATCCGAAGTGCGATCCAAATAATAATAAGAACCCAGCGACCTGTCACTGTAAGTTCTCACCAGAACTTTGGTTTCATCCCTGCTCATGTTGTAAACAACAACTTCATATCCCGGCAGGCGCTCTTCCAGGTCTTTTTGTAATTGTTCTCTTTCTTGATCAAAGAAATGATAGTGTCTCTTATCGGTGATATAAGCGACACCCGTAATTTTTTTCTGCTTTTTCGACCTTAGCAAACTGCTCACATCGACTTCAGGATGTTCATACAATAATCGAGTTGTCTCTTTGGTCTTAACGTCATATTCATAAATGGCTGTTTTGTCTCTTCCCAGGTTGGAAGCGACATAAAGATTTTTATTATCAAAGGTAAAGAATAGCGGCGTCAAAGTCTCTCTGAAATTGGCTGTGAATAAGATCTGGAAATCATCCTTTTCCGTATCTCGATACAGCAAGCTATTATTAACCCCGTCCGTGGCTATAGCTACCCTCAGGTTCCCCTCATGATCTGTAAGCCAATTCACAACATTTCCTGGATTTTGGGCAATAATTTTCATCTCACCCGTATTGACATTAATGCGGTAAACATCAAATACACGGGGATCACGCTTATTGATACTGATCAGCATATGTTCGTCATCATTTTCCAGCCTATCTACTAGACCGACCCTAACTTTTTCAAACGGCGTGAGCTCTTTCTCATCTGAGCCATCTATGTTGACGGCATAGAATTTGAAGTTTTCGTCCCCTGCTTTATCCTGTACGTAGGCAATACGACTATTATTGGCCCAAAAATAGTCAGGAATATCTCTTTCGGTTGCACTGGTGATACGGATAACCTTTTCCTCTCCCACCCCTTGAACATGGATGTTTAGCCGATTTTTCCATGGTTGCATCCAGGCTATATGTTCTCCATCTGGAGAAAGTGAAAAGGCCGCTTTCTCAGGATTCCGGAAAAAATCTTCCATGGAGATAATCCGCGGAATTTCCTCTTTAGGAGCACACCCGAAAATAAAAATAGATAATACGACTAACAATGAGATAATTCTTGCGCGCATGATTTCCTCCTTTATTATTGAAGACGATTGATCTTCAATGGATAATACGAATACAATCTAGAAAAGTTCTAGTAGATTCTAGTCGGGGTTTTCAATGAGTCCCCGTCAAAAGAGATAAATTTACCTGTCAGAAGGAAATTTGTACAGGCTTAGCAATTGAGTAACACTTGTTGACCGTCATGGCGAGAATCATATCGACAGGGTAGCCTCATAGAAAAGGGTAGAGATGGTCAGGCTTCGCTCGCCGTGATGACATGATCAAATTTTTTAATGGGACCTTAATCCTGGGTCTGCCCTTCTGCTCTGCCCCCGAGATGTTTAGCCAGAAATTTCTCCATGGCTCGGTAAAATTCGAAACGGTTTTCTTCGTTCATGAAGCCGTGTCCCTCATTCTCTTTGACCATGTATAAAACATCAATGGCTCGTCTTCTCAAAGCCTCAACGATTTGATCCGATTCAGCCTTTGGCACCCGGACATCATTGGCTCCCTGCGCAACGAACAGAGGGGCTTTGATTTTATCCGCATGAAAAACAGGAGATGTTCTCACTAGCAATTCCTTATCCTTTTCAGGATGTCCGACCATCTCATACATCATCTCCAGGTAAGGCTTCCAATAAGGAGGAATGGACTGCAACCAGGAAAAGATGTTGGAAATCCCGACATAATCCACGCCGCAGGCATATAAGTCAGGAGTGAAGGCAAGCCCGGCCAGAGTAGCATATCCTCCATAAGAACCACCGTAGATGCCCACTCTCTTTGGATCAGCAATCCCCTTGCGGATTAACCATTGGACTCCATCGCTGATATCATTCTGAATGGCCAGTCCCCATTGTTTGAAACCAGCTTCCCAGAATCTGCGTCCATAGCCGGTCGAAGTCCTGAAATTCACCTGCAAGACTGCATAACCACGGTTGGCCAGGAATTGAACTTCAGGGTTATACCCCCAGGCATTCCTGGCCCACGGGCCACCGTGCGGATTGATGACTACCGGTAACCTTTTGGCCTTTAAACCTTTAGGCAGAGTTAAATATCCGTGAATAGTCAACCCATCCCTGGACCTATAAGTGACGGGTTTCATCTCAGCCAGCTCTTCTTCATTCAGCCAAGGACTGAGTTCTGCCAACTTTATGAATTCGTTCGTATCTCTATTAAAATAATAATAGGCTCCAAATGACCTGTCGCTGGAACTCCTCACTAAAAATTTCCTTTCGTCATCGCTCATGCTGGTGATAACAACTTCATATCCTGGCAGGCGCTCTTCCAGGTGTTTTTGCAACTGCTCTCTTTCTTGATCAAAAAAATGATAATGCCGTCTATCGGTAATATAGACCACCCCTGTTATTTTTTGGCGCTTTTTCGACCTTAATAAACCGGAAACATCGACTTCAGGATGTTCATAAATCAATCTGATATGTTCTTTGGTTTCGACATCGTATTCATAAATGGCCGCTTTATCTCTGTTTAGGTTGGAAATTACATAAAGGTTTTTATTATCAAAGGTAAAGAATACCGGCCGCAAGGATTCCTTGAAATTGGTTCTGCTCAAGATCCGGAAAGCGTCTTTCTCAGTCTCCCGATAGAGTAATGCGGTATTGACGCCATCCGTTGCCCGGGCAACTCTCAATTTTCCTTCATGGTCGGCCAGCCAGCCAACAACATTTCCCGGATTTTGCACAGCCATATCCATTTGACCGGTATTGATGTTGATACGATATATATCGAATACACGGGGATCACGTTTATTCATGGAGATCAACATGTGCTCGGCATCCTTTTCCAGCCTATCGATCAGGCGGACCTGCACTTTCTCGAACGGAATGAGCTCTTTCTCACCAGACCCATCAATGTTCACTGCATAGAGACTGTAGTTTTCATCGCCTGTTTTGTCCTGCACATAAGCTATACGGTCACTGCTCGCCCACAAATAACTGCCGATGTCTCTTTCCGTGGCCTGTGTGACACGGGTCACCTTGTCTTCTCCTATGTTCAGGACATGAATATTCAATCGATCTTTCCAGGGCTGAACCCAGGCCATGTATGCTCCCTCTGGAGATAGTGAAAAAGCTGCTTTATCAGGATTGCGGAAAAAATCTTCCATCGGGATGAGTCGAGGTATCTCCTCTTTACGAGCACATCCAAAAATAAGAAGAGGTAGGACTATCGTTAGCCAGATGACTCTTAGACGCATGGTGTCCTCCTTTCTCTGGTGATGTTCTAAAGGGATTATACGCGAATAGGGAAAAAAAGATTAGTCTTTTATACCTAAAATGGAAACGGTCCTATTTTTTTAACCGGATTAGGCTTCACTATGAATTGATGTCCAGGGGGATCAAAAGAAATCCAGATCTTGTAATGATGACAAGCGTGATCCCGGGCGCAGGTGAAAAAATAGAACTGTCCCCTATTGATTTGGCCTTAATGGGGTGGGCTGCCCAGGTTGGCTACTTTCCGGGCAACTTCCCTGATCTGTGGATTCCGATCATCCACAAAATCAGCCAGGACCTCGGTAGCCTGGGGGTGGGAAATCTGCCCTAGGGCAAAAGCAGCTGCAGCCCGAACTTGAGCATTCCTCCTGGCGCGGCGGAAAACAGAGCCCTTCTTGGTTAAGATTCTGGTGAGCGACTCTACACCAGCCGGACTCCCAATCTGCCCTAAGGCCTGGCAACAGACGAGCAGCATTTTTTTATTATTGGTGGAATTCAACAGGCTGGCCAACTCATCAACAGCAGCCAATGATTTGATCCTTCCCAAGCTCTGGATCGCTGCCACCGCCATGCTTGTATCTTTGGCTCTGACATATTCCAGGAGAAGTTCCACCACCTCTTGACTGTTCAAGCGTTCTGATAGTAGGAAGGCAGCCTGGCGGACTTCGGGCGTCTCGTCACTGAAGGCAAACATGAGTTCGGTTCTCAAATCCTGGGTCACGGTATCAATGACTTCAAGAATCCTCAAACGTTCCTCGGCAGTGCTTTCCATAGCCAGCTCACGCTTAAGAAGATCGCCTGCCTCTGGACCCAACTCCTTCAATAAACTGGCAGCTATCTCCCTAGTCCTTAGGTCATCTTCCCTTTTAATGATATCCACGAGGAGAGGAAGGGTCATCCGGCCCAGACTGCCCAGCAACTGGGCCGCTCCCTGCTGGCGGGAGGTCTCAGTGGATTTCAGGTCATTCACGAGAAGCTTCTGAGTCTTTGACTCCAAATTTCTATCCAGGATCTTGGCCAATCGCTGGCTAAAGGCATCTTTGGAATCCGAGAGCTTTTGCTGACGATCGTGGAGATTCTGGAGGACCTTGCTGGCTGTCCTGTACTCAGCAAATTGAATCAAGTAAGCAGACATAAGATGAAGGAGAAAAGCAATCTCCCTGAGCATGGAGGGGTCCCTTTCCTCAGAAAAGGCCACTAACAGTGGACCGGCCAAGACCTTGGTCAATAGATGTTGGAAGGCCAGCGTCATACTCTCCAACAATCTGCGGCAGCTATCGATGATTTGTTCGCGAACTTGAGAAGGACGATTCTGGAATCCCTGAAAAAGATACTGGAAAATCTGTTTAACCTGATCCTCATCGCCTTTACCTAGAAGGTCGTCCAGCCTACCTGGCATCTCTTTGAAAAAGGGCTCCAGGAGTTCCTCTGAAACCGGTTCGCTCATCTGCCCTATCCAGAATTCTCCGGTCGATACTTCAGGCACAGGCTCTGGTTCAGAAGCCACCCGGGAAGCTGATACGCGGGGTTCATACAGAATTTTGTTGAATAGGATAGCCGCGAGGTTCTGATCCTTAGCGAACTGATCCCAGTACTTGCTATCCATTCCGCTCGAGGGCAGGTTGCCCAGGGCTCCGATAAAGACCTTCAGTTCATCAGCCGAGAGATTCTCCAGAAAAGTGAGGCTGCTGAGCTGGATGGAGGCGAGAAATTTCAGGAAGTTATGCGCCGCCATCCCCATCTTCGAGGTATCTATACTTACCCCGTTGACGACCAAAGAGTTACTGATATTCGCCAGAGTGAGAACCGGCTGCTTTTTAAAGATAGCGCTTAAGGCTCCCATGAACTGGTCAACATAGCTGGTAATGGCCTCGCTGTCTACGGGATAGAGTCTAATGTTTTTGGCAGCACTGAGAAGAGCACGGATGATTTTACGAACTTGAGTCATATCCTCTGGATCCAATTTCTGCTCTCGAGCAATCTTCTCGTAGGAAACTGTCGGAGCAGGGGTTGATTCGGCTCCTTCTGCCTCGGCTCGACCTTCTGCCACTGCCCCTTCCTCCACCATGAGAGTGTATTGGACCTGCTTCAACTCAATATGCTCCAGTTTGTGCTCGTCGGAAAAGCTCTGCCAGAAATTCTTTTCCATGAATTTCTCTTTGGGTCGACTGAACCCTTCAACCAAAACTTCTAATTCTCGTTCTCCCAAACCTGCATGAAAAATAATCCCTTTGAGCTCAACACCCACCATAAACTTGACCAGGTCTTCAGCCAGCCATTTATACCTGTTGACATCTATCTTTTGCCCGTTGACCATCAACACTTGGTTGATTTGGAAGATAGACAGGTTTTCGTTGCTGTCCAGGATAGAGTCAATGACCTCTTTCAATTGATTGATAGAACCCACAACAGCTTCGCTTCCCATGGGATAGAGCTTGATATGACGTACCGTGGCCAGTAGGTAGCGAATGAAGGATGGAATTTTCTCCAGACTCTCAGCATCTAAAGGTTCTCCAGGAGGAGCAAGCTCACTCGGTTTCTGTCTTCGCCTCTCTGCTTTCCGTCTCTCTCCGGTGTACTTATTTGCTTCTGCGGGATTAAAAATCTTCCTGGCATATTCTTCCAGGTCCTTTTCATAATGCGCTGCTTTTTCCTGGTTTGTCGAACGTTTGAAATGGTAGGCCAAGTTGGCAGCAAAAGGTATAAGACGCTGCTGGTAGAGGGTTTCCTGATAATTTCCGATCCGCTCGTGCAATTCTTGCTTCCTCTCGGGCTGAATAGCCTCATACACTTTCTCCAGGATTCGCTTTCCGAGAAAACGAATGGTCTCATCATTGGCCTTGAAGTCCGAAAGCAACAGCCCTAAAGCAATGGCCTGGTCGACAAATTCAAGGATCTTGGCCTCCATTTCCTCTGAACTCCCAGTAAGCAGGCTCAAAGAGACATCCTCACCAAAAGAAGCTGCTCGGTAGAGCAATTTCCGGCTTTCCTCATCAAGGCCGTTGACTTTATGGCTGATCAGATCGTCTAGAGATTCAGGAAGATATCCTTCTTCCAGAGGCTCGATGGCCCATTGCTGATCTTTGAGGGGGATCTTCTGGTCAAGAGCCAACTTGTGCAGGATTTCACTCAGGAAAAGGGGATTTCCCTGAGTGATCTGGACCAGATCCTTCTCAAAATTTTCAGGCAGACTCACGCGGGGAAAGATTCCCTGAAGATGGTCGGAAATATCGCTAGCTGTGAGAGGAGTAAGGTTTATCTTAGAGATGTTTAATTCTTTCGTGTAGGCTTCGAAAAATTGAACTAAAGGCACTATTTCCTTTTTCTCCTGCAACTGCTCGATCGGGTTAGAAGTTGCGCAGACGAACAGGGGCAACCCCTCGTACAGCATCAGTCGCCGCAGCAGAAGCAGCGATGCTTCGTCGGCGAACTGAAGGTCATCGATAAATATCATGAACGGCTGGAATTCTAATATCTTGGGAACGAAATGGAGCACAGTGTTGAAGATGCCCTCACGCTGAGCCTTTTCATCCTCCTCACCAGAGGCCTCTTCTGATTCCTTCAACTGGGGGAGAATACGGGAAAGGTAGGCTATCTCCGCTGGCTTAAGGCTTTCAATGACCTCTATTCCTTTTTCTTCCCGTTGATTCAAGAGGTCAACAATGATATCGGTAATCAAATAATAGGGGTAGAACAACTCTTGAGGCTTTCCTTTGACCTTGACAGGCAAGGTTTTCTCATCCGATGCCAATTGGAGGCGAATTGTGTCCAGGAAGGTACTTTTTCCCATGCCTCCTTCTCCCTCAACGATCAGAAACTGGCTATGGCCTTTCTCGAAGACTTTATAGGATTGGGCCACCTGAGAGAGCTGGAGGCCGCGACCGGCTGTCTTTTCCCCCTCTAGCTGGTGAAGGGCTGTTTTGGCAAACACGTCCTCAGGGGCAATCTCTCCTGCGTTGGCCAGGCGGTTGCGCCCGACCTTCTTGGCATAGTAGAGAGCCGTGTCAGCCTTATGAATCAGGCTTTTCCCGGACAGAGCATCTTCAGGTGCCGAAGCGATCCCCATGCTGAGAGTGATATTAATACCCTCCGCGACTTCATCCAGAGTCACAGGAGTTTCACGAATACGCTGAATGATGTTCTCACCCAGTTTCAAAGCAGCTCGTTTATCCCTTTCTAGCATGAGAATCATGAACTCATCGCCTGAATAACGAATGGTCATGCCCTCCTCTCCTACGAGGTCCTTGAGTATTCCAGCTATGCGCATCAAGACCTGATCCCCGGCAGGATGCCCATACGTGTCATTGACCTGCTTGAAATGGTCAAGATCCATCATAATCAAGGAGAGAGGATGTTCTTCCAGAGAATCCCAGGAAATCTTGTGCTGGAAATAATTGAGCAGAAAACGGCGATTATAGATACCGGTTAGCTCATCTTCGAAGACAAGTCTGGAGGGATCTTTACCGGTATGCTTTAGGAAGTGAAAGAATTCTTCATATTTCATTTTCCCCGCATATGGATCAAGTCCATGACCATCAATAGATTACCACATAACTTAAGTAATATCAATCACTTCATCCCCGAGGCTGACCTGAACCGAGTTCAAACCACTGATACACTAGACCAAATTGTTCGGCCCTAATCAGCTTGACAGAATGAACGCTGCAGATCTGAAGATATTGACCCGGGTTTTCGTAACTATATGATTTTTCAGCTAGATAAGAGATTTTAGGCCTGTATCGATGAAGATTTGAGCCTTTGAAAACGTGTCGGCCTGAACATCACCAGTCTCGGGTAAATTAGCCTGAAATGGTGGGGAGAAATCATCTTTTCAGGTGAGAAAAAAAGGCAAAAAATCATTCCAAAAATCATCCCTTAAGGTTATTTACTAAACTACTGATTTTTCTTAGTTTTATGGTAATTTGGTAGCTTCGGGGAATTATCTATCTATGGATAAACAAACAACAGACAGACCATTATTATTATCGTTTGCTAAATTGATTTTACTTCCGTATTTCATAGCATAAGGAGGTTAAGATGAGCAAGAAATACATATTTCGCTTCTCTTTTATCATCCTCATGGCCATATTCTTATCCTTATCATCCTATCCCCAGGAGAAAAAAGAAGACAAGGGCGAGGTCAGCATTCCCTGGGACGAGTTCCGTAAGCTCCTGGAATTGGATATAGATGAGGTTGTCCTCTCCTGGGAGGAATTCCAGAAAATCCTGGCCCAGACAGGTAAAAAATACATTCCTCCCTTTCAACTGAAGGATGAGAAGGTCGTGCTCACCCGAGAACAATTCAAAAGGCTGCTTGACCAGATGAAGCCTCCTGTGATCACAGTTGTTCAACCTCCAGCGGATTACCTGATTACCAAAGCTGCTTATCAGGGGAGAATCACCAGAAACAACGCTTTGCTTCAAGCTAACTTGAGCACTGAGATTTTCCCTAAGGAAAGAAGCCAGTACGTCAAGATTCCCCTCTTTCCCATGAACATCGCCTTGAAGGATGTCTTCTTTGACAAAAGGCCTGGAGTTGTCATCCTTGAAAACAATAAACATACCCTTGCCACCAGCCAAGTCGGCCAGCACCAGATTACGGTGGATTTTTCGTTAAAAACCGACCTGGAAAAGGGTCCTCGAGCCCTGTCGTTTCCTATTCCTCGCACCCCTATAACCAGTCTCGACCTTGACATTCCCTTCACGAAAATCGAAGTAGAAGTGACCAATGCCCAGCAAGTGGAAGTCACGGAAAGGGCCGGTCAGACCCATGTCTTCGCCCTGCTCTCGCCGTCTAATTTCATCGGCGTCAAGTGGCGAAGAAAGCTGCCTGAGGCAGTAAAGGGCCCGGCCAAGATCTATGCTGATACGCTCAGCCATATCTCTATCGAAGATGACGCCTTGAGAGTCAATACGGATGTATCCCTATCCGTTCTGCAGAACACGATCCCTTCCATAATCCTCAAGCTCCCTGAAGGATACAGCATACTTAACGTCCGAGGAAGCGGGCTCGGAGATTGGCTGGAAGTGAAGAGAAGAGAAACCAATTACCTGGAGATCCCTTTCGATTACCCCAAAAAAGGGAATTTCACCGTCGCCATCACGGCTGAAAAGCTTCTCCCCAACGCCAGTATGGCGGTAGATTTCACTGGGTTTGCCGTGGAAGAGGCTATCCGAGAGAAGGGATTCCTGGGGGTAGAGCTCAAGAGTGCTTCAGAAGCCACGCTTTCCAGCGCAGAGGGTCTGGACAGGCTTGATGTTTCTGAACTCCCCCCCGTCCTTATCAGCCGATCCCAAAAACCTCTGCTTTTCGGGTTTAAATACCTCCATCATCCCTATTCTTTAGTCCTGGACATAAAGAAACACGAAGAACTGCCGATCATCAGTACAGTGGTGGATTCAGCCAGCGGCGTTACCCTTTTCACTGAAGATGGAAAGCTTGTTCATCGTCTTGTTTACAAAGTCAGGAACACCTCCAAACAGTTCCTCGAACTCGAGCTTCCGGAAGAGGCTCAGGTCTGGGGATTGTTCGTGGCCGGAGAGCCGGCAAAACCAAGGATCAACCAGAACAAAATCCTTATTCCACTCAACCGCTCCCGGCAGGGAGCCACAGGCTTGGTGGCCTTTGACGTGGAACTCATCTATTATTTGAAGGCTAAAAGGTTTGGCTGGTTGGGTCAAAGGGACAGCCTGTTCCCGGCTCCAGACGTCATCATCAGCCAGATGCTCTGGAGCGTATACCTCCCGGTGGGTTACACCTTCCCTCAATTTGGAGGTTCAGTCGAGAAAGAAAAAAAGGCCAGGGGAATTCGCCCTCTCTTGGTGACAAAAAGGAGAGCTTCGAGATCCCTTGAACCTGCAGCAGGAGCCCCCGAGAAAGACAAAGAAAGGCTCCGCCAGGAACTGGATGATATGAAGAAGCAGTTCAGTGCCAACCTGGCTATAGCCGAAGAGCAGTTGGCTGAACAGGTTGAGAATGAAGCTCAATTCTCCCAGCGCGTCCAGGATATCCAAGAAGGGAAGGTCCAGGCAGTCAGCGGCGTGCTTCCTATTCGAATAATCATTCCTACTACAGGTCAAGTGTTCCGCTTCGCCAAAACCCTAGTCAGTGAGGAACCCCTAACCCTGAGTTTCACTTATACTTCCAGGGGAATGATGACTCTGGTTGGCCTCCTGATCCTGGTCATTATCCTGATCCTTCTGTTTGTTTTCCGGTCGAAGATGAAAAAACCTATCGGTTTCCTTCCGGAAACGTTTCGAGTCAATTATTTCCATCTTGCTCTCCTGATTCTGAGCCTCGTCATGCTGCTTTTCTCCAATATTCTGGCCCTTATCTGCTTCGTGGGATTCCTCTTAACGCTCCTGCCGAGCTTCAAGTCAAAACCTAAGAAAAAATAGGAATTCAAGAAATTCAGGGATAATTTTTACTTTTCGCTTTAGGCTGGTTTCGGCAGGAAAAAGAAGAGAGGCCTCTAAGAAGTTTTTCTCAGAGAGGGTTACAGACTTTGAGGACAAGAATAGAAAAGAAAAGACCCTAGAAATAATCAAAAGAGAAGGGAGTGATTCCCTTCTCATCCCTGATTCTTCTGATATCAATCACCTTCGATTTTCCGCTTTCGAAATTTCCCCGTGCCTTCTCATCGTTAAACTCTTCGGTCCCCTTTCTGAGAGCATCTTCAAAATCTATTTTTCCGCTGCTCCACATGTAGGAAGTCTCGAGGAACTCGCATTGAGCTGAGTTTCTCCAAGTCTTCCAGCCAATAAACGCATGCTGGCGAGTCAAGACAATCAAAGGTTCGATTCCAATCGCTTCCAGGACAGAAGCCATCAAACAAACCCCCTCGATACAATTGGCACTCTGGGTCTCTATCACTTCCCTAGGAAATTTTATCTTCTGTCCCCCTCCGAAGCTGATCGGGCTCGATATATAAACAATACCCAGTTCCTGAAGAGCCCTGTAAACGGCTTTCACCTGTTCCCTTACGACTTCAACTCTATTCGTACCGTGCAGCATCTGGTAGCCTCCGATGGCCTGGTAAGGATGAAAATCAGCTGCACTTCTCAAAATTCCCTGGATTTCATCAAAATTCGGAGTTACCCAAATGCCCAGATAGGGACTGAGGTCTATAGTCAAAGCTTTCTTTTCGTTTTTTAACTGAAAAATCGCTGTATTGATCGAAGTTAGCTGAATACTAAAAGTATCCTCAAACAGAGTCATATCCCTGTCCCCTTCCTCTGTCTTGACCTTTACTTTAAGGGGAGTAGGAGTGAGTTCCCTGAGGTTGTCAAGGCTGGAATAGATTATTTCAGGAGTAATTCCCACGGTCTCAGAAGTCCCAGGAGCAACATAAAAAGTCTCGCTGGCCTCATAACTGTACTCTGGGAGCTCGGCTTCAAGGGACAACGTCCTGAAATCATCACCCGTGTTTTCTACCAAAATGGTAAAGATGTTCTGGTTCCAGGGATCTACCTCAAAAATCTCCTCATAGTATTTCAAGTATTGAGTATAGATGATTTTCGGATAGTAATAAGAAACCACCCGTATATCGCGAGAGATACCTTGAGATTCTTCAACCAGGGTGGCCTCCGAAGCTCCCGGCTCGACAAGGCCTTCAGTTTCATCTTGGTCTTTAAGGTAATTCTGGTAAATAAACAGGAACAGGAAAAAACTCAGGATAAACGTAATGACTGCGGTGAGCACATATTTCTTGACCATTTTCTTATAATGATTTCTTTAAAATAATATATCTAGAAGGACCGAAAAACAAGGGGGCTCGAGTTGATTTAGCAAAAAATGCTTAATTTTAACAAATATTATTTTACATTTGCTTTTAAATTTAATATTTTATTTAGACAGGAAAAAAAGTAATAAATATTTTAGTGGCGCTCTAATGTGGGAAAAAACGCTTTCAGACACTAGTTTAACGATCAGAGAAAAAAAACAGGTCCCTAACCTTTCTATAAAAAAAAGAGTAGATCCTTTTCTGATCTTTTTGATTACCATCACCAGTGTTATTGTGCTGACCTTGTCTCTCAAGTTTCGAATCTTTAATCTGTGGTCAGATTTTCTGCGCAGCACTCCCTTCTTGCGCACCGCTACCTATTTTCTGTTAATTTCTGCTGCTGTGGTGATAGGTGGATTGATCTTCCGGACATTTTTCTGGCTCCTTTATAAACCTATGACGATCAAACCTGGAGAAAAATTCAAGTGGCCTTTTGTATCTATCATCATGCCCGCTTTAAACGAAGAGGAACTCATCCAGTGCTCGATCGATTCTATCTTTGACATCGATTACCCACCAGATAAGTTTGAAGTCATCTGCATCAATGATGGCTCGACGGATTCCACCATTTCCAACATGCTTAAAGCCAAGGAAAAACATGGCAACAGGCTTACGGTCATCAACTTCTCGAAAAATCAAGGGAAGAGAAAGGCCATCTTTGCTGGTCTAAAGAAATCCAAGGCGGAGATTATCGTTACTGTGGACACTGACAGTCGAGTGGAGAAAGCCGCCATTAAAAATCTTATCGTGCCTCTAATTAATGACAAGAATACAGGTGCCGTGGCCGGTAGGGTCGAGGTTCTGAATGAAAAGGAAAATTTCCTTACCAGGATGCTTTCTATCCGGTATTCCCTCTCCTTTAACTTTGGCCGGGCCTACCAAAGCGTTTATGGTGCTGTCTTCTGCTGTCCCGGGGCTCTTGCCGCTTACCGGAAGGACGTTTTGAATCGATTCATCGGTGAATGGGTCAATCAGAGCTTTTTGAATACTCCCTGTACATACGGAGAAGACAGAGCCCTAACAACTCAGATTCTTAAGCTAGGATACATGACAAGATTTCAATCGAATGCGATTGTCCACACCAAAGTCCCTTCTTCATTCAGCCAAATGAGCAGAATGTATCTTCGCTGGACCCGAAGTTATGTCCGAGAATCGATTCTATTTGCAGAATTCATGTTTTCAAACTACAGGTCAAAACATCGCTTTCTACCCATCTATGATTTCTTCTTTTTAAATTTCCTTCATCCCTTCCACATCTTCTCCCTTGGCCTTATCACCTATTCTTTTCTCGTTCACCCTTTCTTTATCATCCGGCATCTGTCTTTCTTAGTTCTTTTTTCCTTCATTCTATCGCTTTATTATCTTCGAACAAACAGAAGTGCAACTTTTCTCTACGGTATTCCGTACGGCATCATCACGGCCTTTTGTCTCTGGTGGATTGTTCCTTATGCTGCCCTGACCATGAAAAATCAATCTTGGATGACTCGTTAGAAAACCAGACTCACAGCTGCTCCTAAAATCAACCCCGTGAAAAAAAATGATTTGCCACCTTGCGGCTTCATCGAGCCTTTCCCATCCTTCTAATATTCAGCCAGAAGCTATTCCAAGCTTTCGAGGAAAGGGTATTTTTTAAAATCGATAATCCTCGTCATTCTGTAGATGGCGGCTCTTTTGTCATCCTCTATTCTTATCTCTGGATTGAAGAATTCCCATACAATCTCTCCTCCAAATGTCGCTTCAAAGACATAACCTTTGTCGCTATCGGTTATGAGTGTATTCCCGTTGGGCAATCTTTGACTCGAGCCTCTTGATACAGAGTAAAACTGCTGAGGAGGATCAGACTGGTATTCCCAGACAATTTTCTTTCTGGAAGGGTCGAGCTCCACCACGCGAGAATATCTCCTCTCAACCCCGTTATCGAAAATCAGAATATGACCGTTTTCTAAGAATGTAGGGTGGTGAGGTTGGCTTAAATTTCCGGGTCCCCACTTCCATACTAATTTCTGGTTCTCGAGATCAATGATTCCCACTAGGTCTAGCTTTAGAGCACAAACCAAGAGATTGCCTTTTCGGCCAATCTTATCGATATTTCTGTCTAAGATTTCCACTGTGTTTATATGGATGACATTCTGAGGTTCTCTGCTGGTGAACTGGAAATCATTATTCTCTCTTCTTCTTTCAAGCTCCTTAAGGTTTCGAGAGTCATTCATCCAGCGGCGTATCTCAACGAACTTTCCAGGACGAATCTCTTCCTTGAAGATATCAAAAAGAGAGACCTTTTTCTTGATTTCTCCTTCAGACGAGAGGACAACGACATATTCATTCAGGATCGGGATTGAGTAACCTGAGACAGAAAAAGATTCCTCTTCCCTGACGAGGGTATAGATGTCTCCATTTTCTGCTACTGCGACATCATGATGGAGGCGCAGGTGTTGGTACCATCTGATATTGGAATTCCAATCCAGCCTCACCAGCATTCTGTCTTTCACGATAGCTAAAAGGTCTCCTTTTTCACAAAGCTCGACATGCTGCCAGGAATCATCTTCGTTAATCTTTGCTTCCCACGTATGCAAGATCCTCCCCTGCATGTCCATAAGATAAGCCCTCGAGAGGTTTCTTGAATTGAAGAGGTTTATCCCACTGTAAGCCCTTCTGTGGTCATAGCGGATTACACCTGACTTTTGTATATCCTTCCCAGCCGGCACCCAAGTCAGATAGGGTAGAGCCTTCAAGTTTTCCATCGAATCAGACTGATGGGATTTCTCATTGTTTCCAGTGAGGAAGACAATAAGAAAAATAGATGCTAGGAGGGCGATGATGAAGGAGAAGACTATGACTTTTTTCATCCATCCAGTCCCCTTATCATACCTGAATTTCAGAGATCATATCTATCGGAAATTTAAGGTGAAATAAAATAGAGATGGTTCAATTTTTTAAATAGAAAACATACAAGCGTGAGACGATAAGAAAGACAAAAAAATAGAATCGTCCTCTATCTTAAAACAATGACAGTTAAATTTTGAAAGAGAAGAAAAAAAACCTATAATTAGGCTTGAGTCGATAAGAAAAGACCCCAGAGATGAGAAAAATCAAACTCTCCTACCTCATCACCATTATATCCCTCACGGTCATCTTTTCTGGCTGTTCACCTTCAGAAAAAAAGGATTTGAATGACCTGCCCCCAATCATTGTACCACCCCCAGAGTTAGATTCCTAGGTTCATAAGCCTCTGGAGCGGGTGGATAGGGAAGTTTCCTGGCATCCCCATCCTTAAACCGGACATCCAACCCCTCTTTTTTGGCCTGGTTTTTGGCCCTTTGAATCAAATAATGAGAGCGGTCTAGACCTTCAACAGATTTAAATCCTCTTCGTGCCAGCTCCAGAGCATGCCGCCCTTGCCCACAACACAAATCCAGAATTTTGTCTTCTTCAGAGAGATCCAGAATCGTCGAGAACAAATCCGTCTCCTCGCTTGTTATCTTCTGGTCCTCCACCACATCTCCGTCGGTCTTTAGATACAAAGAATTGAAAATATTCCTCCACCAGGAAGGATGAACATGCTCTTCAAGATCGGGAACAGGACCAAGAACTCTCCTCTTGAATCTTTCTTTTTTGCCATTCGGTGGCGGCTTATCTTTTAATGCGTTTTTAGGTAAGTTATTAGGTGGCGGCTTATCCTTTGATTCGTTTTTTTCCAATTTTTCCTCCTCTGTTTTGGGAAAAACAAGACCCATTTCTCCATGAATCAATACTTTTTATCCATTCCATTCTCATCTAACAGCAGTTAGGGGAGACAAGGTATATCCACTACATCTTTTTTTATGCATAGAGAACTCCTTGAGCTATTGAAAACAAATGAATTTCCCCTTTCTACTTGATTTATTCCTCTTATCTCTCAATCGTTTATAGCATAGAAAATTTCTTCATGTCAACAATTATTTTTATAAGAATACTCAGGTTAGACAATAAGAATCTGATTTGGTATTTTATGATGTTAGGAAAGATAAAAGGGAAAAAAGATGAAGAGAAGATTTCTTGCCCTACCGCTGCTTATATTATTCTGCGCTGCTCATTCCTATTCCCAGTTTTATAAAGTCTACGGGTACAAGACAAGAGCCAAGAAGGAGGCAGAATTAGTTCTCTGGAACACCTATATAGCTCAAAGCGATCTTCAGTATTCCTTTTTCGGAAAGCAAGTCGACCGCCAGGGTCTGTGGGCCCATTCCGCCGAAATCGAATACGGAATCACCGACCGGCTCACGGTGGCTCTCTATTTTGACTTTGAAGACCCTGCTGGAGAAAGCCTCAAACACTTCCGGACAAGAGCTGTGTTCTTCAGGTACAGATTTGCCGAAAAAGGTGAGCTTTTCTTTGACCCTGCCCTCTACGTTGAATACTACCTTCCTAAAAAAGACTACAAAGACTACGAAGAATTGGAAGTGAGGCTTATTTTAGAAAAAGACTTGGGGAATTTCAGGGTTATCTTTAATCCCATGTTCGAAAAAAAGACAAGCGGAAGCAAAGTCGCAGAAGGAATTGAATTCAATTATGCTGCGGGCCTCTATTACCGAAAGTCTCGCGGTATTCAGCCTGGAATTGAATTCCATGGAAAAATGGGTGAGATGAGTGGCCTCGAGCCCTGGGAAGAACAGAGACACGTGGTCTTCCCCACCGTTGATTTTCGATTCGGGCCTGGATTCCACTGGCATCTGGGCGCAGGGATCGGTTTAACAGATGGAAGTGACCGCCTTATACTGAAAAGCATTTTTTCATATAAATTCTGAATGCGCCAGCCAGATTCTGTTCGGGTCGAGAAGAGAATAAAGGTATTCCCTGATTGAGAGAAGGTGTGTTGTTCTGGCTTTTCTGGAATGCCTTAAATTATTGAAGTCGTATCCCCGTGTTCTAAGGCGGCTTTTCGGGCTACATATTCCAGCGGTAAGAAATTTTTATCAAGAAGATATTATCTCCTGGGGCAGTGAGTAAATCTCCCATATCGCGCCGGAAATTGAAATCTCCTGGATGGGCGTCATCGAGGCGATTCTGAGTCCAGACAAAATAGAGAGTTGAACCGGGAAGGTATTCCCATCGCAGGACTATGGTCCCCCGCAGTGATTTGACGTTGAAATCAGGATTGGAAATGTAGAAAACTTCTGCTGGGCCGGCTCCATCCGGGTTAACAGTATACTCATCATATTCAGAATCATAAGTGATTGTGGAGGGTGCATCTCCATAGACATTGAAGTCGTAACTCTTAGGGCGGGCCAGCTCTTTGAATCGGTCATATTTGCCGACAGCCAGGAAGGGCTGGAGATAGAGCTGCAAACTCAACTTGGGGGTAAAAGTCCAGTTCAACCTGATTTCGCTGGCAATAGTCTTTTGATCTAGATCGCCAAAAATGTGCCGAGTGCCGTAGGTTTCAGTCATCAAAGGATCATCTATATTGTCTACCCATTGGGCGATCGACGTCCGATGAGAGTAGCTGGGACCAAAGGAGAGGCTGAAATTGCTTCGTGGCTTCCAGCGCACGCTGATTTTTCCATAAAAACTATCATAACCACCTGTGGGCCTTTGGTAGTTATTGGCAAATAACGAAACCACAATCGGCTTGCGGCTGTCACTGTAAACGCCGAAATTTATCTGCCAGCCCCAAGGAGTACGCATCAATGGTCCTCCTCGTGTTGAATCATTACTCCAAGCTTCAGGATTGTAAGCAAACATAGTATCGAAGGTCCAATAGTTTAGGAGTTGAGCAGTGGCGCCGACCAAATATCCTTCCCAGGTTTGAGTGCCACCAAAATCCCAGGTTCCAAAAGGAGCACCCACGAGCCACCAGCTACGGAGGATCTTTCCCGGATGAGGTTGATTATAACCGAAGAGGACATGGTAGTTTATAACATCAGAGTTGCCCCATTGAAATCCCAGGTCATTGGGATTAAAACCCTGGGAAAGAGCACCGATCGCCATATTAAATATGACATTCCCCTTCTGCTTGTTGAGAAAGAACCGCCCTCCCCAGCCGCTTAAAGAAGTTGCTTCTTCATTGACCTCGACATGAGTAGCATCCGGACGCTGAAAGTAATGGATTGAAGATCTCTGGAGATCCAGAATGGCAGTTTGGCTTCCTTCCACCCGGGTGCCTCCCAACCAACCAGAAATAACCCAAACTTTGTTTTTATCTAGAAAGGTCCAGCCGTCCACAGCCAAGCTGAAGGCTCTTTTATTTAGAATATCAGCAAAGCTTCCGTTGCTCAAATCTCTAATGACAGAAGTTGTGATAAATCCAATCCCCTGCGCTCCTTCGTTGTACTCCTTTTGAGCACGGAGCACTCCATAGTAAGAGAAAGGCTCTACCTCTTCCTGAAAACGCTGCCCTTCCAAGTCAATCTCAGCGTATTCCCGGGCCGTCAGGGCATTGATGAAACCCACATTCCAGCCGTTCAACTTACCAGTGAGCTTAAAGGCACCCAGAATCGTTGTCCTGTCCGGGAAATTCTCATAACCATCCATAGTCACCTCGCCTTGAGGTGACCGGCCGATCCGGCGGCTGTAGAAGAAACGGGGAGAGGCCCAGTTTATGTTGGTCATGCTGGTGGCTCCTCCTTGACCAAACTGACTGAAGATGTTCGAGCCTTCGATAAAAAAGGGTCTTTTTTCGCTATAATATGTTTCATAAGCAGACAGGTTTATGACAGCCGGGTCGACTTCAACCTGGCCGAAATCGGGATTGACGGTAGCATCCAATGTTAAATTGCTCTTTAACCCGATCTTAAGGTCAAACCCTACGTTTCCCAGATAATTTTTTCCGGTTTGGAAGGGATTCCCTTCCTCAGCAGGGCTGAATTGAGCTTGACCGACTGAATAAGGCAAGAATTCTATCAAACGTCCAGGCTTGATATTGTTGATTCCCACCAGCTTGGCAAAGCGGGAAACATAGCCGCTGTCCTCTTTAGGAACCCAGATAAAGCCGACTCGTTCGTTTTTCCGCTTGATGATCCTGCGGAAATTAACTCCCCAGACATATTCATCCTTCTTCGAAAATCGCAGCTGATTATAGGGTATCTTCATTTCCACGAACCAGCCATTCTCATCGGTGCGGGCACTCCACTCCCAGACGCCATCCCAGGTGTCATCATCCCACTCGTCATTGTATAAAGTCCAATCCACGATGGAGCCGGCAGGATTCACTGCAAACTGATAGCCGCTCCGCTTGTCATAATAAGGGTCAACAGCAAAGATAAACCAGTCCGAGTCCAGGAAATCATCGCGGCGGCCCAAACGTTTGGTGATGAGTTCCGGCTCAGAATCATGCAGGCAAGCGGCCACATAGAGAGACTCATCATCATAAGCGAGCCAGACTTCGGTCTTTTCAGTAGGCTCTCCACCATCTTCTGGGTCTGACTGGGTAAAATCACACCGTCCCTCTCTCTGCCAGACATCTTCATCCAAGTAACCATCGACATTTACCGAACTATTGACCCGAAGAGCCTGGATGACTTTTTGTTCCTGAGCTTTATTGTTTTTGGCGGTTTTTTCTTTTTTGGCGGATAAAAACAAAGGAAAGAATAAAAGAATGATGAAGGCAACCGTCTTTTTCATATCACTTCTCCTCTACGCCTATTCCTCTCCTGTCCCTCTTCAGCCCGACTCCATTCATAAATATATACGTTCAAAACAGCATTTTTGTTACCCCTACCAAGACGAATCTGTTAAATTTTCTTACAATGTTTTAAAGATTTAAATTCCACTCTCCCCTGAGTATAGAAAGAAAAGGCAACAGACAGCTTTTTAGTGCATATTTTGTGCCAAAAGGCGGGCTATAACTTCTTTGATTACTGCGCTGGCGAAAGAAATTCAATGACCTTTCAGGATAAATTCAGTGTAAAAAAAATTGGGGGCGGCTCTATCTTTTCTCAATAATGGACAGAGGATAGCAAGAATACCGCTGAAAAATAGAACCGTCCCCTATTTCTGAAAAATAGAACCGTCCCCTATTTAGATTCTCTATAATTTATTCAACACATCCATTTCCTCTAGCAAATAGGCTACGTTTCCGAATTTTTGAGTGACCCACAAGACATAACGGATGTCCACGGCTATGGACCGGCTGTAGGATTCATTCCAAGCATAATCATTGATGGTGGCCTCCCAGGCACGGTCAAAATTGACCCCGACCAGCTCGCCGCGGGCGTTGAGGACCGGGCTGCCTGAGTTCCCTCCAGTCGTGTCAGCATCATAAAGAATACAGACCGGAACACTCTTCAGATCAGGATGGCTAAAATGACCATAATCTTTGGTTTTGAACAGCTCGAGAAGCTGGGAGGGAGTATCGAATGGCTCTTGACCAGTAGTCTTTTCTATGACTCCATCCAAAGTTGTGATGGGTCTGTAGCAGACAGCATCGGCAGGCTTATAACCGCGGATTCTCCCGAACGTTAAGCGGAGCGTTCTGTTGGCATCAGGAATGAACTCTTTCTGGAGAAATTGTTTTTTGACATCAATGAGCTGGCCATGAAGATGCCCTAAAGCGCCCCTGCGGGCCTTCTGAGCTTCCTTGAGCTTCTGGTAGGTGGGATACAATGCTTCGGCTAACTCGATAAAAGGATCCTTCATCTTCTTAAGCTCTGGGAGTGACATTTTCAAAGCTCCTTCCAGAACACTCTCCAGATGGAGATCCGTTGAACTGTAAGCCTTTTCTATAAAACCATCAAAAGCCCTTTCAGGATCATCCTTTTTGATGATCCTATCGAGGGCTGGTATATGATATTTCTCGGGGAGTCGGGAGGCTCGCCGGAGAATTTCTCGGAATATCTTCCTGTCAGTAGGCTCATAGTAATTTTTCAGGGTCATGAGCAGTCTCTCCTTGGTCCGGGGGAAATTGCGGTCCATGTAGGCAGACTCCCGTTCCAGGTCGTCCTTCTGGAGCTCCACAGCGGCTTCATAGACCGTGTATCCAAAATTAACCATGTTAACGCTACGCCGCAGATATTCCAGTATCAGCTCGTATTCAGCCTGTCCGCGCCTTTCCTCAAAGATCTGGCCTATCTGTTCGAGAATATCTTTGTATTTCGCTTGGCGAGCTGTATCCTCTCCGATGAATCTCTGGAGGGCCTCCTCTTCCCGCCGCTTTCTGTTCACCAGATCAAGCCTATTCATGCCTTTGAGCTTTCCTCTGTAATTTTTCAGGGTATTGGAAAGCCCCTTGATGCGGGAGAGATGCTTGAGGGCAATTTCACGATCGTCATTTCCAATTTTTTCCATGACATCGATCTGCCAGGCATACCAATCCACGACCCAAGGCATCCGGACTTCTTCCTCAAAGGCCCAAAAATGAGATGTTCGGTGGCGGTAGGTTCTTCCTGGATAGCCCAGAAGGAAAACAAAATCTCCCTCGTTTACTCCTTCGGGATCAACTTTCAGGTATCTCTTTGGCCGGAAGGGAATGTTTTCGGGGGAGTATTCAGCTGGAGTGCCGTCGGGCGCAACATAAGCACGCAAGAAGGAAAAATCACCTGTATGGCGAGGCCACATCCAGTTGTCCACATCACCGCCGAATTCTCCTACGGAGCGGGGAGGGACATAAACCAGTCGTATGTCTTTCAGATAGGTATAAAGAAAAAGGACATAGGTCTTTCCCCTGAACATCTCCGCCACTTCGGCGCGTTTCCCGGGGTTCCTCTTCTCAGCCTCGGCCACAATCTCCTTGATCTTTTTCTCGACGGCCTTGGTCATCTGAGCGTAGTCCATTCCTACCTTGACAGCATTCAGCACCTCTGCTGAAACATCCTTGTAGGATTCGGTTATGCGAGCCGTTCTTCCTTTGGCTGGTATCTCTTCAAAACGATTCCGGGCTAGAAAACCATGTTTGATGTAGTCTTTTTCCTTGGTGCTGGCAGCTTGAACCGAGCTATAGGCCACATGATGGTTGGTGATAATCAAGCCCTCCGGAGAGACAAAGGAGCCAGTCGCTCCCACTTGAACAATAGCGTATATCAAGCTGAGTCCTTCAGGGTCATAGATTTCGCTCGGGGAAATCTCAAGACCCTTTGCTTGAAGGTCTAATTTGTCGATTTCGCTGATCGGATACATTCCCTCATCAGCCGAGATATTCTGGAATAAAAGAGTTAAGCTGAGCAGGATAAAGACTGCGAAAAATAATTGCTTCTTCATGCTGTTCTCCTTTTTTTTATAATACCCACGATTTGAATCTTGAATCAACCAATAATAAAATGGGTAAAAAGAGGGCTAGGTCTACACTTTTAACTTATCGTTTATTCTTGACTTCAGAATGAGTAAAAAGTGCAGACCCAATCGCATTTGTTCAAGAAACTATATGATCTAGATAGCAGAGTATTGAAAGTCTAGACCTGAAATCAGACGACATATTTTAACTCTGTTTAATTTCAAGAACGGATCATGACCAGCATCATCTTGAATTTCTTCACTGCTCTCAGGGAATGGGGCTGGTTGGCAGGCATGATGATCATTTCCCCTTCCTTGGCGAGAAAAGGCTTACCCGAGATAACAATCTCTGCTTCCCCGTCGAGAAGCAAAACCAAGGCCTCAAAAGGAGCTGTATGTTCGCTCAATCCCTGCCCCTTATCGAAGGCAAATAAAGTCACTGTTCCCATTTTCCTGTTGATGAGCGTCCGACTAACTACAGAGTCAGTTTGATAATCCACCAGATTATCTAATCGAGCAACTTGTCCTAAGACCTTTTCCTCAGTTACTTTATTCTTATTTTTCTCCATCTCACCTCCTGCTTTTTTCCCTTACGACAACATAAAAACCGGCGGAAGAAATGTTGACTCCTTTTCTTTTACTCGAGAAACGATCATTTGCCTAATTGTTACAAGTAAGATAAGAATGATACGACAATATAAAAAAAAATTCAATTTAGAATTATTATTAATTAATATTAATTATTGACAATATTTAATTTTTTCTTTATCCTGGAAGTTGTAGGCCTGATATGAGAGATGAAAACTTAGTTGTAGCCAGATTGAAGGAGGCTGGTTTAAAACTTACCCCCCAAAGATTAGCTCTAATAAAAATCTTGAAAAACAACAAGAGCCACCCCTCTGCTCATATGATTTATCAGGAATTGAAGAAAAAATACCCTATGGTTTCCTTCTCCACAGTTTACAATATACTTAATGTCCTCAAGAAAATAGGCGAAATCAAAGAATTGACCACTTCAGAGAACAAAGCCTATTACGACCCAAACACGAAACCTCACCACCATTTTCTGTGCGAAAAATGCGGTCAGATCCAAGATATATTTCAGGATTTCCGCCTTCGTACGGAAAAGATAAGCATTCATCAAGTCAAAGATCATCAAATCTATTTTTTTGGAATCTGTTTTGACTGTTTGAAGAAAGTAGCAGGTGCTAAAGGGCAATCTTAAGAAAGGAAGTCCTGAAAGGAGTAAAAATGAAAGAGGTCAGTGAAGATATTCTCGGGATTATCAAGGATGCTCTCAAACTGGAAATTAACGGACGAGAGTTCTTCAACCTGGCAGCAGAGCTGACTCACAACGAACTCGGGAAAAAAATGTTCCGAAAACTTGCTGATGACGAAGTTAAACATCTGGCCGTCTTCAGCAAGCTCTTCAGCTCTGTCATGGGAGGAGAGGACTGGAAGAAACACGTCAAACCTGAAGAGCTCAAGAAAGAATCCGAAGTCATCAAAGGGCTCGTAGCCAGGATGAAAAGAGAAGAAAGCGCCAGCGAACTCGAGGGAATCCGGATCGGGATGGAGCTTGAAAACAAGGCTGTCGAGTTTTTCAATGAATCAGCTCAGGAAGTTACAGATCCTGCGGCCAAGGAAATCCTCAAACAAATCTGTGATGAAGAAAGGTTTCACTACGACCTCCTCCAGGCTCAATACGACTCGGTTACCCATGATGGTTTCTGGTTGGACAGCGCAGAATTCCAGATGAACGGGAAATATTAATCTGGAAATGCGTTTTTTGGGGTAGGCACTCTTTAGAAGTTCCAAAAAAAGGAGGAAAAAAATGGATTTAAGTGCTTTCAGCATGGAAGATTTACTCCTCTCTGCTTTGAAGGCTGAGACTGAAAGTAGAGATGTCTATAATAAATTGGCCGATGGACTTAAAAACGCCCTCTTAAAAGACAGGTTAAAATTCTTATCCGGGGAGGAAGAAAAACATAGGATTTTCTTTGAGATGCTTTTCCAGCAGAAATTTCAGGGCAAAGAAATCGCACTCCCGGAAAAGACCCCTGTTCCTCTGCCGGATATCAAGATCGAAGACGAGGCCCTCCCGATAAGTGAAATTTTCTGGCGGGCCATGCAGGCTGAAATGGCTGCTCATGACTTTTATCGAAGCTTGGCAGAGAAAATTACAGACGAACCACGGGTAAAAAAAATGCTTCTCTACATTGCCACGATGGAAAAAGGACATTACAAGCTCCTGGAGATCGAAAAAGAGAACGCCGAAAAATTCGAAGCCTATGATATGGAATGGCCGATGATGCACATCGGCGCCTGAGATAGCCTAATTTTTTTATAAAGATATATTCAGAAGCTGGGAAACCTTGTATAAAATCTGATGATATTGCCTAAATTCCTGAACTCAAAGAATTTCTAAGAAACAATCAGGAAAAAGGAGGCTAGAATGGATGTCCAACAGGCCATAAACGAGAGAAGAGCCTACCGTTCCCTGGAACCTGTAGAAATCACAGAAAAGCTGGTTAAAGATTTAGCCAAGAATGCTCAACTAGCTCCCTCCTGCTCCAACAGCCAGCCGACAAGATTCATTTTCGTCTATGCGCCGGCGTCTTTGAAAGAACTCCATGCTGCCCTTTCACCAGGGAATGCGTGGGCCCAGGCCGCATCGCTAATCATCGTGGTGTTCAGCAAAAGGGAAGATGACTGCCTCATCAGGGATAGGGAGTACTATCAATTTGATACAGGCCTGGCCACAGCTTTTCTTATCCTGAGAGCGACTGAATTAGGACTGGTTGCCCATCCGATTGCTGGATTCAGCCCCAAGAAGACCAAGGAGATCCTCGGAATTCCCGAAGAATATAAAGTCATCACCCTGGTCAACGTAGGCAAGCATTCAGAGACCATCAGCCCCGTGCTTTCCGATGAACAAGTCAAAGCCGAAAAAAAAAGACCGAAAAGAATTCCTTTGAATAAATTCGTTTACTTCAACCATTTCCAAAGCAAAATATAAGGAGGTCCATGAAATGAAAAAAACAATATTCATGACTGTTTTCCTACTTTTCACCTTGGCCATGGGACAGTATGCATTCTCGCACTGCCAGATTCCCTGCGGAATCTATGATGACCAAATGAGATTCAACATGGTCGAGGAAAATATTCTGACCATTGAAAAATCCATGAAGCAGATCAGAGAGCTCTCCCAGCAGCCTGATAAAAATTTCAATCAGATCGTGCGCTGGACTCTCAACAAAGAACATCATGCCGATGAAATTGCTCACATCGTGTCTTACTATTTCCTAGCTCAACGCGTGAAGCCGACTGATCAAAAAGATCTGAAGGCACACAAAGAGTACCTGGCTAAAATCACTATACTCCATGAAATGATTCTCCAGGCCATGAAAGCCAAGCAAACCACAGACCTTGCCCACACGGAAAAATTGCGTTCTCTTCTCAATGTTTTCCACAAGCTTTATTTTGGGGAAATAGCCGCTGAGCACAGCCATTAAAAAAATAAACAGAGAACCTGAATACTATTCTTATGAGTGAACGACCCAACCGCCTGGCAGCAGAGAAAAGCCCTTATCTCCAACAGCACGCTCATAATCCTGTGGACTGGTATCCCTGGGGAGAAGAAGCCTTTGAGAAGGCCCGCCAGGAGGACAAACCCGTATTTCTTTCTATCGGATACTCTACTTGCCATTGGTGCCATGTGATGGCCAGAGAAAGCTTCGAAGACAGGGAGATCGCTAACCTTTTGAATCAATACTTTGTCTCTGTAAAGGTGGACCGTGAAGAACGACCTGACGTAGACAATGCTTACATGCAGGTCTGCCTCGCCCTGACAGGATCGGGCGGATGGCCCTTGACCATCATCATGACGCCCGAAAAAAAACCCTTCCTGGCTGGAACATATTTTCCTAAAGAAAGAAGGCGGGGGAGACCCGGACTCAAAGAAATACTTCCCCAAGTTCATAATTTCTGGATCCAAGAAAGAGAGAAAATTCTCGACTCCTCAACAGAAATCATCGATTTCCTCAAACAACAGAAACCAGAGAAAACCCATGACCTGGACAAAGGAGCAATTCATGAAACTTTTCGTCTCTTAGAACAGAGCTTTGACCAGGAATACGGAGGATTCGGCGTTTCGCCCAAATTTCCCACTCCTCATTATTACACCTTCCTTTTAAGGTTTTATTACCAAACAGGAAATCAAAGAGCCTTGGATATGATCAATAAATCTCTGACTGCCATGAGGCTGGGGGGATTGTACGATCACCTGGGCTATGGTTTTCATAGATACAGCACCGACCAGATGTTCCTGGTTCCTCATTTCGAAAAAATGCTCTATGACCAGACTAATCTCTTAGAGGTCTATCTCGAAGCTTATCAAATCACCAAAATCAACTTGTTTAGAGAAACAGTGAAGGAAATTCTATCTTATCTGAAAAGAGAAATGCTGGCGCCAGAAGGAGCCTTCTATTCAGCCGAAAGCGCAGAAAGCGAGGGGGAAGAAGGCAGATTCTATACGTTTACCCGAAGAGAAATTGCAGAAATCCTGGGAAAGGACAGAGCTGACCTCATCTGCCAACTCTTCAACATCAAAGAAAAAGGAAACTTTCGCGAGGAATCAACTCAAAGACTCAGCGGAAAAAACATACTCTACCTAAGAGAACAAACACCCCAAGAATCGAAAACTCTAGTCAAGGATTCACTAAATAAACTTTTCCTTTACAGGAAAAAAAGGGAAAAACCTGCCCTCGATGATAAAATCATCACTGCCTGGAATGGACTATTAATCTCTTCCTTAGCCCAGGCAGGTGGAGTCTTTCCTCGCTCTGAAGCCTTAAGAATGGCAGAAAAAGCAGCCGGTTTCATAATCAAAAGCCTGTATCTCAACGATCGCCTGTTCAGGCGTTATAAAGAAGGAGAAGTCAAGATCAAAGGCTATCTTGATGATTATGCCTATTTCATTCGAGGCTTGATAAGCCTCTTCCAGGTTACACAAAAAGAAGAATATCTGAAACTGGCCTTAAGCCTGGCACGCGAAATGATTGAGCTTTTTTGGGATAAAAAAGAAGGAGGCTTCTTCTTGAACGGTAGAGATTCAGAAAAAATGATCCTCGACCTCAAAGATACCTACGATGGGGCTTTCTCTTCCCCGAATACCATGGCTGCTTATGATTTGATAACGCTCTCCAACATCACCCAGGACTCTGAGATCAAGACATATGCGCAGGAGCAGTACGATTTCATGTCCCGGTTGGCAATCCATAACTTGACAGCCTTGGCAGGCTTTATGTCATACCTAGATTTAGCCCTCACCCCTCCAAAAGAGATCGTTCTGGTCAATGATACAGGGAAAAAGTTTCTTGATCTATTGAACAAATCATTCCTTCCCGACACCAACTACGTCTACCCGAGCTCGCTTCTGCCCTGGACCAAAGCTTACCTAAAAGGCTCAGCAGAGCCCACAATTTATATCTGCGAGAATTTTTCCTGTAAAAAGCCTTTACACAGCCTAAAAGAACTCAAAGCTGCCCTTAAAAAAAGAAACGGGCGGACCGCTTAAAATTCTTTTATTTGGGGTCAGGTCTTGACTTTCAACGTTTTGCTACCTAGATCATATATAAGTAAGTAGGGGACGGTTCTATTTTTTTGTAGGGTTTCAGATTTTTTCATGCCGGAGTCGCGCTTTGTCATTATTAAAAGGCCTGTTTTCCCTTTCATCTCTTAGGCATTAATCTCTATGAAGTTTGACTCTGTTTTTGAGAAAAAATAGAACCGTCCCCATTTTTTTCCTTTTTTTTCCTTGACAAATACAAAATTTAGTTTATAATTGCTACATAATTAAAATGAATACAAAATTGAAATATTTTAAAAAAATCCTTAATGATAGGGGTATCAAGCCCACCTACCAAAGGCTGAAGATACTTGAATACTTGAGCAAAAACATGAAGAACCATCCGACGGTGGAGATGATCCATGAGGAACTCTTAAAAGATATTCCGATTATATCGCTGACGACTGTTTACAATACCCTGAATGCTTTCCTAGAAAAGGGGCTAGTTGACGGAGTTACCATCACTGGAACCGAAACCCGTTATGACCTCGATGCGAGTTCTCATCACCATTTCCTTTGTAAAGAATGCGGCAAGATCATCGATATTGAGGTGCCATGTGCTTTTGCTGAAGGAGAGAAAACAGTAGTTAGAGGGAATAGGATTGAGGAAGTGCACGGATACTTCAAGGGAATCTGCAAGGAATGTACCGATAGCTTTAAGAACAAAACAAAAAAAAGCAATATTTCTAGATCAAAAACAGGACAACCCAATAGATGATTCCCAAGAAAAGGAATGAGAATAAAGAGATCAAATCTAAAAACCAATTTATGATCGATTGATAAGGAGGTCAAACATGAAAAACTTGAAAAGCACCAAGACGGAACAAAACCTTTTGACTGCCTTTGCCGGAGAATCGCAGGCGAGAAACCGCTATACCTTCTTCGCCTCGAAGGCTAGAAAGGAAGGCTATGAACAGATCTCTGGGATATTCTCTGAGACTGCAGACAATGAAAAAGAGCACGCAGAGAGACTCTTCAAATTCTTGGAGGGCGGTGAAGTTGATATCAGCGCTGCTTTTCCAGCCGGAGTGATCGGTGTAACTGCCGATAATCTCAAAGGCGCTGCAGCAGGAGAAAACTACGAATACACAACCATGTACCCTGAATTTGCCAAGATAGCTGATGAAGAAGGATTCCCTGAGATAGCTGACACGATGAGAGCCATCGCTGTGGCTGAAAAACAGCATGAGAAAAGATATTTAGCCCTTCTCGCCAATATCAATGATAACCGAGTTTTCAAGCGAGAAAAGGTTGTGAAGTGGAAATGCCGCAACTGCGGCTATATCCATGAAGGTGAGGAAGCCCCTGAAGAGTGTCCTGCCTGTGCCCATCCCAGGGCCTACTATGAATTATTGGAAGAGAACTGGTAATCCTGTGGGAAAATTAATCAGGACTTTTAATGGATTGCTAAATATTAAGGAATGGAGGTGAAGATATGAGCGAGCAATCGAATAAAAAAGATACCTTAAAGGAAATCATCAAGAGGCTCCACGAAGGAGGAGACCCGATCAAGATCAAAGAAGAGTTTAAAGATTTGCTCAAAGACACTTCAACAGCGGAGATAGCAAAGGTCGAAGAAGAACTCATCAAAGAAGGGATGCCGAGAGAAGAAATCCACAAGCTCTGCGACGTCCACATTGCCCTGTTCAAGGAATCCATGGAAGAGAAAAAAGTGTTGGCTCCGCCTGGCCATCCCATCCATATTCTCATGGAAGAACATAAGCTTCTGCTGCAGTTTGCTGAGGAGCTGAAGAAAATCGCTAACAAGATAGAAAATAAAGATCTCGTTTCGGCCAAAGAAGAACTAGGACGATTAAAGCAAATCGAAGACAGCCTCAAAAACTCGGAAAGCCATTATATCCGGGAAGAAAATGTGCTTTTCCCCTATCTCGAGAAACACGGCATCACTCAACCTCCAGCCGTCATGTGGATGGAGCATGACAAGATACGAGAAATAGAGAAAGATCTATACGAACTCATCGCCACCCATGAGCAGGTGGATTTCGAGCATTTCGTGATGGACCTGAACGATAGAGCCGTCTTGCTGGCTGAGACGCTTTCGAGTCATTTCTACAAGGAAAACAACATTCTCTTTCCCACCGGCTTGAAGGTTATCACTGAGAATGAATGGCCTGACATCAGAAAAGAATTTGATGAGCTGGGATATTGCCCCTTTACTCCTGAGGCAGCCAAGATAGCTACAGAAATGGCTGAGAAGCCAGTTTCTCAACCTGGGATCGAAGGAATGGTTGCTTTCGAGACCGGCAATCTAGACCATGAAGAGGTGGAATCGATCTTCAGCACTCTTCCCGTTGATGTGACTTTTGTCGACAAAGACGATACAGTTCGGTTTTTCAGTGAAACTAAAGAGAGAATATTCCCCCGGACAAAAGCAGTCATTGGCCGCAAGGTTCAGCAATGCCATCCCCAGAAAAGTCTCCATGTCGTCAACCAGATACTGGATGATTTCAAGAATGGACGGAAAGAAGTCGCCGAGTTCTGGATTAGTCTTAACGGAAAGTTCATCCACATCCGGTACTTCCCGGTTCGGAATAAGAGCGGAGATTATCTTGGGTGTTTAGAAGTTACTCAGGATATCACAGATATAAAGAAAATCGAGGGTGAGAAAAGACTGCTGTAGTCTTTGTGAAGGATCAAGATTAAAGTCATAAGTTCGGTACATCGTACTAGAGAAAGTAAAGCCGAAAAAGGAGGATCGCATGACTACAAACATTGTTTCCGACGCAGAACTGGACTGCGTGGGTCTTTACTGCCCGATGCCCATCGCCATGACCAAAGCAGAAATCGAAAGAATCGAGATAGGACAAGTGCTGAAGGTTGAAGCGGATGACCCTGCAGCCGAAGAGGATATCAAACGATGGGCAAAAAGAACCGGCCATGAGATCCTCAAGTTTGAAAAGGAAGGTAATCTATTAACCTTCTACATAAAAAGAACGAAATGAGGAGGTTTTTCCTATGAGCAAAATACTCTATGTCCAAACAAGCGGCCTGGATACTCCTGAACGATTGTACGCGCCTTTCATACTGGCTACCACAGCTAGAGCCATGGATATCGAGGCTGATATCTATTTTGTGATAAAAGGGGTGACCGTTGTTAAAAAGGGAGAGGCAGAAAATATCAAATTGGGCGACTTCCCTAGCTTGAAGGAGGTCATGGACCAAGCCGTAGCTGCTGGCGTGAAGCTTCACGTCTGCGAGCAGAGCTGTCAACTTTTTGGAATGCCAAGGGGGAATTTTACTCCCGAAGCTAAGATTGTTGGAGCTGCCACCCTCAACGACCTGGCCCTAGAGGCTGATGCCATCCTCAATTTTTAGGGGAGAGACATGAATAGGATCTATCTGGACCATGCCTCGGCAATGCCCGTTGATCCGAGAGTCTTGAAATTCGCCGAAAAATACCTTCAAGATGTCTTCGGCAATCCCTCCACCCTTCATTCGGTAGGAGGAGAGGCGAAGCAGGTGATCGATGAGGCCCGGGAAAAAATCGCTACCCTAATAAATGCCGAGGATGCAAACAGTATTATCTTTACCAGCGGAGCCACTGAATCCAACAATCTAGCTATAAAGGGAACGGCGCTCAAAAATATCGTGAGAGGAAAGGAAGTTGCCACCAGCGCCATAGAACATATGTCTGTCCTCAATCCGATGAAAGAACTCCAGAAAAACGGTTTTCAGCTGAACATCATTCCTGTCGATTCAACCGGGATCGTCGATATCAAGGAGCTCAGCCGGGTTTTAACCAAAAACACTACCTTGACCTCGATCATGTACGCCAACAATGAAATCGGGACCATAGAACCCATGAAGGAGATAAGCCAAATCGTTCATGAGAAGGGACTATTCCTGCATACGGATGCAACTGCCGCGGCGGGACGGATACCCATCGATGTCCAAAAAGACGGAATAGACCTATTAACTCTATCGTCTAATGATCTATACGGTCCGCAAGGAGTTGGCGCTTTATACATTAAACCCAAAGTCAAGCTTCAACCGATCCTTCCTGGGGGAGGACAGGAACGGGGGCTTAGATCTGGAACAGAGAATCTCTTTGCCATTGCGGGAATGGGAGAAGCAGCCAAGATTGCTAAGGATGAAATGGAGCAGGAAAGCAAAAGGCTCCAGGAGATAAGGGATAAACTTATCGAAGAGATATTGCAGATAGAAGAATCCTTCCTTACTGGTCATCCCACCCAAAGGCTTCCCCACCATGCAAGTTTCCGTTTCAGCCGGATAGAGGGAGAGAGCATCCTCCTCAATCTGGACATGGGCTACAATATTCAGGTGGCCACTGGTTCTGCCTGCTCCTCCAGGACCTTAGAACCCTCGAGCGTGCTCTTGGCGATAGGCTTAAAACACGAAGAGGCTCATGGCTCGCTGGTCTTGACCTTGGGACGGTCAAATAAGGCAGAAGATGTGCCGCTAATATCCAAGGCTGTTAGGGAAACAGTCGAGAAGTTAAGAAGACTTTCCCCTTTGTAGGATCATGGAGATCGGCAAGGACTGAGAGATCAGCGGCCTAGCTTGATGAAAATCAGGGGAATTTAAGAGGGATTAAATACCTATCCTAATAAAAAGCATCCCGCCCTTCCTCGACGGAACTCTCAAAAAAATCGTCCTGAAGTGAATTAGGCCTTAACGACGTTCTTAGCTACGGGTCCTCGGTCGCCTTCTTCCACATCAAAGGTCACCGGGTCACCAGCGGTCAGGGCCTTAAACCCGGGCATGTTGATGGAAGTGTAGTGAACAAATACATCCGGACCGTTTTCCTGCTCAAGAAAGCCATATCCTTTTTCTTCACTAAACCATTTTACTGTTCCTTTTGGCAAGTTAGACTCCTTTCATAAATTTTTTTGGTCCCGAAGCTGAGGTGGTGACTCTGGCCCAAGGAATGATCCTTCAGAGTAATACCGACCTTTGAGTAACGCCGGGCCATTCTTATATGCTCCAATTGAAGTCATAGAGATCGAAAAATTTGGGACTAAGCGCTTTGATTTATTCATCTTAAAGGTGAGTATTAATGAGGGGGAAAATTCATGTGATTCCAACTAATTCGATGTCAAAGACTAATGTTTTTCCCGCTAAGGGGTGGTTGGCATCAAGCGTGACAGTATCTTCGCTGACATCGGTAATGATAGCATTGATGAGAGGCGCATCCGGCTGATTAAGCCTAACCCCGACTTGTTTCCCAACAGCCGGAGTAATACCTTCAGGGAATTCGCTTTTCTTCCTTTCCCAGATCAATTCTTCGCGCCTTGGTCCGTATGCCTCTTCAGGAGAAATAGTAACTGTTTTTTTCTCATCGACTTCCATACCCACGATACTTTTCTCAAAGCCTGGAATGACTTCTCCCTCTCCGATCGTAAATTCAAGCGGACCTCTTTCTTCTGAAGTGTCAAACACAGTGCCGTCTTCGAATTTACCTGTGTAATGGACTTTTATCTTATCTCCATTTTTCGCTTGAGCCATGTAAAGCTCCTCTTTATAAAGATTAGAGGTTTAAATAATCGCCTTTGTGCGCGGGCGGCAAAACTTTATTCCTCTAAAATATTCTCAGTAAAAGACTTTATAGCACAGGAATAACTCCATGTCAAAACCTAAAATATCAAAAAATCCTCGAATAATAATAGACAAAAACATCCTGTCCTCTTATAATGAGCAAAACAGAATTTTTGGCTGGCTCATAACAGGTTGGAAAGACTGGATATTGAATACACAGGAAAGGCCACTCAACCCTGTGCCCTTTTATTCAACACAATCCAGAATAGAACAATCTAAGAGTATTGTAGATGAGCAAATCAAAGTCTGGTATTGAATTCATTGTAGGGATACCTTCCTACCTCGAAGCAGATACCATCTCTTTTGTCACTAAACAGGTTGATGTAGGGCTCACTAGGCATTTCGGCCAGCTAAAATCCATGATTGTAAATGTCGATAATAGCAGCGAAGATGATACCAAAGGAGCCTTTCTGGCCACGGAAACCAGAACTCCAAAGCATTACATCTCCACTCCGAAAGGAATCAAAGGAAAGGGAAATAACTTTCTCAATCTTTTGAATTTTGCCAAAAAGCAAGGTCAATCACTCAAAGCAGTCCTGACTGTCGATGCCGACCTCCGCTCTATCACTCCGGAATGGATAAAGTATTTGGGAGAACCCATTTTAAAAGGATATGATTACGTTCTACCTCTTTATTCTCGGCACCAATTTGATGGAACAATAACCAACCATATTTGTTATCCATTGGTGTATGCTCTCCTGGGCAAGGATTTCCGCCAACCCATCGGTGGCGAAATCGGATTTTCGCCAGCGCTCATGAATTACTGGCTTAAACAGAAATGGAATTCTTCCATCAAACAGTACGGCATTGATATTTTTATGACCCTGCAGGCGATTTTCGGCGACTTCAAGATATGCGAGTCAGGACTCGGCACCAAGGTCCATAAGGCCAGTGCGCCCAAACTCGGACCCATGTTCACTCAGGTTATTACAACCCTGTTTGACCTGCTCATCTCCAGAGAGTCAACCTGGATGAGTATCCCGGTGATCAAGCCAGAGCCAAAGGTACGATTTGGCCTTAAAGAACTTGGCCAGCCTCAGGAATTGAAAATCAATATTCGAGAGCTGAAAGAAAAGCTGAGGGCAGAATACTGGCCCAGAGAAAGACTGCTCAAAAAATATCTGAACGAATATGCCATCATGAACCTGGAGGGCATGTTCGAACAGGATGTCTACAATATTGATACTCTCATGTGGATCCAGGTGGTCTACCAACTCATCTTCTGGTACAGAAACGGCTCCTCTAAGGTCAGAAAGGATATCGTCGAAGCGTTGAAGCCTCTTTATTTTGCCCGTTCAGTGACTTTCAACTACCAGACCTGGCGCTACAGCACCAAGTATGTTGAACAGGCTATACTCGAACAGGCCAAGGCTTTTGCCTCCCAAAAGCCCTACTTTTTTGGACTTTATGTGAATGAAGTCAGGCTTTATGTGGATGAGATCAAAAAGCGGATAGATAAATAGCTCAGCCAGATTATAAATTATCAAAGGAATTTAGGTCTTTATAAGCTTTATGTTTGATCAAAAATATTAAAGCCTATATCCTGCTCTAATCTGTTTCAGGAATTGAAAATTTTCAATGCGTTTGCTGATCGTCTTGTCTTTCTCCCTATCGTTTCTCTTCAGGATCATCTGACACTTTTGGCCCACTTCTCCCAGTTTGAATATCTGGGAAAGTACAATAAAAACAGAAAACCTGACCAGATCACCAATATATAGAAATCCCTGCTGGATCCGCCTAGAAGAAAAAGAATTAATCCGAACAGGGCAGGAACCTCACACAGAGCAGAAGTGATGATCGATGTTCGGCTGAGCTTTATGATGACCTCTTCTATGTTTTCGAAAGAGGTTTTTTTAAAAAGGATACCTCTTATTTTGATTATGATCATAAGCTGGATCAGGGCCAAGACATACAGCCCGTAGCGGAGAGGTGTTAAATTAAAACTACTGGCAAATCCTTCAAAAGATACATACTGGGCCTTTATTATTACTGTCACAACTATATAAATAAACAGGCTGGCGATAATAGCCGAGCTGATTAGAGCAGTAGTCCGATAAGGTTTCTTCAAGTCTTCCAAATTTATCTCCGTTCCTGCAATCTGATGTTTAGGCCTTTCAGTCAAAAGCTTATAACAAAAGAGAAACTTCCTGTCAAAAAAAGCTTTGGCTAGCCCTAAACTATGCAAAAAGCATAAGATTCCGATTCCTTCATCAATGATCAACTCCCTTCCATCTTGATCTAAAGGTCAGCTTTGATCAAGGCGAGGAATTTTTTTTGATTAATTCTTTAATAATGCTAAAATACAAGGGCTTAGCGGCGACAAAATCATCGGAAGGCTTTAAGGACAGCGGAAGGAGGCCGAACAAATGAATCCCGATCTTATCATATTCATTGGCGCTGCAGGGATTTTGCTGGGCTTTGTCTTTTTAATCGTTTTTATCTACCGGCGAATCCGCTGGTTGATTCGAGCTATCGGGAGAAAACCAAACGCCCGTCCTCGATATCTTGCTGGCTTGAGGAATCTGATATTCATCCTCCTCTGGACAGCCGTATTAGGAGTCGTCTTCTTTGTCGGACTCTTTTTCAGAGCTTATTTTGCCTTTACCTACGAAAAACCCGTGGCTGAGATCATGACCGAGGCGACTCAGGAAACTGATGCCAGCCTGGTCACCCTGTTCCAATCTTTGCCTGAAGGGTCCCAGATGGGGAAAGAATTTCTGATAAAGGGAGACCAGTGGATGCTGGAGGGAGACATTCTCAAGTGGGACAACTGGCTGAGCTTTTTGGGCTTGAAAACTCGGTATCGATTAACCCGCTTCAGAGGACGTTATGTTCAGGTTAAGGATGAAATCCAGCAAGAGGGGACAATCTATTCCCTGGTCGAGGAGGAAGATCACCCTTTCTGGAGATATCTCTATAAATACGGACAAACACTCCCTCTGGTCAGCACCGTGTACGGAAATGCCGTGTTTCAAACTGCCGGGAAGAGCAGGCATTTTCTGATCTACGTCAGCCCGTCTGGTTTTGTGGTTAGAGAAAAAGTCGGAGAACAAGAAATCCCCTTTAAAAGACCTTAGACAAGAATAAGCGATGTTCCCGCTTCTGAAGAGGAGAGTCATGAATTCGAATTTGATTCTGGGCAATCTGAGTTTACTGGAAAGCGGGTATTGGTATAACATCCGGATGAAAATCGATTAAAAAAAGAATAACCGATAGGAAATCATAGAAGCGGCATAAAGAGGAAAAAATTATTTATTATTCTTAACGATATTTCGGTATAATACTATAGTATTTCTATAGGAATAATGTAATCTGAGTGATACATTCGTCCCCATATCAGGACAGAAAATTTGTCCTGATAATGCTTGGAAGCCAAATGTTACTTGGCATAAAAATTGCTGTTATAGAGATGAGAATTTAATTGAATCTTGATATAAAGGAGGAATTAACATGAATTCCATATCTCGACTGAGATTATTAATTATGAGCCTTTTGTTTCTAACTCTCATTTCAGCACCTCTTTTGAAAGCCCAGTATTTTGGACGAAACAAGGTGCAGTATGAGACGTTTGATTTTAAGGTCATGAAGACAGAACACTTCGATATTTACTTCTATCCTGAGAATGAACAGGCAGCCCAACAGGCTGCCCGGATGGCAGAACGTTGGTACGCTCGGTTATCCCGAATTTTCAAACATGACCTGAGAGGCCGTCAGCCGTTAATCCTTTACGCTAGCGGTCCTCATTTCCAGCAAACAACAGCCATTCCGGGCATCATAGGAGAAGGAACAGGCGGAGTGACAGAAATGTTCAAACGAAGGATTATTCTCCCCTTAGGAGCTACCCTTGCTGAGTCTGATCATGTGATCGGGCATGAGCTTGTCCATGCCTTCCAGTTCGATATCACCTCCTATTCAGCTCCGAGGAATGCCAATGCACCCCCCACAGCTCTCAGACTTCCGTTATGGTTTATCGAAGGGCTGGCAGAATATCTCTCCATCGGACCGAACGATCCTCATACAGCCATGTGGATGCGGGATATAACTCAAAGAGATAAAATCCCTGCAGTCAAGAAGCTCAATAACCCCAAGTATTTCCCTTACCGATACGGCCAGGCTCTTTGGGCCTACATCACTGGAAGATGGGGAGATTCAGAAGTCGCGAGTCTCATGAAGGGTGTCGGCAGAGCCGGTGATTATGAAGTAGCTATCGAGAAGCTCCTCGGTCTCTCTTTGGAGGAACTGTCCACAGATTGGCAGGAGGCTATGAAAAAAGCTTACGTGCCCCTTTCCAAGATAACTCGAATATCAGAAAAATCGAGCCGTCCCTTGTTTGTGGCCAATAAAGAAAACCCGTTGAATGTTTCCCCATCTCTAAGTCCAGATGGAAAGAAGATCGTTTTCCTATCCACTCGAGACCTGTTTTCGATCGACATGTATCTGGCCGATTCAGGAACGGGCCAAATCGAGCGAAAACTTGTCAGGGCAGCCACGAATCCTCATTTTGAGAGCCTTCAGTTCATAAAATCTTCTGGTTCCTGGGATGCTAAAGGAAGGCGCTTTGTTTTCGGAGCCATAAGCAAAGGTCAGCCTGTCCTTACTCTCATCGATGTCAAGAGTGGAAAGACTGAAAAAGAGGTGAAATTCCCTGAACTGGGAGAGATTTTGAATCCGACCTGGTCCCCTGATGGGCGCTTCATTGCCTTCTCGGCTGTAGTTGGAGGCTTGACAGATATCTACATCTATGACCTTGAAACCGAAGAATTGAAAAACATAACAGATGATTCTTATTCCGATCTCTATCCTGTCTGGTCACCCGATGGCCGGGCTATCGCCTTTGTCACCGATCGATTTTCCACTACCCTCTCTATTCTGAATATAGGAAATTATGAGCTTGCGCTTATGAATCCAGATACGGGTGAGATACAAAGAGTTCCTGCATTCAGCAAAGCTAAAAATATCAATCCCCAGTGGTCTCCAGACTCGAGAAGCTTGTATTTTATTTCAGATCAAAACGGCATCTCCAACATCTACCGCATTGATCTCGAAAGCGAGAAAATCTTTCAGATCACAAATCTTTACACAGGAGTTAGTGGTATCACAGGATTAAGCCCAGCTCTTTCTCTTTCTCAAGAAACCGGGCAACTTGCCTACTGTGTATATGAAGAAGATAAATACAGCATCTATGCTCTAGATTCTCTGGAAGATATGGAAACTAAGGAACCGGTGGCTCAATTCGGTCAAATCAATCCTTCGCTGCTCCCCCCCCGGGAAAAGCCACAAGGAGACGTTGTAAGCCTTCTGAATAACCCGCTCTACGGCCTTCCTGGTGAAGCTGAATTTGAAGTAGAAGATTACAAGCCAAAATTAACTCTTGATTATGTCACTCAGCCCCAATTAGCTGTAGGAGTCGATAGGTTTGGCACTTACACCGCAGGAGGCATCGCGATGATCTTCAGCGACATGCTGGGGTATAACAATCTTGTCACCATGTTTCAGGTAAGCAGCCGACTCGCAGATTCGACAGCATTGGTTGGATTTCAAAACACCAGGAGAAGACTGAACTGGGGAGTCGTGGTCCAGCGTATCCCTTATGTTTATGGAGGATTCAGAGCTAGAAGGGGTGAAGTCTTTGGACAACCGGCCATAATCGAAGAAGAGATTATCTTTCGGCAGGTCAATTACCAGGTATCCGGGTTTGCGGCCTATCCGTTCGATCAATCTCGTCGTTTTGAAGTCTCCGGAGGATACCGTCTCATCGACTTCGATGATGAGGTATGGACAAGAGCCTTTTCGTTAGTCACCGGAGCCGAGTTAGTCAGAGAAAAGGAAAAACTGCCCTCTGCGCCCAGCCTCCATTTTGGCTTTGCCACTGCTGCCCTTGTTTACGATAGTGCGTTATACGGCGCCACAAGTCCTATCCTGGGACAGAGTTATCGCCTCGAGGTTTCACCGACTTTCGGTACACTTGATTTCTACACAGTCCTGGCTGACTACCGGCGCTATTTTATGCCTTTCAAACCTTTCACGCTGGCTTTCCGTATTCTCCACTTCGGCCGCTACGGAGGAGGCGGGGAAGACGATCGACTTTATCCGTTATTTATCGGCTATGAGTCTCTGGTACGAGGTTATAATATCCGTTCCTTCAGCGTGCAGGAAGTCGAATCAGCAACAGATCCCTTTGATTTTGACCAATTGTTAGGAAGCCGGATAGTCGTGGCCAACGCAGAATTTCGTTTTCCGCTGTTGGGTGTGCTCGGTATAGGAAGAGGATATTACGGGTTTCTCCCTATCGAATTTAATGCTTTCTTCGATACTGGATTGGCCTGGTGGAGTGACGATGACAGGAATGCCTGGTTCTTAGGCGGAGACCGCAAGCTTGTTTCTAGTGTAGGAGTGGGTCTTCGGATGAATATGTTTGGATATCTCATCCTGGGAGCTCACCTGGTCAATCCCTTGAGCAGACCGAATAAAGACTGGCACTTCCAGTTCACCTTAACTCCAGGATTCTGATTTTATCGGGCTTGTTTTCACATAGGGTCAGGTCTTAACTTTCAAGACCTGACCCTTTTTTTACATCTTGAATTGTGGCTTCCGGCTGCTCATCGAAACCAGCCACCTGTGGAGGGGAGCTAGAGGACGATACTTCTTCCAGCAATATTCAAGGAGACGACTGGAATAAAGCTCATCCGGCAGCCCTATTTCTTGCCCGACATGCAATCCATTGTGCAAAAGAAGCCTGGCATTGGGATGAGAGGGATCGTAGCCAGCAGGTACTCGTTTATAATGCTCACCACCCAAACTAAAGCCTTTGATCTTCAATGTCTTTTTCAGAAGAATTGACAGTTCTTTCCCGTATTCAGGATGGATGACCGACTTACGGTAATGGTCCAGCAATTGACGCGGAAACATGTAGAGCCCTACCCCCAAGATCAATTTATGAGGCTCCAGATGAAAATAGAATCCAGAGCACTCCATTCGGGGGCGGTTTCCTTCCCAGAAAAAAATTCCCAGGTGGGTTTTGTAAGGGGATTTATCCGGGCTGAAACGGATATCGCGCGATATCCGGAATAATGATTTGTTGACTTTAGGTATAGCATTGATATCCGGAGATAAAGACCTTAACCGGCTCCCCATGGCTGTAATAAATGTTCGAGCAGGTTCCATTACAAAAGTCTCATAATCCTTCTTATGGCTGTGAAACCAGTCTTTGTTATTGTTTTTTCTCAGGTTATGGAAAAAATCGATTGTTTCTTTAGAGAATCCTTTGAAATTTGATTCGTTTGACACCTTTCACTCCTTAGGGTGGAAATAAATAATCCTGGGGTTTTTCTTCTTTAAATTTTCAAAAAACATCTTTTCTCATGAATTCGAAAATATATTAATAACATATATTAAGTAGGGCATCAAATCTCAGTCACGATGACTTTATCTGCTTCATGAAGAAAAAGGGCCATTGCTTTATTTTTTCAACCTCCACCTGATCGAATCCCGACAATCTAGCTAGAGACTCAGCGTCTTGGCAGGTATAACTCTGACCGAAAACAGCAGACCGGAGATACCATCTCATGAACCTGTCCCAAACATACCAGGCCGTAAACTGGCGCGCGAACCGAGTGAAGCCTTCCTCTGAAGCATCTCTATCCGCCTCTGCTATGAACGCCAATCCATCTGATCCCAGCACGCGTCGAATTTCCTGGAGCCCTCTCACCGCGTCTGGCCAGTGCTTGATAGAGCCCACACTCAGGGCAATATCGAAAACATTATTCTCGAACGGGAGGTTCACAGCGTCACCTCTTCTGAAGACGCAACTTTTTACCTGCTGGCGAATCCTCAGTCGCTCGGCAGCTCTCACCTGGGTCGGTGAGTAGTCAATCCCGACCAGAGAGGCTGTTGGATTTTGCTTGGCTAATCGAAGAGTTAGGATGCCTGGCCCAGATCCTACATCCAGGATTCGGACCTTCCTGGTGGGCCGAATTTCACTCGCCAAATAACTGAAAACCTCTGTTCCTGTCTTGGATATCAGCCGATTGTACAGGGGCCCTTGAATAAAATTCCAGCTCCAGCGAGCATCGAGAAACCGCTTTCAAAGCTGGTGTTTTCCTCTTGGCTGTTTCATTCTTGCCCATAAGAAAACGAGAAAACCTTTTGAATGGTCATCATTGACTTCTGATTTCTATTCAGTATAACGTATAAAATCAATGCTGAATCATAAAAGTCATTCAATTTATATCTCAGATCGAGGAAAAAATGAAGAAATCTAACCGAAGAAAAAATTCAGTTTGGCTGGCTCTGGCTCTTTTCTTGATTATGTTTCCCTTATTTTCCCAGACAGCGCGAAAACATGCCAGATTATTCGAGTTCATTAAAAACACTCTGTTTATCGACGTCCACTCTCATCCTATCGCCGGGCATATTGAATATCAAGCCAAAGACCCGTATCCAACACTGGAGCCACCGATTAATAGGCCTTTCTGGCCCCTAAAAAAAGAAAGAATAGCAGTTTTTGACTCTCTGCAGGTGAAGGCACTCCGAGAAATCTACGAGTACCAGAAAAAAAATGTGACCGAGAACGATCTCACTGAGTTGGGTGAACTATCTCAAGAATTCTGGAACGCAGGAAAAAAAAAGGGTTTTAACCAGATTCTTGATATTTGCGGGATTGAAAAGGTCTTTTCAAACTCAGCTTTTCCTAAAAAAGACCTTGATCCAGGAAGAGTCTTCTGGGTGCCCTTCGTGGATTTCCTCTTGTATCCGTTTAAGGGCTCTGAACTGAGGGCTATAAGTCCTGAACTTCAAAGGAATCTGGATTATTCCAGCCAGAATGTATGGGAACTCTCAGAGAAATACAACCTAAAGATTGAGGAGTTAACCTCTTATCTTTCCTTCATCGATAAGGTCCTTGATGATTTCTTGGGTGATAGGGCTGTGGCTTTGAAAGTGGCCAGCGGCTATGTTCGCACTCTCTGGTTTGAAGAGCAGAACAGAAACGAGGTTGCCTTTGTCTTTGAGGAAGGTTTGAAAGGAAAACTCGCCTCCTGGAGGAGGTATAAAAAACTCCAAGATTTCATAGCCAGATACATATTCAGGAAAGCTGGGGCCTTGAAACTGCCGGTTCATTTCCACACCGGATTCGGGGCAGTTGCAGGTTTGAAAAACCTTGATTCGAATCCTCTCAACCTGGAGAGCGTGTTCTCCGATATCAGGTTCCAAGAGACTCAATTTCTCATACTCCATGGAGGTTATCCATCCTGGGATACACTCAAACCCATCCTGGAGAAGAGAAATGCCTATGTTGAATTTTCAGCCATCAACTGGTTTACTTTTGAACACGAATTGGCGAAAATTCTCCACGACTGGCTCTGTTATCCCGGCGCTTCCGAGAAAATCATGTTCGGCAGTGATGGAGGCGCTCCGGTGTTTTTCTGGATAGCAGCCCAGAATTCGAGAGAAGCCCTTTATCGAGCTTTGGCCAAGCTGATTGATAGAGGGATCATCGATGAAGAAAAGGCGGTCATGATTGCCGAGAGAATCATGAGGAAGAACGCCATTCGTCTTCATCATCTAGATTAAACTCAAATCAAAGTCACCGTTGCCAACGAAAGGATGGCGACAAACCGAAATAGTAATCATCATGGCGAGCGAAGCATGTCCATCTCCCTAAGAAAAGTCCCTTAGAATGAGGATTTTGCCCCCGAAAATGAGGGTTTAAGGGCTAAAATCGGACGAAATTTGAATTTATCTTCAAAAAAAATAACTTAGCTTGGCCCGACCCCAAAATTTGATATCAGAGAGATGCCACTCTAGGGACAGAGAGGTTTATCCAAAGGGTACAGAAAGACGCCCAATTGAATGGGCTCAGGCCAAATGATGTTTAGGCTATAATCCGATTTTCACTCCCAGGACTGCTGAGAATCCTCCCAGGTCAATATCTATCTCATCTCCCTCGACACCTATTTCCTCTAATAAAGGATGAGGAATTGAAGTTTTAGCTATGATGTACCTTCCTTCTCCATAGATGTATATATTGTTGGCCACTTGAAAGTTTGCTCCAGCTCTGACATTGAATCCTAATTTGTTAAAGCTCTCTTGTACCCATTCAACTTCAGTTAGTTCTATAGTATGGGTCCAATCCGAATAGAATGTTTCTTGGTAGATCATATCTTCCATCATATCCATCTTGGCGCTTATATAGCTGATGCCTCCTCCAAAATAAGGTCTTACACTCCCTTCGATCAGCGGATGAAAATTAAAACCGAAATGGAGCATCAGGGCCGAGTATTTTGCCTGCTCCTGAATTTCATCAGTGGCAATGTCATCCCACAGGAACATATTAGGCAGTGAAAATCCATAAGTGGCATCCAGAGATTTGGATACGAAACTCAGCCCACCGGTAATTTCAATGTTGGGCATCGGAAAAACCCCAAATCCTGCATCAAAGCCAAATCCAGTGGCATTATCTGCCATATCCGTAATTGCAGCTTGTTCTGAGTAGATGATGAATGTGTACTCCCAATCGTACCCGGCCTGAATCATATGGACCAGACCGCCAACGCCTATGTTGAACATGATCTTCGGAGGCTGGCGGCGCATGGGGGGTGGAGGGGTTGGCCGAACGGGTTCTCTTCTTCGCTGTGGCGTGACTGTTCTCGTTGCTGCAGGTGCTACTTTCTCTAACTCGACGAGCATCTCGTGAATATACCCGGTAATCCTGACCCCGACCTTAGATTGGTACCTTACCTCATACCATTCCCCGATTTTCCTTTCCACTTCAAAGACGCTGCCTACAGGCGGGTTCTCGATGACTTCACTCTCCATGTTGGGCTGCATGCGAATGCTCGCATTCTCAACCACGACTCTGATCTTCTGTTTTTCAGCCTGGACCAAGGTGGGTAAGATAAACAGAGAGATAACGATCAAACTAAGGCCTGCTCTTCCGTAAAACTTAATTCTCATTTTACCTCCTTTAATTTTGTTTCTTTTTATGAGGATAAGAACTGATTTCAATGATCTTCCAGCTCTCACCTTGCTTCTCCATCATCCACTTTAAGGTGCCTTCGAACAGCACCTGTTTTCTCCCTTCTGCTTTGGAGACTCCGGCCATCATATGAGAAAAGGTGACCTCAGCCCTGGTCATGCCTTCAAATCGCACATTGATATCTGAAGCAAGAGATTGATGCTTATCATACAACTTAGAGAGCAATTCTGCATCTTTCTTAATCTGCTGGTAAAGCTTAGGAGAACACGTATTTTTATAAAAAGTCAAGAGTTTCTGATTGTTTATCGATTGGACATACTGGTGCACAATCATCCCGATCTGCTCCGGCGCTAGGTTTAGGCTCGCCTGATTCAGATATTTTTTTGCCTGAGCATTCTTGGGATCTAATTCTAGCACCCTCCGGGCCCTCTCCATACACTCCCTGTATTCTCCTCGTTCAAAGGCCTCTTGGATAACCTTGAGGCTGGCCTGGATTTCCTGTTCGATCAATTTTTGGCGCTGCTTCTTTTTGGCCTCATCCAGATGATACTGAGCCGTGGTGTTTCCAGGTTCTATATTCAACACTTTCTCCATCTGGGTGATACATCGATCAAAATCACCCTGGTTGAAAGCCTTGATTCCCGCTTCCAGATCCGCAGATACATCGACCTTGGCTGGCTCTTTAATGACGGGCTCCTTTTCGACAGGTTCTTTTTTAACTGGCTCCCTTTTGACCGGCTCTGGCGGAGGTTCAGGCTTCTCGGCCGGGATGATTTCTCGTTCAACCTGAGGCTCTTCCTCTTCTTCCGGCAGGTATTTAGCTTCAAGATCAGCAATCTTTTGTTCCACCGCAGCGAATTCCGCTTCCTCAGGAGCTGCATCGAGAAACTTCCTGTAAAAGGAAACCGCTTTTTCCAATTCCTGTTCTTTCTCGTGTATTTCTCCCAGATGCAAGTAGGGCCTAGGGTCTGAACTGCTGAGAGCAATGGCTTTTTCATATTCAGGGATGGCCTTCTCAATTTTGCCTTGTTCTTTCAGAATGGTGGCTAAACTGATTGTAGCCTCCAGATTCTCCGGCTCTAAGGCCAGTATCTTTTCAAACTGATCTATGGCTTTTGAATATTTCTTCTTCTCCCAATATTTATGGCCCGCCTCAAAGTAATCCTCTACTCTGGGAGGAGCTGGAGGCGGCTTAGGTTCTGTAGCTCGAGGCTGGATTATAAAACGCCAGATAGCTAGCCCGGCGATCACGACCGCAACCACAACCAAAGCAGGAACCAGGACTTTCTTCGACTTGGAGGGAGCTCTCTTTTCAGCAGGTATCCCCCTGCCAGGGAAAAGCCTCTCTGTGGTGGGAATTCTTTTCTCTATCCTTCTTAGCTCAGCAAAGAGCTCCTCCACACTCTGATACCTCTTCTCCCGATCCTTCTCCATGCATTTCAGGATCACATTGTTGAGCTCTTCTGGGATCTGAGCGTTGAGCTTCCGCGGCTCTTCAGGTATTTCAGTTTTGATCTTCATGGCTATGTTTAAGGGCGTATCTCCCTCAAAAGGGACTACTCCCGTCAACATCTCATACAGGATGACTCCCAAAGAATACACATCGGTCCGATGGTCAATATCTTTCCCTTCAACCTGTTCAGGAGACATGTATTCGGGAGTCCCGATCATCACTCCTGCATCTGTTATTCCTTCGGTACCCATCGATCGGGCTATCCCAAAATCCATGATCCGGGCATTCCCTTCACGGTCGATCATGATATTCCGAGGTTTTAGATCCCGGTGTATGACGCCCAATCGGTGAGCCTCAGCTAACCCCTCGCATACCTGCTTGGCAATGGAAATCGCTTTTCCTATGGTTAGCTGCTCCATCCTTCGTATTGAACTTTTCAGGTCTTCCCCGGAAATGTATTCCATGGTGATGTACTGGGTTCCTTCCTCTTCGCTTAAATCATACATGCGGCAGACATTCCGGTGAGATATCTTCCGGGCAAATTTCAGTTCATTCCGGAAACGCTCGATTGTTTTCTTATCAGAAGCGATCTCGGGCCTCAAGAGTTTTAAGGCCACTTTTTCTTCTATCTTCTTATCTATGACCTTGTAGAGTATACCCATGCCGCCTCTTCCCAGTTCCTCGATGATTTGGTACCTCCCAGCAAAGGTGCTCCCGATAATTAATTCTCTCATGGGGGTTCGGAGCGTCTCTGTTTGAGAAAAATCTTTCTCTTTGGAGGGAATAATCTGGTCTCCGCAATTGCCGCAGAAGTGGACATCATCGGGATTTTCGAATTCGCATTTAGGACATTTCATTGCCCTTTAATCCTTATTACCCATAATTCCTATTAAATTTGTAGCAAAAGAATATCAGTTATTCTGGATTTAGTCAATTTAAAATATCTCGTGAAAATATTTTATGTGTTTGTCAAGAAAAACGAGCCCCAAAAAAAGTGAGAGGTCAGGTCTGAGTCTACTTATCCTAATTTTTCTTTCTTTTGTAGGAACTTTTCCAGGGCGTCAACAACATCAGGATCGAACTGCTTCCCCTTTTGGCATTGGCATTTCTTAAAAGCTTTCTCGAAAGTCAGAGGCTTGTTATAGGGCCGCTGAGTGGTCATGGCATCAAAGGCGTCAGCCACGCCAATGATACGAGCCCCGAGAGGAATTTCTTCCCCTTTGAGACCGTCTGGATATCCTGAACCATCGTACTTTTCATGATGGCTGCGGACCATAGGGAACACAAAACTGAGGTATTCGATAGGCTTGAGAATGTTTTCACTGGTGGCAGCATGGGCCTGTATGGAATGAAATTCAGTGGTAGAGAGAGTGCTATCTTTATCAATAATGTAATCCCTAACGCCGATTTTTCCAATATCATGGACTTCAGCCGCCGTCTTGATTTTCCCGCACTCACTCTCGCTCAAGCCCATTTCTTGGGCAATCCCGAGCGCGTAACGACTCGTTCTCTGCGAATGCCCTCGTGTGTAGCGGTCTTTGGCTTCCACTGTGTTCAGCAGGGCGAGCATGGCTTGGTGGTAGGCTTTCTGAATGTTTTCATAAAGGCGCGAGTTCTCTATGGCAATCGCCGATTGGTTGGCTAGAGCAGAGAGGAGAGTCACATCGCTCTCGTCAAAACAGTCCTGTTTCTCACGGTTGTCGAGGTAGAGCAACCCCAGCACATTTCCCTTGCTAATCAGAGGAGCGCACATGAAAGAGCGGAGATTCATCCTGGCGACGCTCTCTGATTTTGCAAACCGATCGTCCCGGAAGGCATCGTTGGCCAAGATACAGACTTCTTCTTCGACTGATTTCTTAACAATGCTGCGGCTGATCTTGAAGAGATGAGGAAGAACATCCTCCCGGTACTTGATGAATTTCGGTTCAAAGTCTTGGCCCTCTTCCTTGAGCAGAATACATACCCGTTGGACATCAGGAAAAACATCCAATAAGACCTCGCATATTTGTTTGAAGAGCTCATAGGAGGCATGGACGGAATTGATGGCATTCCCTGCCTCATAGATGGTCTTGAGAGTCTGGAGGAGCTTCTCTACCGGAGGCTGCTTTTTTATCTTGAACTTCGGATAATCCTTGGTCACTCCAGCCGAAGTGACGGCTTTGTCTATCTGTTCTGTCAACAGGTGAAGAGGAACTTTGGAGGTGATGATCGATTCGCCTTCCTGCCAGTTGATATTGGTGGTTATTCCTTCCGCACGGACTCGAATCTTCGTGGAGCCGATTTGTATCAGATCACCTGATTTCAGCTTCTTTCGCTTCACCTTGCGGTTATTGACAAAGGAGCCGTTCATGCTCTCCTTGTCGAAAAAAGTACAATCTTCCCCTTCCTGAACGACTTCGGCATGCACACGGGACAACTCCGGATCATCAAGGACAATATCACAGCTGGCATCGCGGCCGATAGTGATGAGGCGCTTGGCAAGTTCCCAAACTCGGTCCTGCTCCTGACCTTCAATGCAGACAAGTTTCATCGAATTATTTTGCACTCAATAAAAATATACAAGCCAAGGATTTGGCTTATGTAAAAATTTTTCAGTAAAGAATGCCCTGATTCTCCCTCGATAATTTATACCATAAGTAAAAATTGTTGTCAAAACGACCTCTGTTCCAGGACCTGTCCTTAATCTGCTTTTTAGGGATTGAGAACTATGTCTGATTCGGTTAAGGATTCTTTGGTCATGCTTGAGCTCGACTCGTCTTTTTCCCAGACAACAGAGTTCTAGAGGATGTTACGTGAGTCACTCAGTCTACTTTTAAAAAAACCAAATCTATAATAATATGTTTTTTCCCAGATTTTCATAAGCTTTATTGAGGAAGACGAAGCTTGCCTTGAATGAGAGAGGCTTGCTTCTCTTTCCTAAAGGAGAAAACCATGGTTGAATTCATGATTGTTGGAGCTGACGCGGCGGGTCTTTCGGCAGCTATCCAGGTAAAGCGAAAACGTCCCGATGCTTCTATCAAAGTTATAAACAAAGGAAAGACAATCTCCTATGGAGCCTGCGGAATTCCGTATGTCCTATCAGGCGATATCGAGTCAGTCGAAAAGCTTATTCATTTCACTCCTCAGAGTTTCAAAGAGAAAAGGGGTATTCCTGTAGAAATAAGCAGAGAGGCTACCGACATCTTCCCTGAAGAGCACGAAATTGAAATCAAGAACCTAGAAACGGGGGCCCAATACATGGAAAAATACAAAAAGCTTCTCCTCGGCACAGGTGCTGTTGCCAAAGAACTTCCCTTTCTGGATTATACTCAAGATGGTATCTATAACGTTCATGACCTGGAAGATCTAAGAGAAATCTTGGCTTTTCTTGAGAAAAAAAAGCCTCAAAAGGCTGCCATAATCGGAGCTGGAAATATCGGACTTGAAATTGCAGAAGCTTTACACACCCTGGGAAAGGAAATTTTATTGTTTGAAATCCTGGAAGCGCCGGTGGCGAACTGGCCAGCCATCGTCCAAGAAGCCGTGCAGAAAAAAATTCAAGAAAAAGGAATCCAATTCTTCGGAAAGATGTGTATTAAAGAAGTCAAAAGAGAAAAAGAGGCTTTTAGCATTAGAACCGAGAGACAGGAATTTAAGGCAGGAGTGATTTTTACAGCCGTGGGAATACGCCCTGCCACTGATTTTTGTGGGAACAAGATCAAAAAAATGAAAAATGGAGCTCTTCTCATAGACCAAAGGGCCCAAACTTCAGAAAAAGACATTTACGCAGCTGGTGACTGTGCCTCTGTTTTTAATAAAGTTTTGAGACGGAATGTTTACTCCCCTCTCGGGTCGACTGCCAATAAATTGGGGCGAATTGCCGGCCTGAACATGACAGGTGAAAAGATCAAATTTCCCGGAATCGCTGGAACCCAAATCTTTAAATTCTTCGAGCTTTCTCTCGCCAAAACAGGCCTGAGTCTTGAGGAGGCTCAGCAAGAAGGAATTGAAGCTGAAGCTTTCTCTGCGCGAAGAACGGATAGAGCCGGATATTACCCCGGAGCCAAGAAGGTTCAAGTTGAAATAGTCTGTGAAAAAAAATCTGAGAAAATAATCGGCACTTCTGTGGTTGGCGAAGGCAACGCCGCTCAGTTCGTAGATCCTGCCGCAGTGGCTGTGCTTTCAGAAATGCCTATTGAAGATTTAGCCTGGTTCGATGCTGCCTACACTCCTCCTTATGCCCCTGTCTGGAATGCTTTGGTATCTGCTGGTTTCAAGGCCGCTAAACTCTAAAGGAAACTATTTTTTTTTGCTGACTGGAATCAAAAACTTCTTCGGATTTTGGTCCAGATTTATGAAATTATCTGCCTCTTCGACCAGCTTCTGGGAACTTGATTTGCTGAAAGCCATGACTTCAACATAACAACCCAGGGCATGTTTCAGATGCTGAACCAAAGGCACGAAATCCCCATCTCCGCTGACGAGGACGATGGCATCCAGCTTCGAGGCCAGCTCAATGGTGTCCATGGCTATTCCGATATCCCAGTCCCCTTTCTTAGCACCCCCGTAAAAAACCTGAAGATCTTTGGCCTTGACTTCATAGCCAAAGCTCTTGAGCGCCTCAAAGAAATTTTCTTCATCCTTAACGTCTGCCTTGATGACATAGGCAAAAGCACGAATGAGATGCCTGCCCTTAACTGCTTCTTTGAGTACGGTGTTAAAATTGACTTTGGATTTGTATATATTTTTAGCTGAATAGTAGAGATTCTGAACATCTACAAAAACTCCCACCCTCTGTTGTTTGAACAGGATAGAACTGCCTTTCTTATTCATTTTAAAATTACCTGTTTTATATCACTCCTTCTCTATCAAGTCAAACACTCCCTTTCCCACGAGAGCATCTCCAATTCTGTTTCCCCAGGGAAGCATTTACAAATCCGTGATACCGCTAACTTCCATCGAATAAAGGTCTTTGGGAATGGATGAAGCGACATTGAAGATTTAGCCTTGCCTCGCCGTTCTTCGAAGGAACCTGACAAAGTCAGGCGGCGAGGATGTATTGAGCACACCTTTGGAAAGAAGGGGTGGATCAGGTTTGAACAGAGGACATCCTTCCAGTGGATCTAGAGCAAACGTGCGCAGTTCCGCAGGTGCTGAGAAGGACGGCGAGGGAATGGCGTTAAAAATCTGAACGGAGCAAAGCCACTCCCAAAGACCTGACCCCATTTAACATTAGATATTTTTTCTTTTTTTGTGTAACCTTTTCCTAAAAGGCAAGTCTTAATAGATGAACAAAAAACAAGGAAGTTTATCGTTGAATTCACCATCAGATAATCAGTTGATGGAAGAAGTCAGGGACGGAAAAGTGGAAAAACTGGCTATTCTTTTTGAACGGCATCATGTGATCCTTTACAACTTCTTCCTTCGTCTAACTGCCAACAGAAGCATCAGCGAAGATCTGGTACAAGATGTTTTCTTCCGCATTTTAAGGTATCGCCACACTTACCGAGGTGAGAGTAAATTCACGATCTGGATGTATCAAATTTCCCGGAATGCCCATGTCGATTACCTGAGAAAAAGAAAGGAAGAAATTCCTTTAGACGAGCAATGGACTGTTCCCCTCAGCCGCGAACAATCACCCGCAGAAAACCTGGAACAAGAGGAAAAAATCACGCTGCTGCGCCAAGCCCTGGCTAAGCTCCCCTTGAAAAAAAGAGAAATCCTTGTCCTCAGCCGTTTTCACAATCTGAAATACAGAGAAATTGCCGAGCTCTTGAGCTGCAACACAGGGACTGTTAAAGCCTACGTCCATCGAGCAACTAAACAATTGGGGGAAATTTATTTTGAACTTTCTGGAGGGATGGTCTCATGAAATGCAAACACATAAAAACAAGATTCTCGGATTTTTTGATCGGAGATATTGACCAAAAATCTAAAGAAGAAGTTCAAGAGCACCTCACGGCCTGCTCCTCATGTCGAGAGGAACTGGAAACTCTAAGTGAAACCTGGACCAAACTGGGTGTGCTCCCCGAAGAGGAGCCCAGCGATCGTCTGCGGCCTCGCTTCTATGCCATGCTCGAAGCCTACAAGCAGGGATTGGAGCAGGAAAAGCGAGCTGCTCGCTCCACCAGGGTTTTCAACGGCTGGCTGGAAAGCTGGTGGCCGAGGCGGCCTGTCTTTCAACTCACCCTGGCTCTTATACTTTTAGGGGTGGGGTTGGCCCTGGGTTACTTCTTCACCTCTGGCGTCCAGAATAGAACAGAGATGGCTCAACTCCGCCAGGAGATTCAAAGCGTGCGTCAATCCATGGCCGTATCTCTGCTTGACCAACCCTCTGCGATTGAGCGGCTTAGAGGAGTCAACTGGAGTGCCCGATTAGAACAGCCCAATCAAGAAACTCTCCAGGCGCTTCTAAACACCTTGAATAGAGACCCGAATGTTAACGTTCGCCTGGCTGCCGTAGACGCTCTTTATCTATTCTATAACTATCCGGTAGTAAGAGAGGGACTCCTCCAGTCTTTTACTAAACAAACTTCTCCCCTAGTCCAAGTCGCTCTCATCGACCTCATCATCGAGATGCGCGAAAGACGCGCCATCGAGTCGTTAAAACAGCTTATCGAAGAGAACACGCTCAACCCAGATGTCAAACAGAGAGCCGAGCAGGGCATACAGCTCCTCAGCTATTAGGAGGAAGCAATGAGAAAAATACTCTTCTTTTCCTTGGTTGTCCTCCTGGTGACGGGCCTTTTTATTGGCTCTTCATCGTGGAGTGTCGAAGAAAAAGAAGAAATCCAGAAGACGCTGAGGTTTCAGGACCCCTCTCGACCCAAAGAGCTTGGGGTGGATAATGTTTATGGTTCGATCAAGGTCGTTGGATACCGCGGCCAGGAAGTTCAATTTACAGCTCACAAGACCATACGCGGCCGCAATAAAGAAAAAATCCGGCAGGCCCAGGAAGAGGTGAGTCTCGAGATCACAGAAGAAGGTAATATCATCGACCTTTATGTCGATGGCCCTTTCCGCTCCTGCCAAAAAGGTAGAAAATGGAGACGCTGGCGCAACCCGGGCTACCAGGTGCAGTTCGACTTTGAACTCAAAGTGCCGATCGAGACCAGCCTCTATCTTAAAACGGTCAATGAAGGAGACATCAGGGTAGAAAATGTCAAGGGCGAATTCGAGGTCAAAAATGTTAACGGCGGAATCACCATGAACGAGATAGCCGGCACAGGGGAGGCCCGCACCGTAAACGGAGAAGTCAAGGTGGTCTTTAGCCGGAAACCTGAATCCGCCTGTTCCTTCCGCACCATAAATGGGGATCTGGAAATTTCCTTTCCCATTAACCTTTCAGCCGATTTCCGCTTGAAGACATTCAACGGAGAAATTTATTCTGACTTTCCGGTGACTTATCTTCCAGCCAGAGAGCCAGTTCGAGACCATAAAAAAGGGAAATTTGTCTATAAAAGCGACCGCTTCTTCGGAGTCCGCGTTGGCCAGGGCGGCCCCGAAATCAAGCTGGACACTTTAAACGGAGATATTCTTATTACTAAAGGAAAATAATATATTTAGGAGGATAAAATGACGAAACTCAAGAGACTTTTTCCGTATGTCATGCTCATACTTTTGGCAGGAGTCCTGTCCTTTGCCCAGGAGTCCAAGATCGACAGGGCGACTGTGCCCTTCAGCGACCCCTCGCAGCCAGGACTCGTCAAAGTCGATGTCTATAAAGGAGCAGTCACCGTCAAAGGGTATAACGGAAAAGAGGTCGTAGTCGAGGCCCGCGTCCGGGGAAAAATGATCTCGGAGAAAAGGGAAGTGCCCGGAAAAGCCAAAGGAATGAAGTTGATCCAGGTCGCAACCACAGGCTTGGAGATTGAAGAAGAAAATAATGTCATCGAGATAGATATTGAATCACAAAGACAAGCCGTGGACCTCACTATCCAAGTTCCCTATGCAACCTCGCTGGAAATCGACAGCTATACTAACGGAGACATCATCGTGGAAAATATCAAGGGTGAGGTCGAAGTGGAAAAGTATAGTGGCGAGGTCAAGCTTTCCGCTATTTCTGGGTCTGCAGTCGCCCATACCTACAGCGGAAATATCGTGGTGACTTTCACCAAAGTTGATCCTGGAAAACCCATGTCCTTCAACAACTACAGCGGAGATATCGATGTGACTTTCCCAGCCGATATTAAAGCTACCATCAAAATGAAATCTAACCGGGGTGACATCTACAGCGATTTTGATATTTCCCTTAAGGCGAGTCCCCAAAAAGTCGAGAAGCCCGGAGAGAAGGGCGGAAAATACCGCGTCAGCTTCGATTACTTCTACGGCACCATCAACGGAGGCGGCCCGGAATATCACTTCAAGACCTACAGCGGAGATGTCTTCATCCGCAAAGCCAAATGATCGACTAAGACTGGGGCAGACTTTCTTCCATATTAAGTCTGCCCCTTTTTTTTAAAAAGGGGGGATCTTAGATGGGGATAAGAGGAAAACGGTTCTATTTTTTCTAAATAAGGTGCCACGTAAATTGGGGATAAATAAATTGGGGACGGTTCTATTTTTTCGCAATCTCCTTTCTTTTCTCCTTTGACTTTTGAGAAAAAATAGAACCGTCCCCTATATTTTTCTCTATTTTTGTAATATATCTCAGGAAGGCTCAAAGACCTGGTGTTTGAGGGTGACCTTCTTGATCCTCTCTTCCTGCACAGAAACGCCGATTCCGGGCTCATCTGGAACCTTTATGGTTCCCTTCTTGGTGACCTCCACCGGCGGCTCTATTAAGTCTTCAGCATAGTATCTCTTGCTGGCCGAAAGGTCATTGGGAAATTTAAAGTTCGGGAGAGTCGCCAGGTGCAGGTTATGAACCCGGCCTACACCTGACTCCAGCATTCCCCCGCACCACACAGGAATGCCCTTCTCTGCGCAGAAATCATGGACCTTTACAGCTTCGACAATGCCTCCGACCCGCCCTACTTTAATGTTAATAATCCGACAACTTCCCATTTCATATGCCTTCCGGGCACTCTCCACCGAAAGGATGCTTTCATCCAGGCATACAGGAGTCTTCAGTTCTTTCTGCAGTTGGCTGTGATCCCAGAGGTCATAAGGAGGGAAAGGCTGTTCGAGCATCACCAGGTCGAACTCATCAAGCTTTTTCAAGGTTTCTCTGTCCTCGAGAGAATAAGCCCCGTTGGCATCAGCCTGGAGACTGATCCGTGGAAATTGCTGGCGCGCTTGGCGTAAGACCTCGACATCCCAGCCTGGTTTGATCTTTAATTTGACTCTCTGATATCCTTTTTGGAGGAAACCCTGGATTCTTTCTATAAGCTCAGAGACAGATCTCTGAATTCCCACGCTCACTCCTGACGGAACTTCCTCCCTTACGCCTTTGTAGAGCCTCCAGAGCGGAAGGCTTTCTTGCTTGGCCTTCAAATCCCACAGGGCAAGCTCAAGACCTGCCTTGGCCATAGGATGTCCCCGGAAGGCCATCGCTTCCTCATGAAAATCCTGAGGATGAAGGATTGATTTTGTAAAGACCAAAGGAATCAGATAATCACTCAAGACATGCCAAGCTGTCGAGGTGGTCTCGTAGCTGTAAGACGGTCTTCTATCAGCCACCACCTCTCCGTAGCCGGAAACTCCCTGGGCCATGATTTTCACAACGATAAACTCTCGGTCTTCCTCTCTGCCTAGACTGGTCTCGAAAAAATGAACATAGGGGAGACTGAGAAGAAAAAGCTCAATCCTCTCGACTTTCATTTCCTCATCCTGTATGACTCGTTTAGGTTACATCTCCATTATAGCTTGGAATATTGTTTTTTCTCTGCGCATGTTTTTATCGGGATGGCCATGCTTTGCTCACCATGATTATATTGTAACAAGAGAAGCCTTTCTATTTAGATCCACTCCAGCTCTTGGCAATTCTCTCCACAGCCTCCAAAGAGGCTTGAATCTCTCCCTCAGAATGAGCGGCCGATATCGAACCATAACCATGGAATATATTAAAACCCTCGTTAAGCATGGCCAGCTTGAAGATTTTTTCTCTGAGCTCAAAATCGCATATCTCTGGATTCCACACCTGTTCAGGAGAAGTGATCTTTTCGATATCTTGCTTGAGAAAATGGACTCCCACGGCCGAACTGTTCTCCACAATTGAGTTCCCGTAACCTGTACATTTGACATTCATACCATGAGAGGAAAAAATCTCTTCGATGCCCTGGCGGACCTTCGCCCCCAATTGCCCTATCTTGGGATAGAGTTCTTCTTCATGCTCCACAAGATAGTTAAGAAAAGTGATGCCTGCCAGTATCGAAGCCGGATGGGCAGAGAAGGTTCCGCCCTCAAACTTGACCTTCTCGAGTGGACTTCCGCCTGGACTGCAGAACTCCATGATCTCTTCCCGGCCGGCAACCGCACTCACCGGCATGCCTCCCCCGATTGCTTTCCCAAAAATCGTGAGATCGGGGCTGATTCCGTACAAGGACTGAACTCCCCCAGCATGAAAGCGGAATCCTGAGACGACTTCATCAAATATGAGGACAGAGTCGTGCTGACGCGTCAATTCTCTTGCTTCTCTAAGATAAGCCTTATCTGAAAAAAGGAAGCCCCCTGCTCCGACAAAAGGTTCAACGATGAAACAGGCAATTCGTTCCCCGAATTCCCTGAATTTTTCCCTAAGACTATCCAGATCGTTTAATGCTGTCACCAGGATTTGAGAATCCATCTCCAGGGGAAGCCCGGCGGATTCTGTTTGATTTAGACCTTGGTCATAACTTGAAATTCCCTTCAAGACATAAGGATTCGATCCATGCCAACCTCCGCCTACCTTCAATACCAAATCTCTCTTGGTAAAGGCTTTGGCAAGCATGATGGAATACATTGTAGCCAAGGCCCCTGAAGTGGTGAAGCGAATCCTGTCGCCTCCGACCCGCTTGAGGATAATCTCAGCCAATTCCTTCTGGGCCAAACCTGGAAAACCAGTGGTCAAACCCAACCCTTTCTGAAAATAGTCGATGAGAGCATCGAGCACTATTTTTGGATTGTGCCCTAAAATATTTGTAAAATGCCCCTGCCAGAAATCCACGTAAGTATTCCCATCAGCGTCAATGACTTTGGATCCTTTGCAGTGAACATCATAAAAAGGGAAGGGCTCGAAGAGGCGGAGATTGTGGCTTCCGCCTCGGACTTGGTACTGGCGGGCCTCGTTGAAATGCATTTCAGACTTGGGGTGCTTTTCTCGATAAACCTTAATCAGTCCCTCTAGTATTGTCTTTTTATCCATTTATCTCCTCATTTTAGGCCATTCTTTAATTCGTAACTCTATCATAGCTAGATGATGATTCTTTTATTCTGGTTTTTTCAAGTAAAAGCCCTTCCTCAGGGCTATTTTCTCGTAAAGATCGATGATCTTGTTTGCCATGGCTTCGGCTGAAAATTCCTGTCTCACAACCTCATATCCTCTTTGTCCCAGCCGAGAGGCTAAATCTCTGTCTTCATAAAGTCTCAGGATAGCCTTGGCCAGATAAAAAGGGCTCCGGGGACGAACCAATAGACCCGTCTTCCTATGGACCACCACTTCAGGGATCCCTCCAGCCCTGGTGGCTACCACAGGGAGGCGACAGGCCATAGCATCCAAGAGTGAACTCCCCATGCCTTCCAGAAAAGACGACAGGACAAAGAGGTCAAGAGAAGAGAGAATTCGAGGAATATCCTCTCGGAAACCCAAGAAATAAACCATATCTTCCACTTTCAATTCTTTGGCCTGCTCATCAAGCTCAAATTTCAAGGGTCCTTCCCCGACAATAATGACCTTTATCTTATCTGTGTGCTCCTTCAGAATTTTCGTTGCTTGAATCAAATACTTGTGGCCTTTGTGCTCCGCAAGATGAGCGACTATGCCCACTAAATAATCATCAGGAGCAAAGGAAAATTCCCGTCGGAGATAATCACTGGAAGAGGCTTCATCATAGGGCGAAAAGTCGATCCCTGAAGGAATAACCTCGATGAGTTTCTCCGGGATCCCTCCCTTCTTGAGGACCTCTTTGACCCCCTCAGAAATGGCGATGATAGAGTCAACATTCTTTCTGTACTTCCGCTTGGAAAACAGATTTTGTCTCAGGGGAAAATCAACGCGTCTGGAAATGATTCTGATGGGAACTTTGGCCAGAGAAGCGGCAACCGAGCCCACGGCAAGGGAATGGGCATCGTGGAAATGGGCGAGGAGGCAACGATGTCGTCTCATGGCCAAAGCCAATCGAATTATGGCCAGGAAATCGAACTCGCTCCTTATCCTTATGGGAAAAACAGGGAGATCAGCCTCTCGGGCTTTAAGATAAAGGGGAGACTTGGGCTGGACAACAAAGAATAAAGGATACCCTTGCCGCTTCAGTTCCCTAGCTAGAAAAAAAGCCTGTCTCTGGCCCCCTCTCCATTCTTTCCCAGCATCAATATGGAAAAGGCTCAATTCTCTCTCCTTTTTTCCATATCTCTCTCAGTTTTGCATACCGAATAAAAACTGCATAACCGTTAAGCACAGAAATGACAAGCCCAACAAAGCCATCCAAGAAACCCAGTCTAAAAAAGAAGGACCTGATAAACCTGAAAAAGGGGAGAAAAATCAAGTGAAACCAGCGGGCTTTCTTCTTTTGGATGTAGAGTTTTTGAGCCCCAAGCTTGGAGAAATTATTGATCCGTTCCAGATGGTCAGCAATGTTCCGGTATGTGAAGTGATGGATTGAACCCTTCAGCCTTTCGATTTTTCCCTCGATGACCAGCTTTTCGTGGATATACTCTCCTTCCCAGCGAGCTTCTTCCTTGCGGAAGAGACGAATCTTTCGATCAGGGTACCAGCCAGAATGGCGGATCCACTTCCCAAGATAATAGACTCGGCGGGGAATAGAAAAACCTGCGCACTCGGGTTCGCTCTCCTTTATACGGAGAATTTCTTCAAGAAGCTCAGGAGAAACTCTCTCATCCGCATCCAAGGACAGAATCCAAGCCAAAGAGGCTTTATCATTGGCAAAATTCTTTTGGTCAGAAAAATTCGTCCATTCTCGCTGGAAGACCTGCTTCGTGTATTTTTTTGCTATATCCAGAGTCTTATCTGTACTGAATCTATCGACGACGATGACCTCATCGGCCAGCTTAGCCACACTCTTAAGGGCGTCTTCCAACCTGTCTTCTTCATTGAAAGTGATGATAACAACAGAAATGTCCATTGGCATCATATTAGCATAATTTATAGATCAGATTAAAGGGACTTGGCGTCAGGGGCTTTGCCTCCATTTCACTTATTCAAATCTTGAATCTGGAGACCTGACCCCATTCTTTATTTTAGTGGAATTCCGATAGTTTTATGTTTCTTTTTTCCAGGCTGGTTCCCATGGCTTTCTCCAGCCTTGCCCAGGCAAGGCTGTAATCGACTATGGCTTTAAGCTCCATGGAGCGCTGCCTGGCCAATTCTTCCTGATACTGGAGGACAAAATAGTTCGTGGTCAAACCGACATTCAATTTTTTCTCTTCAGCCTGCAATCTCTCTGTAGCGAATTCTCGTGCCAATCGATAAGCCTGAACCGTCTTGGCATTGGTTTCAATGTCTCTCACGGCATTCCTCACTTCTAAGGAAATTTGCTGTTCAAGATCTTTGAGTCTGGTAAGACTCTGGCTCAGCTCGACTTTTGAGCGGGCGAGAGCAGCTCTAGTCGTAAAACTGCTGAGGGGCAGGCTCAGAGTCAATCCGATCGTCCAGTTGTTGTAAAGAAGGCCCAGGGCATCTTTCAAGGAATCTGTGGCGCTTCCTTTTTCTGTTCCTATGACTTCTCCTGAAAGAAAATTATCGTCTAAATAAAGAAGTCTATCTCCTGAAAGTCCTGGACTCCAATAAGAAACCTGCAGATTCAGCTCGGGAAGCATCTGATTCCTGGCCACTGAGAGGTTCAATTGTTTCGTTTCAATATCGAACTTCGTCATCTCCAAATCAGGCCTCTTAGCCAAAGCCTCCTTCAAAGCTTCCTCAAGAGAAATCTCTCTTTCTATGAACTCTGGCTTGTCTACAGGGACGATCTTTGCCAGCTCAAGACCTTTCTCTTCGCTCAGGTTGATTATGGTTTTGAGCAGATCTTCGTTGCTTTTGATCAAAGATTCAGCCTGAAGAATATCAGCCTCCCTCGAGGCTACCACAGCTTGAGCATTTAAGACTTCAATCGGAGCCAGCTTTCCGACCTCGACCTCTTTCTTATTCTTGGCCAGAAGGTCCCGAGCAAGCTGGAGGGACTGCTGCTTGACTTTGAAATTTTCGATAGAATAGACCAAATTCCAATACGCTTCCTGCACAGAATAGATGGTTTCAAAAAGAGTCGACTTGAGCTGATTGCGGGAGATATCGCGATTGTTGCTAGCAATTATGATCTCTTTTCGGCTGACCCTGAAGCCAAAATTTTTTAAGATAGGTTGCGTAAAACCAAAACTGAGTGTGCTTGAATAAAGAGGATTGATCAGCCGGAAGGCTTCATTGGTATCGGTCCTGTAACTTGTAAGAGACAGAGAAAAACTCCCTCCGGTGGGAATCTGTTGGTTAAGAGTGACTCCATAGTCATCACGTTCTGAAGCGATGGTGTCAGCACCTTGAATCCACCAGTAAGGAGGATTCTTGGTTTCCTGTCTCGAAAAATCAAGGTCAATACGGGGCAGGAAAAACTCTCTAGCTTGAGTCACGGCAATATCAGCGATTTCAGGATTGTAAGACTCTACAGCTACCCGAAGATTGTTTTTCAACGCCTTAAGGACACACTCTTCCAAAGAAAGGGAGAAGACTTCTCCCTCCTCACCATAAGACGGAAAACACAAATAGAAAAGAATGGACAAAATTAAGATGGAAATTGAAATTGCTCTCTTTCTCATTTCATTCCTCCTGATTAAGGGTGCTATTTTTTCGGTTTCTTAATCTTTATTTTTGGCTTTCAATTCGCCATAAATCAATCTTATTTCATTAGTATTGAGTTTTGATTATTTAATTTCAACCATAAAAAAGATTTCACCCGTAATATTTCTAAACTTAGCTCGCCATTACATCTTGTCTACTTCTGTTCTCAGTATTTCTGACCTGTCTTCTCCTGGCTCTATCCATGACTGCATCATTTCCTAATTTCCTATATCTAAATATACGAATGAACTCACCTTAAGGTTCCGGACCAGAGTTGCTTTCCCTTGACAATTTCCAGGAAGTTTAATAATAGTCAAATCAATGAAAAAAACTCCATTTATCCTGATGGTTTCTTCTTTTCTTTTTCCCTCGGCTGGACTCGCCTTCTTTTTTACCCTTTATTCCCAGGCATCAACGTTCTCATTTCTCGATCATTCTTACCGCTTCCCTCCTCGCTTTTTCTTGCTGTCCCTGGCGATAAGCTTCGCACTTCTCACCCTAAGCTGGGCACTTCTAGCTAACCTAGACGCCAAATGCTTCCGGGTCAAGCTGCCAACTTCCTTAGAGGAAAATTTCCTCTCCTACCTGCCTTTTCTCTTTTTCCTCTTCACCCCCCTTCTCCTTCAGTATTACTTGGACAGGGAGGACCTCAAGGCTCGATTGAATTTCTTGGCCGTGTTTATACTCTTTTCCTTTATCTATCTGAAACTAGGCCAGTTGAACCGACAATTGAAATGGAAGGAGCTATTGGAAAAGGGAATGGCCAAGTTCGGCAGCATACCTCTTAAGAAAAAGCTGATCATTCTGTTCGTAGTTGCCTTTGTTATCTACAATTTGTGCAGTTTTATCCTCATCTCAAAAGGATTATCTTTTTCAGGAGATGAACCTTATTATCTTCTTACCACCCACAGCCTTTATGAAGATAAGGACATAAACGTCGCTAATAACTATGAAAATAATGACTATTTCCATTTCTATCCTAGAGAACTCTATCCAGACATGAGATTGGGCGCTTATGCCAGATTCGGGCGAAAAGGGACTGATTATGTTTATCCCATTAATCAACCTGGAATTTCAGTCTTGATTTTGCCTTATTACTGGCTAAGCCAGTTTTTCAAGGGGAAAACCCTTCTCTTCATCCTGAAGGGGAGCCTTTCCATCTGGGCCGTCCTTTTAGGTCTTCAACTTTACCTTCTTCTGGGAGAACTTTGGAAGAATGAAAAGTTGGCTCTCCTTCTCTGGTTTTTTTACTCTTTCTCGGTCCCCATTCTTTTTTATTCCATTCATATCTATCCCGAAATCCCAATCGCCCTTTTTTCCATCTACATATTCAGAAAAATCCGTCTTAAACACATCCTATCTCTATTCCAGTATGTTTTTCTTGGCTTTATTCTCTCCCTATTCCTCTGGTTCGGTCTTAAGTACAACATGATCTTCTGGCCCCTTCTCTTAGTTTCTATTTACTTACTTTTAAGACAACACAAAGCTAGGTGGAAGATAATTTATTTTCTCGCTTTTCCTCTTCTTTCTCTTTTCCTTTTCTATTTATATCTCTACGAGCTCTACGGAAGTTTTTATCCCATCGCGATCTATGAAGGAGTCATAACTCCTGAAGTCATAAGTCTCTTTAAGGAAGCAGCATTCAAAACTCCGGTACTCCTGCGGATTGATAGTTTTCTGGATTATTTTCTCGACCAAAGAGACGGCCTCCTCCTCTATTCTCCTCTCTTTTTCTTCGCCTTCCTGGGTCTGGTTGAGATCTTCCGCCGAGCAAAGAAAGACCTGCTCATGCTGCTGTTCCTTTTCCTACCCTTTGTTCTGAATTACGCCTTCTTCACTCACCGCCAGGGATATTCCCCTCAAGGACGCGTCTTAACTGCCCTCTCCTGGATCGGAGTCATCTTGGTCAGCTATTTTCTAGTCTATAACCGTAAAAAATTCTACTCCTTTCTCTTTTGGCTCGCCTGTTTGGTCGGCTTGGCTATCGTCATCATCCTCCTCCAGAATCCGTTTTTCCTTTACCAGCCGACTACACACGAATACACCTTCCGGGGCGGAGACCTCTTTATCTCCTTGAGCAATCTCTACTTCTACTTGCCCAGCCTTCTTCCCTCTTTTATTAAGGTGAATAATGTTGGCTACCTCCCCAATTATGTTTGGTTAATCTTGGTAGGAATTTTTATTATTGCCTATCTTTCGAAAAAGGAATTTGGGCAACCCTCCAAACTTTCCTTTCAAATTCTCTTCACTATGGGCGGCCTTCTCCTGCTTTTCTTCTGGTTCATATTTTATCCCCGTCTCGTTCTGTCCTTCCCCACAAACATATCCTACCCGGACGACAAAAAAATCATACTCTACTCTATCGATCGAAATGCACAAATGAGAAAGCCAGGCGAATTCTATCTTCTTCGAGATAACCGCTCATTTAAGTTTAATTTCACTTCCTGGAGAGAAATCCAAAAGATGAAATTTGAGTTCGGCTCCTTAGAAGGAGACTATCAGGTAGAACTGAGAATCTTCGATGAGCTTCTCTTCAGGGAAAAAACCGCCAAAGAAATCAGAACTCTGGTCTTCTCTTCTCCCCCTCTTTACCGCCTGAAGAGCAAGTATCTTTACAGCCTCCGCTTGGATCTGAAGAATATTTCAGATGTTAATACCGTTGAAAATCCCTATTTCTTCTCCATTCAACCTCTCAAATAGCTATTCCTCAAGACTCAGCCGAGCCTAAATTTTTTCCTGTCCAATCCTTCTCCTGGAGTCTTATGGCGTTCAGCTTTTTCTATTAAAGGAATCAAATCGGGGATAAGCATTCAGGTCCCAAGAAAAAGATGTTACCAGGTGTCGGTTGAGTTTCTCCAGAGCGAGGGCAGCCACCATGGCGGCATTATCCGTACAAAATTCAGCAGAAGGAATAATAAATTTCAGGTGAAGTTGCTGGGCAAATTCCTTGAATTCTCTTCTCAACTTTTTATTCCTGGCCACACCTCCAGAGAGGATGAGCGCCTTCGGTTTTAATCTTTTTATCCCCTGGGCTAGATTGTGAAGAAGAGCGCGGATGATGGCTTTCTCAAAGCTGGCCAGGAAATCAAGAAAGCCTGGATGATTTTGTGATATTTTGTACTCCTTGATCTGTCTTAGAGCTGCAGTCTTAAGACCGCTGAAACTGAAATCGAGGCTTCTGTCTGTCATTCGTGGCAGAGCAAAAGAGAAGGCTTCAGGATTCCCCTCCTCCGCCAGTTTATCGATTATCGGGCCCCCTGGATACCCTAATTCCAGGAATTTGGCTATCTTATCTAGGGCTTCGCCTGCCGCATCATCCCTAGTCTTCCCGATGAGTTCATAGCTCAATCTTTTTTTCATGAATATGATGGAAGTATGACCTCCTGAAACCACCAGAGCCAGAGCAGGGAAAGGAATCTGCTTCTCTTCCAGGAAAGCCGCCTCTATATGGGCCTCTAGGTGGTCAATGCCTATAAGGGGCTTTTTAAAATAGTAAGCCAAGCCCTTGGCAAAGGAGAGTCCTACCAAAAGGGATCCGATCAGGCCTGGTCCCTGGGTCACTCCGTAAGCGTCAATCTGATCAAGCTTCAATCGAGAGCGATTTAAACACTCCTGAACCACGTAGTTGAGAAAGGTCATGTGCTGACGGGAAGCCAGCTCAGGCACCACGCCGCCGTAAGGAGCGTGAATTTCATCCTGGGAGAGAACAACACTAGAAAGAATCTCATAATCATCAGTGAAGACAGCTGCTGCGGTCTCATCACAAGAGGTCTCTATTCCCAGGACATGTTTCACTTTTTTCCCTGTAGATCTGATTTTTCTCATTCGTTCTTCCATCTAGCGGGACATTTAAATTTTCTCTAATCCCTCCAGACTCTTCTCATAAGGAGAACGGGCAATTCCCTTTTCGGTTATTATAGCAGAAATATAGGAAGCAGGAGTGACATCAAAAGCTGGGTTCATCACTTTGACTTGAGGCAAGGTGATGCATCGACCTTTGATCTCTCTGACTTCTTCAGGGCTCCTTTGCTCGATCGGAATTTCTTGACCGTCGGATATACCGAAATCTATGGTGCTTAAAGGAGCCGCAACATAAAAATGAAGGCCATGTTCCTTGGCCAGAACAGCAAGAGTGTAAGTGCCAATCTTATTGGCTGCATCTCCGTTTCGAGCAATCCTGTCAGCCCCAGTGATAACCAAAGATACCCTTCCCTTTTGCATCAGCGACCCGGCCATGTTATCCGTGATGAGCGTAACGGGAATCTTAAGCCTATCCAGCTCCCAGCAGGTCAACCTTGCTCCTTGGAGGAAAGGCCGCGTTTCCCCGGCATAGACCTGGATTTTCTTCCCTTGGTTGAAGGCTGCCCGAATGACGCCCAAAGCTGTTCCGTAGCCGGCAGTGGCCAGTTCCCCGGCATTGCAATGAGTCAGGATGGATTGGCCATCCTCGATCAATTCTTTTCCCCAATCACCGATTTTTCTGTTAGCTTCTATATCTTCTTTTTCGATGGCTGCTGCCTCATCGATCAACTTCTCCTTGAGCTGAGCGAAAGGAAGATTGCTGTTGTGCTCAAAAATATGCTTCATTCTTTTAATGGCCCAGAAAAGATTCCTGGCTGTGGGTCTGGTCTTCTCTAAGCGCTCACAAGCCTGCAGAAATTTTTCAGCGACGTCTTCCTTCTCCTGGACCTCCAGAATCCCCAGGGCGATGCCATAAGCCGCGGCCACGCCTATGGCCGGCGCTCCCCTGATAATCATCTTTTCAATGGCTTCAGCCACCTGGTTGTAATCTCTGGCTTCGACATAAATTTCCTCTTCAGGCAACTTCCTTTGGTCAATCATGATGACCTTATCCTTATCCCATTTAATAGTAGGTAACATGGTTCACCTCAATATAGTTTGTCTAGTTTATTCAGTTTTTCTAGTTTGTCTAGTTTATCTAGTTTTTCTGGTTTGTCTAGTATTTTGAGTTTATCTAGTTAATCCAGTTTGTCTATTTTTTTTAAACCAAAGGCAAGTCAAAATAATAAAAAGCCTTTGCTTAACCCTATTGCCTTCATCCTCGTGCCAAAAGGCCTCTTTACCCCATCCCAGTTTTATCACTTAACTTCCAGGAGAACCAAGAAAGCTTCCTGCGGAATCTCTACCCGTCCAATCTTCTTCATTCTTTTCTTTCCTGACTTCTGCTTCTCTAGGAGCTTCATTTTCCGAGTATAATCTCCCCCATAAAGTTTGGCCAGAACATCCTTGCGAAAAGGTTTTATGGTTTCTCGGGCAATCACTCTCTTTCCCAAGGCCGCTTGAAGGGACACTTCAAAGTGCTGGCGAGGAATAAGCTTTCTCATCTTCTGCACCAGAATCCTTCCTGTTTGATAAGCCTTATCCTTATGCACAATCAGCGAAAGAGCATCCACCTGCTCCCTGTTGATCAGAATCTCCAGTTTCACCAGGGGTGCTACCCTGTAGCCTGAAAATTCGTAATCCATGGAAGCATATCCTTGGGAAACAGATTTGAGCTGACTATAAAAATCAAAAACGACTTCATTCAGGGGAAGAAGGTAAGTTAAAAAAATGCGCTGAGGGCTTATGTATTCCAGCTTCTTTTGCTCCCCACGCTTGCTCTCCAGAAGCTTGAGAACACTCCCGAGATATTTCGCTGGAGTCAATACGATCGCCTCTATCAAAGGTTCTTCTATCTTCTCGATATCTTGAGGAGCTGGCATATGAGTGGGGTTGCGGATTTCGCGGGATTGATGATTTTTGGACGTGACCATGTAACCCACGCTCGGGGCAGTAGTGATGAGGGCCAAATCAAATTCTCTTTCCAGTCTCTCTTGAATGATTTCCCGGTGGAGAAGCCCCAAAAAACCACATCTGAATCCTATGCCTAAGGCAGGGGAGTTTTCCGGTTCATAATGAAAGGAAGAATCGTTAAGTCTCAGCTTCTCCAGAGCGTCTCTTAGATCATTGACGCTGCATTCTCCTGCCGGGAAAAGCCCACAAAAGACCATAGGCTTTGCTTCTCTAAACCCGGGGAAGGCTTGGGAGGTGGGCCTGTTTTTTCCCGTAATCGTGTCTCCGATGCGAGCATGAGCTAGCTTTTTTAGGCCGGCGATCACGTACCCGACGTCTCCAGCTGTCAGTTGCTCGGTTTTCACTGGCTTGGGAGTCAAGTAGCCGAGTTCTTCGACTCCATAACTGGCGCCTGTGGCCATGAGTTCAATTTGAGAGCCCTGGTGGATTGTTCCGTCAAAAATCCTCACCAGGACCACAACTCCGCGGTAGGAATCAAACCAGGAATCAAAAAGCAAAGCTTTTAGGGGCGCCTCGGGACTGCCCTTCGGAGATGGAATGCGCCCGACAATACTCTTCAGCACCTCGTCGATCCCGATGCCTTTCTTGGCGCTGGTGAGCAGAGCCTCCTCGCCTTTGATGCCTATGATGTTCTCCAATTGTTCTAAGGTCAGCGGGGTATTCGATTGAGGAAGGTCGATCTTGTTTATGACCGGAATAAGAACGAGGTCATTCTGAAGGGCAAGATAGGTATTGGCAATCGTTTGGGCTTCAACACCCTGGGCAGCATCGATAACGAGGAGAGCCCCCTCACAAGCTGCCAAGCTTCGAGAAACCTCATAGGCAAAATCGACATGGCCAGGAGTATCAATCAGGTTCAGGAAATAAGGAGCACCGGACTCCTGCTGGTATCGCAGGCGGGCAGTCTGGGCTTTTATGGTTATTCCCCTTTCCCGTTCCAGATCCATCGTATCCAGGACTTGGTCCTTTCTCTCTCGTGGAGGCAGGGCTCCTGTTAATTCCAAGAGTCGGTCAGCTAGAGTAGACTTTCCATGGTCAATATGGGCAATTATTGAAAAATTCCTTATTCTCTCCATCGGGGTTAGGCTTTCAAGTCTTTTAATATTTTATCCATGCGATGAGAAATGATTTTATCACTATCCATTTTATCATCAATTTTGCGAATCAGATAGGTTATATTTGAGTGTCTGATCCCGATGGGCTCCACGGTCTTGACTTGACTTTTCCGGAGGAGTGAAGTAACTTTCTCTTGAAGAGTTGACGATTAGTCCTCAGAGGAGGTTTAAATGTTTTTGCTTGGTCCTATCGGCCCTACCGAGCTTATTCTTATCATCCTGATCATTGTCATCATTTTCGGAGCTCGAAAGCTTCCTGAATTGGGAAAATCCTTAGGAGAAGGCATAAAGAATTTTCGAAAGTCTATAAGTTCGAAAGAGAAAGGACCCCCTCCTGATAAAGCTGACAAGTCCGAGCCTCCTGCTAAGGAAGAATGAGACGGATTATTGAAAAGTTAGCTCAAAAGCGTAGGAAAAAAGAAGAAGAATTTTCCGATAAACTCAAAACCCTAGAGAAAAAGAGCCAACAAGATCTTTCCCTCCAAAATTCCCGTCGTTTCCAAGACCTGCTTAAACGCCTGGAAAAAGTCTCGAAATCAAAAGAAGCGCCTCCGCAAAAGAAAACACCCGGATTGATCCCATCGATCTCTAAGCTCTCCAAAGATCCCTCTACCAGCGAAAAAATAAGCCAAGAAGCTGGCCTCATTCTCACCGAATTTCAAGGCATCCTGGATCAAAACTTTGCCCAAATCAAAGAGCTCATCTGCCAGGTCACAGAGTTGGTCCGTCTCAATTCTTCTTTGGCCGACGCCAGAGATAGAGAATGGGATGCCCTGGGATCGAACCATGTGGGCATGATCTTTAAGAGCATGGAATGGAGGGTGGATAAGCTGGCGGCTGAATACGAAGATGTGAAGATCTTGATGAAGAAATTTCTTTTTCTCAAAGAACAGCTGAATAAACTTCTATCAGTCTTAGAAGAGAAAAAGACTCCCTCCCCTCCGCAAGTCAAAGAAATCTTGGAACCTTTAGAAGATTGGCAGTATGCCGGGTTCGAAAATCGGTTTCGAGGCTACGAAACTGAAGTCAAGAAACAACAAGTGAGGTATCTGCCCTATTTTAAGAAGAAGGGAAAAGTCCTGGATTTAGGCTGTGGCCGGGGAGAATTCCTGGAACTTCTAGAGAAAAACGGCCTAAAAGGAGTGGGGATAGACATAAACGACCAGATGATCGATATCTGCCTGGAGAAAGGTCTCGACTGTCAGAAGGGCGATATCTTGGAGAAGCTGGCCGAGCACGAGGACGGCTCTCTTTCAGGTATCTTCTCCTCCCAGGTTATCGAGCATTTGCCGCCCTCCTACCTGAAGCGCCTAGTGGAGATGGCCTATTTCAAGCTGGCATCTTCCAGCTGTATAGTTCTTGAGACCATAAACCCGGTATCTGTTTTCAGTCTAGTTGAAATCTACTTTTTAGACCTCTCCCACCAAAAACCCATCCATCCCCAGGCAATTAAATTCTTGATGGAAAATACAGGCTTCGATGAAGTGGAGATTGTTTATTCTTCTCCTGTAGAAGCGGAAAGCCTCCAGGATTTACCCGGAAGCGATGAAGCCGCCACCATCTTGAACCAGAACATCGATAAGCTGAATAAACTCCTCTACGCTCCCTCCAATTACGCGGCCATAGGCAAAAAAGCTTGAGAATGTCTCTGTACGCTGGATTCGATCTCGGAGGAACACACCTTAAATACGGTCTGGTCGATGAAAGAGGAAAAATCTCCCTTAAAGAGAAAGTTAGCTCCCCTCCAGAAATCGAGGATTTGCTAGGTCGCATCAAGGACTTATGGCAGGATAAGCTAAAAAAACAGCAGGGGCACATCAGAGCTGTTGGATTCGGATTCCCCGGAATATTTGATCTTAAGGAGAAAAAAACATACCAATCCCCGAACTACCCCTCACTCGATAACTACGATCTCGTTCAAGCTCTTTCTCGTTTCATTGACGTTCCCTTCTGGGTGAATAATGACGCCAACATGGCTGCCTTTGGAGAATTCAAGGCTGGATCGGGTCAGGGCGTCCAGAGCCTAGTTCTGCTCACCATAGGTACAGGTGTTGGCTCAGGAATCATTCTCGAAGGGAAACTCTGGCAGGGCAAATGTGGGTATGCAGGTGAACTGGGACATATAATCGTCAATCCTGAAGGAGAAAAATGCAACTGTGGGGGACAAGGATGCCTGGAGACAGAAGTTTCAGCTCCGAAAATCGTCAAGAATTACATGGCCTTGAAGAAAAAAGAAATGAATATTTCGGCAGAGGAAATTTTTAACCTCGCTAAGAAAGGGGATGAAGAGGCCCGGCAGGCTTTTGCTCAAGCCAGTTTTTATCTGGGAATCGGACTGGCGACAACCTTAAACCTTTTAAACCCAGAAAAAATCCTCCTGGGCGGCGGAGTGATGTCAGCCCAAGAATACCTTCTTCCCGGTGCCCTCGCAGAAGCCAAACGAAGAACCTACCAAGCCTCTTTTGAATGCTGCTTCATAGAAAAGGCAAGCCTCGGGAACGATGCAGGAGTTATTGGATCCGCCCTCTGGGCTGCTGAGCAAATGAACGTTGACCATTTGCTCCTCTAAGAAATTTCTATCTCAAAAGCCAAGTCCTATTTCGCCTCTAAGGGCGAACACTCTGATTAGGGAAAGCTAAAAAACAACCAGCAAAAAAAGACCCGAAACGGGGACGGTTCTTTTTTTAGAACAAAAAGCCTAGGAGCATGAAACTACACACGAGAATAAAAAAAATAGAACCGTCCCCAAACTGAAGGCAAATATCCATTATTTTGAAGAAAAGTCCAATTATTTGAATTTCAAAAGAGGCAAGAATTCTAACTATCATCCAGAAAATAAACGAATTAGAGAATTACAGCTTCTGGCACATTATTTGCATAAGTCTTCAATAAAATAAATTCAATAATTTATAAATTACAAAGTGTTGTGAATAAGAAATTTAAATCTCTCCCAGAGCCCATCATTCCTAAAACCCTAAGCCAATCCATCTACAATTACTTAAAGGAAGCCATCATCAGTCATCAGCTCAAGGCTAATCAAAGAATTAACGAAAAGGAAATTGCCGAGCTTTTCCAGGTGAGCATCACGCCCGTGAGAGAGGCTGTTTTGAGACTGGGTGCCGAAGGATTCGTTGACAGCAATTTTCACCGAGAAGCAATGGTCAGCAAAGTCTCATACCAGGAATTGAAGGAAATCTTTCAAGTTCTAGGCGTCCTCGATAGCCTTGCGGCAGGTTTAATCCTAGATACTCTCAATCAAGACGAATTGAAAGAGCTAGAGAGTTTAACGAAAAAAATGGAGCGCCACTGTCATCTCAATTCAATAGATAAATATCTGGAACTCAACATCTCGATCCATAATAAAATATGGGATTCCATCCCCAATAAATTTCTCCAAACGACCCTCCGTTATGTTAACGCTCAAACGCTAAGGTACAGTTACGCTTTCCTTCAGGCTTACCGCAAACAAGGAGTGCTGAAAAGGTCTCTAGATGAACATAAAGAAATACTCAAGGCTCTTAACAACAAAAATAAAAAGAAGCTTAAAGGACTGATGTCGAAACACTGGGGATCGCTCCTCGAGTCCTCACCTTCTGAGAAAAGATGGAAAGAATATTTGGATGACAGAGCCTAAAAGGAGCTTCTGGTCCTCTTCAGATGGCTAAGGAAAAGAAAAGGACCATCTGTTTTCATTTCTTTTCATTTTCCAAAAAAGCAACTCGATAAGATTTTCTGAAGTTATAAAAGTAATGAATACCAGACCCAGGCTATTGTAAAAGAAAAGCATAATTGTTATGATTATCAGCTAATTAAACAAGAAAGGTGAATACCCAAAACCGAAGAAATCACACCCATTCCTATCCTCAATACATTGCCCTGAATACAAGGAGGCACAAGTGAGAAAGAGACTCTTAAAGGTAACTTTCCTTATATATTTATCCCTAAGTCTGGCCTCTTTTGCCACAGCTCAAAGACTCACCGGCTGCCTCAAAGGTAAGGTTACTGATACACAAGGATTCCCTCTCCCCGGAGCTTTCGTCTACGTTTCCTCTGCCGACTTGCTGGGAATTCGGACTTATATAACATCAGATACAGGAGCCATCAGATTGCCCTCCCTTCCTCCTGGAAAATACACAGTCATTGTAGAAATGCCCGGTTTTAAGACAGTCAACATCGAAAATATCATTATCCGGGTCGGAAAGACGACCACGATTAACGTCTCCCTGGAAATGACGAACATAGAAGAAGAGATCACCTTGAGAGTACCAACGCCGGCAGCCGATGTAGAATCACCAAAAATAGCCTTTGCGCTGGAGAGGGAACTTCTGGACAAGATTCCTTTGACCAGAGATTTCTCGGCCATTATTAATTCTGTATCTGGAATCTCTTCTGAAAGTTTATACAGCCAGCAATCACACCTGGTTCAGGGCTCCTCAGCCAGAAGTAACACCTATTCTCTCGAAGGGGCGAACATGAATGACCCGGTGGGAATGCATCTCCTCACCGATATAAACTTTGACGTTATCGAAGAGATAGAATTGGAAACAGCCGCTCATCCAGCGGAAATCGGCCACACTGACGGTGGCTTCATCAATGTCGTTACCAAATCAGGTCAGAATAAAGTCAACGCAGAAGTCATCCTCTATCATGGGAGTGAAAAAACATCCAGCAATCTTTGGCCTGGAGAAGAATTAAGCACCATAGGGGTCTCTTCTCCATCCCTGGATAAACGTCTATGGGACTTCTCATTGTCTGTAAGCGGTGCCTTCTTAGAAGACAGATTGTGGTTCTTCGGGAACGCACGCTACCTGACTCAGACACGAACAACTCCTTTCCTTGCTTGGACAGATCCTCAAGGAAACGATCATGAAGAATACACCTGGGGAAATAAAGAATTATGGGGGCTTCTCAAGCTCACCGGACAATTTAGTTCTCAGCTCAGAATTTCCGCAATGTTCAGCTATACTAATCGCTACCGCCCCGCTCATGAATTCCCGTTGAGCTGGAATTTAGCAGAAGAAGCTACCCGGGTCATGGACCATGAGAAAAATTACACCTTAAGCGGAACTCTAAACTATATCCTGGATCAAAATACGTTTGTTGACCTGAGAGCCAGCTACGTCGACCTCCTCCTCCCTTTACTGCTCAATGAGCAGGCAGCAGACAATCCTCAATATTTCAACGAGGGAACGGGTCATACCTGGGGGAGTGCCCAGTTCAACGAAATCCACCAGAACAGAAGATTTCAAGCCGGGGCTCATCTCACTCGCTTTCAGGATAATTTCATGGGAGGAGACCACGAATTAAGGCTAGGGGCTGAATATGAATACACCTATGGAGAATGGAGCTCTTGGAAAGAAGATAATTTATTATTAGATTACTTCTACGGAGACCCCTATTATTTCGGCCTAGCCGAATCTCCAGCCACGGGCAACATTGTTGGCCAAGGCAGGATTCACTTTTACCTGACAGGCCAAATTGAAGGAGTATTAAATCCTAAGACTGAACTAAGAAGATTAGGATTTTATATTCAAGACAAAGCCACCATCGCTTCCAGGCTAACTCTGAGTCTGGGTCTCAGGTTTGATAGAAGCACTGCCAAGCTCCTGCCGCATACTAAGGAAGCAAGCGGAAATCCTGTCTCGGTTGACAACATAGGCGAGGAATTGATTGAACCCCTGTACGGAGTCAATCCCTTCGCTCAAAACACTGTTCAAGAATGGAAGGACTTGATGACTTGGGACTCTCTCTCCCCCCACCTGGGACTGAGCTTTGATATCTATGGAAACGGAAGAACGGTCTTCAAAGCTTCCTATGCTCGCTACAAAGAATATCTGATGCTCCAGTATATCTACCCTCTTAATCCTTTTTCTCCTAGCCGTCTCCACCAGTTCTACTGGTATGATGAAAATATGGATGGGAATGTTGGCATCGACGATACCTATGCTCTTTTCCCCGAAGATTTCAGTCTTTACTCAGAGGATTTCTACGAGAAAAGAATAGACCCTGATATCAAATCTCCTTATCTCGACGAATTCACTATAGGAGTTCAGCAAGAACTCTTTAAGGATTTTTCCGTCCGGATAAACGGCATCTACAAGGTCAAAAGAAACATCATTGAAAACGTGCGTTATGCCCCTGCTCTGGACAAAGACTGGTACACCGTCGAAGATGACACTGAAGGATGGTGGATTCCTTTTAACACGATAGTCCCGGGGACTGACGATTATCCAGATGCTCCTGTGACTGTCTATTTCTGGTCAAAAGATGCTCCTTTGGCCTTTGACCGGATTAAAAATGTTCCTGAATTAGAGAGGAAGTATCAGGCTCTAGAATTGGTATTGAAAAAAAGAATGTCGAACAACTGGCAATTCTTGGGGTCAGCCATCTTGAGCAAATCCAATGGCAATATCGGTTTAGGTTACAACGCCAGCTCTGGATTTTCCAGGGCTGGAGAAAGTCCTAACTATTTCGTCAATCTTGCCGAAAATTCGACCCTGGATTTTGATCGACCTCTAGTCATCAAACTCATGGGGACCTACCGATTCCCCTATGATTTTTACCTGAGCTTCTTCTACACTCATAGGAGCGGCATCCCCTGGGCACGGAGGGTGACCATTTATCCTCCTTCCTCCTGGTCAGAAGAAGAAAATGCCTACAGCAGTTTTGTGAATGTTCTTCTTGAGGAACCCGGGACTAGGAGAAATAATGCCTATGACAACCTGAATTTGAGAATCGAGAAAGAATTTCAACTAAAAGGTGCAGGAAGAATAAGTTTTTATATTGACATCTTCAATGCTTTGGGAAATAAATACCGCTCTACCATCCAGAATGACGGTGGCTTCTGGTTTCCCTCAGGTGAAAACACAACCGAAGGAAGGCGGGTCTTAGGCTCAGACTACAAGAGGATTGTTGCTGTGACCGGGGTAAGGGCTTTCAGATTCAGCCTGCATATCAGATTTTAGGACCGATATTTCTCTCTGCTGGATTCATCTCGAGTCCTTCATCTTTTCTATGGTGGCAATGATGTTTTGCACGTTGGGCACTTGAGGGCTTTCTGGATCCATCTCGATGAACTTCTGGAAATACTCAAGGGATTTATCAAAGTCGCCCTTGTTTAGATAAACATAGCCCAGCTTCAAATAAGGCTTGGACCATTCCTTCTTAATCTCTATGGCTAATTCAAAATATGCGATAGCCTCGTCGATCTTCTGGTTCGAAAAATATACCTCCCCCACATTATAAGCGGAAACTGCATCCTCAGGGGAAATTTCCAAGGCTTGAGCAAAATATTTCTGAGCATCCTCAAATTTTTCTTTCTGAAGAAACACCTCTCCCAACCCGGCAAGAGCCCGCAGAGAAGTCACTTTCTCTTTATTGTAATCGCCATGAGTCTCAAGGATTTTATCCAGGACAAGCTTAAATTGTTCTTCGGCTTTATCCAGCTCTCTTTTTTTTAGGTAGCAGGTTCCGATGTTGAGATGAATCTGATAAATCTCTGAGTATTTAGTCAACAATTCCTCGAAAACTCCTAAGGCCTCGTCATATTTCTCTTCTTCTAGGAGAAGATTTCCTTTGTCGAGCAGTTGGAAGGACTCCTCATTTGTTTTAAGACCAGCAGGTCCTTTTATTTTTTTTAAGATAAAGGAAAGGGCAGGGTTTTTTCTCAATTGGCGGATGGGTATGTCCACGTAGGAACTGACGTAACCTTCCTTGGAAGCCGTTACTCGCCACTGTCCGGTCCCCATTCCCGCCACCGCGAAATGCCCCTTTTTATCAGTATAGCTCTCGAATTTTGCTTTGGCCCTCAGGCTCTGCACGACGATCAATACACCTTCCAGGGGTTTGCCGTTCTCATCAACTACCGTCCCAGTGATTCTTCCTTTTCCCAAATGGGCTTGAGAGAAGGAAAAGGAGGTTATTCCCAAGAAAAGAAACAGGATTCCCAAGCCCTTGAGGAAACGATTATTTCTTGAAATATTAAGCATCATCTTCTCCTAGCTGATGATGATTTTCCCCACACCTAGCGTAAGAACCTTAATGAGTCCAAATCTTCTAATTTGAGCTCTTTGACTTTTTTTGCCTCTTCCCCTCCGGTCCTGTTTTTGAGGAGAATATGGAACAGGTTTTTTCTCTTTCCCAGCCTTTCCAGATCTGCCTCCAGCGTAAAAGGGATTTTAAGTGTGTGTTTCTGCTGACTCTTCTTCTGGAGCTCGATTTCGTCTATTCGAACAACGATGGAGTCTTCGTATTGCCAAAGAAGCTGGTCGGAAGAATCCATCAGCTCGAGGCTTAAATCCAGGGTTGTCTCGAGTTTATCATCCTCGGATTTGAACCAGATGACAGCGTAGGGAATTTCAATGATGATGAGACCTTCCATTCTATCAGGATGGATGAGATTCGTCTTGATTTCACAATTAAAATCAAAGAGTCCTTTTTCTTTTTCAAACGTCTTCTGAGAAGAAGCAAGGGCCCGGTTTAAGGCTTGAAGATGAGCCAGATTGTATGTGACCAACCTATAAGTTCCGCTACAGAAACCATCAACAAAAATAACTGGGAAATTGCCGTACAACCATGTCTCCTGACAACGGCCGTAAGGACCTGTCCCCATAGGGTAGGTCATGCGATCCGATGGAGGACCAAAAAGAATATAAATTCTTCCCCTGTCAGTCAACCAACCTGGTTTCCCTTCTCCCAGGAAAAGTTCATCAGCCCTATCCACACGTTTAAAATATTCTTTCTTAAACTCATTCTCTTCTGTTTCTGGATCAGGGTCACGGCGCTTCCAGAATTCCTCCTGAAAATTTTCCTTTTCTTCATCAGGAAGTTCGAGGAAAATCTTCCGCTCTTCTTTGGTGATGATATACCTGACTTTTGATAAAAACTCAGCGTTTTCAGGATCAAGCTGACGTTCCAATTTGTAGAGACGACAAGAAGGAAGCAAGAGAAGCAAGAGAACGATCATAACGTACAAAAGTGATTTGTTCATATTTTTTCTCTCATAGCCTCAACCTGGATTGAGGTTGATTGGCCTTCATCTCCAAGGATCATAGCCAAATTGCTGTGGCCTCCATGGGCATTCCAGTTGAAAATGGCCATCTTCCATGGCATTCAATAAATCTTTGCTCCACTCTTAATAATAGACAGCCTGATCGAAAACATCAAGTGCCTTGTTCACCCGCCAGGTGTCACGCCCGTTCTTTCTTCAGAAGTCTACTAAGGGATTCAAAATCTTCTGGGGAAAAATTGCCCCAGAGATAAGGAAAGGTCAGTTTATTATGAAGAAGAGGATCTGCATCTTTGGCGAATATCCCTTTTTCAACCAGCTTATTCCACTCAGCCGTGCCGGGTACAGGTGAAAAATAGGCTAAATGGGGCTTGGCGCCCAGCTGTTGGACTTGACGAACGCTTTCTTGAATTCCCGAAATTTCTTGCTCGGGAAGACCGGTCATCAGATAGACATTGATGTCGTTACGGTGGTATCCGACCTTTTCTAAGTTCTCTAGGGCTTCCTTTAAATCCTCAGCAGACACTTTGGCTGACGCTTTGGCCAAAATCCGTTCCTCGAAGGATTCCTGACTGAGGTAAAGGGATCGGAAATTTGCCTTCTTAAAAAGAGCGGCCAGTTCAAAATTTATCTCCCTGATGTGCAGCCCATTAGGGGTGTGAAATGATAAGGGAAGCTTCCTCTTGATGATATCTTTCAAAAGAGGAATAACGTGATTCCTCTTGTTCAGGAGAAGCGCATCATCGTAGAAGGCGAAATTGCGCGCCTGGAGTTGGCGGTGATGGTATTCCATTTCGTCAGCCACGGAGTCAGGTTTCCTCTGTTCAAAATGACTATAAAGTAAAGAGGCGGCACAAAAAGAACATCGGGAAGGACATCCCCTTGAAGCCAAGATAGGCAGGTCCCGTTTATTCCTTAGCATATCAAGAGCTGGCCAAGGAACGTCTCCAAAAGAATCGATCTGAATTTCGGGAATGCTTCCATCACCCAAGGCCTCTTTGATCACGGAAAAAAGCTTTTTCTCTCCTGGACCTTGAACAACAAAGTCTGCCTCTGTGGAGCTTTGAGCATGCCGGGGCATAAGCGTGGCGTATATTCCGCCTAAAACGACGGGAACTCGACCAAACTTCTGGCGCACAAGCTTTGCCGCCAGTTGGACTCCAGGATACCAATAAGTCATGGTACTGGTTATGAGGACTAGATCAGGAGGTGAAACTTGGCTCAACTCCTGCAGGAATAGGGAAACAGGGATTCCGTACCGAGAATATTTCCTCGGAACATTCTTCAATATCACCGGCTTTACAACCTCCTCCTTGGGAAACGGGCCTCTCCCGTCCGCCTTGGCTTTCATTTTCTTGGGCAGCAGGGGATGGTAGCGGTCCAAACAGTCGATAAAGCTCAGCCTGAAGCTGGTATGCTTCCTGAGGATGGAGGCCACGTACAGGAGTCCCAGAGGCCTTAGCCAGAAATCATAGGCTGTAAAATCATATATCCAAGGATTTATCAGGAGAATATTCCTCGTGATAGGCATGAATCAATCTGATGATCTGAAAGGGCTTCAGTCTTGCTTTCTTCCTGGTGCGGAAGGTGGGACTCGAACCCACACGGTCTAAAAGACCATAAACTCCTGAGGCTTACGCGTCTACCAATTCCGCCACTTCCGCACCAATATTTTCTTAGCGAAAGTATTGAGAACTAATCGAGTTCTCTGGCTTCAAAAGTATTATAATTCTTGCCCTTAAAAGAGTAAAGCCCAATAAAAAGAGACTAGCTCTATTCTCTAGGATTTTTAAATATCTTAACATGAATTACGAATTGTTGAACTGATCCCCTTGACAAACAAGGATTCAGTTCTTATTTTAGGTAAGGGTGAACTTCTCCACAATCCATCCTCGACTAAAGAATTTTCTTTTGGAATCGATCTCTATTCTAAAGGAGGACGCATGAAATTAATGAGCCGGGAGCAAATTGAAACCCTGGCTGGATTCAAAAGCGAGGATTATCTTACGACATCTTTCTATCTGGATACGGATAAAAGCCGGAGGACAAAAAAAGAAATAAACCTCTCTTTTAAAAACCTTTTGAATAAAAATCAGGCTCTTATAAATGATTTCGACCTTGCAAGGGAGAAAAAAGAATCTCTTTTCAAGGACCTAGAAAAAATCAGACGTTTCTTCAACCAGAACAGCAATTCCTACAGATCATCAGGTCTTGCCATATTTTCCTGCTCGAAGAAAGACTTCTGGCATATTTTCAATCTCCCTAATCCACCGCGGAACATGATCGTGTTTGACCACAATCCTTATGTGAGACCGCTTTCGGCCATGCTGGATGAATACCACTCTATTTGTGCTCTCCTTTTAGATCGGAGAGAAGCCATCTGGTATGAAATTTTCATGGGAGATATTTCCCTTCTCCAAAATCTCATCGCCGATGTCCCTCCCAAAGTCAGAGAAGGAGGGTGGGAAGGCTATGAATCAAAAAGAATCGAAAGACACGTAGCCACCCATCTTCATGAGCACTTCAAGAGTACTGGTCAGGTGACCTTCGACCTTTTCAAGAAAAATCATTTTGACTGGCTTTTTGTTGGCTGTGGAGATGAACACTGGAAAAAATTTGAACCGCTCCTTCACCCTTATATCAAGAATAGGCTCAAAGGCAGGATCAGGACTAAGCCCAGCGATTCCCCAGATAAAGTACTTTCAGAATCCCTCAAGCTAGAAAAGATACTGAAAAAAGAAGAGGAGGAGGAAATTGTGGTTCGCCTCATCTCAGAGCTGGAAAAAGGCGGACTGGCCGTTTCTGGGGTGAATGATACATTGAAGAAGCTCAACCAAGCCGAAGTTCAAACTCTGGTCGTGACGCGCAATTTTTCAAAGCAGGGAAAGATCTGCCCTAAGTGCAACTTCCTGTACCTGGACGAACCTCGCTGTCCTTCCTGTCAGGTAAAAACAGAAAAAGTGGTGGATATCATCGACGAGGCTGTGGAAATTGCTATGAACAAAAAATGCCAGGTCAAACACGTCACTCCTCCCTCAAAGCTGAGGAGGTACGGAAACATAGGTGCTTTCTTGAGGTATAAGACCTAGACCCAAAGCCTGTAACTGATCCTACTGTTAAAAAGAGATGGGGACGGTTCTATTTTTTAAAATGGAACCATCCCCTTAAACTTAATTTGTTTTAAACCTGACGCGGTCGAATAGACTATAGATAATGGGGATGACAAAGAGGGTCAGGAACGTCGTAGCTGTCAATCCTCCGATAACCGCGATGGCCATCGGGGCTCTCATCTCAGCCCCTTCGGAAACGCTCAACGCCATGGGCAACATCCCTAAGATCGTGGTGAAGGCGGTGATCAATACAGGCCGCAGACGAACCGTGCAGGCTTGTAGAAGAGCTTCTCTCTTCTCGATTCCTCGTCTTTTCAACTGGTTTACGTAGTCCACCATGACGATCCCGTTGTTGACAGCGATTCCTCCCAGCATGATAAACCCGATCAGGGCCGGAAGACTGACTGGCTGGCCTGAAATAAGCAGGGCCAGAATCACTCCCACAATAGCCAGCGGAATCGTGAACATGATCACGAAGGGATGTTTAAAAGATTCAAATTGAGAAGCCATGATCATGTAGACCAGGAGAGTGGCCAGGGCAAAAGCACCAGCCATGATGATGAAAGCCTCCTGCATCTGTTCATACTGGCCGCCGAATTCGATGAAATATCCTGAAGGCAATCCTTTCTCGACTTGATCTATTCTCTTTTTTATGTCCCTCACTACGCTACCCAAATCTCTTCCGGAGATGTTAGCCGTAACATTTACTACTCGAGCCTGATTTTCTCGGTTTATCCGGATGGGGCCTTCGCCTTTCTCGATGGAAGCGACCTGTTCTAAACTGACCATATTGTTAAACGGCGTCATGATCGGAATACTCTTTATATCATCCAGACTGTCTCTAAACTTTTCTTTAAACCGAACCCGGATGTCGAATTCCTCGTTTCCTTCTCGGTATCGAGTCACCACCTTACCCAAGGAGGCGGTCTGAACCGCATTGGCCACCTGGTTCACCTGCAAACCCATCCGAGAAGCCTTTTCCCGATCTATGGAGATATGATACTCGGGTTTTCCCTCGGCTAAACTATGGGTAACATCCCTCAAGCCTTCTACACCCTGGATTCTATCCACAATGCTATCGGCAACATCTCCGAGAACATTAATGTCTTTGCCAAAGATTTTTATCTCGATAGGAGCTGACTCTCCTCCTGCCATGGCTGCCCCGAAATCAATGGCTTCGATCTTGGCATCTTTCAGCTTGGGGAGTTTCCCTCGAATTTCTTCCAGGATTTCCTGATCAGACAGATCTCTCTCTTTTTTTCTGACCAGCCCCACCCAGACCAATCCTTCATGGGAACCGGTGGTAGAAAATCCTCCGGCCATATCAGCCGGGTTCTGTTCTGCTTGTGAGCCGGCCTGAGCAGAAACTGTTTCCACTCCCGGCGCAGCAGCGAGCTGCCTTTCCACTATCTTCACAACTCGATCCGTCTCTTCAAGAGAGGTTCCCACTGGCATCTTCACCGAAAGGATAAGCATTTCTCTATCCATGGCTGGCATGAATTCTGTGCCTAAGAAAGGAACGATGGCAAAAGAGATGATCAGTAGGCCCAACGTTCCTCCGAGCACCAGCCATCTTCGCTTGAGAGCGCCGTGAAGTATTCTTCGGTAAAAACTCCGGGCTTTATCAAACTGTCTTGTCATTTTTTTCTTTGCCTGATTTCCCTGATTGTTATTGGCCTTGAACAAGAGAGAAGCCACCATGGGAACAACGGTGAGAGCCACGAAAAGAGAGGCCACTAGAGCAAAGGCTATGGATAAAGCTAGGCCTCGCGTCATCCTCCCCGTGAGACCCCGAGCAAACACCATCGGGAAAAAGACAGCAATCGTGGTCAGCGTCGAAGCCGTGATGGCCATTCCCACCTCAGAGGCACCTCTTTTGGCAGATTCTTCCCTGCCTTTGCCTTCTTCCATATGCCGGAAGATATTCTCAATAACCACCACGGCGTTATCCACTAGCATCCCAATGCCCAAAGCCAAGCCTCCAAGGGTTAGCAAGTTGAGCGTATAACCAGCCAGATAAAGGGCAATAAAAGTCGTGATAACGGAGAGCGGAATAGCCAGGGCAATGGTCACTGTCGGACGCCAGTTGCGAAGGAAGACCAGGATGAAAAAGATGGCCAAGACACCACCCACTAAGGCATTATTTCCAGTCCTCCTTGTAACTCTCTGGATCATCTCTGACTGGTCCATGAAAGGGAAAAATGTTATGTCTGGAGGAAGGGTGGCCTTTATTTTTTCCAGCTCTTTGTTGACGGCTCTGGCTGTAATGACTGTGTTGGCTCCAGATCGCTTGCTGATAAAATAGAAGATCCCTTTTTCACCCTGGATTCGGGCTACAAACCGCGTATCCTTCATGGCGTCTCTTACTTCAGCCACATCGCCCAGATACACAGGTTGTCCGGTTTGAGTCGAGCCGATGATGGTACTCCGGATATCTTCCAGAGTTTTGAATTCTCCCAGGGTTCTCAACAAAAACTCGGAATGCCTCTCCACAATCCGCCCGGCAGGGAGATTCAGATTTTCCATCCTGAGGGCAAAAAGAACCTGGTCTAAGGAAATATTAAGTGATTCAAGAGCAGCTTTGTCTATATCCACCAGGATTTCTCGGATATCCATCGAAAACACTTGAGCAGAAGCCACTCCATCAATCCTCTCCAGCCTAGGTGCTACTTCATCTTCTATCAACTCTTTTAGTTCATAAGTCGGCCGGTTGGCAGTGATGCCGCCAAATATGATAGGCATCTGACCAAGGTCGAACTTAACCACCAAGGGGTCAGAGGCTTCCTCGGGCAGAAAATTCCGGTAGAGACCGATCTGATCTCTGATATCTTGAGCGGCGAAATCAAGATTGGTCCCCCACTCAAATTCGGTCATGATCACCGAAGCCCCTTCCAGGGTCATAGAATCGACCCTTTTCACCCGATTGATCGTGTTAATGATCTGCTCCAATGGTCGAGTGATGGTGTTTTCGATGTCCTCTGAAGAAGCTCCTGAATAGGTGGTCACTACGGATACTGTGGGAAACTCAAGATCCGGAAAAAAATCTAAACCCAGTTTGGTAAAGGCGAGAAAACCTAGGACCACTAGAATCATGGCCAGCATGGCCGTGGTGACTTTTCGGTTAACAGAAAATTCAGGTATTTTCATTGGATAACCTCTTGAATGTCAATTTTTGCTCCATCCTCAAGAGCATAGTTGCCTTCCGTGACAACAAGATCTCCTTCCTTGAGTCCGTTGAGAATCTCAACCAGGTCGGCATTTTGCAGGCCGAGAGTGACCTCTCTTCTCTGCGCCTGATTGTTCGCTCCGACCAGAAAAACATATTTGCTCTCCAGGACTGACTTTTGAGGAATAACTAGGGCATCTTCGTGAGTACTGACTTCAAGCGTGACTTCCCCAAAAGTGTTGGGTCTTAATACAAAATCAGAATTATTGATTCTCACCTCGACTTTGAATTTTTTTGTCAGAGGATCTGCGGTCAAGTTCACTATGGCCACCCGTCCTTGGAAAGCCTTATCCGGAAAAACTGTCACCAGGAGCTGGGCAGGCTGGCCTTTTTTAATCCGCACAATATCCCGATGGGGAACATCGACTTCAATCTTTACTCGCGAAAAATCCATCAAGGTCAAGACTCCACTGGATGCGGAAAAGCCTCCCATCATGGGATTGATGACATCACCAACCTCTGCGTTCTTGGAGGCTACCACACCGCTGAAAGGTGCTTTCATGAGCGAGACATCCAGGCTGTGCTGGGCTAGATTCAAAGCCGCTCGCGCCTGCTGGAGTTGAGCTTCGGCCGCTTCATAAGCCAGTTTGATTTTTTCATACTGCTGATCGGATACAGCCTTCTCGCTTTTTAAACGCTCCATTCTTTCCATGTTCCTTTGGGCGTCTTTGTGATTGGCTTCTGCCACTGCCAAAGCAGCTTTCGCTTGTTCAAGCTGAAGGCGAATGGCTCTTGTATCCAGCTCAGCCAAAAGCTGCCCCTCTCGGACTCTTTCTCCTTCTTCGACATGTATCTTGGCAATCTTTCCTCCTACATCAGGAGTGATGTTTACATTCTTCAGCGCCTCGATAACTCCTGTATAATGAAGTTTCTCCGAGATTTTCTGCTTTTTGACTTCGAAAACCTTGACCGACGCTGCCCCAAAGCTTTCTTCTTCTAGGGCTTCTTTCTTTTCCGGAGGGCGGCAGGAAAGAATAGAAAGTAAAAGAAATAGCGCTACACATACCTTAACCATCACTATTTTTTTCATTCAATTCCTCCATGTATCGTGAACATTCTGATTGTTCATTTTCATTATCCATCAGTCCAGTTGACTCCCCTGGCCTTTTCCAGCTGGGCCAGAGACATGACATAATCAAAAAGGGCCTGCGAGTAGTTTGTTTTTGCCTGGCTCAAAGCGGCTTGAGCCTGAGAGACATCAAGGACTGTTACCATGCCTTCGGCATAATTCAGTTCAGCAATCCGCAGACTCTCCTGAGCCTGCTCGACATTTTTTTCCTGGGAGAGAAGAGATTCCTTGGCTTCGTTTAGCTTTAGAGTGGCTTGTCTAATCTCAAACCTTACCATATCGACCAGTCCTTTTTGAGAAAGCTCGAGCTCCCGAATCATGGCTTTTGACCGTGCCACTCGGGCCGAGGTGGAAAAGCCGTTAAAAATGGGAAGGGTGAGGACCAGATTGACTGCATAAAAATCCTGCCAGGTGTCCTCTTGGAAGTTAAACTTATCTGCCCAGAAATTATAGGTGCCGGATACCGCGACAGAAGGCAGATTGGAGGCTCGGGCCAACTTTAACATTTCCCCGGCCATCTGTTTCTGATAACTGAGCTGACTGATCTCTGGCCTGTTATTCAATGCTTCTGCCAGAGACTTCTCTAAATCTGCCTCGTAGGGTTCATAGGTGAGCTCTCCCTTGATTTCAACAGGTTTTTCTAAATCCAACCCTAAGATAGTTTTCAGGCTGAGTTCGGCAATCTTGAGATTATTCCGGGCCTTAATCAACTGAGGCTTCAGGTTGGCAACTTGGACCTCGGACCTCAAGAGGTCGAACTTGGAAGCCATACCCACCTCATAAAGACTTTTCACATTCTTATAGAGTTTCTCAGCCACATCTACCGCCTCTTCAGCGACTTTTACGAATTCTTTGGACAGCAGATACCCATAAAAAGCGCTTTTGGCGTTGAAGACTGTGGCCTGAGTAGACTGACGAACATATTCTTCAGTAGAGAGGAGATTATATTTAGCCTGACGAAAACCAGAAGTTAACCTGCCACTGGTGAACAAGGGAATGGAAAGGGACATCGAGAACTGGTAATCCCGGGTAAAGTCCACCGAAACTCTCTGGGGAGGCTCTCCGGGAATGAAAGAGGGAAATTCTAGTTCAAAAACCTTTTCATCTAGAGTATGGAGGCCTTGGGCATTGAGAGAAGGAAAAAAGTTAGAGGCAGCCTCTCTAACTTGAGATCTGGCAGCCTCGACCCTCTCCTCAGCAGCCAGATGATAGGGATTCTGAGAGAGAGCCAGTTGAATGCACTTCTCAAGAGTCAGGGTCATCTTTTCCTGGGAAAAAGAAAATCTCCCTGAGACCAAAAGTAAAGATATGAAAGAGGCGATCGATAATATTTTCTTCGCTATCTGCATTTCTATCTCCTTTTCATGCTTTTCTGCCTTTTTTTATGCCGTTAAGGAAAAAACTGTGTATCAAATCTGTGCTTTCCTTTATCTTGTAATCTCCATCTTGTACGGGACCCTTGAAATGAAACCCCCGGAGCATCGCTCCCAAAACGAAACAGGCATCCTTGATATCGACTTTCCGAAATTCTCCTGATTCAATTCCCTCATTGATGATTTCGCACATGATATTATAAATATCTTCCATCTTGGCTTTGAAATCAGCCGGAATTCGGGGATGCTCGGATGACGGAAAAAGTCGTTCTCTTGGGTCTATGTTTAAGATCTTTTTCATCAAAGATCTTTCTAAGACCAGTATTCGAGCCAGATTTTTCTTCTGCTGATAATAGGAAGACATACAATGAATGAGCTCCCACAATTTCTCTACGGCGCTTCTCTTTTCCAGCAGTATTTTGGTCATTTTCTGATGAACATCACCGAATGATTTGTTGATTATCTCGAGGAATATCGCGCTTTTGCTTTTGAAATAACGGTAGAGGGTGACCTTAGAAAATTGAGCTTCCTCAGCAATCTGATCCATGGTAGCCAAACTGTACCCCTTCAGAGTAAAGACTTTTTCCGCTGCCTTTAAGATAAACTCTTTGTTTTCTTCTATTCGGTGCCTTTTTCTTTCATTCCTAAGGTCGTCTTTTTTCATTATTGTACCTATAGGTTTTATTAATTAACTATTAAGTTCATTAATTGAACTAATAAGTTAATTTAACATATTCCTGCCTTCCCGTCAAACCCAACGTTGCCTAAACAGCCTTCAATCCAGCCCTGAAGTTGAAAAAATTCTCAACCCATTCACCCGGCCCATGGGAATCGCCCTTGAGCCTTTATGGCGTGGCCTCATGATTATCAGAAACACTAGATAATCCACCAGGTATGAATACCTCTTTTCAACCGCAGAGCCTGATCCCAGTCTCATCTATGAGGCTTTCCAGCACTCAATCTTCTTTCTTATAGAATTATTTGTTTGTTTAATTTAATATAATAGATGAAGCCTAAATATTATTTATACGTTCATGGCTAAAAAGGTTTTCAATCCTTTCTTTCTTCTATTCCTCGGCTCTCTTTCTCTACTGCTACTTGCTTTTCATCCTTTTTCACTATTTCCAGAAAAGAAGACTCCTCTCTGGTGGGATTTAAAAATTGTCATTATTACTGACGGAGAATACAGCCTCAAACAGAGAAAGATATCTTATTCAGGAGATTATACCTTTAAAATTGTCTGGACAGGAAGCATAGAGAAAGAAAAGGACGATGCAGACTACATTCTGTATCACAAAGAATGCCATCTTACGAACTGGAAGGCTGAAGAAAAAAAGATATCCCCTGAACTTGTGCAAACGAAAAGAGAAAACGACTTCAAACAGAAACCGACCTTCCATCTCAAATATCTTCTGCGGCAAGAGAAGAAACTTCATTTTCACTTTAGAGTGGAAGGATTCCCGATCCCTCAGAATGAGTCAAACGGCAAGATTTCCCTTCATCTGCCCTGTTATAATGAGAATACGGACTTAAATCCTGATACAGAATATGCGCCTTTCATCATAGAAGGCTCGAACCAGGTCTTTTTGGGAGAAAAAGAAATCTACGCTGCCGCAGTGAAGAGAGAATTCAGCTGGACTTGGAAGCTTAAAAAATGGACGCTGGGCTTTGACGATCCTACCCGCCTCTTTAACCATCATGAGGCCAAACTGAGATTATCAATAACACCACACTATTAGAAAATTATCTTTCCTGTCTTTCCTTTATCATCCAAGAGATAGAAAAAGGGAAGCCAGAACAAGTTTTTTTAAGGAGGAGAAATGACCAGTGAATTGACACGATTCAAGCAGTTCCGCGCCAAGATGAACAAAAGGATTCTGGAGAGCGAAAACAAGGAAATCCAGCGCTTCTTTGCCCTGGATAAATATGCCTATCAAGAAGGAGCTTTACCTGCAGAAACTAAAGAGCTTTTGGGACTCGTGGCTTCTCTGGCCCTAAGATGTAACGACTGTGTGACCTACCATTTGATACGTTGTGTCCAGCTTGGCTTGACTAACGAGCAGCTCTATGAGGCCCTGAATGTCGGCCTTCTGGTTGGAGGTTCCATTGTTATTCCCCACTTGAGAAAATCCATGGCTATGCTGGATGAAATCCGCAAGGAGGAAAAAAAGTAAAACTGTAAAAGAGGGACAGTTCTGTTTGTATAAAGTTCCTTATTTCATCGTTTTCTATAAAGAACAAGTAGAACCGTCACTCATTTTTTGCTTCAAGCTCGGGGGTGATACTTATCATAGACACGACGGAGTCTTTCGCGGCTGACATGGGTGTAGATCTGTGTCGAAGTGATCTGGCTGTGACCCAGCATCAGCTGCACAGACCTCAAGTCAGCCCCTCTTTCCAGGAGATGGGTGGCGAAAGTATGGCGGAGAATATGGGGGCTTATCTTAGAAGAGAGGTTAGCCTTTTGAGCGTAAGTCTTGAGGAGTTTCCAGAATCCTTGCCGGGTAAACGCGTCACCACGATAGGTAAGAAAGAGATAATCATGGGACCGCTTCAAAAGCTTGGGCCGGGCATTTTTCAAATACTCCTGGAGAGCTTTTACGGCTGAATTCCCGAGCGGCACAATCCTCTCTTTTCCTCCCTTCCCTCTGCAGATGAGAAATCCATCCCTTAAATTTATATCTTTGGTCTTCAACATGACCAGCTCTGAGACCCTCAGGCCAGTTGCATAAAGAAGTTCCAACATCGCTTTATCTCTAAGGCCCCTGACGGCTCCTTCATCAGGTTGGCTCAACAGCCGCTCCACTTCCTTCATCCTCAGATATTTGGGCAGGGACAGCATGGACTTTGGAGAATGCAGACTCAAGGCTGGATTCTTGGTCATAACTCCATCCAACACCAAAAATTTATAGAAAGCCTTCAGAGAAGAGATGAGCCGGGTAACGGATCGAGCCGAAAGACCGGAGCGGCTGACCTGCTGAACGAATTTACCCAAGACGTCTTCCCCAGGGTCCAAGAATGATATCTTCAATCTTTGCAAGAATCGAAAGAACTTCTTGATGTCTCTGCCGTAAGAGAGAATCGTATTCTCAGAGAGTCCTTTCTCGACAGAGAGGAATTCGAGGAAGGACTGAAGAACATCCTCAGACGAGGAAATGTCTTTCATCATATAAAAGGATTCGTGTTTTTTTCTTGGCCAACAGAAGTGGAAGGTCCGTGGCCTGGAAGAACAACCATTTCCTCAGGCAAAGTCAATATTTTATTCTTCAAGGAGTTCTCCATTTCTTTCCAATTGCCCCCGGGAAGATCCGTTCGGCCTACACCCCCACAAAAAAGAGTATCGCCAGAAAGGACGAAGGTGTCTGCTATGAAACTGACACTTCCTGGAGAGTGTCCAGGAGTATGGAGAACCTGGAGAGAGGAGTTTCCGACCCTGATTTTTTCACTATCTTTGAAGAAGCTATCCGCCGGGGGAGAGCTTTTGGCCTGGAGGAAAAAGCTTAATTCTGATTGCTGTTCATTCCCTAACATATGACCGTCTAGAGAATGAATTCGGAGCGGGATGCCAAACTTTTCTTTCATATCTCTGTTTGCTCCTATGTGATCAATATGACCATGGGTATTGAGGATCACAACAGGCTTCAGCTCCTTTTTGGCGATCAAGGCGAAGATTTTGTCGGCTTCAGCTGCCGGGTCAACCACAGCACACTCTTGAGTTTCTGAGCAGGAAACAAGATAACAGTTTGTTTCCAAGGCTCCAACAACTATCACTTCATATTCCATTTTTTCAATGATAAATCTATATCCCCACCTAGTCAATAGAGTTTAGATCAGTATGATCAGGGGGTCCAAAGGGGACCGAAGCCATTGCTAAAAACTTATCTAGAATTTTCCAAACATCCTGGAAACTGGGAAGCCTGCACTTGAGCCTTATCCCTTGTCTTTTCCTCTGAAAAAAAATATAATCCCTCCAAATGAAGCAAGAATCCTGGCAGCTCCAGGTTTTTGAAAAATCACTCAAGAAAAAAGAAAAACTTCACCTCCTCCAAAAAAACCTATGCATCGAGCCCAGTATGGTCATTCTAGATCTGGGCTGCGCTCAAGGCATTTTGAGCTATTTTCTGCGTCAGGAAGGGGGCTTCTGGATTCACGCCGACCAAGACTTAGAGAACCTCAAGACATCTCAAGCTCTTCTGGAGAAAAATTGTCTCCGAGTGGAAGAAGAGTTTCTTCCTTTTAAAAGCGATTCATTTGATCTGGTGGTCAGCTTAGACTACTTGGAACATCTCGAAAATGACAAATCCTGCCTTGATGAAATCCATAGAATTCTGAAAAAAGAGGGCCGATTAATCCTGGCTACTCCTCGCACTGGAAAATTCTTGGCTCTGAATAAACTGCGTTCAGTTCTTGGTTTATCTATGGAATTTTATGGCCATAAAAGAGAAGGATACAGCCTTGAGGAACTCGAGAAAAAGCTGATGGAAGCCCATCTTCAGCTTCAGAAACACCAGACTTTCTCTCGCTTTTTCTCTGAACTCCTTGAGCTCCTGCTGAATTTCTTCTACGTCAAGTTCCTCTCCCGCCGAATACAAACCAAAAGTAAGCTTCGTGATGGGCACATCCGACCCTCCACTTCTCAAGAATTCTCAACCCAGAAGAGATCTTTTAAGATTTATTCGTTCCTCTACCCTATAATCTGGCTCATATCCCGGCTGGACAAAATTCTCTTCTTCCAGAGGGGTTATGGCCTGGTCATTTGGGCTCAAAAGATATCTTAGCCCTCAGGATTCAGATAGATGGAACTGAGAAAGAAAATCGGGCTTCTCTTCGGCCCCCTTTTCTTTCTGGCAGCTTATTTCTCTCCTCTTCTGAAAGAAAATCCTAAAGCCCACACTCTATTGGCAATTTTTCTGTTGATTGTCACCTGGTGGATCACCGAATGCATTCCCATCCCTATCACGGCTCTTCTAGTGCCAGTCTTGATTACAGTCTTCCGAGTCGCTTCGGTCAGTGATGCCTTTGCTCCTTTTGCCAATCCGATCATCATGCTTTTCCTGGGAAGCTTTATTCTGGCCAAGGCCATGAGTGTGCATGCTCTTGACCAGAAGTTAGCTCACTCCATCCTCAGCCTGAAATTCATCGTCCAGAAAAGGAGCCGAATCCTTTTTGCTTTAGGCCTGACCGTGGTCTTCCTTTCCATGTGGATAAGCAACACCGCCACTACCGCCATGATGTATCCCATTGTGCTCGGGATTCTAAGCGCCTTCAATTCAGGGACTAAAGGGAATTCAGTCTCTTCCTTAAACCTTATTTTCCTGTTGATGATTGCCTATTCAGCTTCGGTAGGAGGCATCGGAACTCCTATCGGAAGTCCTCCTAACCTTATCGCCATCGGCATGTTAAAAAGGCTAGCAGGCTACAATATCACTTTTTTCCAATGGATGATCATCGGCTTCCTGGTATTGATTCCCATGTATTTGGCTCTTTTCTTCTTTATGAAGCTCAAGATAAGAAAGCAAGACATTCCTTCTCGAGTAAAAAAGGATTTCTCATCAGCCATCCAAGCCAGACCCAAAGGGCTGACTCGACCCCAGAGGAATGTTCTGATTGCTTTCTCGGTTACGGTTTCGCTCTGGACCATCCCTGGCCTTATCAATCTCATCTTCTCAATCTTGAAGAAAAAACCACCTCTCGCCCTCTGGCTTCAAGAGCACTTCCCTGAATCTGTGGCGGCCATAATCGGGGCCAGCCTTCTTTTTATTTTACCGGTCGATCTTAAACAGGGGCGATTCACTCTTTCCCTTAAAGAAGCCTTAAGAATCGATTGGGGAACTCTTCTCCTTTTTGGTGGAGGCTTATCCTTAGGATTCCAGATGTTCGAGACGGGTCTGGCTGATTCAATCGGCCGGTTCTTCATTTCACCGGGAACTTCGGCCAGCTTATCCCTTATCACCTTTCTCTCCATAGCCTTAAGCGTTTTCCTTACCGAAGTCACCTCCAATACAGCTTCGGCAAACATGATAATTCCCATCATCATCGCCATCTCTAAGGCTGCTTCCATCAGTCCTCTGGCTCCTGTTTTGGGGAGCGCTATTGGTTGCAGTTTTGCTTTCATGCTACCGGTGGCTACTCCTCCCAATGCCATCATTTTTGGTTCAGGATTAGTCCCCTTGACCAAGATGATCAAATATGGCTTTTGGCTGAATATCATGGGAATCATCATTATCTGGATCGCAATCAGGCTCCTGGCCCCTCTCCTCGGACTTATCTAGCAAAAGCAATTTCAAATCCATGATGCGGATAACTTCCTTCAAATAAAGGTCTTTGGGAATGGAAGAAGCGACTTTGAAGATTTAGCCTTACAGATTCTCCTTGGAGGAGGAACAGCTCCGCTTTCCCCCTTCCAACGCTCGCCTTCTCCTTCTTACGGCTCGCTGCCTCCCCTTCTCGGACGCCATAAAGCGTCCTGCGACCAAGGAGGGCATACCCCCTTGGATCCTCCCAACATCCTTTCTCCGAAACGATGCTGGTCTTCGAAGGAAGTCGACAGAGTCGACCTGTGAGTATGTTTGAGCGAAGCGAGTTACGCAGCAGCCGAGAAGGCCGAAAGGAGAATGGCGTTAAAAATCTGAACGGAGCGAAGCCATTTCCAAAGACCTTTTCTTATCACGGATTTGGAAATGCTTGCCTCTAGTAATTCCTGATTATCATTTTTTTTTGGTTTTGCTATAATTCCTAACAATGGACGCTTACTTGTCCCGGGAAGCCTACCATTTCCTCCTCGGTCTGAATCTCGCCTCCTCGAAACCAACCCTGGATGGAATTCTCATCGGGCATAAAAGAGGGCACAGGTTTTTTGTAGAAAAAGTCTTTCCCGCGCAGGGGTTTTACTCTTCTCTTGAGAACTATTTTGCCCTCGACGAACATTTCAGAGGGAAGCTCATAGGATTCTTCTCCTACGAGGCAGACGAGAAAAAAAAGAGAAAAATACTCCTTCCTTTCGCCTACGGGCAGCTCTTTCTTGACATTCGTTTAACCCCAAAGAAAAAAATGGACATCAAATCATATGTTATAGATCACAAGAAAGACTTTTTCCTCTCCCCCATTGACCTCAAAATATCAAAATCAGGGGGCTAAAATGAGCCATTCACTAAATAAGAATCAACAACAATTCCTCCTTCGCCTAGCTCGCCAAACCCTCGACCACTATTTAAAGGCAGGGAAAACACCTGAAATCAAAATCGTGGAGGAATATCTCAAAGAAAAAAGGGGAGCTTTCGTCACTCTAAAGGTCAATGATCAACTTCGGGGCTGTATCGGGTATCCTCTTCCTTACAAACCTCTGTATGAGACAATCATGGATGTCGCTATCTCGGCTGCTACCCAGGACTACCGATTCTCACCCTTAACCTATGAAGAGTTAAAAGAGGTAAAAATTGAAATATCCGTGCTCAGCCTGCCTGAACTCGTGAAAAATGTGAAAGAAATCGAAGTGGGTCGACACGGAATCATCATTTCCAAGGGACCCTACAAAGGTCTGCTTCTCCCCCAGGTTCCCCTCGAGTACGATTGGGATCTAGAAACTTACCTCAGGCACGGCTGCCTCAAGGCAGGCCTGAATGAGGACGAGTGGAAAAAAGAAGTTCAAATCGAGGTCTTCGAGGCTCAAGTATTCTCGGAATGAGAACTTGACACCTTAGAAATACTAGCCCTTTATATCTCTAAGCTGCTTATTTCTTTTCCCTGAATTTCTTGTGCTTGAGCAATTCTTGGGCTTGTTCTTTGGTATCTGCCATACCCGCCACCCAGCATGGGTCATCATCCAAACTGAGGACATAGTCTAGTTCAGCCTTCGCTTTCTCTACCTCTTTTAAGGCAAGATATGTATCCGCCAAATAAACCCGAGTTAAAGGATCTTGAGGGCCGATTTCTTTGGACTTCAGCAGATGCTCCAGAGACTTTTTCTTGCTGCCTCCAGCTATGCCTGGCACTTTAAAATAAACCCGGCCTAACACCCTGTCTGGCCCTCCATCTTCGTACGACCTGTCTAACTCGATCACCTTGTTCATGGCTTCCTTGATGTCATCGACCAAGAAAAGACTTTTCATGACTCCTCTTGCTTCTCCATAAACTCCGTAGTTGACCCCGAGCCAGTAGTAGGCATCAGGCTTTTCCGGTTCCAGTACTATGGCTTTCTTGGCATAATAAATCCCCTGGGAAAAAATGGTCTGTTTTTCCCTCTTGCCCTCTGTATGGGACCCAATATAATAGTGAATCCTAGCCATTTTCCAGTAGGGTGCATACTTGTCCTCCATCTCCTGAAGGGCCTTCCGGTACGTGGCCAGGGCTTCCTGGGCGGTCTCCATATCCTTCATCTCGATGTAAAGCTTATCAGCTTGAGAAATCAGCTCTTCCGGGTTCTGAGAAAACAGGAATAAAGACAGGCTTAAAAGAACCAAGAACAAAAAGACAGTTTTTACCCTCATTTTCATCTCCTTTTTTCGGGTATTTATAGCACAAAACTCATGTTGGAAACAACAGGTAAAGAACTTATTCAAAATACTTATCAGCCTTCTCATCCAGTTGAAGCAATATAGTCTCCACTCTCTGACGAGCGGTCTCAAATTCTTCAGAATTCAGGTCAGAATCTATGCTACAAGGCTGCCCGTATACAGCTACGACCTTTGAAAAAGGATGAAACATCAAGAAGCTATCCCAGCTTTTTAAGAATTTCTTCCTGGAAGCAGAAAAAGTAAAGGGGATGAGATAGGCTCCGGTTTCTTGAGCGAGCTTGATACATCCGGGTTTCAGCTTCCGGTTCGGACCTCGAGGCCCATCAGGCACGATGATCAATTCTCCTCCTTGGTGGAGCTCTTCCTTCATTCGATTCCAGGCCTTGATGATCGCGTGAGAACTTGAGCCTCGGAGTACTTTATACCCCCACCTTTCCATGATCTGGGCAGCGATCTCTCCGTCTTCACTCGGACTGATCAAGGGCATGATTCCTCGGCGGCGGAAAAAATAAGGAACGATAAAGATGCGGCCATGCCATACTAAAAATATCACTGGGTTCTTCTGTTTTTTCAATTCTAGATAATCTTCCTTTCCGATAATGGTCATTCGAGTGGACCTAGCCCAAAGCCATAAGACAATTTTTCCGACAATCCCGACCAAATACCAACGGGCTTTACGGAGGAGAGACATCTGATAAAATATATATAAAATTCAATTAATATTCAATCAAAGAGAGACGGTCCTCTTCTTCCGCTTTAATTCTTCAAGAAAATAACCGGCAAGGAAGCCTGCCAGGCACAAGGAAAGCCCATAGGGAACCGAAAAAGGCCAGGAAGGCAGCCTGAAAGGAAGGAGCCCAACCTGGCATAAAAAACTAGCCAAAGAAAATCCTCCTCCCAAAAGAAGGCTCAAGAATCCAGCTAGGGGTAATCTCCTTTTTAAAAAAATCATAGCCAGTCCAGGGATAAAAAGACCTTCAGCCATGATTTCAGAAGCAAGACCTAAAGTCATCAGGATGTTCTGAAATTGAGTGGCCACCAGAAACGCTATAGCCCCTAAAAAAAATGTCGACAGCCGACTGGCGACGATAATCTTCCCTGTCTTATCTGGTGAAAGAAGGCGCTGGTAGAGATCCCGCGTCAAAGTTAAGGCTCCAGTGTTAATGGCTGTATCCATGGTGGACATGATGGCTGCAACCAAAGCCACAAAAAGAATCCCTCCCAACAAAATCCCAGTTTGGGAAGAGATCAGCTCAGAGAGAAGAGGATTCTCAAGCTCCTGAGAAAAAAACAAAGGAAGAGAGAAAATTCCTATGAGAACCACCATGCTGTAAAGAATGAAAAACACGACTGAAGAGGTAAAAAAGCCTTGTCGAGCTCCCTTGGCAGTCCTGGCTGCCTGGATTCTCTGCCAGGCAATAGGAGAAATGATCCAGGCTAACGTGAAGGAAATAAGAATCAGGAAATTCCTCTTAAAATTGAAAAAAAAATCAAAATAATGGTCCTTACCCAGTTGAGAAGCCAGGACCGGAACCTCAATCGCAGGGGATTTTCCCAAGAGAAAAAAGAAAAGACTGAATATTCCGACCAGCAAGAGAAAAAATTGGAGACTATCAGTCACGACGACAGAAAAGAACCCACCAAAAATAGAATAGAGAAGAACGACAGTCGTGCCTAAGGCCAAACCCAATAGGTAAGAAGTCCCGAGAAAAACCTTTAACAAATTCCCAAGAGCGACCATCTGGGAAGCAGCCAGGACTACCATATACCAGATGATGAGAAAGGAGGCTAGGTGGCGTACACTCTGACCATAGCGCAGTTCGACTAGGTCTGGTAGAGAGATAATCGGAAGGCGGTGAATCGGTTTAGCTAAAAAAAAAGCCAAGATAAGAACAGTGAGTATTGTTGGGATTCCCACTATCCAAAATGCGCTCACTCCGAGTTCAAAGGCTTCTTCGGTAGAAACAATGGTTGAGGTTGCCCCGAACCAAGAAGCAGTAATTGAAAAAAAGACCAAGAGTGCAGGAAGATTCCTGGAGGCGAGAAAAAAGTCCTCGAGGTTTTTCATCCGCCTGGAAAACAGGAAGCTAACCAGCAGAACAAGGGCGAAATAAACGAAAAGAAAAAGAAAAAATTTCAGCTGCATTATCAGATTTATACCAAAAATATTCATGCCTTAGCAAACCTGGAGAGAAAAAGAAAAGGAGGGCCTGCCACTTTCAATAATTCATCGGATTAAAAGTAAAAAGTGTAGACCTGATCCTGTTAATGGTATAATTGTAAACCATGAAACAAATCCCCTGGCTGCTCATCCTTTCTCTTTTTCTCTTTTCTCTCACCCCTGAAGAAGTGGCCATGAGAACAGAGAAAAGGCTTGTTTCCCTGAAATCTATCAAGGCCGACTTTGAACAAATCTACTATTCTGTATCGGTTACAACACCCTTGAAAGAAAAAGGGAAATTCACTTTTAAAAAGCCTGATCTGATGAAATGGGAATACCGAGAACCTGAAGAGAAAATATTCCTGTATAAGAAAGGAAGTTTTCTCTTCTACATCCCAGAAGACAATCAGCTTATTAAAAGTTCTTTGGGTGAAGAAAATCATGAATCAGAGATATTAAGCCTCCTTTCCGGCCAGAAAACTTTTCAAAATCATTATCTTATTGAATTAAGCCCTTTTCCTACAGAAAGCGCTTCATCCTATCAGCTCAAATTGACTCCAAGAGAAGAGGATGAGTATTCTTTCATTCTCATGGAGATCGATGAAAAATCTTGGCTCATAACCAAAGCCATATTTTTTGACTGGGCAGGCAATAAAACAGAATTTCGTTTCAGCCGCATAAGAACCAACGTCAACGTTCCTCTTAGCTTTTTTGAGCTTAAGGTTCCTCCTGATGTGGAGATCATAGAAAGGCTGAAATAACCATTTTAAAACCCTTTCAGCCCATTTTCGTATAACTCTTTGAGGACAGGACGTCCTCCATGTATGAAGATAAAAACATAGTCGAAAGGACTCTGAGTGGAGAAAAGGAGGCTTTCGAGTTGATCGTCCAAAAGTATGAAAACCCCATGTTTAATTACATCGGACGCATGGTAGGAAACCGAGAACTTGCTCTAGAACTCACCCAGGAAGTTTTCCTGAAAAGTTATGCTTCTCTTCATTCCTATCAGGCGAAATACAAATTCAGCACCTGGCTCTTCAAGATCGCCTCAAATCTCATCATCGACTACTGGAGGAAGAAAAAAATCCCCACTCTCTCCCTTGACCAGCAGGACACCCGGGGATATCAAAGAGTTCCCCTCCAAATTTCCGACAAAGAGCCTTCGATAATTAAGAAATTTGAACTCTCGGAGTTAAGAGAAAGGATAGAGAAGATTTTGGAAGAAATACCTCCTTCTTTAAGGGAAATGTTTGTCTGGAGACACATCAATGAATTAAGCTATGATGAGATCGCAGAGATAAAAGGCATGCCTGTGGGTACAGTAAAAAATCGAGTTTTTCAGGCGAAGGAAATAATACTCCAAATCCTGGAGGAAAAGTCATGAGTTGTCTTTCGGTGGAACAGATCTATATGTACTTAGAGAGACAATTATCCGCTTCTGAGAATAAAATAATCGAGAAGCATGTGGCTAGCTGCTTAAGATGCCAAAAGGTCCTTGAAGAGCGGAAGCTCCTCCTCCAAGCTGTGGGAAATCTTCCCTCCTGGCAAGTTCCCTCTAATTTTTCCCAGCAGGTCATGGAAAACATTTCGCCGGTCAAAGTATCCTTGTCGAGCTGGCTTTCTGCCTTAGCAGGTGGCTTTTTAACTTTTATCGTGGCCTTCACTATATATATCCTGGCAACCGGACAGAATATGGCTTCTCTTTTCATAAGTCTCCAACAAACCCTTTGGGAACAGATAAAGAATTCGTCTCTTGTTTTTATCAAATTTTTCAAAGTTATATCCGCCATCCTATCAACTGTCCGTCAACTCCTTGAAAGCCTTTTCAACGGTCTTCTCCACCTGCTCACGGTCATAAAACCTGAAGTCCAGATCCTGATCATCGTTACCTTTATCCTGCTCTCTTTCCTTTTTATCTATGGAATGCGGAGAAAGTTTTTGTTCGGAGAAAAATAATGAAAAATAAAATAATCTTGCCTTTGACCCTCCTCCTTTTCTTCGGGTTTATCCCTTTCCAGGGCCAACAAAGCTTGGCCTTGAAAAAAGATATTGTGGTGGCTGAAGGAGAAGTTCAAGATAATGTCATCACCCTAGGCGGGAATGTGCTCATCGAGGGAAAAGTCAAAGAAGATGTCGTTGCCTTCGGCGGAACGATCACTGTGAAAGGCAAAGTCGGGGGGGTCGTACTTGGAGTCGGCTCTGATATCGAGCTGGCCTCTACAGCTATTATCGAGGGCGATCTTTATTCCATCGGGGGAACACTTAAAAAAGAGCCGGGGTGTGTTATCGAGGGAGACACGGTTTACTTCAAGACTTCTGAGGATATCTCCAAGTTTCTCAAGGAAGCTTTTAGAGGAATTTTCACAATTTCCTTTATTCCATTCGTTCTGATCACGAAGCTGCTTCTATTTTTCATCTGGTTTATCATCGCCATTGTATTTGCGGCTTTGCTTCCTCGACAAATCTCTTTTGCCTCTAGCCAAGTCAGAACATCCTTCTGGCCAGTGGTCGGTATCGGCTTCCTCAGCATCATTATCTATGTTGGAGTCGTCATTTTCTCTGCCCTTCTCTGTTTCCTCCTGATAGGCATTCCCATCCTTCTCTTTTTCGTCATCCTGGGAATAGCCATCCAGATTTTTGGACGGGTTATCTTTTTTTATTTCTTCGGGGAAACCCTTTCTAAAGCGTTCGGAAAATCAAGAATATCTCCCCTGGCCGCTGTTACCCTCGGCCTAGTACTGATAACGCTTATCAGATTTATTCCCGTACTCGGTTTTCTTTTCTCCTTCTGCATGAGCATAATTGGTTGGGGAGTGGTTATCAGGACAAAATTCGGGACAACTGAAAACTGGTTTAAAAGAACTTAGAAGTATTCAACTCACAGGTTCTGCGAGAGTGAGAACCTACACATATAAGGCAAGAAATGATGGGGGAAGATATAGATTATAAGTCCTGTCCTTATATTTCCAGGATTTCTTTTTCTTTAGCGTCAGCGAGCTCTTCGATCCTCTTCGTGTATTCATCCGTCACTTCCTGAAGCTTGTCATATCCCCAGAATTTGTCATCTTCAGTAATGTCTTTATTCTCTTCCAGCTCTTCAATCTTCTCTTTAGCCTCTCTCCTCATGACACGGAGAGCAGTCTTTTCATCCTCGAGCATCTTCCGGATGTGCTTGGCCAGCTCTTGTCTCCTATCCTCATCCAAAGGAGGAATCGGTATCTTGAGTATTTTACCATCATTGATCGGATTAAGTCCTAAATCCTCAGCTCTAATGGCCTTATCCAGGGATTCCAGGAGCGAAGGATCCCAGGGTTGAATAGTGATCAAAGTCGGATCTGGAACTCCTAAAGTCGCAACCTGATTCAGAGGTGTTAATGTTCCGTAATAATCAACCTTTATGTCTTCGAGCAGATTTATATTCGCTCGTCCTGTTCGCAGCTTGCTCAGATCCTTACGAAAATGATCTGCTGAGGTCTTCATCTTTTGTTCGAGTTCCCTTAATACGTCCTTAACCATCCTCATCCCTTTCTAAAAAAATACGCTTTTCTAAACATCATTAATAAACCAAGGTCCCTACTTTTTGTCCTAAAACGACCCTTTTTATGTTCCCGCGCCTCTTCAGGTTGAAAACGATTACAGGCAAATCATTATCTTTGCATAAGGAAATGGCCGTGGTATCCATAACCTTCAATCCTCGGTTTATGACATCCAAATATTTAATCGTACTGAACTTTTTAGCTTTCTCATCTTTTAAAGGATCGGATGTGTACACCCCGTCAACTTTAGTTGCCTTCAATATGACCTGGGCCTTGATCTCCAAAGCCCTCAAGGCCGCGGCCGTGTCGGTAGTGAAATGAGGACTCCCAGTACCTGCACTAAAGATGACAATTCTACCCTTTTCAAGGTGTCTGATGATCTTTCTTCGTACAAAGGGCTCTGCTATAGCCTTTATCTCGATGGCAGAGATAAGGCGGGTCATGACCCCCTCCTTCTCCAATGCATCCTGGAGGGCAATCCCATTGATGATTGTTCCCAGTAAACCCATATAATCAGCTGAGGCCCGGTCCATCCCAGCTTCCACACCTGAAGATCCTCTGAAGAAATTGCCTCCACCGATCATGATCGCTATCTGGACTCCTAAATCGGAAACTTCCTTTATCTCTTGAGCAACGGATTTGGTCGTCTGAAGATCGATCCCGTAGGGAACTTTACCAATAAGGGACTCACCCGAAAGTTTTAATAATATTCTCTCATAGGCAGGCTTAGGCTGGGCCATATCTTAATTCTTAGGGTTTGCCCAGCGCGAACCGAGCAAACCGCCTTATCTTGATATTTTCCCCGAATTTGGTGATATGAGTAGCCACTAACTGTTTGATTGAGATTTTATCGTCTTTAACGAAAGGTTGCTCTTCCAAGCAGACTTCTTCGTAATATTTCTTCAACTTGCCTTCAACAATCTTCTCGATAACCTCAGGAGGTTTACCGGAATCCTTGAATTGAGCCCGGATGATCTCTTTTTCCTCCTCTAGCTCTTCCGCAGCAACTTCCTCAGAAGATACATACTTGGGATCCGTAGCGGCAATTTGCATCGCTACATTCTTGACTAGCTCCTTGAATTCCTTGTTGCGAGCTACGAAATCAGATTCACAGTTAACCTCTACCAGCACGCCTATTTTCCCATCAAGATGGATATAGGAACCAACCAGTCCATCTGCCGTTTCTCGGCTCATTTTCTCTTTGGCCCGTGCGTATCCTTTTTTTCGCAAACTCGTGATGGCCTTCTCAATGTCTCCCTTGCTTTCCTGGAGTGCTTTCTTGCACTCCATCACTCCGATTCCTGTTCTTTGGCGGAGCTCTTTGACCATTTCAGCTGTTATCGTCATGGCACTTCCAATCTTCTTAAGATTTATCTGAAACACCCTTTTCAGAGTCTTCTTGATCAGGAAATGACTCTTTGGAAGGAGAAAGAGCCTCCTCTGCTGGTGGCGCTTCCTCTTTTTTCTCTTGCTGGAGTTCTTTTTCGACTCTTTTCTTTTTCCCCTCTACTATGGCTTGGGAAATCTTTGAGGCAAACAACTCGATAGCTCTGACAGCATCATCATTACCCGGGATAGGGTATTCGATGTTCTCTGGATTTCCATTCGTATCCACCACAGCCACTATCGGAATGTTCATTTTTTGAGCCTCTAAGATGGCGGTCTCCTCTTTAGCAGAGTCAATCACAAACAAGGTACCGGGTAATTCAGTCATGGTTTTTAGCCCACCTAGATTCTTGGATAATTTCCGGTACACCTTCTCCAATTTTGACTGTTCCTTCTTGGAAAGAAGCTCCCACCTCCCATCTTCTTTCATCTCGTCAAATTCGATTAACTTATCGACACTTCCCCTAATAATCTCAAAGTTGGTCAGTAATCCTCCCAGCCAGCGCTGGTTGACATAACACGATTCGCTCTTGGCAGCCACTTCTTTGATAATATCCTGCGCTTGTTTTTTCGTTCCCACCATGAGTACTCCTTTTCCACTCTCGGCTACTTCTCTTATAAAATGAAGAGCTTCTTTAAAGATTCTTATCGTCTTCTGTAGATCAATGATATAGATGCCGTTCCTCTGTCCGAAGATGTACTCTTTCATTTTGGGATTCCACCTCTTGGTTTGGTGGCCAAAGTGAACACCTGCTTCTAAAAGTTCTTTCATTGTTACGGTTACCACTGGAATTCCTCTCTTATCTCTTGTGATATTGAGGGGCTTTTCTCGCTCCCAACAATCCGTATTTCTTTCTTTCTTTGATCCTAGCGTCCCTCGTCAGCAAACCAGCTTGTTTGAGGGTTTGCTTCAATTCTCTGTTAAACTCTACTAAAGCCCTCGAAACTCCCAATCGAAGCGCTTCTGCTTGTCCTCCTACTCCACCTCCATCAACCCGCATGAATAAATCAAACTTATTCTCTGTCTCGGTGAGGAGGAGAGGCTGCTTGATCTTGTATTTTAGAGAATTCTGGTGAAAATATTCATTGAAGGATCGCACTTTCTTATTAACATATAAAGTGACATCTCCCTTTCCTGGGCGTAGAAAGACTCTCGCGACAGAAGTTTTTCTCTTTCCTGTTCCGTAGTACTGTATTAGGCTCAACTTTGCTCCTCCCTAAAATTGGAATTCTAGAGGTTTCTGGGCCTCATGAGGATGATGAGGGCCTCGATACACTTTTAACTTCTTATAGACAGCTCGGCCAAGCTTGTTCTTGGGAATCATTCCCCAGACTGCCCTGCGTATGACCTCTTCAGGTTTTTTCTCCAGGAGCTCTTTCAAAGTCTTGTCCTTCAGACCTCCAGGATATCCAGAATGTGAATAATATCTCTTCTGCTCCTCTTTTCTGCCGCTCACAACCACCTTTTCGGCATTAATCACCACCACGAAATCGCCACAATCAAGAAAATTGGCGAATTGAGGCTTTCGCTTTCCTCGCAGCAGCACAGCCACTTCAGTGGCCAAACGCCCCAAAATCTTTCCTTCGGCATTCACCAGCCACCACTTTTTCTCTAACTCGTCTTTTTTGGGCACAAATGTTCTCATTTCTCTAAAGCCTCGGAATACACTCAGAAGCTAGGATGATGAATTAAAATACTAAATCTTCGAAGAGTTGTCAACTTTTATTAGGGTAAAATCAACAGCTTAAGGAGGGAATATCCTAATGGATCCAGACCTTTGCTTTTCTTCCTTGGGTAAAAATCTTGATCAGCAGAATCCCCACCAAAAAACCACCTATATGAGCAAACCAAGCCACTCCACCGCCCATCCCGATGTTCAATACCTGAACTAAGAACCAGATTCCGAGGACCACAGCCGCAGGGATAGGGACAATCCTGATGAAAAAAAAGAGGAATATCAAGGTCAATACCCTTGCCCTCGGATACAGGATCAAATAAGCACCCAATATTCCGGCGATGGCTCCGCTGGCTCCAACCATCGGATACTGGGAGTTGAAATTAAAGATGATATGAGTAAAACTCGCTCCTAAACCACTGAGCAGATAAAAAAGGATGAATCGAGCCGGGCCAAGAAAATCCTCGACATTATTCCCGAAAATCCAGAGGTAGAGCATGTTGAAAAGAAGGTGAAAAATACCACCGTGAAGAAACATGGAGGTTACGAGAGTCAAGGGAGGAGACAAGCGAGGAAAATAATCGGGAGATATCCAGGGGAAATAATGGACGGATTGGAAATGAGTGATTTCGTAGGGGATGGCTCCCATTTTATAGACGTAATAATAGATCCCTTCAGGAGAAAATAATTGCACCAGAAAAATAAGAATATTGAGCCCGATAAAGAAAACAGTCACATAGGGAAAGCGTCGGGTAGGATTGTCATCCTTTAGAGGAATAAACATTCATCCTCGTTAACGGGGAATTCGGCGATCAGATCTTATGATTCTCTAAGGAGAGAAGCCCTTATTCGCCTTTCCTCAGTTCTTCTTCAAGGCGTCTTCTTTCTGCCTCTCTTTTCCTCAATTCCTGGAACCTAGCACTATTCTTCTGCCCTTCTGCTTTATGTCTGCTTGCTTTCTCGGGCTCAAGCTGAGCTAAAACACTCTGGTAAATGACACTTAACCATGAGTAAGGCTCTGGATAGTCGGGATCTAATTCAGCTGCTTTCTCTAAAGCACTAAGGCCATCATAGGCGGATTCTAGCCTTTCTTCTTTCGATAACTCTGGAAGCCGATAGGCTTTTGCCCAGCGGTTGACTCCTTTAGAAAGCCAGGCTTCAGCACTGTCGGGCTGCAGGAGAATACGTTTTTCATGGAAATAGTTCGCTCTGTCAAAGTCTGGAATGGGTTCTAATAATTCATAAAATCGAGCCGCATAGGAATAACCTTGAGGATTTTCAGGGTCAGCCTCTATCCTCCGCAGGTACATTTCTTCTGCTTTTTCATAGGGCGTTTTGACTCCAGTTTCTTCCCTTTCTTCCTCCTCAGTCCCTTTGGCATATCTTTTATAAAATTCGGCTACGACGTAGTAATTGTCCATATTGCCTGGTTCCATTTCTAGTATTTTCAGGTACAACTTTTCCGCCTCATCAAATTCTCTCAGCTTGTCGTACATATCTCCCAAGGAATAGATCACTTCCTTGTTGTTAGGGTAAAGCTCGTAGGCTTTTCTTAAGGCTTCTAAAGCTTTGTCTGCTTTCTCTATGTTTTCTGGGGTATCAATACCGGGTCGATAAATGTTCTTGTAAGCTTCGCCCAGGTATCGGTAAATATCTCCCAGATCTGGATTGAGGCCTAAGGCTTGTTCATATTCCTCTATGGCCTGTCGATAAAGCCCATCAGCAAAATGATGGTTTCCGGCGGAAAAATGGTTATTAGCCATCAGATTACTGGGCTTTAATTTTTCACAACTTGTAGAGAAAAAAATAACAGCCAGCACGAGAATAACCAGAATGATTAGCTTGGCAGTTCTTCCAATCATTATCTCCTCCTTATCGTCCTGTCCTTTCTTGGGGGTGAAGTAAATTTATAATAAAATCAAAAAACAAAGTCAAGAAAAACAAAAATCTCAAAAAATAAGGGACGGTTCTATTTTTTCATTTGAAGCCAGGTTTTCTCATTATTATACGCCTCTGTTCTCTTTTCATCCATTGAGCATCAATTAATAGTAAAACCTGACCCCGTTGTCATGTAGAGAAAAAATAGAACCGTCCCCATTTTGTTTTGGTCCCCATTTTGCTTATATTTTTCAACTCGCTCGCAAGATCAATCGAATCGGATTTCCCCAAAAATCAAACTTGGAGCGCAAATGTTGGATAAAGAACTTCTCATAGCTGGGAGCAAGGGAAACCCTCGAATGAGTAAAGAGAACAAACGTAGGAGGAAGGACTCTTTTCTGAGTCATATATTTTATCTTGATCCTTCTTTTTCTCCTGGAAAGGGGAGGATGTCTTTCGTTCACTCCAGCCAAGAATTCATTCAGCCGAGATGTTTGGATTCTTCGGCATCCGTTGAGATAAACCTCTTCTGCCATATCAAGGATCTTTACGACCCGCTTGCCGGAAACAGCAGAAATAAAAAGAAGAGGAGCATAACTGACAAAATCGAGTCTGCGATAAATCCTTGCCTTGATTTCCTCAGATGATGGAGCATGATCTTGGATCAAATCCCATTTGTTCAGGCCAATCAGCATCGGTTTCCCTGAAGCTCGAGCCAGGTTAGCCACGGTCGTATCTTGACGGGTAGGAAAATCTCCAGCATCAAGGATCATACAGATGACATCCGCTCCCCTGATGTCTTTCTTGGCCTTGATGATGCTTGCCTTTTCTCTCTTGTCTCTGGCGCGGCTCAGTCTTCTAAGACCCGCGGTGTCGATGAGGAGGAAAGCTTTCTGGTGCCTCTTGATCAGGGTATCTGTACTGTCTCTGGTTGTTCCAGGAATTTCGCTGACGATCAATTTTTCCTCGCCGCAGAGACGATTGACGATGGAAGATTTTCCCACGTTTATGCGACCCACAATGGCTATTCTGAGGGGTTTTTCTTCTGCTTCTTCTGCCTTAGAAGGCTGGATAACATCCAGCAGGTTGGCTTCGAGAAACTCCAAGTTTCTCTTGTGCTCGGCTGAAACAGCAAAGATCCTTTCTTTGGCTAGGCGGTAATACTCAGCCAGTTTTGCTTCTTCAGCAGCAGAGTCAACCTTGTTGACCACGACGAAAATTGCTTTCCCCAACTTTCTCAGGGAGATGAAGAGCTCTTCCTCTGCGGGCAACAACTCTCTTTTGGCATCCAAGACAAAAAGAATCACGTCTGCCTTCTGAGCCGCTGCCCAAGCTTTTTCTTTAATCTTGGAGGAAAGAGGTTCTTCAACAGAATCAAAAAATCCGCCGGTATCGACAAGGGTGAATTCCCTGTCCTGCAAACGGCAGGGCGCTTCGATTTGATCCCTCGTCATCCCTGGGAGAGAGTGAACAAGGGATCTTTTCCTTCTTAAGAATCGATTAAATAATGTAGACTTGCCGACATTGGGAAAGCCCACAATGATAACCCTGGCTGATTTCTTCATGAGGAATATTTCCTGAAGGCTATTTTTATAACTCAGGAACTATCTGGCGATCAAAGAATATTGAGGAAGAAAAGGCTTATTAAGATTAACATGACCTCCTAGAGTTTCCTTTTCTACTCCTTCGATCAAGATAAAAACCTTCTTTATAGATTTGAAATTATAGGCCAGGGAATTCACGATAGAATAGATGGTTAAAATTTCAGCCGTAGAACCAGAAGGATGACCGACCTGAAAATCTTTAGAAAAGTCAACGTAGGCAACTCCTTTCCTTGTCAAGAAAATCTCTCTTAACTTTGTTTGGGGAGGGATTGGGGAAAGATAGCCACTCTGAGATTCTTTCAGGAGTTCCTCCAGAGTCTGTTTGGCTTCTTGAACAACAGATGTATAAGCATAGATCTCTCTCACTTCGGGATGCAGAAGGGCATCTTTTTCGGAAAGATAAAAAAGCACCACCTTTCTCTTCTCCTGTTGTTCATCTGAGGATTGGCTTATCTCAGGAGGAAGGGACAGAGGTTCCTGTTCTGTCTTTCCCTTTCCGCCCATCCTTATGAAGATGATGATAAGAACGGCCAACAGAATTAAGAGGGCTCCCAGGATAGCAAGTCGATTCGAGATCATCCTTCTATTCTTGACCATAAAGCTTGATGAAGTTGAGCAAGCCTCGATAGATGGCTTGAGCCACCCTGCTTTGAAATCTCTCTGTGAGTAGCTCTTTCTCTTCGACTGGGTTGGACAAGAAGGCCACTTCCACTAACACCGCTGGACAGGCCACCCCTGTCAGAACCCTAAAGGGCGCCTGCTTGATTCCCCTGTTGTGGGTGCTCAGAAGCAAGTTGAGTTCCCTCTGGATGAACTCTGCCAGCTGACTGCTCTGTTGGAGGTAGGCTGCCTGAGCCATATCCCATAAAATCATCTTGATTTCATCCTCGTTTTCTCCCTCGATCCGATCTTCGAGCGCGGCAGAACTGTTCTCCAAATAAGCCAATCTCCTCGCTTCCTCATCTGTAGCGTCCATGCTGAGGAAGAAAGTCTCAGAACCGGTGGCATTCTTCCGGAACGAACTGTTGGCATGGATGCTGATGAATAAATCAGCCTTATTGTTATTGGCTATGGCCACTCTATTATCCAAGGAGATATTCGTGTCTTTATCCCTAGTCAAGAAAACACGTAGAGCTAGATTCCGCTCAATAATAGCCTTCAGCTTCAAGCTGATGGGCAAGGTGATATCCTTCTCCAACGCTCCGAATTTTCCCTTGGCTCCGACCTCTAGTCCCCCATGCCCAGGGTCAATAACGATATTCCTTATCTCTCTCATCTCCTCCTCGGCCTGGCTTAGATCAATGATCAATCGGGGAGAATCTTCCGTGTTGAAATAATCATAGCTGAAATCACTGTGGGCGACTTTAATCATCAAGATTAAAGAATCTTGGCTCTTGGTCCAGGAGAAAGATTCGATGAAACGACTCTCAACGAGGCTCCTCTGAATTCGCAAGGGAACTTTCGTCTTTATGTCAACGAGGAGCGTAGAGCCTTTTTTTTCGATGGAGAACGGCAAGAGCTGTGAAGATTCGATAATGACTCGGCTGAAGTTAGAATGATCCTCAGCTGTTAATTTTACAAGAGGTGAGTTTTGTGAAAACGTAAGAGAGACAAGGAATGAAGAGAGAAGGAGTATCAGTAATAAATTTCGTCTTCCTTGTCTGATCAATTTAACTCATAACATCAAGATATGGAGGCGGCGGGAATCGAACCCGCGTCCGAAGATAATCAGCAGATAGTCTCTACATGTTTATCTTCTTCGTCATCTCATTCCCCAGCGACTGAAGAAGCAAATCGCAAAGGAACCAGCCCTGTTTGAGTCTCACTCACCAGGTCCAGGACATACCCGGATCGCCATCCTGCTGGTCGGCGTTTCCCAAGCTCCGCAGGAAAGAATCTGAGAAACGGCATGCCTATTGCCTAGGCAGCGATGGGCAGATTTTCTGCACTTAGTTTGGTCCACCTTTTTACGAGGTGGGTGGAATCTCGACATGCTACCTCTGCCTCACTATCTCCGTCGAAACCTGTTCGCCCCCATCTCTCAGATTAAATTATATTTAAGAAAGACAAGGCTTGTCAACCCGAAAGCTTAGGCGTCAGGTTTCCGTTTATGCTCAAATGAGCGCCAAAAATTAAGGACTAAGAAAATATTATAATATTCGAAAGCCCTGGCTCCTTTTAAGTCTAAAGTAGAAAAATCTAATAAACACTTGACATTTGATGTTCAATTGAAATAATAATTATGGTTCTTCTTCGCCGGCTGGGAAGAACTCCTACCTTTTTCCCCATCATCACCCCCTTTTACTAATTCAGCCGGCAATCCTTTGCTCTGAAACTCCTCAGAAATCCTATCCAGGCCGGGATCATCCTGGTAGAATAAATCAAGCTGGAACGTAGGCAGGCAAATGATTCTCCAGGTTGGGAATTTTTTTTTATGCTCGGATGAAAGTCTTAGATTCAGGAACTAGAATTTAATCCAAAGCTCCCAGGTCTATTTTAAGAATCGCCTGCAGCAGCACATTGACCCCGTTGACCATATCTTTGGCCCGAGTGAACTCTCGGGGAGAATGACTGATCCCTCCCACGCTCGGAACAAAGATCATACCCGTGGGGGCAATCTTGGCCATTTCCTGGGCATCATGTCCTGCTCCGCTGGGCATAAACATCGAGGTCAAACCCAGTCGTCGGGCAGAATCTGTGATCACCTCACGAACGCGGGGATCGGTGGGAGCTGGAACTGCTGTGGCCTCAATGGGTGAAAACATGATCTTTGTATCTGTTTTTTCGGCAATGGCTTTGGCTTCTTCCTCTATCTGGCCATAAAGAGAATAGATTTTCTTGGCTGAAAGGTCGCGCAACTCAAGGCTCATAACTACGCGGCCAGGGATGACATTGGCAGCGCCAGGCTCGGCTTTGATACGGCCCACAGTGCCCACCTGACGCCCTGGAACACTGGTCACGACTCGGTTGACCGCTAGGATCAATTGAGCCGCGGCTAATAAGGCATCCTGCCGCCTGTCCATAGGGGTCGTGCCAGCATGATTTGAAAAACCATCGATTGTAACGTCCCACCAATTGATGCCTACGATGCCCTCTACCACCCCAATATCAATGTCTTTGGACTCTAGGAGGCTGCCCTGTTCGATGTGAATTTCAAGAAAGGCTTTGATATCACCTTTGTCTCTTTTGACCTGGGAGAGCTTATCCGGGTTGCCTCCTAGAGCCTGGATCCCCTGACGAACGGTCATCCCACTATGGCTTACAACTTCCAGGGCTTCGGGAGTGAGCCTCCCGATCAGAGCGCGGCTGCCGACCAATCCGCCTTCCTCGTCAGCAAAGACCACCACCTCTAAAGGATGGCGAGTGATGATACCGTTCTCTTGGTAAACCTGCACGCACTCGATGGCCCCAATCACCCCCAATGAACCATCGTATTTCCCTCCGCTCGGGACAGAGTCAAGATGGGAACCGAAAAGGATCGGGGGAAGGTCAGGCTGGCTGGCCTCCCTTCGGCCGATGATGTTCCCAGCTTCATCAATTCTGACCCTCAAACCTACATCCTTCATCAAAGATATAGCATAATCGCGCCCTTGAAGGTCAGCTTCGCTGAAAGCCACTCGGCTGACTCCACCCTCAGGGTTGCGGCCGAATTCAGCCAGCTTCAGGATTCGCTGCTCAATCCGTTTGGCGTTGACTCTTATTTTCTGGAAGGGATTATCACTCTCTTGGGCTGGAGAAAAAGCCTGGCAAAGAAAGAATACTCCCACGAAGACGGCAATCAGGAAAACTCTGCGTTTTTTCATGGTTTCAACTCCCTTTTTTCCATTCTTGAACTGATGATTTATTAGCCTATACCATATGGAAAAATCGAGGTCAATTGAAATAAGAACAAAAAATGATAAAATATACCCTAACAATCCTAATGATATACAGGATGAACTCAGTAAAAAACCTCCTCATTCCCCCAATCTTTTTGATTATAGTAGGCTTCTTACCAGTTTTAAGTATGGCTCAAGAAACTAAAACAAACAATCATGCGTCATTCAGCTTTTATTTTGGGAACGATTCTTTCGCTGGCACAGACCGCTGCTTTACGGGCGGTCTAAAACTCAGCTGGACATCCAAAAACCTAGAGAATTACCACAAGAGTCCCTGGCTCAAATGGCTGCCTTTTGTGAAGAAGCCAGAATTTCAACAGGCCATCTCCATCTCTCTTGGACTCAACGCCTTCACGCCCGATAATATCCAGCGGAGCGATCTGCTCGAAGAGGACCGTCCCTACGCTGGATATCTTTATCTTGCTCTCGGGATTCACTCCAGAAGCAATCTCCGTCTGGATACTCTGGAATTCGGTCTGGGCATTATTGGCCCGCACTCCTATGGAGAAGAATTGCAAAGATCCATCCATGAATTATTCAATTTTATTGAACCTAAGGGATGGCATAACCAGCTCAAAGATGAATTTACTTTCCAAGTGATCTATGAGCGCAAATGGAAAGTGTTTCAATCAGGGACCAGCGATGGATTCGGGTTCGAATTGATTCCTCATTTGGGTGGCGGCTTGGGCAATGTCTACATCTATGCTCATACTGGAGCTCAGTTACGGTGGGGATGGAACCTTCCTGACGATTTTGGGACTTCTCTGATCCGCCCGGGAGGTGATTGCAATCTTGGTTTCTGGACTCGAGGCCCTTTTGGAATCTATGCCTTCGCTGGTGTGGATGGAAAAGCCGTTCTTCGAGACATGTTTCTGGACGGCAACACGATTCGTGACAGTCATCGAGTGGACAAGAATGCTTTTGTAGCCGATATTCAGGTAGGAATAGGATTAAGAACTGGTCGCTTTAACCTCAGCTATTCATATGTATTCTGGACGAAAAGGTTCGAAACCGAATCAGAGGAACAGATTTTCGGTGTCTTTCAAATTTCCTATTCTTACTGAGCTGAGCATAGATTTTGGGAATTATTTTCAATACTCTTTGAAAATTCGAAAGCTTTAAAAAAAGTACCGAGCTTATTCTTTATTCTTTTTATCTATTTGAAAAATTTTCTCTATTTTTCTCTGGTATAAATCCTCAGCAAGGTCTTCCCAAGCTTTCTCGTCTGAAGGAAGAGAATTCATCTCTTCGATTTTTTCTTTCTTGAGTTTGAGAGCTAATTCCTGACTATTCTTCTTGAAGGCTACTAGCAATCCTTCTCCTTGCTGAAGGGCAATATTCCTTTTGCCAAAGGTACATCCTGTCGATAGCTGCACGCCATCGGCAAAACAGGACTCAGGGGGAGTCGTCTTGGTTTGAATAAAAGCCTCGGTTTTCATCGGGTCTCGTCCCAGGACTTGATTGGCATACAAGCCGGCCCTCAAACCCAGGTCAAGATTGGGACCCAAATGCCCGTGAAATTCAACAGCTCTCTGTAAAAACTCTTTACTTTGCTCAATTCTTCCTTCGGAACGAACCGACATGCCTAAAAATAAAAAAGCCAAAACCATAATAAAAATACTATTTTTCATCAGACGCCTCTCTTTATGAATTTTTAAGATAAGGGAATTTTATTCCTCTTCGCCCTGTTTCTCAAATCTATAGCGATGATAATTCTTTGTTTGTCACTAGGATGTTTTTTATTTAAGATAAGATTATTGATACGGAGATTGAAACTGGACAGATTCCATGATACTAAAAATCTTACTCCTTATATTGATAGCCTATTTGCTCTTTGAATTCATTGAGCACATCATCATCCCTTTGCTTTGGGTCATCCTGAAAAAGAAAAAAAGACCCTTAACCGGGCCCTCAGGCTTAATCGGAGAGGTCGGCGAGGTCAAGGAATGGAGCAATACTGAGGGAAGAATCTTTGTCCATGGTGAACTCTGGGGAGCAACGAGCAACGAGCCACTCTCACCAGGTGATAAAGCAGTGATTCAAAACGTACAAGGACTCACCCTAACAGTGAAACCCCACAAAAAGAAAAATTTATAACTATTTCTTTTGCAAGGTGCCCAGCCTCTTCCTCGCATCTTCGGACCCACATCCGCGGAATTTAAACAGGTAAGATTAGGGTGGAAAGCATCAAGATCGGCGGCGTTTGATTTATTCGTGTTTCAGAGCGTCCACAGGATTGGCTGAAGCGGCCCTGATGGCCCTGTAGATCACAGTCATGAGTCCGATGGCCAGGGAGAGGATCAAAGCACCAAAGAACAGAAGAGCAGGTACGCTTGTGCGGTAGGCAAAGTTGTTCAGCCAGTCGTTGGCGGCAAAATAAGCCAAAGGCCAGGCTATGAGGTTGGCCAGGCCGATAAGCAACAGGAATTCCCTGCACATGAGTGACACAATCCTAGGAACAGAAGCCCCCAATACCTTTCGGATTCCGATCTCTTTGGTTCTCTGTTCGAAAGCATAAGAGGCGAGGCCGAAAAGCCCCAGACAAGCCACCAGGATAGCCATGGCCGTGAAGATTTTAAGCAGCGTTCCTGTCTGTTCTTCCGCCCGATACATCATAGCAAAATCCTCATCCAAAAACTGGTAGCTGAATGGAATAGTCGGCAGGATTTTTTCCCAGGTCCCCTGGACAGTCTTGATGGTTTTACTAATCTCTTCTGATGCGATCCGGAGGAACAGAAAATTCGTCCAGTTCAAATCTGCCCATTGGATGATGAGAGGCTCGATTTTTCTTCTCAGCGGCTGGAAATGGAAATCTTTGATGACACCGATGATCTTCCCTTTCTGACCCCAGAACGAGAAGGACTTCCCGATCGGGTCTTCATGGCCCATGAGCCTGGCCAGCTCCTCGTTGACCAAAAAACTTTCTGTTTTATCGGTCGGGAATTCTTTCGAAAAATTGCGGCCCTGGGTTATGGTCATACCCACGGTATCCACATATCCATCGTCAGCTCCCATGTAGGTCACATCCACTTTCAGGGAGGGATCTTTGCCCTCCCAATCGAATCCACTGGAGCTCCAACTGGTAAATGAGGGCTTCTGGGTGGCAACGGCGACGTTCCAAATCCCAGGTTTATTAGCCAGTTCGGCTTTTAGGGTTTCGAGCGATGACCGGCTGTAGGAGCGTATAGGAATGGCAACGACTTGTTCTTTATTCCAACCTAGATTTCTGTTCTTGATGAATGTCATTTGTCTGGAGACAACACCTGCTCCGATGATGAGGACGGTCGATAGGACAAACTGAACTACGACAAGGATTCGACGAAAAGTAGCATTTCCTTTCCCTGATCTTATTTTTCCTTTAAGAGTGTTAACGGGCTGGAAGGACGCTAGGAATAGGGCAGGATAACTTCCGGAGACAAGGCCTGTCAGCAAGGCAATCCCGGCAAGTCCCAAGACTAGTACTCCTGCACCCGCTGCATTCCAGGACATGTCCTTCCCGGCAATAGAACCGAATGCCGGGAGAACCAAAGAAACAGCGGTTATGGCAAGGCCTAAGGCTATAAAGGCAAAAAGGAGAGACTCGCCGTAGAACTGGCGGATGAGCTGCGACCGAATGGCACCCACGACTTTTCTCAAGCCTACCTCTCTGGCCCTGTTTGCCGATCTGGCTGTGGATAGGTTCATGAAATTGATACACCCGATGATAAGGACGAATATAGCGATGATAGAAAAAAGATACACAGATTGAACAGCTAGATTCTTTTCATAGCCGGAATAGGTATACAGGTGGACCTTCTTCAGGGGGAGAAGTTCGAGCATCATCAAGCTGCGGGGGACTTTTGTGCGTACGAATCCGCTGATTTTGGCGCTGACCTCTTCTGCGAAAGCGCCGGAATGCATTTGGATCCAAGTGTAGGTTTGGTTGTCGGTGAAATTGTTATTTGTCCGGCCGATAGAATCGAGATACTTGTAGGGTATGAGAACATCGAATTGGAGAGATGAATTCCTGGGGATGTCCTTCAAAACTCCGGTGACCGTGAAATCAGCGGATTGGGCCAGGTTGATCACTTTGCCGATTGGATTTTCATCGCCGAAAAACTTTGTAGCCAAGCGTTCTGTCATCACAAGGGATGAGGTTCCGGATAAGGCGTTTTCGGGATCCCCTTGGATCATAGGAAAGGTAAATACTTTGAGGAATGAGGGGTCCACAGACCATACGGAGTACTCTTCGAAGGCCTTGTCCTTGTACTGGATGAGTTGTGCTCTCAGGTTCAGGGCTCGAGTGGAGTCTTTGATCTCGGGGATTTCAGCTTCAAGGGCCGGTCCAAGGGGATGGGGTGTCCAGTAGATGTGAAGAGTCCGTCCGCTGAAGTTCTGGTTGGATTCCACCCGACAGATGGCTGACGCATTTTCGTGAAAGTGGTCATAGTTCAGTTCGTCCAGGACCCATAGTCCGATAAGGATGCAGCAGGCCATGCCGGTAGCCAAACCAAAAATGTTCAGGAAGGCATAACCTTTGTGTCGGATGATATTTCGTAAAGCGATTTTTAGGTGATGGATCCACATTTGCAGACCTCCAGCTAGAACTTGTGTCGTTTTTAGAGATAGACGTTACACCTGACAATAAGGTTGCACCTAAACAGGCAAACTTCCTGTCTATGGCCGGTTTTATAGATGTACTGTTTCCCCCATTTTTTAGTGCAAATAAAGTGAGAATATTACCTCCTGGGATTTTCGAATGCTTATTTGACACTCCATGTCAAGCTACTCAAAAAGGCCTCAAATAAATTCCCCGTATAGAAAACCTATTTCAAAAATGGAAGTAGAGCATAAATCACTGATTCCAATAGCATTAGAATTTATTGAAGAAAACAAATTGGAAAAGGCAATGCAATGGTATGGGTTTTAAAATTTTTGCCGATGTAACTAATTGAAAATGAAAGAAATAAAAAGCACTAAAATGGAAATTAGTGACTTTGTTAGGAGAGCGGTAAAAAAGAGCTTATAAAGTCAGGAAGTCAGGATAATAGATATTCTCCACCCGACTCAATCACTCTTCAGCCCAGCCAGCCTCTTCTTAGCATCCTCAACCTCAGGCATACCAGGGTCAGCGTCTTTCCAGAGAGCATCTATGCTGGATCTATGTTCCAAGCTAAAATCCAAATCCGATATGGATTCCTAGCATGATATGAATGTCATCTTCAGCGAATGCAATTTCAAATTCTGGGGCAAGGAAAATTTTCTCAAGATCGAATTCATATTCTATTCCAAAATGGATGGCAAAGCGCCTCTCGATTTCTTCCTTATCAATAAACATTATTCCAGGCGCTACAAACAGAGTGAGCTCTCTAGTAGGGTGAATAGGAATCAATAGAGAAACCACATAATGCTTATGTTCATCGAAGACAACTTCACTGGCAAACCCGATTCCAAACAATCTGTCCAACAAGGGTAACACGTACTCGTATTCAAATCCCAAACCCAGCATGTATTTTTCTTCGGTGATATTGTAGACAGAGCCAAGAAGGAATCCAAGATGATGTTTGTGCTCTTCGTGTTCATGGTCCAGAACCTGGCCGTAAACATTAAAATTGAACACTGAAGCAAAAAACAGACATAGAACTATAGAGAATTTCATTCCACATAGAGTAGAGTTATATAGTTTAAATGTCAAACTTGAAAGAATATGATTTGATTATATTTGAGAAGTCTATGTCTCCCTCAACCTAGCCAGCCTCTTCCCGGCATCCTCATTGAGTATACTAACTTCAGGAATCATTGCACTTGAATCTTTAATTCAAGTTTCTTGAGAAAATCGAGGACGATCTTGTTAAAGTCTTCGGGCTTTTCCATATTGATCATATGAGCAACATCGGCAATTGTGAAAGTTTCAGCTCCTGTAACATTTTCTTTAATCAATTGCACAATCTCTAAAATGCCAGGCATATCGAGCTCTCCAACAACAGCTAGGGTGGGAGCTTGGACTTCATTTAATCTATGAACAGCTGGAGGATCCAGCTCTTTGGCGACACTTTCAGGATTCCATTTATTCACTGTATCCAAAGCCATAGTTTTAACCTTTTCCCTGACTGCGGAATCAACTTGGGAAGGTGTTCTGTAGGGTCCATCTGTCCAAGATCGCTGGAAATATTCTACGGCGCGCTCGACATCCCCGCCTCTGAAAGCCTCATTTGTTCTTGTTGAGTTTTCCTTAAATATTTCACTTTTGAACTCAAATCCACTCACTCCAGGAGCAGCAAGAATGATGGCAGAAACCCTTTCAGGATAAGCAATAGCAAAGTCGATGGCAATCCTCCCCCCCAAAGATAGGCCCAAAATGACAGCCTTTTCTATGTTTAACTGCTCAAGAAGCTCGTGTAAATCCTCGTAATGTTTAAAATCACCGGGTATACCAGAGGACTGCCCATGATTTCGTACATCGTAACGGATTACGCGGTATCCTTCAGCAAAAATTTCAAACTGGTCATCCCACATACGATGATTTAAGAGCCCTCCGTGAATCATCATAAGAGGAAGTCCCTCTCCCATCTCCTCATAATAAAGCCTTGCTTTTCCCACCTCGATGAAGCCCGTTTTAGGGGAGATGCTGATTTGATTCTTTTTTTGATCGGCGTTATCAACACACTTAAACATTAAAGCTACAGCCAAACCTAAAATCAGTGCAAAAAATCTTCTCATGCTGATTACCTCCTCAATCCAGCCAGCCTATTACTAGCATCCTCAATCTCATAGACAATAGAGATACGTCTTTCCAGGGGTAGATGAATCTCTTGTAATGCTCGATGCCTTTGCCTTCCCAACCTTTCTCCTTACATGTCTTGTCACATCTATCTCAGAGTTTACTTCCAAGGGCCAGTTATGGCAAATGTTAAACCAGACTTTAGATTGTTCAAAAATAACGTGCTGCCATCTGGAGAAAATGATGCTCCTGAGAACTCAGAATCATTTGATGCATTTCGAGCAAATTTATAAATTTTTCTTTGAGGGGTAATTCCTATCAAATACTGTTCACCCGGTCCATCTTCACAGACAAGCAAATCACCCCAGGGGCTCATTGTTAGCTGGTCAGGATTTTCAAGAATTTTTCTGTCATTTGATTCATAAAATAATTCCAGTTTGGCAGGTGATTCGTTTTCCCGTTCCGTACCCTCAAAAGGACTTAAGATATAACGCCATATTTGACCTGTGGCTGTTCGACCGCCGATTGTACAGTCGAAATAAATATCGCCATCACTGAAGCATAAACCTTCGCCACGGGCAAATATCGCAGCGGCTTTTTTATAACCCTGGTAGCGCAAATTATCTTGTTTCGGGTCCACATCATCCAAATCAAGCCAACGAACGGCTAGAATTTCTCCAGGCGAAACTCTTTGCTTGTCCCAATTTCGTGTGTCGAGTTGGGGCATGTCTACGACCGCAAGGCACTGGAGTTGCCCTCCTTCAAATAAGTGTTTAGCTTTGTAAGGAATGAAACGATAGAACAGGCTATCTTTCTGGTCCTCAGTTTGATAGACAATGCTTCTATCAGGCTCTACCGCTACGCCTTCGTGTACGAAATGTCCCAATGCCTTAAGAGGTAAAGGTGGCGCAATTCTTGGTTCAACAGATACGGGAACTTCAAAAATATAGCCGTGGTCTTTATTGTATATTTTTCCAGCTTTTTCAAAGGTTTCTTCAGCCGAAAGCCAAGAACTCCAAGGGGTTGCGCTACCACTACAATTGCCCAAAGTGCCAGCCAGACTTAAAAATTGACTTTTCAGTTGTTGAGATTTTGTATCATACACAAGAGTTGTTGTTCCGCCGAGACAACGATTGTCTCTTCTGCCTTTGTCGTAGATAAGATCTTCACTTAATTTCTTCAATAGTTGATTCCTTTTTCCAAAAGCTCCAAAAGCCGGAGGTAATCCAGGCCAGACTTCATGATTACGTAGAATAATTGTCAAGCCCCCAGGTCCGGGGAAAGTGCCCATTCCATCGGGGAAAGCAGGCACATAAAAGCCATCAGTCATCTTCTCTCCGGCACGAGAAATTATCTTATAAGAGAAATCTTTTGGGAGATCAATTATTTTGTTTGGATCCTTGATTAGGGCCCCATAGCCAATTTCCTCTATATCATTCGAGAAAAAGGAGATGTTAAATACATCAGCGAAAGCATTGTTCAACGCGAAGAGGCTAAGGAAAGTGAAGCCGGATTTTTTCAAGAAAAATCGACGGCCTATTTGCATTGCTTCCTGTCCTTAAGAGGCAAAAGATTATCAATTTATGGGGAAAGAGTCAATTTGATTAAATATTTTGGAGATATCATGAACAATATAGGGACAGAAAATAACTCTTATGAAACCCTAATTTTAGCTAGATTTTAATTTGACCTGACCCCCTCAGATTGATCCAGTCTT
>WVZL01000010.1:0-241 GCA_011772495.1 Candidatus Aminicenantota bacterium
TGTTCGGACAATGTGCAGACATGAATCCTATCTTAGCTCTGGCCAGAAAGTATGGTCTCCGTATCATCGAAGACGCAGCTCAAGCTGTAGGGGCGGAGTATCCCGCAGAGGAGGGAATCAAGAAAGCTGGGTCCATGGGGGATTTGGGGATTTTATCTTTTTTTCCCTCGAAAAATTTGGGCGCCTACGGTGACGGTGGTATGGTCTTAACAGATGATGAGGAATTGGCTGATAAATTAAA
>WVZL01000010.1:271-100815 GCA_011772495.1 Candidatus Aminicenantota bacterium
GCTCTTCAGGCTTCTGTACTCAGAGTCAAGCTCAAACACCTAGAAAATTGGCATGAGGAAAGAAGAAAAAACGCCCACTATTATGATAGAAAATTTAAAGAAACCGGCCTGCTAGAAGAGGGACTCGTGAAATTGCCCCCGCCTTTATATAGAAATAAAGGGGCAAAAAATTTTCATATCTACAACCAATACGTCATCAGAGCTAAAAAAAGAAATGAGCTCCAGAAGTTCTTGAAAGATAAGAATGTGCCCACAGCCATCTATTATCCTCTGCCTCTTCATCTCCAGAAATGTTTTTCGTATCTCGGATATAAAGAAGGGGATTTTCCAGAATCCGAAAAGGCTTCACGCGAAGTGCTTGCTCTTCCGATTTATCCTGAACTCAGTCAAGAACAGCAAGATTTTATTGTTTCCTGCCTGTATGATTTTTACAATCAGTAGCCTTTAGCTCTTGATTTCAATCCCGCCAAAAATTACCGAGCCCTTGAGGTAAAGCTTGGGTGCGTCTTTAGCTTGAGGCACAGTTTTGCGCTTATCCTCGAACGCCCCAAAGACGGGATGACTGTCCACGATGACTTTCCATTCAGCTGGAACTCTAATCTCAATTCCTCCAAAGGCAGCTGTTATTTCCACTGTCGCCTCATTCTCTGCCAGCCCTGCCTCTGTAAAGTCCAACTCCAATCCCCCGAATATGGCAGTGGCCTTGCCGCCTCGAAATTCCTTGGATTCGATGACCCGTTTCACACCCGAAAAAAAACCTGAAACATCTAGATCATGCCCCTTTATCCCTGGGATTTTTTCTCGGGCTCGAAACCCGGGACGGAATATTACCCAGAGGCCAAAAAGAATTATCAGGATAGGCCAGAGATAATACCAGATTCTGTGTCCTAGAACATCGAGATTGATGAGCAAAAAGAGGCCGCCAATGGCAACCAGGAGGAGACCAAAGAAGCTGCGGAAATCATGCGTGATCAGAATCCACAGGCCTATAAGAATAGGAAACAGGGGCCAATACGTAGAGTACATATCTCCTACGCCCTCTTCACTCAGAACCCCAAACAGGAATAAAAGGCCGGCAAGGATAATCAGCAATCCCGAAAATAAGCCACCTTTGTCAATTTGGATCGTAGCCATTTTTCACTCTCCTATAGTTTAGTTTGTCCAGTTTTTATAGCTATTTTTGTTTGTTTTGTTTGTTGTTTATACCTCGTTGATCTCTTCCTAAAACGGCAATATAACCTGAACAGCTTCAAGTCATTTATACATATTTTTATTTAAAAAACAATTTGAGGATATTCCAGATTCCTAAGATGGTGACCACAAGGATAACCAAGCCTCCCAAGAGATTCTGTAAAGAATTGTTGGCTAAGTCTCCCATCTTTTGGCGGTTGTTGAGGATAAACAGCAAGAGAATGGAAGCTATGGGAAGGATCAATCCATTAGCGACTTGGGCAGAAATGATGACTGCCAGAGGATTGAGGTTGAAAGAAGAAACGATAAAACCCACCAGAATAACTCCTAACCAGACTCCTCTAAAATTTTGGGAATCATGACCTCCTTTCCAGCCCAAGACTCCTGAAGAAGCAAAGGCAGCTGCATAGGGCGCGGTGATAGCTGAGCTCAGGCCGGCGGCAAAAAGCCCTAAGCCGAAAAGAAAGTTGGCCAAGGGGCCGAACAAGGGTTTGAATTGCTCGGACAGTTGAAGACCCTTCTCGAGAGGAATTCCCTTTTCATAGAACGCTGCAGCCGAAGCCACAACTACAGAGGCTGAGATTATTCCTCCCAGTCCGATAGACAGGTAAAGGTCTTTTTTCAAGTCTTTCAAGTGGGAGGCTGTTTTCCATTTTTCCTTCACGGCTGAGGAGTGAAGGAAAAGGTTATACGGGACGACCGTGGTTCCGATAAGGGCTAGCACTAGATAAAGAGAGTTTTTAGGAAAGGAAGGAATTACTCCTTTTAAAATCGAAATGAAGTTAGGCTTGACAAGGATGACCGTCATCAAGAAAGAAACACTCATCAGGAATACCAAAAAGACCAAGAATTTTTCTATCAGTCTGTATTTGCCTCTATTCAAGATAAGGATAGCTGCTATGGAAATAAGAGCAATCCAGTATTTCCTGGGAATTGAAGTTGCCATTTCTAGACCTAGAGTGCCTCCGATGATATTTCCTGCTTCATAGGCTGCACACCCGAAAGTGATAGAAAAAAGAACCAGGATTGCAAACAAAATCTTGGTTGCTTGGCTCTGAGGCAATTCTCTCAAGGATTGACCCAGGTCAGACTTGGAGCCAAGGCTAAGCCTGCCTGTCATTTCCTGGAGGATTATCGTGGTGATCGTGGCAAAGACCAAAGCATAGAGGAGGGCGAAGCCAAAATTGGCTCCAGCCAGGGAACAGGAAGCAACGGTTCCAGGGCCGATAAAGGCAGCCGCCACTAAAAAACCAGGTCCAAAAGAAGATCTTTTCCTTCTTCTATTTTTTTCTTCTTCCATAACCTCCACCGCCAGGAGTTTCGATCCGCAAAACATCACCTGGATCGACTTTTAGGTTGACCTTAGAGTTTAAAATTTTCTCTTTCCCTTTGGAAAAAAGAATATTCCTGCCTTTCCTTCCTCCCTTGCCTCCCCAAATGCCATAAGGTGAAAATTTTCTTCTTTCAGAGATGATCGTGACTTGAGTAGGGACGAGAAATTCATAATCTCTAATGATCCCTTCACCGCCTTTGTGCAATCCCTCTCCTCCCGAACCTTTCCTAAGACAGTATTTGTGAATTCTTATAGGAAGGTAGTTTTCCACCGCCTCAAGGGGTGTATTGAGGGAATTGGTCATATGGGTGTGAACTCCGCTGAGACCGGGCAAGTCATAACTCCCTCCCATGCCTCCTCCGATTGTTTCATAGTAAGCAAAGTTTGTCTTTTTTTCGGGATCATAACCACCAAAGGCAACATTATTCATGGTGCCCGAACTCGCGGCTGGAATCTCGCGGGGAATAGCTAGGGCAAGGGCTCCCAGCAGGACATCCACGATCCTCTGAGATGTTTCGACATTTCCACCAGCAGTAGCAGCAGGGTATTGGGCATTAACGATTGAGCCTAGAGGAGCATAAATCTTTAAAGGTCTCATAAGTCCGGTGTTAAAAGGAATGTCTTCCTTGATTAGCGAACGAAAGACATAGAGAACAGCAGAGCAAGTCACAGCAAAGTTAGCATTGACACTTCCCTCCACCTGGGATGAGGAGAAGCCAAAATCAATAAAAGCTTCGTCCTTCTTGACTCGAATGATCACGCTTATGTTTATAGGCTTCCGATGAATCCCGTCATCGTCTAAATAATCTGTGAATGAATAGTTTCCATCTTGAATATTCTTGATGGTCTCTCTTAGAATTTTTTCGGTATAGTTCTGAATAAGGTTTGTGTATTGAAGGATCTTCTTTAATCCATATTTTTTGATGATCTCTTGCAAGCGCTGTTTACCTTTTTCATTGGCTGCTATCTGAGCCATAAGGTCTCCTTGGCGCTCTTCTGGAGTTCTGACATTGGCCAGGATGAGAGTAAGGATTTCTTCTCTAAGCTTTCCTTTCTGGACTAGCTTAACCGGTGGAATGATCAGCCCTTCTTGAAAAATCTCAGTAGCCAAGGGCATCGAACCTGGAGTCATGCCTCCTACATCAGAATGATGGGCCCGATTGGCAACGAAAAAGGCTAGTTTTTTGTCCGCGAATACAGGGGATATGCAGGTCAAATCAGGTAGGTGGGTTCCTCCGCGATAGGGATCATTCAGAACCACCAAATCATTCTCTTCGAACGAGCATGTCCTCAAAGCTGATTGGACAGAAAGAGGCATCGCACCTAGGTGGACAGGAATATGAGAGCCCTGGGCAAAAGTCTCTCCCTTTTGATTGAAAAGGGCGCAGGAAAAGTCTTTTCTCTCTTTGATGTTGGGAGAGAGAGCGGTTCGCCCTAAGACAGCTCCCATCTCTTCGGAGATGGAGACGAACATGTTCTTGAAAAGTTCAAGCTCGATGGGATCGAATTCGATCATCTGTTCATCTTTTCTTTTGTATGATTAAGTTTAAAAACCCATCCACCAAGACCTTAAAAGATGGAGGGATGAAGGTCGTTGATTCATATGATAAGAGAAGCGCGGGACCAGAAATTTCATTGCCCGGCTCTAAGAGTGAACGCTCATAGAGAGAAGCAGAATGCTTTTTTCCTGCATAATAAACGGCTTGTTTTTTTAAGAAAGCTTTTTCTGGGTTTTTAGTCATTAAGGGATATTTTTTGATTTTGATCTTCTGGCTTTTACCTACGGCTTTTAGCCTGAGGTTGACAATCTCAACCGGCCTCTGGAGATGATGATAAGCATAAAGTTTTTTGTGAGCCTCATGAAAGTCTCCGATAAAAGGGAATGCTTTTTGACTTTTGCTCGGCATTCTGTATGGAATTGTGATTTCATAAGACTGACCCAAGTATCTAAGGTCTAAGAAAGGCAGGAAAGATATGTCTTTTGGTTCAAAGCCATCCTTAATCATCTCTTTTAGGCTTTTTTCTCTCAATCGGGCAAGATGTTTTTCGAGTCCTTTTCCTGAAACTTCTTCAGCATCTTTTAATATAGACTTTGAATAATCTTTGATTGAGTCAGTCAAAAGAAGTCCAAGCGCAGAAAGGACGCCTGCATTGTTAGGAATAATTATTTTACTCATTTTAAGAAGAGCAGAAATCTCAGCTGCATGCATTCCGCCCGCTCCTCCAAAAGAGAAAAGAGCGAAATTGCGGGGATCGATGCCTCGCTCGATGGAAATAACGCGAATAGCCTTCTCCATGTTGGCATTGGCAATTTCAATTATTCCGTCTGCAGTTTTTAAAAGGGATTTATTAATTTTCTTGGCTAGCTTCTCTACGGCTTTGAAGCTTCTTTCAGGGTAAATCTTCATCTTACCACCAAGAAAATATTCTGGATCGAGACGGCCCAGGACAAGATTCGCATCTGTCACAGTGGGAGATGTTCCCTGTCCATAGCATGCTGGACCCGGTTCAGCTCCAGCACTCTGGGGGCCAACTCGGAGAGAGCCACCACGGTCAAGGTAAGCAATAGATCCTCCGCCGGCTCCCACCGAATGAATATCAATAATGGGTAATCGAATCGGAAAATCTCCGATTACGCATTCATTCGTTCTTCTAATCAGGCCATCCACGAGAGAGACATCTGTTGAGGTGCCTCCCATATCAAAGGTGATTATGTTCCTGAAGCCAGCTAATTTTGCCAATTGGAAGGCACCCACAACACCTCCTGCAGGACCCGACAAGGCTGTTGTTATGGGCTTCTGCTTGGCCAGAGCAGGGGAAATGTAACCCTCATTGGATTGCATGATTCGGAAGTCAGCCTTTTTGATTTTAGTTTCCAGGTTCGATAAATAGTTATTGAGGATAGGCATGAGAAAAGTGTTCACTGCAGTGGTGGCTGTTCTTTCATATTCTCGATATTCAGGCAAGATGTCGCTGGAGATGGAGGAGAGAATTTTTTCTCTATCCAGTTCTTTCTTAATGGTTTTTTCATTGGAAGAATTGGCATAGGAATTAATTAGAGATACTGCCACAGCTTCTGTTTTTAATGATTTTATTTTCTTAAGAATTTCTTTCAATTCTTCAAGCGAGATGTTTTTTTCAATTTCTCCTTGGGCCGTTGTTCTTTCGTCAAGGCCAAAACAAAAGTCGGAGGAAAGGATAGACTTTCTTTTTTCACCCTTCAAGCTGTAGAGTTTTTTTCTCACTTGTCGGCCGATGAAAAGAATATCCTCAAAACCTTTAGTAGTGATGAGCGCAATCCTGGCTCCCTTCCTTTCCAGGAGAGAATTGGTGGCCACGGTTGAACCATGAATAATCAACAGCGAATAAGCAGCATCCTGGAATTCTCTGATTCCCTCTAGGATGGCTTGGGAAGGATCGTGGGGAACAGAGGGAACCTTTTTTGTTTGAATTCGTCCCTTGTGGTGGATGACAAAGTCAGTGAAGGTTCCTCCTGTATCAATCCCGATTCTCAGTTTCTCTATCATCAAAAGTATATTTATCTTCAAGGAAGAAACAAAGTCAAGAGAAGAGTCGATAAGAAATAGAGATCATTAGTGAACAAGAAGCTCAAGAGACTATAGAGAGAAAAGAGAGGTCAGATCCCCCTTATCTTTAAGTAGGTTGAAACAAGGATTAAATAAAAGAGGATTGAACAAAGCAAAAGGGAGGAAGATGAAGGTGAGGCAGGGAAGGGATGCCATAAGGGGGAAATCATTTACAGGTCTCGCATGATGTGGCAGAGCAAGTCGAGCAGGTCGTCGAGGAAGAACTGAGGCGGTTGCTTTCTCCTCCGATTCCAAAAGAAGAAAAAAGCTTTTGAATGTCTTTACTCCCGCAAGCAAGGCAGGAGACATTCTTTTCTTTCCCGATAGAAACCAGACATTCAAAATGGCTTCTGCATTTCTGACAGGTGAATTCGTATATCGGCATCTTCTCTTTATTTTACATAATTCTTCTTCTGCAAAAAAGAGGGCAATTTTACTTAGCTTTTTATCATGAATACTAAGGCTTGGGAGCTGAGCTGCTCCTATTTGACGGCAATGGCTTCTATCTCGACCTTTACATCTTTAGGCAAACGAGCGACTTGGACAGCTACTCGAGCAGGGAAGGGAGGCTTAAAAAATTCTCCATAGACGGCGTTCATTCGACTAAAATCGTCCATGTCTTGCAGGAAAACCATACATTTGACAACTTTATCGAAGGAACTTCCAGCAGCTTCGAGTATGGCCTGGAGGTTTCTGAGTACCAAACGACTTTGCTCCTCGACGCTTCCTGTGCTCAATTTGCCAGTTGAGGGGTCGATCGAAATTTGACCAGAAGCAAACACAAAACCATTGGCCTCTATGGCCTGCGAGTAAGGGCCGATGGCTGTGGGGGCCTTTTCTGTTTTGATTTCCTTCTTCATTTTCTTACTCCTTTCATCCCTTGATAGCAAGCTTGGGGCTGTTAAAGCCAGGCAACCCAAGGTCACCAGAGCTGCTCTTCTTCTCACTGTTGCAACTCCTTAAAATGACTTTCAAGAAGTTAATCCTGTTAGAGGCTCTTAAGGCTAATCTTACTGGTTTTCATTTAATCCTAAAAAATGTGAAATATCAACACCGTTTTTTCCTATTGTTTTGACATCTTCTTGTTGTCATGTTATATGAATTAACTTGGTCTAATGCTAGAAGAAATTCTTTTATCCTCGATGCGTTTCATCATAACACTTTTAGATTAAAGGGTGACCAGAAATTGGTTTTAGGAGTAAAGTCTCATCGTGAGTGAAAGATGAATTCTGGCCATGCTGATCCGGCTCCGCAAACCCGTCTTGCTCGTAATTTAGGCTTTAATGCAGCCATGGCGGTCGGCGTGGGCACCATGATCGGAGCCGGGATCTTTGTTCTACCTGGTATTGTTGCCAACAAGGCAGGGCCTGCGGTTCTGCTCTCATTTATCATCTGCGGCTTCGTCGCAGTTCTGATTGCCCTTTGTATGGCAGAGCTTTCTACTGGGATGCCTTTTGCTGGGGGCGGTTACTTATTCGTAGTGCGTTCTTTTGGGCCTCTTGTTGGATCCGTAATGGGATGGAGTTTATGGCTCAGCCTCATCTTCGCCTCAGCATTTTATATGATTGGGTTTGGACACTATTTGAGTGATGTCCTGGGAGTATCTCCTGTCCTCATCGCTCTGGGCATGACAGCCCTGCTAGGTCTGCTTAATTTCATCGGTGCCAGAGAAACAGGCGGCACCCAAACCTTCATTGTCGCTATTCTTCTATTTGTGCTTCTGACCTTCGTGATCGTGGCTGTTTTTAAAGTCGATCCACAGAAATTAAAGCCTTTTATTCCTCCAGAAATAGGATTTTCGGGAGTTCTCATAACGTTGCCCATTCTTTTCATTACTTTTTTAGGTTTTGCTGAAATCGCTGCCATCTCAGAAGAAATCCGCAATCCCAAGCGTAACCTGCCTCTGGCTTTGGTCGGATCGGTTATCATGGTGATGATCGTTTATTGTGCGGTTGTTTTCTGTATTTTGGGATTGCGGAAATACAGTGACCCGACCATGGCTAATGAAACCGTCCTCATGGATCTAGCAAGAGAGCTCATGAGTAAATGGGGATATTTGTTGATTCTACTCGGAGGAATTTTAGCTACCGTATCATCAGCTAATGCCAGCGTTATGGCCGCCTCACGAGTGAGTTTTGCCATGGGTAGAGACCAGATCATGCCTGATTGGTTTAATCAGATTCATAACCGTTTCAGGACGCCCTACAGATCGATTGCTGTTACCGGCGGTCTTACCATGCTTCTCGTGGCGACTTTAGGAAGGCATCTGGAGCTCCTAGCCGAAGTAGCTGGTTTTTTGAGTCTAGTGCTTTATTCTCTGATTACCTTGTCATGCATTATTATGAGGCATGCGAGTTTGAGTTGGTATAAGCCGACTTTTAAGACTCCTGCATATCCGGTAGTCCCGATTTTTGGATTATTGGGTTGTATTTTCGTCATCATGAATACCAGCCGAATCTCCCTTATCATAGGCTATATGATCATTGCTGCCAGCGTGGTCTGGTATTTACTTTTCCTTCGCAAAGGAACCCAACTTGTTGGGGCATCAAACATTCTCGTGCAGCAGAAAATCATTAAGCCTCTAATTGCTAGAGCTGAAGAATACGCAGCTTTAAGAAAGGAAGAATTTCCCAATATTCTAGTTCCCTTGGCTAATCCAGAAACAGAAAAGTCACTGCTGATGGTGGGTACTGCATTGGCCAAAAGTCGGCGAGCCCGTCTCCATTTGATACATGTTATCAATGTTCCGATACAAACTCCGCTGGATGCAAGCCGAATGGAATATGAGAAACTCCGTCAGGAAAAAGAAACCCTGTTGGATACGGCAACACGTCATGCTCATGAACAGGGAGTTAGGGCAAGAGCCAGTGCTATCGTGGCTCACAATGTTCCCTCGGCTATACTGAGTATTGCCGATTCAGAAGATCCTGATGTTATCCTTATGGGTTGGCGGGGCGAGGTCAGAATATCCCGCACCCAGAGCACCAACGTTACGGGGGTATTCAAGATTGCCAAGGGGAATGTTCTAGTTCTCAGAGATCGGGGTTTAAAAGAAGTTCGACGCATAATCGTGCCTATCAGCGGTGGCCCCCATGCCAAACTCGGGCTTAAAATCGCTCACGAGCTGGCTACAGAATGGGGAGCTCAGATCACTGCGCTCAAGGTTCAAATCGGCCGGGGCCTTACTGCGGCTCCTGAATCAGAAAGCGAGAGTGTTAGACTCTTCCAGCAAATTGCCGAAGATTTTGTCAAGGACGAGCTGGAAGAAGCTGGGTTTAATGCCAAGGTTTGCGTGGTGATTGATACAGACATCAGCCAAGCCATCGTCCGAGCATCCTCTGCCCATGACCTTATAGTAATGGGTGCGTCAGATGAATGGTTCTTGAGAAGACTACTGTTCGGTTCGATTCCAGATAAAGTGGCTAATCAAGCTCCTGTATCTGTGCTCATGGTTCGCTCTAAAGCTTAAAAATTGGCTTTAACTCCGAGTAAAACTCAAATCACTTATTGACAAATTTATGACTGAAAGTTATACATATATTAATTCATCTTTGAGTGAAAGAAATGAAACTGATTGTGGGAACCAAACTTAAGAAAGCAAGGGAAGATATTGGTCTCACTCAAGAGGCTCTGGCAGAGGCTGTAGGCCTCTCCAGCGAATACATCTCTCTTCTTGAATCGGGCAAAAGAACGCCAAGTCTTGAGACACTCACCAATATCTCTAGCTACCTAAAAAAGGAAATTTCCTATTTCATGAAAAAAAAGGGGTCATCTTTTGATATCCTTCTGGGAGGAGAAAGGCTTGATAAGAATGCAAGACGAGAGCTTAAGAAATTCCAAAACTATTCTGAAGAATATATCAATCTAGAGGAATTGACAGGCTACCGTTTGGATTTAGCTCCTCTTTACTCTCATGTTTCTGCCGAGAGAATGGCAGATGAGGAAAGATGCAGGCTAGGGCTTAGGAGTGAACCAATTCGTAATATTTTTTCGTTGATGGAGTTCAATGGGTGCCGAGTTGTAAGGCAGCCCCTACCAGAAGAATCTCAGATATCAGGAATCTTCATTCATCTAGAAGAGAAGGAAGCTTCTTTCGCGCTCATAAACTCCCTGCTGTCACCTGGTGAACAAATTTTTGTTGCTGCTCATGAGTACTGCCATTACTTGAAAGACAGGAACGAAGGCCCGATTGTCGACAATCCTGATATTTTTGTCGATGAGTTCCTATCTCTGTACCATCCTAGAGAGAAGTTTGCTCAGGCTTTTGCCGCTCAATTCTTAATGCCGCCTGCTAAAGTGAGCGAAATCATAAGTAAAAATTTGCGTTCGAATAAATTGAGATTTGAAGATGTCATCTATCTCAAACGTTATTTCGGTGTTAGCATCTTTGCCATGCTGCGAACTCTAAGAAAATTGGGATACCTTTCTATGGCTGAATATGAAGAATGCCTGCAGTTTGATCCTGGTTTTCAGGAAGAAGCTCTTTTTGGCAACTTAGATGAAGAAAGGGGAATAAAAAGACGCAAAGGCAGACCCTATGTCTCAGATAGGTTCAGAATTCTAGCCATCAAGGCTTTTAAGAAGAGAAAGGTCAGCGCTGAGAAGTTATCAGAAATGCTGGCCCAAGATAAGGATAAGGTCGTCTTATTGCTCACTAAATCATAACTGCCTGCCTGTTAATCCTACCCCCTAAAAAACCATCTCCTATCGACCCAAATATTTGAAATTCCGAAGAAAATTCAGATTATTCAAATGATTTAATTTAAACACTTTAAGTGAAATTTTGGAGGAAATAAACTGGGAAAAGGGAGAAAAAAAATATAAATATCGTCTCCAGAATCGACTAAATTAACGGAGGAGGAACTATGATAAACAAATATAATGGTTGCCTCCTTGGTCTTGCCATTGGCGATGCCCTGGGGGCACCTGTGGAATCTCTTTCCTTACCTGAAATAAAGCGAAAATACGGAGAAAGGGGTATTACTGATTTTGATGCCTGGGATAGATTCAGGCCCGGTTCCTACAGCGAAGACACTCAGATGTCTCTGGTCACAGCCATAGGCTGCATCAAAGCCTACCAGAGCATCATGTATAACCGAGAAGATAGCTCGACTGATATTATTTATAGAGGATACCTAGAATGGCTTAATGCTCAGAAGAATCCGTTCTGGTTAAGATATAGTGGAAACACAATCCAGAGTGCTTTAGAGAGCGGAAGGATGGGTACTATCGAGAATCCCATAAATAATAGCAAAGATTGTAACGGGCTGATGCGCACAGCTGCTGTAGGTTTGGCTTTTCCTTCAGATATGGCTTTTCGTGAAGGCGCCGAATACGCTGCCATTACTCATGGTCATCCCTCTGGATATCTTCCGGCTGGATTTCTATCTAAAATGATTGCCCATATCATTGAGGGAAGCACCCTTCGAGAGGCTGTTGAGATGAGCAAAAAGAAGCTCATGACGTACGAAAACCACGAAGAAACACTGAGAGGAATAGACTCTGCGATTGAATTCTCTTTGAGCCGCGAGCCCGTCGAGAAGGCAATCCAGGCTATAGGAGAAGAACGCACCGGGGGAGAGGCGTTGGGCGTTGCCGTATACTGCTCACTAAAATTCTTCTATGATTTTAAAGAAGGAGTTCGAGCAGCGGTTAATCATTCAGGAGACAGTGATTCGACAGGGACCATCGCTGGGGCAATACTGGGCGCCTCTCTCGGTGTTGAGGCTATACCTGAAAACTGGATTCGGACACTTGAGGATGCGAATACTATCACCCAGATAGCGCACGATATTTATAAAGTGTTCAAGATGAGAGAAACCCTCTCGATAAAAAAGTATCCCCTGAGTTAATAGAGCCTGGTCAGCAAAACAGTCAAAATAACGACCTTCTTCAAATTCTCTTTTCATCAATCCCTTGCTCAATCTATAAAGTAATCTAAATATTCATTTAAAGGGGACTTTAAAGGGGACGGTTCTATTTTTTATCGACAAACCAGTAACAACAGCCAACAGGGGAAAGAGAGGAAACTGCGGAAAAATGAAACCGTCCTATTTTATTCCAGGTTCTATCTTTTTTTTACATAAGATATATTTTTTGGATTAAGGTTAAGTTCCTGATTTCTCCCTCAATGATTTAAGATTAAAAAAGGCGTGAAATTCTGGTATGCTTTCAGAGAATTTTGAAAATGAAATACCTAGTTACCGGAGCTTCAGGATACATCGGAAGCCATTTAATCAAAAAAATGTCAGAAAAAGGCATGAGCACGAGAGCTCTGGTTCGCCGCACGAGCAATACTAAGGGACTGTCGGAGCTAAAAAATATTGAAATTTGTTACGGAAATGTTAGAGACATTTCATCCTTAGAGAAAGCAGTCAAAGGCTGTGATATGGTTTTCCATCTAGCAGCCTGTGTAGAAGATTGGGGAGCCTATCGTACCTTCTATGAGGTCAATTATTTAGGCACAAAAAACATCCTTCACGCTTCGATAGAAGCCAAAGTCAATAAATTTATTTATATCAGTTCTGTAGGAGTTTTGGACCTATCAAAAAGGGGAGTCATTTATGAAGATCATCCTTATGGGCACTTTTCGGGTTATTACTGTCGCTCCAAGGCCAAAGCAGAAAAGTTGATAAGGAAGTCAAGCGATCTCATCTCCACATTGATTATCAGAGCTCCTGCTGTCTATGGTCCGGAGGATTTGCTATTCACTTGGAAGGCCTTATACCTTGCCCGCAAGCATCTCCTTTTTGTAATCGATCGAGGAAAAGGCATTTTTCCTTATATCTATATAGATAACCTTGTAGAGGCCATTCTTCTGGCTTCCCATAAAGAGATGGCTGCCGGTGAAATATTCAACCTTGCCGATGGAACGAACACAACTGTGGGGGAGTTTTTTAATCACTTCAATCACCTGGTCGGAAAAGGGAATATTCGCCTTTCCCTTCCTTATCCCATTGCCTGGAAATTGGCCTTATTACTGGATATTTTCAATAAATTAACTGGAAAGCCGCCTCTTCTCTCCTGGACAGCTCTTGAGTTTCTAACTTTGAGATGTCATTTTGATGTTTCTAAGGCTAAAAAAGCACTCGGCTACGAACCATCTGTTTCACTTAAAGAGGGCATGGCCAGAGTTAAGGCCTGGTGGGAGGAAGAGATAAAAAAGCGAGGGCAGAAACGCAACAGAAACTGATCTGACGTTGATCTTGTTCCTGGAACCCTTATCCTATTTTCAATTCATAGTCTGTAACTTTCAAGACTTACCTAATGACTTTTTTTATATCTTAAGTATTCTCGAGAAAATCAGGTGAATATCGGCTCAGGGTCATAAATTTCTCTAATTGCGCTTCATGACATGAAGAATAAGCGTCTGTTTGACATGAAAGTCTACAGAGTGGTATAGTTTATTCAAGCAATAGGGAAGAATTCGTGCGAAAAATCCCTTTTCTACTTTCTTTGATCGCCGGATTAATTGTCATCATCATCTGCTTGTATGGATTCTTTTTGCTGAGGCAACGTCCAGGGCTTCCTACTGAAATTGACGCCAAAAACCTTATTCGCGTCGATGGAATAGAGATCGAACAAAGTTTGGATCCGGAATTCATCCTCAGTCAGAAGACAATCGGGGAGCCGGCGATTTTCTACCTAAAGACTGATGGTCAGGTGGAGAAAAAAGAAGCAAGGTTTGCTCCCTATTATACTCAAGCTCTATTTCCTTCCCTCTATCTCGTCATCGGCCTCTTCTGCCTCGCCAACGCCATTCTAGTTTTCCTTATGCGCTCAGAGGATGTAAGAGCACGGATCTTTTATTGGGTCTCTTTAGCCTTTACCTCCCTCATTATCATTCAGGGCGGATTCTACTGCTTGCGCAAAGACTGGCTTTCGTACCTTCCAGGAGTTTTATTCTATTTTTCTTATCCTTTGGCACCGGCTCTTCTTCTTCATTTTTCTCTTCATTTCTCAAAGATAAGGCCAAGAATAAACAAGCTCATCATTTATTTTCCAGCTCTTATTTTTGTTGTGTTGCTTGAAGGCACATTTATTGGCACCGGCTTGAAGTCTTCGATCGAAATCCATCGGATCTATCAATCCGTGATGTATGGCTTTCGATTTTATTCGTTTTTGTTTGTCTCCCTCTCGATCTTCTGCCTCATCATCAGTTATAGAAAGACTGCCCTTGAAGAGGAACAGGCTCAGATAAAATGGATATTTTATGGGCTCTTTGTCGGGTTGGGACCTTTCTTTCTCTTCCAGGTGTTGCCCCAGATTTTCAAAGCTAATCCCTTGATCTCAGAAGAATTGGCCACCGTATTTCTTGTCTTCGTCCCGCTGGCTTTTGCTTTTTCCATAATCAGGTTTAAGCTGATGAACATTGAGTTAGTCATCAATCGCAGCATTGTCTACTCCATTTTGACTGTCTTCACTGTCAGCGTTTATCTTTTTTCTGTTCTTCTTCTTCAAAATATTTTTGCAAAATTCTTTTCCACCCGAGAAACAATCATTTCTGTGTTCGGTGCTCTGGTGGCAGCAGTGGCCTTCCATCCTGCGAGGAAAAAAATTCAGGATTTTGTTGATAGAGCATTTTTCCGGATGAGCTACGACTACAAGAAGAGCATTCTCAGTTTCAACGAAAAGGCCCATAAGATGGTAAGCCGTGACCATCTAACCGATTTTTTCCTGTCAAAAATAAACAAGACATTGCCCTTAGAGTATCTTGGGATTCTTGTTTATGCTATTCAATCGGGAAGACATAAGCTCCTGATCAGAAAAAATGGAGAAAAGACACTCGAGGCTTTATCTTCTCTCACCTTCAAACAAGATAAGATTTATGCCAGGAAGAGTGCTGTTCGAACAGAAGAAAGCATGGATTTTTCTAAAGAGAAGATTCTTGAGGAAAAAAACCTAGAAATAGTCATACCTCTTTCCTTCCGGTCAACAGATTTAGATGGTCTCTTAACCATCGGGAAGAAAAAATCTGGTGAGAGGTTTACCCGAGATGACCTAGAACTTTTACTCACTATGGCTAACGAGTTGGCTTTAAACCTAGAGAGAATCAAGCTCCAGGAAGAGGTGTTCGAAGAAAGAACAGAAAAAGAAAAATTGGATGAACTTAACCGGCTTAAGACTGAATTCATCTCGTCTGTTTCGCACGAGCTGCGAACTCCGATGAGCTCTATCAGAGGCTTGGCTGAAATTCTCCAGGCAGGAAAGATTAAAGACAAAACTAAGCGAGAAGAAATTTTGAATCTAGTAGCCAGCGAGAGTGGTCGTCTCTCTAGGTTCCTTCATAACATCCTCGATTTCGGGAAAATTGAACACCAGGTCAAGACCTATGATTTTAAAAAAACAAAAATTCAGCCGATAATAAAAGAAGTGGTGAAATTTACTCAATACAGATTGGAATCAGAAGGCTTTAGGCTCCGAACCCGCCTGATAAAGAAGCCTCTTTTTCTCAAGATAGATGAGGATGCAGTGAAACAAGCTTTGACTAATCTTCTGGACAATGCTATAAAATATTCGTCAGATACAAGGGAAATCATGATCGAGCTTCTTGAGAGGAAAAAGGAGATGGAGATCCAAGTCCAGGATAAAGGAATCGGAATTCCTCCTGAAGCGCAGGAGAAGATTTTCGAAGGGTTCTACCGTCATCCAGAAGCCCGAGACTCTAATCCAAAGGGTGTAGGTCTGGGGCTGAAGATAGTCAAACATATCATGGAGGCGCATCAGGGACAAGTCCGGGTCAAAAGTCAGCCGAATGAAGGAAGTACCTTTAGTTTGATCTTTCCAAAACCATGAAAAAAATATTAGTCGTTGAAGATGATAAAGCCTTGCTCGAGACTTTAACGACTTCTTTGACCTCGGAAAGCTTCAAAATCCTCTCAGCCACAGATGGGGAAAAAGGCTTTCAACTCGCATGCCAGGAAGAGATAGATTTGATCATCCTGGATTTAGTCCTTCCTTCTCTGAGTGGGATGGATATCTGCAGGGAATTGAGAGCCAAAGGAATCATGACTCCCATAATCATGCTCACAGGGGAGAAAAAAGAAGAGATTGACAAGGTTTTAGGACTTGAGTTGGGAGCAGACGACTATCTCCTTAAGCCTTTTGGGACGAAGGAGCTTCTGGCCAGAATTCGAGCTGTTCTCCGCCGCTCCAAACCCGAAGCTCCTGAAGTCGAAGAGTATTCCTTCGGGAATGTTTACCTGAATTTCAAAAAGCAAATTGCTACCAAAGGCAAAAAAGACATTTCTTTGACGGCTAAAGAATTTGGGCTCCTCAAACTCCTCGTATCCCACGAGGGAGAGGTCGTGAGTCGGGACACTCTGCTTAATGAAGTATGGGGGTATGATAAGTTCCCCACCACTCGAACTGTTGACACCTTTGTTCACAATTTAAGGAAAAAAATCGAAGACAATCCATCAAAACCTGTTCATCTCATCACTATGCCTTGGGCTGGCTACAAGTTTCAAAAGTAATAACAAAAGAGGGGCTTTCCTTTTCTTAACAAACTTTTAACAAAAACTTGACATTTTTTTAACAACTTCAAAGTTGAGATCGGTTAGATTAGAGTGGATTATAAAAAAAATGTTCCTACCCAAGAAGATGAAGCTTATGTTGATTGCCGCTTCGATCGGAGCGCAGATGCTCATCCAAGACAAGGTTAACAGAGGAGAAAAATGAGAGGAAAGACACTTCAAATACTCTTGAGTGTATTGATTGTTCACTCCTTTGCAACGATAATCCCCAGCGTCTTAATTGCATCCGTTGATAAGGAACAAAAGGGCCATAAAAAATCTCTGAGTGTATTTCCGTATCTAATGTACGATACAGATATTGGGGTAGGATATGGGGGTAAGGCAAAATTCGTGAATTATCTTTCCAAGAAAGAATCCTTTGACTTCATTGTTTTCAACTCCAGCAAAGGAGAAAGATGGTATGTCTTTATCTTTTCCGTTCCAGATATCGAAATTCGCCAAGGGAAAAAATATCCCTTCTCCTTTGACCTCAGAGCCGAGTATGATAAATACCCGGAGTACTATTTTTATGGAATGGGGCCAGACGCTGAAAAAGCAGATCAGACCACCTTTACATTTGAAAAAAAAGAGTTGCAATTGACGTTGGGAAAAGGCTTTTCTCCGAGATTGGTGATGGAAGGAAGCTATGTCTTCAAGAGCGTAAGGTATTTCGACGTTGCAGAGGACAAACCCTTTACAGAAACATTAGAAGAAGTGGGAGAGCAGTTTTCACCCTTTGTTTCCCTTGTCATTCGCTATGACACCTCGGACAGTCAAATCCATCCCAAGAAAGGCTTTCGCCTTCTGTTCCAGAATGATTTTGCTGCGGAGGCTTTGGGAAATAGAAATGCTCGCTATTATAGGTATACTTTAGATTTCAGAAAATATACGCTCCTTTTCGGCCGTAACGATGTCCTGGCTTTTCGGACTCTAGTCCAAAAGATCGAAGGTAAAGAAATTCCTCTTTTTGAGATGTCTGTTCTGGGAGGTGGTTCAATGAAGAACGCCATGAGAGGCTACAAGCTGAACCGGTTTAATGATAAAGGCAAATTCTTACTTAACATCGAGTACAGATATCCCATCTGGAAAAAACTGGGAGGGAACATTTTTGTGGATGGAGGAAGCGTCTGGCATTCTGGGAGCAAAGTAAATTTCCGCAAAGTCGCGGTTGATATTGGATGGGGATTGAGGTATTATCTACAAAATTTTGTGGCCAGGTTTGATATGGGCTTTAGCAAAGAAGGCGTGGGTATTTATTTCAATTTTGGCCACATTTTTTAGGAGTTCAGATAAGAGTATCAATGAGGCAAGATAAGGATAATATTAGTCTTTTTCTTTTTGTCTTTAGTCTTGCCTTCACTTTTTTTCATATCGTGCCCACTTTTCTCCCAGGTATTTTGAAAAAACCTCTCACTTGGGGAGACGCGATTGATTTTCTAACACCCCTCGCTGTGATTCCTTTAGCTTTCCTCGTATATATTCGCGCCAGGAAAGCCTTGCCAGGTCAAGATTCACCGGGATCTTCGCTAAAGATTTTTAGGATTCTGGCCCAGATCTTACTTGGCCTTGGTTTTCTTTTTTATGTGGATGGCCATGGCCTTCATCTTGCCTCAAACGCTATTGCCCGGCTACTTCAGGGCATGAAGCAATCGGAGCTGTTCAGAGCGACCTATCTTTTTGATGAAATTATCAGCCATCTAATGCTGGATGGAGGGGCTTTCCTGATCTCGGTAGGATTAGTTCTTTTTTCCTGTAGGCTCGCATTCAAATCCCTATCTTGGAAAAACCTTGTTTTCATTTCTTTAGGAGCAGTGTTTTATGGCTTTACCCTTACTGTAAATTGTATCGAAGGCCAGACAGTGCTCATTTACTTTCCTGCGGCAGGGATCGGCTTTCTGGTATCGCTTTTTCTCTATTCAAGGAATCGAAAACATAGCCTTCACAATCCAGTTCTTCTTTTTTTCTTATGCGGATACCTCTTGAGTATCCTTCTTTTTTCCTACTGGGGGATTTCCCATTCAGGTTTTCCTCAATTCAGCGAGTTATACTGGATTTGAAAAGGAGATCGATGGCAGATAAAAAAGACTTTGACGTCTCCATCATTCGTCCAGAAATGCGATTTGAACATTTTAGATGGAGAAGGGAAGGGCGATCTGGAGAAGAATTAAAAGGAATCAAAAGAGGCTTGCGCACTCTCCAGACACTGGAGACAATGGCCGTCAATATCTACAAGTTTCAGATTACGAGAAGGGTGAACGAGCTCAATCTCTATCTCTTGGCCGCTATGGGCAACGAGATGACTCATCTTCAGGATTTTCAGATCAAGCTCTTTGAATACGGGTTCAAGCCCAGCAAATTCAGGGTTCTGTATTGGATCGTGGGTGTAGCCCTGGGATTCATTTCTCGAACTTTGGGCACTAAAGCGATTCTCAAGACAGGTGTCTGGGTGGAGAAGAAAGCTGTTCAGCACTACAGCGAACTCTTGCAGAGCATTAATTGGGATCCGCAAACTCGTCGGATTGTCGAAAAAGACCGAGCCGATGAAGAGGGACACATAAACCGCTGGAGAGAGCTTCAAAAAAAATCAAGCTAACTCTTCAAGGGTGGCTGCAAGAAATTTCCAGAATTTCCCTACTGAATCGATGTTGACCCTCTCCTCAGGTGAATGGGGGTGCTCGATGGTGGGGCCAAAGGAAATCATATCCATTCCTGAAAATTTTTCTCCGATGATTCCGCATTCGAGGCCAGCGTGGACAGCTTCAACATGGGGTTCCTTCTGGAAAACTTTCTTATAGACGTCTTTGAGGGTCTTCAATAGAGGAGAAGCAAGATTTGGCATCCAGCCTGGATAGCCCTCAGGTTGGGCGACTTTTGCTTTGACAAGTTCTCCCACAGCAGCAATCGTATTCCTGGTAGCCTCGAGTGCCGAAGCTACGGAACTGCGACTGCTGCAGATTATTTCTGCTTGTTCTTTATGAGTGTGTATGATGGCTAGGTTTGTAGAAGTCTCAACGAGTTGCTCTATTTCAGGGTGCATGGAGATGACTCCGTGAGGAAGGATTAAGATTGTATCGATGAGCATTCTCTGAGATTCTTGTGATAAGGGGTTTTCCTTGGCTTCTTCGCTTTTTTCGAAGGAAATTTTGGCTTCCTTCTCTACAACTTGGTATTCGTTTTGAATCTTTTCGTAAATCTTTTGGAAGAACGCAGAGAGGGGATCGAATTGAGCTGGGTCAAGGAGTAGATCAGCCCATGCTTCCCTGGGGATAGCATTTCTCTTATTCCCGCCTTCTGCCCGGATAATTCCGAATTGAAATTCTTTAGAGGCTTGCCAGAGCAGGCGGAATAAAAATTTTATGGCATTTCCTCTTCCTTGATTGATATCAAGACCTGAATGTCCTCCTCTCAGCCCATAAATCTTGAGTCTGTAGGATTCTCCGTCCTGGCCTTTCTTTCTTTCCAGCGGAATAACGATTTCAGAATCTGCGCCTCCTGCACAACCAATTGTGAAGGTTCCTTCGTCCTCGCTGTCGAGGTTAAGAAGTTTTTTTCCTTTAAGGAAGCCTGATTCTATTTTAGTTGCTCCCGTTAGGCCTGTTTCTTCATCCACCGTGAAGAGGAACTCCAGGGGCCCGTGCACGAGGGATTCATCCTCCATAGCAGCCAGTGAAGCAGCGACTCCGATTCCATTGTCAGAACCGAGAGTCGTTCCCTTTGCCTGAATCCAACCTTCTTTAATTTCAGCCTGGATTGGGTCTTTGCTGAAATCATGTTTGACTTCGGAATTCTTTTCGCAGACGATATCCAGGTGGCCCTGAAGAATGACGGTTTCCGAGCCTTCATGGCCTGGAATGGCTTTTTTCTCGATCACGACATTGCCGACTTTATCCCTCTTGGAGGTTAAATTCAGTTCCTTGGCCACAGAAATGATATAGTCCCCTATAGCCTTTTCGTTGCCGGAGCATCGGGGGATGTTAAGGATTTTCTCGAAATATTTCCAGATAAGAGCTGGTTCTAGCCCTTCAAATATAGATGACATTATCAGTCCTCCTGTAGATGTAGGAAATTGCTTATTGTAGAAGGAATAATCTCACAAGAAAAGAAAAGATGCAAGAAAAAAAGGATTTTTCGAGAATTGACTTTTCATTTTTGTTTTCTTTAAAATGCAGATAATTCCTAATGATAGAAAAATTCCTGAAGGCCATATTCGAAAAAATCTATAAATTCCCTCCTGAAGTTATGTCTATAGCGCCAGGACGAATAAATATCATCGGCGAGCACACAGATTATAATCTTGGTTATGTTTTGCCCGCGGCCATTGACATGCGTGTCTATTTTCTGGCTTCGAGAAGAAAAGATGAAAGCGTCTTCATGCGGGCGGAGAATTTCCGAGAAGAGGAAAACTTTGTTTTAAAAAACATTTCTGTTTCCAAGCCAAAAAAATGGATCAACTACATCAAGGGAGTATTATGGGCTCTGCAAAAAGAGGGCTCTTCTCTTCAGGGGCTGAACGGTCTCGTCTGGGGCGACATTCCTCTTGAGGCGGGGCTTTCTTCATCCGCAGCGCTCGAAGTCAGTATCATTAACGGTTTGGACGAGCTTTTCCATCTCCATCTTGAACCAGAGAAAAAGGCTTTTCTGGCCCAAAAGGCAGAGAATGACTTTGTCGGCGTTAAATGCGGCCTCATGGATCAATTCATCTCCATCTTTGGCCAAAAAAACAAAGCCCTGTATCTTGATTGCGAAAATCTCCGCTTCGACCTTATTCCTCTCCACCTGAATAAAGAAAACATAGGTTTCATCGCTTATGATACCCGAGTTCGTCGGAGGCTGTCCTCATCACAGTACAACCAGAGACGCAAGGAATCGGCCGAAGCTCTTGTTTTCTTGGAAGGAAATGGATACCGCAACTTTAAAGAAGTAGGACTAGAAACTCTGGAGAAGATGAGAAGCAGAATGAAAAAAGTTATTTTCAAAAGAGCCAAGCACGTGATAAGTGAAAATGCGAGAGTGATGAAGGCTGTGGAAGCTTTAAGAGAGGATAATTTTCTCCTTTTGAAAGAGCTCCTCTTTCTTTCTCACGAAAGCCTGAGGGATGATTATGAAGTTTCCTGTCCTGAGCTTGATCTGCTTTATGAGACAGGAAAGGAATTCGCGGGGTGTTTAGGAGCTCGCTTGACCGGAGCCGGGTTTGGAGGCTCAGGTATTGCTTTGCTCAAGAAACCCAGAATCGCTGCTTTCAAGAAAAAGCTCTTGGAGAAGGCGGAAAGGAATAGATTCCCACGGCCTGAGATTTATGAAATTAAGTTCGGAGAAGGAGCAAGAGTCTATTCTCAAGTCAAGGAGGATAAAAGATGAAAAAAGGCTGCTTTTTCCTTGGTGTGTTCTTCTTGTTATCGGCTGTACTAACAGGAAATGAATCTGGTTTGATTGAAAAATTTCCCTTAGAAAAGGGTGGGCTGCACTTGAGTCGTCTAAGCCAGGCGCAGAGTTTTTTTGACAGCGTTGGCAGGCAGAGCGCAGTGCTCGGTCAAGAAAATGGCAATTCTGAAATTTGGATTTATCCTTACAAAGTGCTTCATAATTTCTGCCTGTATTTTTTGATCGAAGATGAAAGCAGGCTCCTTGACGGAAAAACACTCGCTAGAAGAATAGATGTTTATCCCCATCAGACAATTCTTCGTTATGTTCATTCTTTCTTCAGGGTGGAGGAAATCTTCTTCACACCATTGAGGAAGTCTGGAGCAGTGATTCTTCTCTCCGTTGAAACAACAAAGCCCCTGGCTGTCATCGCCAGCTTCGCGCCGGATCTGAGACCCATGTGGCCGGCCGGCCTGGGGGGGCAGTACAGTTACTGGGATGAAGGGGGAAAATATTTTGTTCTTTCCGAAGGCACAAGAAAAAACGTCGCTCTGGTGGGATGCCCAAGCGGTGAAAAATATTCTTCCGGCCCGGCCCATGCCCTTCCTGAAGAGGATATGAAATTTAAGATTCGGATCCAACCGAATAAAGGAAGGAGATATTTTTTTCCCATTTTTATTTCAGCTAGCCATGAAGGAAGGAAGAAAGCAGATGAAATATACCTGAGCCTGAATAAAAATTTCAGGCAGCTATACCTTGAGAAATTCCATCATTTCTACAGAATGCAAAAAGAATCTCTTACCATCCAAACACCCGACAAGGTGTTGAACCAGGCATTCGAGTGGGCCAAGGTGGCTGTGGCTAAGGCTCTGGTCTGCAATCCTCAGTTGGGATGTGGCCTGGTGGCTGGCTATGGTCTTTCGGGTCAGAGGGAAAGGCCGGGTTTTGCCTGGTTTTTTGGCGGAGATACTTTTTTCAATTCCTTGGCGCTGAACAGCTTTGGTTCCTTCGATATCTCGCGTCAAGGCCTCACGCTGATAAGAGAGAACCAGCGGCAAGATGGAAAAATCATGCATGAGTTGTCCCAGGGAGCTGCTTTCATTTCCTGGTTCGAAGAGTATCCTTATGGTTTTTATCACGCCGAAACAACTCCCTACTATATTGTTGCTTTCAACGATTATCTGAATTGGTCGAATGACACGGAGTTCTTAATAGAAAGCTGGGCTTCATTAAAGAAAGCGTACAGGTATATGCTCTCTGCTGATACTGATCATGATGGACTCATGGAAAACACTGCGGCGGGACTGGCAGCCCTGGAATTAGGAGCTTTTTTGGAAAAGACCAAATCAGATATTTACTTGGCATCCTTGTCCGTTGAAGCCTTCAAAGCATTTTCAGAAATGGCTGTTTTCATGGGAGAAGAGAGCCTAGCCCTCGAATCCAAAAGATTTTACAAGAAAGCCATAGACTCTCTTCAGAGTAAGTTCTGGATAAAAGAAGAAAACCGGTATGCTCATGCCATCACTATCGAGAACAAACCTTTAACAGAAACCACCATCTGGCCCTTCATGCCTCTTTTTTTCTGCCAGCTGCCCTCTAATAGAGTCGGCGTGACCTTGGATATATTTGCTTCTTCGGAAATGAGTACAGACTGGGGCGTTCGTTCCCTATCACCAAAAAGCACCTATTATGATCCTCTGAACTATAACTATGGAACAGTATGGCCTTTTCTTACTGGCTACACCTGTTTGGCTGAGTACAATTATGGCCGGACTCAGGCTGCTTTTTCGAACCTGTTGCATCTAGCTCACAACACATTCATAGATGCTCTGGGTTTCTGCCCTGAATTGTTCTCGGGTGAAATCTTCACTCCTCTCGAAGAATCAGTTCCACATCAGGTGTTTTCATCCTCGCCCATCATTACCTGCTCAGTTAGGGGATTGTTGGGACTCAAAGGGAATGCCTTAAAAAAGGAGATTGGGTTCAGACCCAATCTTCCAGGAGACTGGCCAGAGGTGGAGATAAAAAACTTTATTCTCGGGAAAGATGTTTTCGACTTCTCTGTCAAAAAAACTAAAGGAAAATTGTTTTTTCGAATCAGAGGCTCTACAGAATCACCTTACCGCCTTCATCTCAATCCCTCCCTTGGATTTGGTAGCCGGGTTAAGAAGGTCAGTGTCAACGGAAGTGAAAGGGATTTTGAAATAGAAGAGGAAAGGGGAGAAGTGCGTTGCGTGCTTAGGCTGGAGTTGAAAGGTCAAATCGAGGTCGAGATTGAACATGAAAACAGCATTTTTCTTCATGTCCCTACTCGTTTTGCTCAAGTCGGGGATAAAACAAGAGGATTAAAGATCATCAGAGTCGATTTCAAAAAGAATCAAATGAAAATTCTTGCCGAAGGCTTGGGAGGCGAGAAGTACTCAATCCAACTCCTTACACCGCGTCCTATCCTTTCTGTAAGCCAAGCTGAAGTCGTAGAAGAAGAAAAACAGAGAAAAAAGCTAAAATTGATATTCGATCAAGAAAATATGAATTATTTCCGAAAAGAAATTGTGATAAATTTCAAGTGAAGAGTTGACATCATTGATTTAATATAATATTAAAAAGAGAAAAGTGGCGCCACAAATCATACTAGGGTGTGTCATCTCCTATCTCTTGGGTTCTATTCCGTTCTCTTATATCGTTGCCAAAAAGGTGAAAGGCGTTGACATTCGAGTCGTCGGAGAAGGAAATGTCGGCGGTCGAAACGTCTGGCATGTGGTGGGCAAAAAATATGGTGCCCTTGCGGGTGGCCTGGACTTTACGAAAGGTCTTTTAGCCTATCTGGTTGGGTTTCTGTTGGGGCTTTCACCTTGGTGGATCTGGCTCTGTGGGGTAGGTGTGGTGGCCGGTCATTGTTACCCAGTTTTCTTAAAAGGCAGAGGTGGAAAAGGCTTGGGTGCTGCGTTGGGTTTTCTCACCGGTATGGAGCTTTTGATCGTTATAATTATTGCCGCCATATACGGCTTTTCCTATCTAGCCTTTCGGAGGTTTCACCTTTCGGCCTCGCTGGCAATGGGGAGCGTTCCCATACTCTGGCTGGTGCTCTTTAAAAAATCGTGGACGGAGTTCTTCATCATCACGGGCTTTCTCCTCCTGCTTGGCCTGAAGAGGTTGATTGATGAGCCCTACATGAGAAAAATAAAGGAAGCCTCTGGCGGCTGGTAAAAAAGAATGGATTTTTTACAGGTCTTAATCCTTTTTTTCTTACTTCTTCTGTTTTTGAACTTGCTGCAGAATATCCAGAAGCTTAAAGCCCAAAGAAGATTGAAGCTAAAGAAACCACTGCCCCTTATTTCTATCCTGATTCCAGCCAGGAATGAAGAAAGAAACATTAAAAATTGTATTAGTTCTCTTCTCAGACAGAATTATCCTAATCTGGAGATTATTGTCCTTGATGACAACTCGTCTGACCAAACCTACACCATAGCCGAAGAGATCTCGCGCCGATTTAATAAATTGAGTGTTATCAAAGGGGAAGAACTCCCTCCAGGTTGGAATGGGAAGAATTGGGCCTGTCATCAGCTTTCTCGAGCCGCGAAAGGGGATTGGCTCCTTTTTACTGATGCGGACACAACACATAGACCCAATTCTATCTCTACTGCTGTAGCTGCTGCTCGAAAAAATAACTCTGTTTTTGTGACCTTAATTCCTGGTTTCATAAACAAAACCTGGTCTGAAAAACTGGTCTTGCCCATCATCCATTTTGCTTTTTTGGTCCTCGTTCCTTTCAAACTCATTAACTACTCTAAAGACTGCCGCCTCGCTTTTGCCATAGGACCTTTCATGCTGATCAAAAAGGATTTTTATGCTTCTTTTGGTGGATACGAGGCTATCAAAAAGGAAATCGTGGACGACTTTGCCTTAGCCAAGACTGTCAAGCAGAACCAAGGAAAAATCACGATCCTTGACGGCACCAGATTCATGAAGGTCAGGTTCTATATCAACTTCCGCGAATTGTGGTATGGCCTCTCCAAAAATACGTATGCTGCCATAGGAAGCTCTCCTCACTATCTTGCGGTACTACTCTTGGGCTGCTATTTTCTGTTTATCTACCCTTATTTTTCCCTCTGGTGGTCTTTTGAATCCAACCAGAGCTTGACTCTACCTCTTCTACAAGTGCTGACTATTACAGGCATGAAGGTCATTCTCGCCAAAAGATTCAAGACGAATCTTTTCTTTGGATTGCTCCACCCGCTTACGGTCATCCTCACTCTTTTAATCCTCCTTAATTCATTTCGTCTTTCTCTCTTCAAGAAAAAGATTGCCTGGAAAGAAAGGCTCTACCCGATCGAATAATCATGGAGCATTCTTTTGGCTCTGAAAAAAGGGGTGCCGAAAGAATAAAAATTCTATTATTTCTTATTTTCTTTTTAATTCTTTTATTCCCTAATCTCTATTCCAAAGAACAAAAAGAGGCCGATAAAATAAAAATCATAACCAGTGTTTTTCCTCTGCAGGAATTCGCTGAAGCCGTAGCGGGTGAGAGAGGAGAGGTGAGCCTTCTTCTCCCTCCAGGTGCAGAGATTCATACTTGGCAGCCCAGAGCTTCTGATATTATCAGGCTCTCTTCGGCTAATGTTTTCATTTATGTTGGTGCGGCTCTTGAACCATGGCTCCATGATATGATGAAAAGTGTTAAAAATCCTGAAATTAGAATTCTTGAAGCCAGCCAAGGACTTTCCTTGCTCGGCAAAAACCATGATCAGCCCAAACATAAAGAAAAGAAGAACGCCGAGGAGCATAATCATAAACATTCGGTCATTGACCCCCATGTCTGGTTGGATTTCAAGAATGATCAAATCATTGTGGATAGAATAAAAGCACTCTTATCGGAGTTAGTGCCAGAAGATAGACCATTCTTTAAAAGGAATGCCCTCATTTATCAGAAAAAGCTTCAAAAATTAGACCAGAAATACCAGGAAGGACTCAGGAATTGTTCCCAGAGCACTTTTATTTTGGGAGGGCATGCTGCTTTTGGTTATCTGGCAAGAAGATACGGTTTAAACCAGATAGCCCTTTATGGTCTCAACCCGGATTCAAAACCAACACCCAGAAAGTTAGCCGAAATCGTGGATTTGGCCAAAGAGCATCAGATCAAAGTTATTTATTTTGAAGATTATTTCAGCGACGACCTGGCAAAAGTCATGGCTAAAGAGGTCGGTGCCGAAACTATGGTCTTGAATGCAGGAGCGAATATTTCCAAAGAACAGTTGAAATCAGGTAATACTTTTTTGGAAATAATGGAAAAAAATTTGGAGAATTTGAGACATGGACTCAACTGCAGATGAAGACAAGATCTTAATTTCAGTAAAGAATATTCATTTCAGGTATGAATACACTCCTGTCCTAATCGATGTATCCTTCACTATTCATTCAGGTGATTTTTTGGCCATCATCGGCCCGAATGGCTCTGGAAAGACAACTCTCCTTAAAATCATTTTGAGATTATTAAAGCCTTCCCTAGGAAAGGTGAGGATTATGGGAAAACCTGCGGAAGAATTCGAAGACTGGCCAGCCATCGGCTATGTTCCTCAAAAAGCGACCCATGTGGATCCTTTGTTTCCTGTTTCGGTCAAAGAAGTTGTGGCCATGGGGCTTTTCTCAAGCAAAAGAATTTCTCTTCCTGTCAATAGAAAGGAAGAATCTGCAGCAGTACAGAACGCTTTGTGTCAGGTGGGTCTAAGTTCTTTTCGGAATCGCCGCATAGGGAAGCTTTCAGCAGGTCAGCAGCAACGTGTTTTTATCGCCAGGGCCATTGTTAATAGGCCTCGAATTCTTTTTTTGGATGAGCCAACAACAGGGGTGGATGCTGAAACTCAAGAACGTTTTTATGACATGTTAGACCAATTGAACAAGAAGGAAGGTATCACCATAGCACTAATTACTCATGATATAGGCATTATCAACAAACATGTCACTAAGGTTGCTTGCCTGAATCAAAAACTGGTTTATCACGGCACTCATGAAGATTTCTGCCGTTCTGAGGCGTTTAAAGAAATGCTGACTGCAGGACACCATTTGATCTCCCACCGTCATTAGAATCATGGTAGAAAGCTTTCTCAGCTATGGTTTTCTCCAAAGGGCTCTCGCAGCAGGAATCTTTATCGCTTTAGCCTGTGCTATTCTTGGAGTATTTCTTATTCTGAGAAGGGATGCCATGTTTGCTCATGGCCTGGCCCATGTGACTTTTGCTGGAGTTGCTTTAGGCCTCTTCTTGAATATGATGCCCTTAGCTATGGCTCTACTCATTGCCATCCTAGCAGCCTTGGGGATTCTGACCTTGAAAAAGAAAGCAGGCCTCTATGGAGATACGGCTATTGGAATCTTTAGCAGCGTGGGAATGGCTGCAGGAATACTATTGGCTTCTCTGGCTCGAAGTTTTAATGTTGATCTTTTCAGCTATCTCTTCGGGGAGATTCTGGCCATTGAGACTTCAGAAGTCTTGCTGTCGATCGGACTGGTCATTGTGGTATTGTTGATCGTCATTGTCTATTATCGCAAGTTTTTATACTTAACGTTTGACTCTGAATCGGCGAAAGCGTCAGGGATCAAAGCCTACAGATTCGATATTCTTTTATCAGTCTTGACAGCGGTTACGATTGTTCTAGGGATGAAGGTCGTGGGCTTGCTTCTAGTGGCAGCCTTGGTTGTTATTCCTGCTGCGGCCGCTCTTCAGGTCTCAGCAAGTTTCAGGAAAGCTTTGATACTATCCTCATTAGTAGCGGTGGTTTCTGTAGTCTTCGGTCTTTTTTTGGCTTTTTATTTAGATTTGCCAGCTTCGGCAACGATAGTGCTCCTCTGCTTTTTCTTTTTTCTATTATTTTATGCTGTTAAAAGAATAAAGAAAGTCAGCTGAAAATTACCTGCTCAATTCGGCTAAAGTATCCTGGAAGACCCGGTAGGCCTCCTCTCCATAAAGGCAGAACATAATTTCCTTGGGATTTTTATTCTCCTTATCTTTGAGAAACTCCATGGCTGTTTTGATCATGATTTCACTGCATCTTTTAAGAGGGAACATGAATATCCCGGTACTGATAGCAGGAAAGGCTATGTTTTTTATTCTTTTTTCCTTGGCAATTCTTAGGCTGTTCAGAGTGGCCTTGGCCAGCTTCTCATCCTCGTTCCCCTCTCCATAGACCGGGCCCACAGCATGGATAACATACTGGGCCTTGAGACTACCTCCTCCTGTTAGAACGGCTTCCCCGACGGCAATAGGGCCGATTTTGTCGCATTCTTCTTGAATGGAGGGCCCACCGAATTTCCTTATGGCACCCGCAACTCCACCCCCTAGGACCAAATTCTTATTGGCTGCGTTAACAACGGCTTCAACATCAAGTAGAACCAAATTTCCCTCCACCAGCGTTATTTTTTTTCCCTCGGCTGTCCATTCCTTCATTGCTATCCCCCTTATGAGAATCTCTTAAATGATCTTAGTTGCGTAGGTTTTTTCCATTCTTCGAAGGGCAAACTCCTGAGCTTCTGGATCGAAATCAGCCACTCCCATTTTATAAACGATAACAGATAAATCTCTGTTTCTTAGATCCCCCACAGTGTCCATCACACATATCGAAGTGCAGACACCGACAACATGGACCTCGCTTATTTTAAGCCTTCTTAGAACCTCGTCCAAGTTGGTGCCATAAAAGGCACTGTAGCGTTTCTTCTTGATGATGAGATCGCGTTCTTCGACTGGCAATTCATCGATGATTTCAGCTCCAGTTGTGCCAGTTACACAATGTTTCGGAAACATTTTGAATTCTAAATCATCGGGATCATGCGAATCGCAAATAAAGACAACCGAGTCCCCGTTCTTATGGAACTCTTCAATCTTTTGCTTGACGAAGGGGATGATTTTCCTGGCTGAGTCACCGCAATAGAGCGCCCCGTCGGGGTTCAAGAAATCATTCAGCATGTCAATGACAAAAAGAGCTCTCATCCGGTCCTCGGTTTTATTTTATACAAAGATAAGGAATTTGAAAAGGAAGATCCTGTTAAAAGCTGGAACGTATTTTTGAAAATAGCTGGTCTTAATATGCCAAGAGGCTAAGGTTGTATTCGTTCAAGGAATTTAAGGCTCTTCTTGAGAGAGGAGCGTAGAGGAAGAAGAGAATATTACATGGCTAAGAAATAGTCTGCGACCTGAATATTATATTTATGGGGATCCAAGGATTTTACGATGGTTCTCTTGAATCTGTTTGAGCCTGGTTTCATTTCAGTTAAATCGACCACTTGTCCGTTTATTCTGTTTCCCGCCGCATCCGTAATAAGTTTTACTTTGGGCCTGAGCATAAAAGCTGTTTCTGAATTGGTTTCGACCACTATTCCCAGTTCATCGGTACTCAGAACCACCACTGTACCGATAGGATAAACTCCCATCATGTTGGAGAAGACCTTGAGCAAGACGAGGTCGAACTCTGTTCCGCTGGTCTCTAAGATAATGCTCATGGCTTCATCTCTTGTAAAGGCCCGCTTTCGGTAGGGCCTTACAGTCGTCAAGGCATCAAAAACATCGCATATTTTGACGATGCGACTAAAAAGATCTACTGCATCCCTTCTCCAAGATTTGGGATACCCAGAGAGATTCGACCAGAGGTGGTGTTCTAAAGCGACATAAAGGGTTCTTATAGGTAGATAACTCAATTCCTTGAGAAGGATGAGTTTTCCAGCCCCATGATATGGGTGCTTTTCGATGATAGCTCTTTCATCATCATCTAATTTTCCTTCTTTTTCTAGAATTTCCTTGGGGATCTCGAGTTTTCCGATATCATGGAAGAAAGAACTTATGCCTAAGTCGACTAATTCTTTTTTTTCCAGCCCTATTCTTCTTCCAAAACAAATGGATAGAATTGCGACATTCGTGGAATGATTAAGAGTATATTCGTCATAGTTTTGGACATTCGTTAGACCTATGATGAAAGACTCATCTTGAGTGATCAGATCGATTATTGCCTGGATGAGTCTTCGAGTCGTCTTTAATCCTATCCTTTTTTCCTGTTCTTGCCTCTTGAAGACTTCTTTCAGGTGAGTGATGCTCTTAGCATATACCTTTTTTGCATTTTGCCTGATTTGCTCAGGACTCATATCCTCGGTGATTCCAAAAGCCTGGATTTTCTCCAGGATGATATGATGGAGCTCCTGAGCTTTAATCCTAGACATTAATTCTTCAAAGACATTCGTCTTTTTCCCATCTAAATCAGCCAACAGGTAGATAAACTGTATAAGCTCTTCCTTATCCAATCCGGGCTTGAAGCCAATGGTTCCGATCTCTTTTTTTCTGAATTCATCAGCTAAGAACTTAAAGTTTTGATAACTAAAAAAGTCAAACTTGACGCGAACTGTGTTAAAGAACAGAGTATTATCCCGAAAGTAAAATATGGCCTTCAACTCAGTATTCAAGATGTTTTGGATTAATGCGAAAAGCGGTTCCACTTGTTTTATGAAGGTAAGGTTATTGGGTTCATAGATTTGAGCTGTTTTCCAAGCTGAGGAAAATCGAATGAAGATTTCCTCTACGGTTCTGGATATCTCTCTTTGAGCAGAGTCAGAATAGTCAGAGATCCTGTTGTGAGATTCATTCTCTTGGGGCTGAACTGTTGTATCTTTCTTTTCGGTCTCGATCGAAATTTCTCCTATAAGGTCAATCTCATCAGGGAGAGCCGACAAGCTTCCCGAATCGTTTTATTCCTCAGCCGAGTGCCTTCTTTGAGAATCTTCGCTGCTTTGGGATTAGCCATGGCCTCTAAGGCGTAAACTGCGGAGAGACGAATCTCATTCTGTAGGTTTGTGGAAAAAATCGTCCATTTTTTTAGAAAGGACCCGAGAAGGGAATAGGCTTCCTCGCTTTGACTCTTAGCCAAGAATTTCAGGAGCGCTTTCTTTTCTGCCTTGCTCCGCTTCTTGAAATCTTTTCTTTTCGCAAATTCCATGACCTGATCAAAGGTCGCTTTATTCCCATAATATTTAAGACTCTGGGCAGCTAAAGCCCGAACTTCACTATATGGATCATTTATCAATTCCATTAAAAGCTTGTTAACCGATTCATCCTCAATCTTTTTCAAAGCATGAATGGTAGCCAGTCTTATGGACTTATCCTCATGCTGAGAAAATTTTTCCAGATGGAGTATGACGCTTCTTTCTCCTAATCTTCCTAAGATGGCTATGACTTCTCGTGAGAGAGCGAGTCTGTCATTTTTGGCAATCCTGATCAGGGCGTTTAAATTCTTCTTGCCGAATTCTTGAAGGAAATCCGAGGCTTTCTCGCGGAGCAATGTGTCTTCTGAATGTTCCCAGATTTCACCAAGCAGAGGGATCGTGTTGGGCCCCAGAAATTTTAAGTATTGAAAAAAGGACTCAAAGTTCTTTATGCGTTTGTCCAGGAAAAGTTTTGTCAGACGAGAGACCGACCTTTCTGTTTTGACGTCCTGAAGGAATCTTTCTAAAGATTTCTTGTTTTCTGAAAGTTCACTGGAAAGGCTTTGTCTTAATTCTTGGATGCGGTTCAAAAGAAATAGAGCCAGAGCAAAGTCAGATTTATGGACTATTTCCAGATAGCACTGGTTCAGAACGCTCAGGATCGCCACAAACCTATCGTAACGTTCCTCTAAAGACAGGATTTCAAACAACAAATTGACGAGCTCGTTCAAACGAGCTGCAGCCCGGCTTTCTGAAACCATAGTCTTGACTTCAGGAATCTCTTCCTCGTTAATAGATGTGATATGAGAGGGAAGCACCAAGTTATCGGTGATTCTGTCGTCATCTGGCCCGTTTTCGTCTTTTGAAGAGTGGAAGCCTAAGGCCATGCGTCTCTTATAGAGCTCTATCCTGTCTTCTGGAGAAAAGCTAATCTTGCCTTCTGAGAATTTATTCTGGTCAATTTTAACGTAGATTTTATTATTTTCTTGTCCGATTTCTGACTCGAGAAACTCATCAAGGGCGAAATACCGGATATGAGCAAAGTCTTTTTCCCAAAGTGAATTCACCAGGTCGCTGTCTTCGGGAGGGAGCTCAGAGCCTTCTTTTATGACTCTCAAGAAATCTTGAATCTCTTTCTCATCCAGCCCTTTGTAGAAAATGAGCTCTCTCATCCCATCTTTAAAGAGGAGAAAAGGCAGGCTTCTCTTTTTTTCTTCATCCTGGAAGACTGTCTCTCCTTTATAGGTGAAGCTGAATTCTTGAATATTAATTTTCAAATGCCTGTAGACGTTTAAAAATTCTTTTAGGTCTTTGGCAAAAGTATCGATGGATTTTTGAACAGAAGGATTTATACTGGGGTAGATCTTCAAGGAAAAGAATGCTTTGCCGAAAGATTTCAAGACTTGTTTGGCGTTCTTTATCTCTACTGGATCAGGGTGGAATTTTTTTTCTTCGGTCGCATTGTTAGCGTTTGACAATTTTGCCAAGTGCATGGTCAATTCTCTATCTCCAGATTGCTGTTGATGAAGATTTAAATGAAGAATCTCACCTCTGCTTACCTTTTTTTCAAGCAAACTGCACCCTCATCTCGCTATTTCCGCCTATGGAAATAGCATCCTGTGAAATGAGGCTTAATTAGCCTCGGTTGTCTTTTGTCGATCGAGCTTCAGGTTTAACTGGAGACAAAGACTGCTCAAAACAAAATAATGGAGAAGAAAAGAAGCATCAGTAAAATAAGCCACGACTTGGAGAGCAGCCTTTCTACAACAAAGAATTCTTGGTGCACCATTGATGCTATATTTCAAATAAATCCTCTCAAAAATAAATGATTTTCTCAATCGCCTACCAAGAGGAAATTTGAGGTGATATGAATTTCCTCCTGTCTCACCCTCTGCGAGTAAACATAATCTTGGACTGTAAAATGATTCAGATGGTTTTTTATTGCTGATGATTAGAGAATAGAAGAAAAGAATTCCAGATAAGAGTTATGATTCTATTCTCATCAGGGAAAACATCTTAGATGCTACCTGAGGCTAAGAAATCATTGCTTTGAGAAATGACTGGAGATGAGATTATCTTATTTGCTTCGGGTTTTCTTTTCCTTAGTTATTTCAATTCTTTTTGCATTATATCTCTTATTTCTTCACCGAGCCTCACAGCCTCATTCTTCAGAGAACTGGCTTCTTTGGTAACTTTTGATTTAAATTTTTTATCTTGAATATTGGGCAGATTGATTTTTATGTTGTAGTAGGCTCCTTCGGCAGCGGTTTGCGCCGCCAGCCCTGCGACCCCAGCATCACTCAAGGAATTTTTATTGCCTTTTAGGGCTACCTTCTTGGCCAATTTTAAGGTCTGCACGCTTTTCTTTAAGACTTCAAAGGGGACTAAGGTGGCTTCCTTTGTTGCCTCTTCTATAGCCTGTTCTCGTTCTTTTTTCTCCTCTTCAGTCTTTTTTTTCATCTTGAAGGCTCCCATGAGCTTATTGAATGCCTGAGTATCCAAATCTACGGACCTTAAAAACTCGTCTTTTAGAACTTGAGCATCAACGGCAAAATCTTTCACGTCTTTCTGGACTTTTTCATATTCTTTTTTGCCTACGGTTAAATTAGAGACCATTGAGCAAAGGGAAGCTGATAGAGCTCCACATAGAGCAGCCGTGCTCCCACCGCCTGGAGCAGGAGAATCCACTGAAAGCTCATTGGCGAATTCTCTCAAATTATAGTGGAGGAGTGAGTTCGAGGTTTCCTGAAATTGATACTCGATGATTTTTTTCTCTGCCTCGAACGGAGCAACATCATTCAATCCAAGAGAAATCACGGCTGTGCTTATGAGTTCTTCTTCAGGAACTCCAGAGCTTCTATTTTGCTTCTCAAGATAATGTCTGCCCGCCATAATAAGAGCTTCTTTGGGAATAAGACCTACCAATTCACTACCCGTAACCCTTAGTCCCAGCTTTCCAGCTTCTTTTCGGGCTTTATCAAAGACAAGATGGGGAGGAGAAACCTTATAATTCGTAAAATTTATAGATATCTGAGCAATTCCATAGTCTTCGATATACCAACCCACAGCCTTTACTTCTTTAAATTTTCCGGCTTTTTTGATGGCTTTGCCTTCGGCATCTCTTATGATCTTTCCTTCCTTATCTCGCTTTGCCCGGCCACGCTCTCTTAAATTCAGGGCAATTTCATGAGCGAGTTTCCGGTCTCGTGTATTTAGATTTATATTGTAGGCAATCAAAAACTCTCGAGCGCCAATAACTGTCGCTCCAGTTTTAGGATTGAACACAGGTTCCCCATAGTCGGGAGCCCACTCAGGGTCTTTCAGCTTTTCAGGTAATCCCTCGTATTCGCCAGTTCTGATAAGGGCTATATTCCTTCTTTCTGGTTTTTTTGCTGCTGCTTCATAAAGATAAATCGGGATTCCCAGTTCTTTAGCTACCCTTTCTCCCAGTTCATTGGCCATCTGGACACATTCCTCCATTGTCACTCCTGAAACTGGTACAAAAGGGCAAACATCTGTGGCTCCAATACGACTGTGGGCACCTTGATGCTTACTCATATCGATGACCTCAGCAGCTTTTTTTATGGCTTTAAAAGCAGCCTCTTTGACTCCCTCGGGGCTGCCTATGAACGTGACAACTGTCCTGTTTGTGGATTCGCCTGGATCCACATCAAGGAGTTTAACTCTAGGCGTTGATTCTATCTCCTTGGTTATGGCGCTAATTTTTCCTTTATTTCTTCCTTCGCTGAAGTTAGGAACACATTCGACTAATTTCATTCTTCGACCCCTTTTTTTTGAGTATATTGCAGTTGGCCTCTGCTGTCATAGACTTCAATTTCTTCAAAGTCGCTGAGATGTTCCATGATTTTGGTTTTGTCAGCCACAATAATGACGACAGGAGTGAGAAGTGGATATTTCTGAGCAACTTCAAAGACTTTTTCTGAACTGATGAGCATGATGTTTTTATAATAATCGTTCCAGAATTCGTTTCCTAGAGCAAAAGCCTGGGCCTCAGTAATTCGAGAGCAAAAACTCTCAAAGGTCTCGACTTGGAGAGGGAAATTGCCTATTAAGTAAGATTTTGCTTGTTCGATTTCAAAGTTGGTAATTTCCTCTTTGATGATATTTTCTATTTCTTTGAGACTCTCCTTAACTGACAAGTAGACGACTTCCGGCCTCACCTTTGCTTTGACCAGGAAAACTCCGCTTCTTTTAAAGAGCTCGACTTCGCTGAAGGCAAAATATGCGTATCCCTTAGACTCTCTAAGGTTCATGAAGAGGCGACTGTTGGTGGTGCCGCCCAAAACCTGATTGAGGACGATAAAAGGGAAGAAATCCTGGCTTTTTTTGGGAAAAACAACGTTCCCTATGTAAATCGTCGAATCTTCAGCTCCAGGAAGATCTACCAGACATATTCTTTTGGCCTCAGAAGGCTCAGGGGCTGGAATGAAGTGACGTTCTATTTCTTTGTTTCTCCAAGTATTCAGGTAATGGCTGACCTTTCTTACAGCAGTGGGAAGATTCAGGTCGCCGACCAAAACAAGATGTGCATTGTTGGGAAGATAGTGCTGGTTGTAGAAGTCGAGAATTTCTTTGTAACTGATGTTTCTGATGAAGTCTTCAGTATAAGTGGCCTTCTTATAGGGGTGGTCATGGAAGAGGATTCTGAAGAGCTGGTTGTGAGCGGCGAATTCAGGATCTGTTCCCTTTCTGCGGAGTTCGTAGAACAGGATTCTTTTCTCATTGTCAATCTCTCTCCTGGGAAATATTGGTACTAGGATCATTTTGCTCAAGACATCAAGAGCCTCGTCTAAATATTCTTCTAGAAAGGTAAAGGCAAACACGGAATAGTCAAGGAACGTAGAGACCGAAAAATTTCCCCCCACGGACTCGATTATCTCTTCAATACGAGAAGAGGAAAGCTCGAAGGAACCTTTAGTCAACATCGTGGCTGTAAAAGTGGCCAGTCCGGGCAGCTTTTCAGGAGAATGACTCTCTCCAGCCATGACGACCAGTTGCAAGCTGATGAGCGGTAAGCCCTCTCTACGGGCTACTGCAATACGAAGACCATTGGAAAGAGAAAAAGACTCTATCTTGGGCAGCTTGAGCTCATCGAGAGGTTCAGGAAAGGGAGGAGATCTCCTGTATCTTTCTTGAGATTGAAGAGGGAAGACAAAAATCACGAAGGCCAAAATGAAAAATAACCCTTGGAATCTCCGTCTTCTCAATTTTTGCTCTAGAGTTTTCATTTTATTTTAATGTTGAGGACAATCCTGTTGTCAGAGATAAAATACCTGTTGATCACCCCGATTATATCAATCGCGGACACTCCGAGGTATCTGTTCAACTCTGCGGGCAAGCGCTCCAAAGTCCCCTGAGTAAGATAAATATCAGTCAAAAACAAAGCCCTTTCTAGAAAGGTCGCATATTGGGAGACATAATCCATCTTGAACATATTTTTTGACTTCGTGAGTTCCCTGTCTGAAACATGGGCAGTTTTAAGCCTGTTGATTTCAGAAAGGATAGCCCTGAGGCTTCTCTCGACCATAATTTCATTATTGCAGAGCACGAATAGCTTGAAAGCAGCAAAATCCTTTCTTTTTTCAATGCCTCCGTTGAAATCGAAAACGATGCGCTCTCTTTTATAAAGCCTCTTATGAAGGCGAGAGCTCTTGCCCCGTAAGAGAATATAATTCAAGATAGACAAAGAAAAAAAGTCACCAGGATGTCGCGGAGCGAACCTATAGCCAAGAAAAAAACCTGGAAGGGGAGCGATAGAGTCCTCATGTGTGTAAGAGCCTCGTTTTTTCTGATCCGATTCAACAGGAGGAGGGGAGGGAATGTCCTTTCCTTTGGGAATTGACTCAAAATATTTTCTTATAAGTTCTTCGGCGCGTCTTCTTTTAACATTCCCCACTACACAAAGAACAGCATTATTCGGCACATAAAAGGTCGAGTAGAAACTCTTAATATCCTCGATGGTAATTCCTCTGAGATCTTCTCTAGTGCCGATGACAGGATGGTTGTGGGCGAAACTAGGATAAAAAAGCTTGTCAAAGATAAAAGAGCTCTCCAAGTAAGGATCTGCAGTTTTTCTGTGCTGGATTTCTTCAACCAGGGAATCTTTGACTCTCTCTACGTTAGAGTCTTTAATCTCTAAGAATTTCATCCGGTCTGATTCAAGCCAGAGCACTAAGGCGAGTTGATTCGAGGGAACAGTTTGAAAGAATATAGTTTTTTCTTCGGTGGTGGCTGCGTTTAATGTTCCTCCGATGCGATTAATGTAAAGGATGTGCTGCATACGGCTTACATTGCTTGAACCCTGAAACATTAAATTTTCCATCAAATAGGCCAAACCTGTTTTTCCTTGTTGTTCGTGAATAGAACCGACATTATAAGCGATAACCACAGAAACGATCGGGAGCGAATTATCTTCAGAAAGTATAACCTGCAATCCGTTCCTCAACTGAAAGTGATACACCGGAAAAGGAAGCTCTGCTTGTTCTTGAGCCTGTAAGGAGGAAATCATTAAAAGAGAGAAAAAGCTCCAAATCAGGGCAACCTTGGTAGGGCAAATTCTATGTTTCCGAAAGTTACACCTAATCATCATTTTTTAAAATATCATAAATAAAAAAGGAAATTCAAATTTCATTAAGAAACATCAGGCCTCTTTCTATAACAAAAAAATAAAAATGGGGACGGTTCTATTTTTTTAAACAGAAAGCCTAGCACCATGAGATAAAGGTAATAATAAAAAAATAGAACCGTTCCCTATCTGTCCTATCTGCTATTCCGGGCTCTATATTGAAAATAGGATTTCTTTATGTTATTGTTTTCTGCTAAGAAATCGAGGGAGTCGTCCTATGAGTAAACAAGGATCACATTTATTCACCTCTGAATCAGTAACCGAGGGGCATCCTGATAAGGTCTGCGATCAAATCTCTGATGCGATTCTAGATGATCTTCTGGCTCAAGATCCCCAGAGCAGGGTGGCTTGTGAGACTCTAGTCACTACCGGACTCGTCCTTATTGCCGGAGAAATTACTACCAATGGTTATTGTGAGTTCCAGAAAATAGTCAGAAGCACTGTCAAAGAAATTGGCTATACAAGTGCCAAGTACGGTTTTGATTACGAAACATGCAGTGTTATCTCTACCATTCATGAACAGTCGCCCGATATTGCAATGGGAGTCGATGAAACAGAAGACCATGAGCAAGGCGCAGGCGACCAAGGGATAATGTTTGGCTATGCCTGTCGAGAAACCGAGGAATTCATGCCCATGCCAATCATGATGTCTCACAAACTTGCCAGACGATTGGCTCAAGCGAGAAAGGAAAAAATCTTGGAGTACCTCAGGCCTGATGGCAAAACCCAGGTGACAATTGAGTATGACGGAAAGATTCCCAAAAGAGTAGAGGCGGTAGTCATTGCTGCCCAGCATAATAAAGATGTGGAAATGAACGAATTTAGAGAAGATATCAAGGAAGTTGTCATAAAAAAAATCATCCCTTTAGAAATGATTGACAAAAAAACAAAAATCCACATCAACCAAACAGGCCGGTTTGAACAGGGAGGACCTTTGGCGGATTCCGGCCTCACGGGCCGAAAAATCATTGTCGACACTTATGGAGGTGTTGGAAGCCATGGAGGAGGATGCTTCTCCGGAAAAGATCCTTCCAAAGTTGACCGGTCAGGTTCATACATGGCCCGTTATATCGCTAAAAATATGGTCGCCGCCGGCATAGCTGATAAATTGGAAGTTCAATTGGCTTATGCTATCGGAGTGTCTCATCCTGTCTCGATAATGGTCGATAGCTTCGGGACATCGCAAATTTCAGAGGATAAAATCAAAGAGTTGATCAGAGCCCATTTTGATCTTACTCCCAAAGGAATGATCACGAGCTTGAATCTTCTCCGTCCCATATATAAACAAACAGCCTGTTACGGCCATTTCGGACGCCACGAAGAAGAATTTACTTGGGAAAGGCTGGATAAGGTCAAGGCTTTGAAAGAGGATGCATCGCTCTAATGAGCGGCTCTTTAAGAACGTCAGGCAGAGATAAAAAAGTATATAATAAAAGCTGGATTATGATTGACAATCCTTGGACTTAAGAGCAAAGGATTAATCTAAAAGAAAAAACACTGAATACAATAAAAGGAAAAGGCCATGGAATACGATGTAAAAGATTTAGCCCTCGCTTCAAAGGGAAAACTAAAGATGGAATGGGCAGGAAGATACATGCCTGTTCTCCGGTCTTTGAAGGATAAATTCGCTAAAGAAAAACCCCTTCTAGGGATAAGAATTTCAGCTTGCCTCCATGTCACAAGCGAGACAGGAAACTTGATGGATGTCCTCAAGACAGGCGGGGCTAAAGTCGCGCTCACCGCGTCTAATCCTTTGAGTACTCAAGATGATGTAGCTGCTGCTCTAGTGAAATATTACAAAATTCCTGTTTTTGCCATCAAAGGAGAAGACAACAAGACTTATTATAAACACATCAATCAAGCTCTGAGCCACAGGCCTCAAATAACTATGGATGATGGGGCAGATTTGGTTTTCACGGTCCATTCCAAGCGAAAGGATTTGCTCAAAGACATCATCGGAGGGACCGAAGAAACAACGACTGGGGTTATTCGCTTGAAGAGTATGGCCTTAAAGAAGGTCCTCTCCTATCCTATTATTGCCGTAAATGATGCCAACACCAAGCATCTTTTTGACAACCGCTATGGCACAGGACAAAGCACTATGGACGGGATTCTCCGGGCGACCAACATTCTCATAGCCGGTTTGAATTTTGTTATTTCCGGCTATGGATGGTGTGGTCGTGGAGTGGCCATGAGGGCAAGAGGTGCTGGGGCTAAAGTCATTGTCTGTGAGGTTGACCCACTCAGAGCCTTAGAAGCGGTCATGGATGGATTTCAGGTCATGTCCTTAGAGGAAGCCACAAAATTCGGCGATATATTCATCACCGTAACTGGAGATAAGAATGTGATCACTCGAAGGCATTTTATGAAAATGAAGGATGGGGCAGTAATTGCCAATTCTGGCCACTTCAATGTTGAAATCGATATTCCTGCTTTAGAAAGCCTGTCTAGAGAAAAGAGAAAAATCCGAGAATTTGTTGAAGAATACACGTTAAAAAGTGGGAAGAAAATCTACCTCCTCGCCGAGGGCCGTTTGATCAACCTGGCAGCTGCCGAAGGACATCCGGCCACAGTCATGGATATGAGTTTTGCCAATCAAACTCTTTGCGCGGCATATCTTTGTAAAGAGAAAGGAAAGCTGCAGAAAAAGGTCTTCCCAGTTCCCAGAGAAATCGATGAAGAAATTGCCAGGATGAAACTGAAATCCATGGGAGTGAAGATCGACCGTTTGACTGCAGAGCAAAAAAGATATCTGACTGATTGGAAAGAGGGGACTTGATCAGTTTTTCTTCTGTTCTTGTATTATTCGCAAATACTGATTGATATTTTCTTTCGTTTCTGGGTCTGTCACTCGGGGAAGTATCTTTTCAAAGATCTGTTTGGCTGGGTCGTATTTTTTATTCTTGAACAGAGCGACAGCCAGGTCAAAGTTGAAATGGATTTCCTCAGGGATAATTTGCAAAGCTTTTTCATAGCTCAAAATGGCCTCAGGTAGCTTGTTTTGCTTTTCTAAGATACGGCCTTTGAGATTGTAAGCCATTGCGAACCGGATATTTTCTTGGACTGCTTTCTGGATGTGATCAAGAGCTTTTTCATTTTTTCCTTGAATATAATAAAGATTGGCCAAGTTATAGTGAGCATTCTCCTTGGAGGGATATTTCTCATCTGCCAGAACTTTTTGGAATTCTTCTTCGGCTTTGTCTATAAATCCCATCTCTTGGTAAATCATTCCTAGATTGTTATGGGCTTCGGTAAAGTTAGGATTGATCTGCAGGCATTTCTGGAAGTTTTGTAAGGATTGCCTTAGATTTCCTTTCATAGAATGAGCGAAACCAAGGGCATTAAAGGCAAGATGATTGCGTGGATTAAGGGAAAGGGATTTATGAAGAAATTTAATGGCTTCATCAGGATTGCCGTTATCAAGATAATACAATCCTAGGTTGTACTGATAATGCGGATCTTTTTCCCTTTCCATCTCTATTCTTTTCTGGGCAGAAATGCAAAAGACTAAATTCAAAGCAATGATGAAAAGAAATATTACCCTCAATTTCATGTTCGACCCTCCATTCTCGTTATTCTTCTTAATGTTCTTTGTGTCCTTATTTCCTCTATTTTACTCATCTTTGAGCTTTCTTGAAAGAAGCTCTTGTAAGGCGACTTTAGGATTTTTATTTTCATACAGGACTTGGTAGACTTTTTCACATATCGGAAGCTCGACCTTTTCCCGAGCCGCCAGCTGGTGGACAGATAAAGTGGTGGTTACTCCCTCAGCGACCATCTTCATTTCAGACATGATTTTCTCTAGAGCTTTTCCCTTTCCCAGCTCCACACCAACATGACGATTACGGCTCATCTCACCAGTGCAAGTGAGCACCAGGTCTCCCATACCAGCCAAACCAGCAAAGGTTTGGATCTCTGCTCCTAGCTTCAATCCTAACCGGGACATCTCGGCTAAGCCCCTGGTGATCAAGGCAGCCATAGAATTATGGCCGAATTCTAAAGAGCTCGAGATACCAGCAGCTATGGCGATTACATTTTTCAAGGCTCCGCAAAGCTCGACTCCGATTATATCTTTACTCGCATAAGACCTGAAGTAAAGACTGGAGATGAAATGCTGAACTTTCCGAGCTAGCGTCAGGTCTTTAGATGCGATAACCACTGCTGTCGGATGCTCTTCGATAACTTCTTTGGCAAAGCTTGGTCCGGAGAGAACAGCGATTCCTTGATCTGGAGAAAAGACTTCTTCCATGATTTCACTCATTCTCTTAAGGGAATTTTCTTCGATCCCTTTGGTCAAGCTGACAATGATTTGGTCAGGCTTAATCAAAGGAGCAATATTCTCGTATATTTTACGGCAGAACTTTGAGGGAACAGCTATAAAAACGATCTCAGCCGAGATTAGGGCTCCTTTGAATTCATTGAAGAAGGAAACCGTGGGCGGGAACATAATGCCAGGCAAAAAGACTTTATTTTCTCGGTTTTTCTGGGCTTCCTCGAAAATGTCCTGTTCTCTTATCCAAAGCTGAGTTTCAATATCCAGGCGCCCTAAATGGACAGTAAAGGCGCTGCCCCAGGTTCCGGCGCCGATAATGCTTGCTTTCATTTTTCTTTTTCTCCGAATTTTCTTTCTGTCCCTTGAATGAGGCGTTTAATATTTCCGGCGTGCCTGGCTGCGATCAAGATAGAGATAGCCATACTTAGGAAAAGCGTCTCCTCTCCTTTATGGAAGATCATAATCAGGAAGGGATAAGAAAGTATCGATAAAAGAGAGCCAAGGGAAACATAACGACTGATGGCAATGACGATGATAAAAATAGCCAGGCTGATGAGAAATGGTTTGAAGGCCAAGATTATAAAAACACCCACAGTGGTAGCGACCCCTTTTCCTCCCTTGAACTTAAGGTAGGCAGGAAAACAATGGCCTAGGACTGCCAGAAAACCAGCTAGGATGGCTATTCTCAGATCAGAAAATAATTGTAGAGCAAGATAGGCTGGAACAGCTCCCTTTAAAATATCAACCAGAATAGCTGGTAAAGCCAGTTTCCAGCCTTTAAGCCGGAAAAGGTTGGTGGCTCCTGTGCTGCCGCTGCCGAAGTTGCGAATATCCTTTTTATCGGTGATCCAAAAAAAGAGATACCCAGTAGGGATGGTTCCGAGAAAATATGAAAAGAGCAGAAAAAGTATCTTCATTTTAGCTGATGTTCCGAAAGAGCCTTGTATTCAGCACCTGAAGGTTTCAGGATGCTCTGAAAGAGTGTAATTTTCTTGACAGTCATTTCTCCAAAAACGGATTCCTGATGACTTTCAAGCTCGCGCATTGTTTCCTGAATGGATGAAGGGAATTTTACCCGGCCCAGGGTCAAATGGGGGTGGAAGTCTCTTTTTTCCTCAGCAAACCCAATTTTTTGAAGTTCTCTTTCGAGAGTCTGCTGGAGAGAGGTTAAAGCTTCATCGGCCTCAACTCCTGTCCACAAGACCCTTGGATTCTTCTTTTTGGCAGGAAAATAGCCTGTGCCCGTTATTTTTAAGAAGAAAGGTTGGTAATTCCTGACGACTTTTTCCAGGATGTTTTTGATTTCTGGAACCCTCTCCTTATCGATTTCCCCGAGAAACTTCAAAGTCAAGTGCATGGCCTCCCGTCTTACCCACCTAATGTTTTGATGTCTTTCCCTCAATTTGTCAATCAAAGCTGAAAGAGCTTCTTTTATTTCTGTATCAAGGTCTATGGCAATAAAAGTTCTCATTTATTTTTTATTCCTCTTTTAAGATTTGTGTTTTTTTTGAAGACGTTCCCGCAGCATATCCAGTGCTATCTGGCTGGCTTGAAATTTTATTTTTTCTCTGTTTCCAAGGAATCTATTTTTCACTACTTCTATTCCATTTTCCCAGGCCAGAGCTATGTACACAAGACCAACAGGCTTCTGCGGCGAGCCGCCGCTCGGTCCAGCTATTCCTGTTATTCCCAGGCCATAATGGGACTCAGCTTTTTCCCTAATTCCTCGGGCCATTGCCTGAGCCACTTCAGAGCTTACAGCTCCCTGTTGTATTAGGATGGCAGGTTTCACGCCTAAAGCATCGATTTTTGCCTGGTTGCTGTAGGCCACAATCCCTTGAAGAAAATAATATGAACTTCCTGGAACATTGGTGATACGGTCTCCGAGAAGACCTCCTGTGCAAGATTCGGCCACAGCTAGCGTCTTCTTTTGACTTCGCAAAAGCCTGCCTACGACTTCTTCTAGCTCTTCTCCATTGCTGGAAAAGACATGGTCCTTGAGCCTCTCCAATATTTTTTTCTCTAGCCTACTCACTCGGTTTTTGGCCTGAGCCAGACTTTTTTCAGAGCGGGCAGTCAGATGGATTTCTATTTGTCCAGGGCAAGCCAGAGTTGAAATCTGTAAAGAGGAGTCCTCAGGATAAAGTTTAGTGATGAAGGTTTCTGTTTGAGATTCGGTCAGAGAAGCGGTTTTGATGACTTTGCGGAACACATGAAAACGGCTGAGTTTTTGAAGTCGAGGCCAGACAGATTCTTCAAACATGGGTTTGAGTTCATGGGGAGGCCCGGGCAGAAGACCAATGATCTGTTGTTCTTTTTCTAGCCATATGCCCGGAGCTGTTCCGTTCTTGTTTTTCAAGGCTGCGGCGCCCTCGATAATATAGGCCTGTTTCCTGTTTACGGCGGGCATGGAGAGTCCTCGGCGCTTGAACCTTTCCTCAATCTTTTTGAGTATATTTTTATGGAATAAAAGCTTCCTATGAAGGGCCTCAGCAAATGCTTCCCGTGTTCTATCATCCTTGGTGGGACCCAGACCGCCCGTGGCTATTATGATTTGAGAACGGGATAAGGCTTCGTTTATGGCCCTGAGCAGATTCTCTCTATCATCTCCCACCACCGACTTAAACGAGACCTCCATTCCCAAGTCGTTCAGGCGCTGAGTGAGATATTGAGAGTTGGTCTCTTGAAAATAGGGAGTGAGAAGCTCTGAGCCAATGGTGAGAATTTCAATTTTAGAGTCCTTTCTTAGTCTCATCTCAATAATAAATAAATACGGATGACAATAATGGTATAGATTGCAGCCAAAATATCATCCAACATGATTCCCCAGCCTTTTTTCAAGCTCTCAATTTTTCTTATCGGGTAAGGTTTGATGATATCAAAAAGACGAAAAAGAAAGAAACCGAGGAGAAGCAGAAACCAGGAAGTTGGTAACTGGAAGAGGACCAGGAGCTGGCCGCAAGCTTCGTCGATGACGATTTTGCGGGGATCTTTTTTTCCAAGCTCTGAAGAGTATTCTGCCGCAACAAAAACTCCTATAAAAAAAAGACCTAAAAATATGAGAAGGTATACAGGCCAGCTCAAGTTGTGGAGGAAAAACTTGTAGAGAATCACCACTGTCAGGCTGGTTAAAGTCCCCGGCGCCAAAGGAAAGAAACCGATTCCAAAAAATGTCGCCAGGATCCTCGGTCCAGTTTTCATGGAACTATTCTTCCGTATAAATCATACGCATCGCAGTCATTGATTTCAACTTTTTGAATGGTATTTACAACGTTTGATAATTTTTCAGCATAGGGGATAAAAACGACCCCATCAACTTCAGGGGCTTGAAATCTAGTGCGGCCTACCAGTACCTTGGGGTCTTCTTTCAAGGTGCCCTCGATCAAAACATCCATCTGCTTGTTCAAGTATTTAAGATTATTCTGGTAAGATATGCCAGCTTGGATGTCCATGACCTTGTTTTTTCTGCTGATTTTTTCTTTTTCCTCTAGCGGATCTCCTGATGGAAAAGAAGAGGTCCCTTCCTCCAAAGAGTAGACAAAAACCCCCAGATGGTCAAATTTTGCTTCCTGAACAAATTTTTTTAGGTCCTCGAATTCTTTTTTGCCTTCCCCTGGAAAGCCCACAACCAGTGAAGTCCTTATGACAATGTCAGGCACTCTATTCCTAAGTTTCTGTATAAGCTTCAGTGCTCTCTGGCCATCCATTCCTCTCTTCATCTCTTTAATGATAGCGGGATGAGAGTGCTGGAAGGGAATATCGAGATAGGGACAGATTTTACCTTCCTTCATCACTTCTATTAAGGAGTCACTGATCTCTTCGGGATAGCCGTAGAGTATCCGAATCCATTCAATTCCTTTGATTTTTACCAGTTTTCCGAGCAGAAGAGGCAGCCCGTCTTTCAAACCTCTGTCTTTACCGTAATAAGTTGTGTCCTGCGAGACTAGGTTAATTTCCCTGACTTTCCGGGAAGCCAGATATTGAGCCTCTTTGACGATAGAGGAGGCAGGACGAGAACGGTAGGGCCCTTTTATCAACGGGATCGAACAAAATGAGCACTCATGGGAGCAGCCTTCAGAGATTTTTAAGTAGGCCCAACCAGGAGGAGTTGAAAGACGGCGGGGAGAGGTATGACTGTAGAGGAAGCATTGCTTTGATTTTTTATAAGACTTGCCCTCTACGGCTTGGACAATTTTATCGAAATCATTCACTCCCAGCCAGATGTCTATTTGCGGGAATTTCTTCTCTAATGAATCCTTGTATCTTTCGATAAAACACCCTGCCGCCACAATTTTCTTCCTTTTATCTTTTTTCTTCAAGCTGACTGCGTTCTGAAGAGCCTCCAGGGCTTCTTCCTTGGCAGGCTTAATAAAACCACAGGTATTTATAATGATCGTGTCTGCTTCTTCAGGATCGGAAACAAAAACATAACCAGCCTCATTCAAGTAGCCCAGCATGACCTCGCTATCGATCAAATTCTTGGCACAACCGTAACTTATAAGAGAGGCTGTTTTCATATTCATAGATTTTAAAGACTAAAGAGTAAAAACTCAAATCTCATGAATTGTCAGGGCGAGTAAGAAAAATAGGGGACGGTTCTATTTTTCACCTATGGTAAGGCTTTGGTGTTACAAGGCCTGAACTTCTTTTCATCCCCTTGGGCGTCAATTCACAATAAAACCTGATCAGTTGTGTATAGAAAAAATAGAACCGTCCCCATTTTATATCCCCATTTTATAAAACTACCTGTAGGGTTTTCTAAAAAAGCAAGGCAGCCTGATAAGAGAATATGAATAAATGATGGAAACCATAATGAGCAGAAGATTTAAACAGGGTGAGTTTATTAAGGATATATTCGGTAGAGAAGGCGAGGGAAGGGGATGGTCTCTCTGATGTGTTTTATTTTGCAGAGCCAGGAGAGAGTTCGCTCGATACCGAGCCCGAAGCCTGAATGGGGAGTCGAACCATACTTTCTTAGATCCAGATACCACTTGTAGGCCTCTTTTGGCAGTTGGTGCTCTTTGATTCTCTTTTCGAGGAGGGACAAGTCGTGAATCCGCTGTCCTCCTCCGATGATCTCGCCGTATCCTTCTGAAGCCAGCATATCCACACACAGAGCCAAATCAGGGCGCTTGGGATCTGGTTCCATGTAAAAAGCCTTGGCACTGAGGGGAAAATGGGTGATGTTGACTGGCTTGTCGAAAAATTCAGAAATCATCGTCTCATCAGGGGCCCCAAAATCATCGCCCCATTCCATCTTAGAGCCTTTCTTCTTGATCTTCTGAAGAGCTTCTTCGTAGGTTAGGCGAGGAAAAGGTTTCTTCACTTTCTCCAGCGGCTTTGTATCTCTTTCTAGAATATCGAGCTCTTTCTTTCGTTCCTCCAGTACACGTTCGACTATGAAGACGACCAGGTCTTCTCCTAATTTGATAATATCATCCAGCAAAGCAAAGGCGACTTCAGGCTCCACCATCCAGAATTCGATCAAATGTCTTCTTGTTTTCGATTTTTCGGCTCTGAAGGTCGGACCGAAACAGTAGACTTTCCCGAAAGCCGCGGCCGTCGCTTCATTGTACAACTGACCGCTCTGGCTCAAATAGGCTTTCTGGTCAAAGTACTCTGTCTCAAAGAGGGTGGTCGTTCCTTCACAAGCACTGGGAGTCAGGATGGGTGTATCCATGAGCCGAAAGCCGCGACCGTCGAAAAAATCGCGGATAGCCTTGATGAGCTCGGCTCTGATCTGGAGGATGGCATGCTGTTTCTGAGAGCGAAGCCAGAGATGGCGGTGCTCCATCAAGAAGGGAACACCATGAGATTTAGGTGTAATCGGGTAATCTTTAGCAATTTGAATGATTTCTATCTCTTTTATCTCTAATTCATAGCCGCCAGGAGCTCTTTTATCTTCTTTGACCTTTCCTCTTACGATAAGAGATGATTCTTGAGTCAGTTCGTCAAACTGTTTGAAGAGAGGGCTCTCTTCCTGAGGATTGAAGATCGTTCCCTGGATAATTCCGGTGCCGTCTCTGACCAGAAGAAAGCGAATCTTGCCCCCAGATCTTTTGTTAAATAGCCAGCCTCTGAGTTCGATGTCCTGGTCCTGGTATTCAGAAATTTCTTCTATGTAAACCCATTTCATGTCTCCAAAATTATAAAGAATAGAGCTGCGGTGGTCAATTTAAAAAAGACAAGAGAGACGAGAATAAATTTGACTCTTTTCACTCGAATTGATATTCTTTGGCCAAATAAGCACAGGAATGGAACGGATGAAATGTCCTGAATGTCACACCGATAATCCTTCTGATTCAAAATATTGTAAAGAATGCTCTGCTCAGCTCACACCGTCAGCGGATCTCTCTGCCCCAGACACAGAGACTCTAGAAGCCGCTAAAGAGGAATTAACCACTGGCACTACTTTTGCTAGAAGATACCAGATTATTGAAGAACTGGGCAAAGGGGGCATGGGGAAGGTCTACAAGGCCCATGATACTGAAGTAAGAGAAAAAGTTGCTCTTAAGCTCATAAAACCTGACATCGCTGAAGAGAAAAAGACGATCGAACGGTTCAGGAATGAGCTGAAATTAGCTCGCAAGATCAGGCATAAGAATGTCTGTCAGATGTATGACCTCAATAAAGAAGAAGGCGCTTATTTTATCACTATGGAATATGTGCCTGGCGAAGACTTGAAAAACATGATTCGAATGACAGGACAGTTGAGCGTGGGAGCTTCTCTCAACATCTTGAAGCAGGTCTGTGCTGGCCTGGCTGAAGCTCATAAATTGGGAGTCGTGCACCGGGATCTAAAGCCCCAGAATATCATGATCGATAGAGAAGGGGATGCCCACATCATGGATTTTGGGATAGCCCGATCTTTAAAGGGCAAAGGGATAACGGGTTCTGGAGTCATGATCGGAACTCCAGAATACATGTCCCCCGAACAAATCGAGGGGAAAGAAGTCGATCAGCGTTCGGATATCTATTCTTTAGGGATCATTCTGTATGAAATGCTGACAGCTAAAGTTCCTTTTGAAAGAAATACTCCCTTTGCTATTGGCCTGAAACACAAGAGCGAGATACCAAAGGATCCTAAGGAGCTTAATTCCCAGATCCCCGATGACCTCAGTCGGGTGATACTGAAGTGTTTGGACAAAAACGTCGAAAAAAGGTTTCAGACTGCAGGAGAATTGCGCTCAGAATTGACCAGGATTGAACAGGGGATCCCGTCCACAGAACGAATCATTCCCAGGGGAAAGCCGATCACTTCCAAGGAAATAACAGTCACCGTTAGACTGAAAAAGCTTCTTCTTCCTGCGTTAGTCCTTATAGCTATCGTGATTGCAGCATTGATTGTCTGGCAATCTCTGCGTCAAAAGGAACCAGTATCTCCACTGCCCGCACAGCCTTCAATCGCTGTGCTGCCCTTTGTCGATCTAAGTCCTCAGGAAGACCAAGCTTACTTTTGCGATGGACTGGCCGACGAGCTCATCAACAGACTGTCTAAGATCGAGAACTTAAGAGTTCCTGCTCGGACTTCTGTCTTTTCATTCAAGGGCAAAGAGCTTGACATTCGAGAGATTGGAAAAAACCTGGACGTGGAAACGGTGTTAGAGGGAAGTGTTCGCAAAGCAGGTGATAAACTCCGCATAACAGTCCAGTTGGTAAAAGTCGATGATGGCTATCCTCTCTGGTCTGAAAAGTACGACCGCAGCATGGAAGACATCTTTGCTCTACAGGATGAAATATCCCTGGCGATTGTCGATAATCTTAAGATTGAACTTCTTGGACAAGAGAAGAAAGATTTCATAAAGGGCCATACCCAAAACCTGGAAGCTTATGATTCGTATTTGAAGGGCCGGTATTTTTGGAATAAGAGGACAGTGGAAGATATAAAAAAATCAGTCGAGTACTTCCAGCAAGCGATCGAAAAGGATCCGGCCTATGCTTTAGCCTATGCTGGGCTGGCTGACTCATATATTACACTTGGCGATTGGCAGGGTCTCTCCCCAAAGGAGGCTTTTACAGAGGCCAGGAAGGCAGCTGAGAAGGCTTTGGAAATAGATGATTTACTTGCTGAGCCCCACAACTCACTGGCTTATGTTAAGTACATCTACGAGTGGGACTGGCCAAGCGCTGAAAGAGGGTTCAAGCATTCTATTTCATTAAATCCGAACTATGCCACAGCTCACCAGTGGTATGCAGAGTTTTTAACGGTTATGGGGCGGTTCGATGAGGCTTTGGAAGAGATCAAGCGAGCTCAGGATCTGGATCCGCTGTCACTCATCATAAACGCTATCGGCGGATGGCCTTATATGTACGGCCGCAACTATGACCAGGCCATCGAACATTTCCACAAAACACTCGAGATGAACCCTGACTTCAGGCCAGCCCATTCCTACCTTGGAAGAACCTATCTATGTAAGGGGATGTATGAAGAAGCTTTGAGAGAGTATGAAATCTTAGACAGCCTCGCCGGGATTGGCCATGTTTATGCAAAGATGGGTAAGATAAAAGAAGCAAAACAGGTGCTGAATGAATTGAGGGAACGATCAGAATATACACCTGTGCGGTTGTCTAGTTTCGCGTTTATTTATTTTGCTCTTGGAGACAATGACAAGGGATTTGAATGGCTCGAAAAGGCCTACGAGGAACGCGGCTATGGAATGACTAGATTAAAAGTGAATCCAGAATTCGACAGTGCCCGCTCAGACCCGAGATTCAAGGCGTTGCTGAAAAAAATGAATCTTGATTAATTATCAGCAACACATTCTCCCGTTAAAAATCTGTTGAACAGCTTCGCATAGAACACAAGTTGAGATTTAATGAGCAACTACGGGTAAAAAGCCATCCAGGATTAGGAAATGATTTCTTAAAAATAAGAAAATGGAGCTAACTCATGGGAAATATTAAAGCCATCATGTTCTTTTTCACAATCATATCAACAGGATTTTTCCTTTTTTCTTTGACAATAGGCCAAACAAGTCGTAAACCTGCAGAAGGGATCCAGGGAATGGTGAGCTCTTCCCATCCTATTGCTACCAGAGCTGGTCTTGACATTCTAAAGAAAGAAGGGAATGCCTTTGACGCAGCCGTAGCTGTGGCGGCAGTCCTGAATGTCGTGGAACCAATGATGTCAGGGATAGGTGGATACGGGACGATCTTGATTTATGATGCTCAAAAATCAGAAATACGGTTCCTTGATTCCAGCGGAAAAATTCCTGGGGCAGTCGATTCTGATGTTTTCCGGAAGCCCGATCCCAATTACCTTGAAAACCGGCGCGGTCCGAAAGCTGTTTCCACACCTGGCAATGTGAATGCCTGGGAAGCCATGTCTAAAACATACGGAGTATTGGAATGGTCGACTCTTTTTCAAAAAGCAATAAAAGTCGCTGAAGAAGGCTATATAATAAATGGAAGAACAGTCAGGATGATTCAGTCAGCGTTTAAAACGTTTCCTGAGCATGCTAAAAGTATTTATGGGAATAAGGGAAGGCCATTAAAGAAGGGAGAAAGACTGGTTCAAAAAGACCTGGCAAAATCCTTAAAGATTGTAGCTCGAGAAGGAGCCAAAGCGATCTATGGAGGGAGCCTCGGGAAGGCCATCATTACTGAAATGCGTCAAACAGGAGGTTTCCTCTCTCTGGAAGACTTAATCAACGATAAAGCTGAATGGTGGGAACCCATTCATATCGTCTATAGAGATTGTGAAGTTTACACAGCCTCTCCTCCCAGTACAGCTTTTCCTTCTCTTATAAGGCTTGGTTTGATGACCCAGTTTGAGGTTTCAAGAATGGGCCACAACAGCCTGGAGGCTCTCCACAGGTTTATTGAAGTCACAAAGCATGCCTTTTGGTGTCGGCTGCAATATGCTGGAGACCCTGAAGTCAATCCTCCTCCTCTTGATCATTTACTCTCTGAGAAATACTGGGAAGAACAAGCGAGAAGTATTGATTTGGAGAAAGCCAGGCCTTTTGCCTATCCAGGCTCAAATGAGGAACACACACAGCACACTACTCATTTTGTTGTGGCGGATTCAGGGGGCAATATTGTAAGTGCCACCCAAACTCTTGGGAATTCCTTCGGGAGCCGCATAATGCCCAAAGGAACAGGAATCTGGCTCAATAATTCTCTGGCTTACTGTACTTTCGAGCCCAAGGGAAACCCGATGGATGCTCATGCAGGAAGGAGAAAACTATCTGGAGACTGCCCCACGATAATTATCAGGGACGGGAAGCCCTGGGCTGCTCTCGGAACTCCGGGCGGGCATACCATCGGCCAAACAGTCCCTCAGATGGTCATGAATATGATTGATTTTGGCCTGAATATTCAAGAAGCTCTGGCTGCACCAAGAGTCAGTTTTATAGAGCCAGACACTATTGCCGTTGAAGAAGACATACCTGAAAACGTCAGGAATATGCTTATCAAAATGGGTCATAAAATTCGAGTGATCAGAAAACCCGGCGGTCTGGGCAACGCCCATGGCCTTACCATTGAGTATGGCGAGGATGGAAAACCGATTCGATTTATCGGAGGGTCTGATCCCCGCGGCAGCGGCTTAGCTCAGGGTTACTGATTCGATGATGGAGACCATTTGGCTTTTCCTCATAGCTAGATTTTTTTTGCCTGAAATACTGAAACCTAGGCAAGAGGAAGGTTAAATCTCTTTTCTCTCTTTGACTTGTTATTGAAAATCTGAACAAAAACAGTTATTTTCTCTTCTCTTGGATAAATGACTGAGGCCAAACCCTTCACGCCCGTAAAACTTATCTGTGGCCTTATTTCATCTGAAGAGCGCTTCTTCGAGAAGGCAGAGACCCGACTCGTTGAACTCTACGGGCAGGTTGATCATCGCAGTCCTCTCTTTGATTTCAACTGGACTGATTACTATGAAAAACAGATGGGAAAGGGTCTAAAGAGGAAATTCTTGAGTTTTGAAAAGCTCATCTTGCCTGAAGAATTAAGTGAGATCAAGACAAGAACGAATGAACTGGAAGAGGAGATCAGGAGTGAATTCAAGGAAAACCTACGAGTCGTCAACCTTGACCCAGGCTACATCACTGCTTCAGCCTTGGTCATGGCGACAGCTAAAGATTTTGCCCACCGCATTCCTCTCCAGCAGGGGATTTATGCCCATCTTGAACTCCTGTTCTGCAAGAAAGAGATCAAGCTGTTAGATTGGACTTATCCTGATTTCAAAAGCTCAGGGTACCAGAGATTTTTCAGAGGAATCAGAGAAGTCTATCTCGAACAACTCAAGACTCAAAGAAGCTAGATACATTTTATTCTTTAATCTTTATTGTCTTTTTTCTCGTTTCTCTCCCATAGTCTTGAAGAGAAGGTTCTTGGTCGAGTAGCGCTTCAGCAGCAGAAATGGCTCGGAGAAGCTTGGCATCGAGAGGATCAAGGATAGCTGCATCCAATCCGTTAAGAAAGGCAATGCTGAGGAAAATTCTGTTAACCAGCCTGCGCTGAGGAAAGCCAAAAGATATGTTGCTCAACCCGGCTATTGTTTTCACGTCAGGCATTTTTTCTTTAATTCTGCGCAGGGATTCTAGAAAAAGAGGAGCAGCATCTGGTTCGATGCTTACAGGATGGGCCAGAGGGTCGATGAAAATATCATCGGTATCTAGGCCTTCTTTCACGAGAAGGTCAACCAGTCGATTGGCTATAGAGAGCGCATATTCCGGGCTTCTAGGCAAACCTTTTTCATCCAGGCAGAGGACTATGACTGAGGGCTTGTGTTCCTTGATCAGGGGAAGCAAGCTCTTGATCTTCTCTTTCTCGCCGCTCAAGGAATTCAGAAGCGCTTTTCCTCGATGTGCCTTTAATCCTTCTTCCATAGCTTTAGGATTGGGAGTATCAATGGCAAGGGGGACACTCAGTTTTTCTTGAAGGAGAGGGATAATCCATTCTAAGGCTTCAGGTTCTTTATCCAGCAGAGCTGCTGCGTTCACGTCGATGAAGCTGGCCCCAGCTTGTTCTTGCTTAAGAGCCTCTTTCTGGAGATAATTTTCATCTTTATTTTCCATAGCCTGAAGCACAGGCTTTCGGCTTGAGTTTAATCTTTCACCGATAATGATCATCAGACTAAGCTAATATTAACCTGAATCGTCAAACGAGACCCGCTTACAATTTCTCTACTGTTTCCTAAAAGAGTAGCATGGATTTATTGGTGAAGGGAAGTTTTTTTCGAGAATAGTCTCAATAGATGGATGTTTATTCCTCGTCTATGTCGAGGGCGGAGATTTGGCGTAAGTTTTCCACGATTTCAGGCAGCTCCTTCAGGACAGTATCAACGTCTTCCTCGGTGTTGAATCGTCCCAGAGACATCCTGATGGAGGAACGAGCGATTTCAGGCTTTAATCCGATCGCCTGGAGAACATGGGAAGCTTCCTCAGAATCCTCGCTGCAAGCAGAGCCGGTGGAAACAAAAATTTCTTTGGTGGCCAAAGCCAGAAGGATGGCCTCTGCTTCCAACCCAAAATAGGAGAAATTCAGGGTTCCCTTAATCCTGTTCTCCGGATGGCCGTTGAATTTCACCTTCGGTATCTTTTCCTCGATACCTTTCTTCAATTTATCGGACAGTTTTTGGATTCTAGCCTTGTCTTTTTTACCCTCTTCTCCGATTAATCTGACTGCTTCGCCCAAGCCCACGATGCCAGAAGTATTCTCAGTGCCAGCCCGCATGAGTCTTTCCTGATGACCTCCATGAATGAAAGGCATGATATGGGTGCCGCGGCGGATGTACAGGGCACCTACACCCTTGGGACCATAAATCTTATGAGCAGAAATAGACAAAAGGTCTACTCCCAAGTCGTCGACCTTGAAGTCAATTTTACCGAAGGATTGGACAGCATCGGTATGGAAGAGAATTCCCTTTTCTTTGGTAATTTTGCTGATCTCTTTGAGGGGCTGGATGGTTCCTATTTCGTTATTGGCATGCATGACAGAAACCAGAGCTGTTTTAGGGGTTATGGAATCCCGAAGATGATCGAGGTCGATTGTTCCATACTGGTCCACTGGGAGATAGGTAACTTTAATTCCTTTTTTTTCGAGATAATTGCCAGTTTCCAGTACAGCCGGATGTTCGATGGCAGAGGTGATGAGCTCGTTTTTTTCAGGGAATGCATCCAGGACTCCGATGATGGCGAAATTGTCGGCTTCTGTGCCCGAGCCAGTAAAAACAATTTCTGGTTTTTTGGCACCCAAACCTTTGGCGACTGTTTCTCGGGCTTCATTGATGATCTCTTTGACTTTTCTCCCGATAGGATAAAGAGAGGAGGGGTTCCCGAAGTGTTCTCTGAGGAACTGAGACATTATCTCGCCGACCCGAGGATCCAAGGGAGTCGTCGCGTTATTATCAAGATAAATCATGTCTTATCCTTTCCTTATGTTCCTCTACTGATTCTATTCATCCAAGGGGTTCATGACCAATCCCGACTTCAGCTTGGGAAAGAAATCAGTGGATTTTTGGGGCATAATCTCTCCCTTTTCTACAACTTCTCTAATTTGAGGGAGGAGAGTCGGTCTCAAGAGGAAAATCATCTGGAATTCTCCATTGACGACTTTTTCAATTCCCTGGTCCAGGTTTCTTATGTAGCTCACGTTGTTTTCCAGAGAAAAGGGACCAGAGCTTAGAGCTTTGAGATTTTCAATGATGAGAGAATGGAGGATGGCCACATCCAAGCGCTTCCATTCTCTGGATTTTTCCTCTTTTATTTCTTGATCTAGGATATCTTCTGACTTGAGATGAAAGAGGAAAAAAGCCTTGAAAAGATCTACATAAGCTGCCAGGGTATGACTTTCCTGATTGATTCTTTCCTGAACCTCCTCGAGCGGGGCCCTATCAGAAGAGTCTGGCCACTTGATTTCGGAAATTTCAAAATAAGGCGACAGAAGCTCCCGAAGCCCTTCTCTGGAAACCTTATCCAGACCTTTGACCAGTCGGTAGGTCGGGAGGATCACCAGCCCAGGATCATCGATCCGGAAAAGGGTCATCATGATGTAGTGAAAAGGCTCATCACCCTTCACGTCTTTTATCTGTTCGAGCATTTCTTTTTTATAGTTAAGAGAAGTCTCATAACGGTGATGCCCATCGGCAATGATCAAAACCTTATCAGACATGGCTTCCTGGATTTTCTGGATATCCTCTTTCTCGTTGATAATCCATAATCGGTGGACATAACCGGTCTCATCCCTTACGTCGGCTCCAAGCACGGCTCGCTCCAGGGCTTTGTCCAAAGCTTCAGCAACTTTTCTTTCATCATCTTTGTAAAGAAGAAAGATTTGCCCGGTGTTGGTGTTGGTCTCCCTCAAGAGGTTCAGACGGTCTATCTTATGTTTGGGAAAAGTCTTTTCATGGGGAAGAACTTTCCTTGAAGAAAACTCCTCTAGCCTGACTCGCCCAACCAGGCCCCTTCTCTTTTTCGATTCACCGTTGACCTGGAATTCCTGCTCATAAAGGTATAGAGCTTCTTGGTCCTCTCTGATTAAAAAACCTTGTTTTGCCCATTCATCCAGATAAATCTTGGCTCTACGGTATTTATTCTTCTCCGGGTGCTCAGGATCATCATCTTTGCCCAGGATTATGCGGACCACATTATAAGGGCTTCTCTGGTAGTATTCCTCTTGTAAAGTGGGAGAGATCCTATCATAGGGCTCAGTGATGACATCTTCCAACTTGATTTTTTCGTTGTTGTATCTTATTCCTCTAAAAGGTTGTATTTCAGCCACTTCTCCTCCAATTTCTGTTATTATAGAATCCTAAGCGAATTTCTCTTTCAAGATCTTGACTACTTCCAAACCCGCCCGCTTCTGGCCTTCTTTGGCTGCAGCGCCAACGTGGGGAGTGGCGATAACATTCGGATGGTCTATTAAAGAGAAATCCTCGGGCGGCTCGTTCTCAAACACATCTAAAGCAGCGGCCCTGACTTTTCCAGATTGGAGAGCTCGGAGTAGGGCTTGCTCGTCAATCGTTCCACCTCGGGAAGCATTGATAATGATAACCCCCTCTTTCATCTTTTCGAATTCTTTGTCGCTTATCATATGTTTCGTCTTCTCTGTTAAAGGGAGATGGAGAGTTATCACATCTGCCTGGGATAGCAGTCCTTCCCAGGAGACTTGTTGAACATCAAGGTCTGTTTGCACTTCGACTATATCGTAAGTGATGATTTTCATCCCAAAAGCAAAGGCCCGCTTGGCAACTTCTTGACCTATTCTCCCAAAGCCTATGATCCCTAATGTTTTTTCGTAGAGTTCGGTACCAGAAAAAGCCTTCTTCTCCCATTTATGCAGTTTCATCGAGAGATTGCATCGGCCGTGGTGTCGAACAGTGGCAATCATCAATCCAAAGGTATGTTCGGCAACTGAAACAGACGTTGCTGCAGGAGTATTTGCCACCTGAATACCTTTTTCTTCGGCTGCTTCAACATCGATGTTATCTAAGCCAATACCAGCTCTGACGATAATCTCCAAGCTAGAAGCGGCCTCAATAGCATTCTTGGTGACTTTGGTAGCGCTTCTGACTACAGCGGCATTAAAATCCGGGATGGTCTTGATCAATTGCTCTTCATCCATTCCAGTTTTTAGAGTGACCTCAAAATCCGGAACAGATTTGAGCTCTTCAAAAGCTTCTGGGTTTAAAGGATCGGCCACGAGTATTTTTTTCATTCCCAATTCTCCTTTAAAACATCCTGAGCTGCCTTCATGGAACTTCCACTCTCGAAATCATAACCCAATTCAGAGAGCGTCATTTCAAGGGCAGACAGGGCCGTAATGATATCGAAACCTCCCATGTATCCCAGGTGGGCTATCCTGAATATTTTTCCTTTATAAGGATCCTGCCCGCCAGCAATATAGGCCTGGTATTTTCCCTGCATGGTCTTGACAAGCTGGAGTCCATCAAGGCCCTCAGGAACCTTAACTGCAGTCAAAATATTTCCTGGATTCTTGGAGAGGAGCTCTAGGCCTAAAGCTTGAATTCCTGCTCTGGTGGCGTCGCCGAGGAGGCGGTGGTGTTCAAAAAGCTTTTCTAAACCCATGGATTTGATGATGTCCAGTGATTTCTTCTGCTGGATGATGAGGGAGACTGCAGGTGTATAAGGCGTGGTGCTCTTTCCTAAGCTTTTCTTGTAAGCTTTGGCATCAAAATAGAATTTCGGCAGAGTCGATTTCTCGGCAAGCTCCCAGGCCTTAGGACTAAAAGAAATGTAGGCCAGACCGGGAGGGATCATGAACGATTTCTGGGAACCTGCGACCATGACATCCACCTTCCATTCATCCATGGGGCAGGGTGTTGCCCCTAGACCAGAAATTCCATCAACCACTAAGATGGCTTCTGACTGAGCCAGGACTTCTCCGTATCCCTGGATATCGTAAAGAGTCCCGGAAGAAGTTTCGGATAGAGTTGTAAAGACCGCTTTTGTTCCAGGGTTGGCTTTGAGCTCGTCAGCGAGCTGCTCTGCGGTGAAAGGTTGACCCCATTCCAGTTCAATTTCCTTGAGGTCTACTCCATAGGGTCGGCAGATCTTGCCCCATCTTTCGCCAAATTTTCCGCCGTTGAGACTTATGGCTTTGTCCCCAGCAGAGAGAGTGTTAACCACAGCTGCTTGCATGGCTCCTGTTCCCGATGAAGCCAGGACGAAAACGTCCTGGTCTGTCTGGAAAACATACTTCAGTCCTGTAGAGACTTCCATGAAAATAGCAGAAAATTCTGGAGTGCGGTGATGAATGATGGGCTCTGCAGCTGAGGAAAGTACATCAGCTGGGATTGGGGTGGGACCTGGAGAGAGAAGGTAGTATTTTTTTATCATATGAATCCTCCTTCAATATGATAGAGGCAAGAAAGCCAAGATAAGAGAGGGATGAATATGATAAAGTTTATTTTTAACTGATTATGACTTTTCTCTCTTATCTGTCTTACCTGCTCTTTGGCTTATCATAGCTTGGAGTTATTTAAATTATCAGAATTTGAATATCCAGTCAATCAGAGATGGATGAGGAGTTGTGTCAGGAGGGTTGCTCTTTTGATGAGAGAAGGGCGAAAGAGGTGTTCGTTCTCGGCGTGAATACCGACTCCGTCCGGTCCCAGGCCATCCACCGTTGGTATCCCCATGTTGGCCACGATGGAAGCATCAGAACCCCCGCCAGTCTTTCCTCCCTCCAGAGCCATATTCAAGGAGTATCCGATCTTTCTTATCTTGCGGAAGAGTTTCCAAGAAGCATCTGTCTTTTCCATGGGAGGAGTGTAACTTTCGATCGTGAATTTGACTCGGGCTCCTTCGAGGCTAGGCGTTAGATGTTCGAAAAAATCAAGGATTTTTTGCTTTTGGGAGCTTTTCCAGAACCTAATATCCAACAAAGCCCAGGCATCTTGAGGGACAATGTTGGATTTTTCTCCCCCCTGGATGACACCGATGTTGACCGTTGTCCCTTTGGCCCTGAGCTTATTCAGGAGGCGAAACTGACCCACAAGCTCCTCGATGGCATTGACACCCATTTCAGGGGTCCCACCGTGGGCAGCTTTTCCGTGGGCTTCCAAACGGAGGACCAGTCGTCCCTTCCGCTGCATTTTAAGGTTTCCTCCAGGCAAGGACGGCTCCAGACAGAGAGCAAAGCTAGATTTTCTGGCCAGCCTTTGAATGACTCGGTAAGAATCTTTACTGCCTATCTCCTCTGCCGAATTGATAAAGATAACGATCTTTTTCTTGGGTAGCATACCCTTTTCTTTTAAGGCCTTAAGTGCAAAAAAGACCATAACGAGTCCAGCCTTCATGTCCAAGACACCCGGACCATAGACTTTTTTTCCCTTTATATGAAAGGGCATTTCCTTGATCTTCCCCACGGGCCAGACCGTATCCAGATGAGTGAGAATGAGAACCTGTTCTTTTTTCGGGTCGCTTTCCTGGGGAAGATATTCAACCAGATACAAGTCGCCAATGTGAGGCTGAGGGAAACAGGTGATCTTGGCCCCCAGCTTTCTGAATTCTTTAATCAAGAAAGCAGAACATCTGTCCACGGCCTTCTTGTCCGTCGAAGGGGATTCTTGGCTCACTATCTTCTTCAGAAGTTGGATCATTTCTTCCTGGTGAGAGTTAAAATATTCTGCGAAATCCATGGTGCCTCCTCATGAGGAATTTAAATTTATCATAGCTTGGGGTCAGGTCTCAACATTCAAATCAATTGCCCTATTATTTAAGAATCCTTTATTTATTGAATGAGCGACAATAATTAAAAAAGTTTAGTATGCATACCTTACTCTCGAACCTGGGCCTGGGTGCTGGAATTTGACAACTTATGGAAAATCAGTGATTATTCTAGGACATGTCTGCGAAAAAGATATGGTTTTTATTCTTGTGCTTGAGCTTCCTCGCCTTTCCTTGGTCCTCTCCAGCCCAGATTGCAAATTTTCATGCTAATCCAGGAGTGGCCATTCCCGAATATAAAAGCATCCTTCTAGCTTTCGAGTCAGGATTCGGCTTCTCTATTCCTCTAACAAAAAAAATATTCCTTTCCATTAATTTCAGTCATTGGAAGAGCAGGGTCAAAGAAAAAGAGGGCGGTCTCCTGAACGGAAAGCTATCAATAACTCCTTTCTTCTTATCCCTTCAATTCAAGCTGAGGGAGAAAAGTCAAATTAATCCTTACCTGTTTCTCGGAGCAAACCTTGTGGTCACTAAATTCAAGATAGGCGAGTACATAACCATTCCTGAAGTAACTCTCAATCAAAAAGTCAGGAATGGCCCTGGTCTTCATTTTGGGACTGGGAGCGACTTCAGCCTCACCGAAAACTTGGCCCTATTTGCAGAAGGAATTTATCTCATCAGGAAGGCTGAAGCTGAAAAAACCATCACTGACATGAATTTTGGAGTTTCGACCGAAGAATTTTCTGTAAGCCTGGATTCCCTTATCTTTCAGATAGGGATTAAATACTTTTTCTAGGGTTTAAAGATGAATATATTTTCTTTTCTGTTCTTACTCTTGATAGCTGCCATCACCGGTTCTATCGGAGCCGGAATTGCTGGGAGACGGAGACTCGGCTGCTTGACTTCTATCGTCCTCGGTTTTATCGGCGCTTTGATCGGGACGTTTATTGCCCAGAAATTAAACCTTCCCCTTTTTCCCTGGATCAAGATCGGCTCTCATCCCTTCCCGATTATCTGGGCAGTGCTCGGGGCTGCTCTTTTTGTGGCTTTTCTTAACCTATTCTCTCCGTCGAAAAAGTAAACCTGATTCTGCAGCAGTCTTCAAGAAAACAAGAAACTGAGCTTATGGTAAGCATTGTAAATGACTTGGACAATTCGGCCAATAAATCTCTTTTTTAGTTCGATAGAATTATAGCGGCAAACCTCATGACAGCACATGCAATAGATACATTTCCTCCTATTGAGTACAGCTGTATCCTGATGGAGCTGCAGGGCTTCCATCGGACAGATTTCTATGCACTCCAGGCAGGCAGTGCATTTTTCTTTTTTGATTCTTGGTATCAGGACAAGTTGTTCTTGAAAATAAGCATAAAGAAAAGAAGGAAGCTTTCTTCGAAAAAGACCCACCGCAATGGCCGAGTGCTTAAAATTCTTGACTTGGACATCAGGAATCGTTTCTCCCACCACCTCGATGCCTTCAATTCTTCCCATTCCTAAGCCACGATTATGAGCGTAATAGGTCGTGAAGATATCTAAAGGATTGAGGCTCATTATTTTTGTGGCCACAGCATCCAAAGCCACGGCATCTGGACTGGCCAAAATTAAGCCTGTTTTTCGGAGGTTTCCTGCTGATGGACCTTCCCCCTCCATGGCCATGATACCATCCATGATATTCAATTGGGGAGGGGCACAGGAGAGGACGTCCACCAACATCTGGCTAAAATCATCGTTCCTGATATACTGCCGATGGTATTTGAGGCGAAGCCCATAGGGAATGATCCCGTACATGTTCTTCACGGCTCCGGTATAGATCGTGAAAGAATGAGTCTTTAACTTCGGCAGGTTGATGATGTAATCGGCTTCCAAACAGGCCTGAGAAAGGTAAACTTTGTCTAATAATCGTCCCTGGAATTCAACTTCTTTAAATCCTTTTTCTTTCAGGTTTATCAACAGCACACCGAGTTCCTCACAAGCCTGCCTGTAGTCGGAGATGAGAAATCCATCTTCTTCCTTTGATTGGATATCGTCGCCCACCACGACTTCGTGGCCTCGCTCCTTCAAAAGACGCAGAACTTCTTTAGTAAAGGCTGGATGGGTCACCAGTCCTTTCTCGGCTGGAGAAGGAGGGGAGATGTGGTTTATTTTGACAAAAATCTTGCTCTTCGGTTTGACAAATTTATCCAGCCCCCCAAGAAGTTGGAGGCTTTGTTTAATGGCTTGATAGATTTCCTCGCTATTATAATCTTCGATTCTTACTATAGAGACCTTTGGTTTATCCATGGGTCAAGCTTATTATAAACTCAATAGTAAAACCTCGGAAACCTAAAAATGAAGAACATAGAGCTGAAATGAGTTGTGAGGCGTGACTAGTGCCTCAATTCAGGCAAAATTTAATGAGTTTGACAATGCTTTAAGAGTTTATTACCTTTAGCCCATGAATTTTTGGTTCCTAGCCGGAGAAATTTCCTTTGCAGTTCTGTATGTCTTTTTCCTCTTTTTTTCTCTCTCCAGCCTCAGGGAGAAAGAAAAGAGAGCTTTTCTGAGGAGCACCGCAGTACTCGCTGTCCTTCTGGCAATAAATCTCCTTTTTCTTGTTTTTAAAGATCCTCTGAAAAGCTGGTTGTTCGGAGGATTTTTTATTCTCACTGTTTTTTGCGCTTTTCTTATGCTTTTTATTCCGATTTCCAAAAAATCAATCCAGGTCATCGGAGAACAGAAAAAAATCGACGAAAGAGACGTGATTTTTGCCCGCTTCGATTATCAGGAAGGAACAGAGGTTTTCGATGAATACTATAAGAGAAAACCTGAATACAAGAAACTCGATGAGGAAATAAGAAGAATTCCGGATATTCTCTCATCGTTGAGTGTGAAAAAGAACCCTCTTCTGCTTTCGTTGGCGTCTGCGGAATTTGATTTCTTAGAAAACCAGACTATCCATGTGGATGGAAAAGTAAGTGATGAAAAAATCGAGCTGTCTCCGCTGGCCAACACTCATGTCATAAAGAAAATCATTCGCTATTTGGGATCCGATTGCTGTGGAATTGCTCCCTTGAACCAGGCCTATGTCTATTCTCATTCAGGTCGAGGACCTGAGCCTTACGGCCAAGAAATCAGCCTCAAGCATGAATACGGGATCGCTTTTACTGTAGAGATGGACTTGGAAATGGTGGCAGCTGCCCCCCAGGCTCCCGTGATTGTGGAAACAGGCAAGAAATACGTTGAAGCTGCCAGGATTTCAATCATAGTGGCTGATTTCATCCGCCGTCTCGGGTATTCAGCCAGAGCTCATATCGCAGGGAGCAATTACCAGGCCTTGCTGCCTCCGATTGCCTGGGAGGCAGGCCTGGGAGAATTGGGGAGACTGGGCACTCTCATAACCTGGAAGTATGGTGCTCGAGCGAGATTGGGGTTGGTGACAACGGACCTTCCCTTGATTGCAGCCAAGCCAAAGACCTACGGAATTCAGAATTTTTGTCAAAACTGTCAAAAGTGTGCTCGCAACTGTCCTGCCCAAGCTATTCCCTTTGGAGAAAAAAAGGAAGAAAATGGAGTGTTAAAGTGGGTACTCAATCGAGAAGAATGCTACAAGTTCTGGAGAAAAGCCGGGACTGACTGCGCTGTCTGCATGTCTGTCTGCCCTTACAGCAAGCCGGATAATCCTTTCCATAACCTTATAAGGGAATTCAACACTTTTTCCAGCGTCTTTCAAAACTTCTCAATCTGGGGAGATGACTTTTTTTATGGCCGCTTTCCCAGCCGCCGAAAAAAAGAACTCCTCAGTATCTCCTGAGCAGCTCTTTTTTAATATGAGACTTTTTGAGGTCAGGCTGCTCGAACGCCCCTTAGAAACATCTAATTCTCTACGGCAGATTTTTTATTTTTCCGGAGCTCGTTTCGTCAAAAGGATATCATTTTGGAAAAACCACAACTGTTTGACAGTTAGACTTTAAATAAGATAAGTATAAGAAAAATTCCGAAGAAAGGAGGAATGATATGAAATCCAGCCGCCGAAATTTCTTGAAAGGTGTTGGCCTGGGTATCGGAAGCTTTGGCCTTTTTGGAGTCTCTGCTGAGAGAGTCAAGGCCGACATAAAGAGAAAATTAGAAGATGTAAAACATCTTACTCCTTCCCAAGTCGCCCGAGACGAGAGTTTCTGGTTTCATGTCCAACAGGCTTTCAATGTTGACCGCAGCATCATCAATCTTAATAACGGAGGTGTCCATCCTGCTCCAAAGGTTGTGATGGATGCTGTCCACCGCTACCTTGATTTTTCCAACGGGTTTCCAGTCTATAACATGTGGAACATCCTCGGGCCGAGGGAAGAACTCATCCGGAAAAAAATCGCTGATACTTTTGGCTGCTCTTCAGAGGAGATCGCCATCACCAGGAATGTGACCGAAGCCATGCAGATTGGCCTTATGGGATTGAACCTCAAGCCGGGCGATGAGATCTTAACAACCACCCATGACTATCCTTCTATGAAGTATGCGCTTTACCAAAGAGAGGAGAGAGAAGGGGTTAAAGTCAAGATGTTTCCCTTTCCTTATCCACCGAAAAATTTGAATGTCCTGGTTGACCTTTTTAAGAAGAACCTCACTCCCAAGACCAAGATCATCCTGGTCTGTCATATCACCAATCTCACCGGTCAGATTTTTCCCATCAGAGAAATTTGCCAGCTGGCTCGAAAAGAAGGAATCGAAGTGGTCATTGATGGAGCCCATTCATTCGGACATTTTGAGTATAAACAAAAAGATCTGGACTGTGACATTTATGGTGCCAACCTTCACAAATGGATGATGGCTCCTATAGGGACTGGCTTCCTTTATGTGAAAAAAGAAAAAATAAAGAAAATATGGCCTCTTTTTCCTGCCTCTGATTCTCTGAGTGATGATATCAGAAAGTTCGAAAACATCGGCACTCATCCTGAGTACATAAAAATGGCCATCGGCGAGGCCTTGAGCTTCCATCATGGGATTGGCAGCAAGAGGAAGGAAGAAAGGCTCCGCTATCTCCGGAACTTCTGGGCCCAGGAATTGGAGAAACTCCCTGGTGTAAGAATTCTGACCTCTTATGATCCAGTCCAATCCTGCGGCATCGGAACCTTTACCGTAGAAAACATGGACATGAAGAAACTCAGCCAACTACTTTTCGATAAGCATAAAATCTACACGATAGCCATTCAAATTCCTGATGAGATCATGGGAATTCGAGTCACTCCTAGCATTTACACGACTCTGCGCGAGCTTAACATGTTCATTGAATGCGTTTCCCATTATATAAGACAAGGGCTTCCGGATTGAAATGTGGTTCATTTATTCAGAGAAAAGAATGATATAAGAATTTCTGGTGACAGAAATGGGATGGTCTTTGGATAGAGACTTGGCTTCCTTAAGAAAAGAATTCCCGATTCTGGATAGATGTATCTATCTCATCAGCAATTCTCTAGGAGCAGCTCCCAGAGAAGCCTTAGAAGCCCTGGAACAATTTTACCAACTTTGGGCTGAAGAGGGTGTTGTGGCTTGGGAGAAGAAGTGGTGGGAGCTAGGGCGCCAAGTCGGGAATGAAATCTCTTCTCTCCTTGGAGCCGCAGAGGATGAAGTGACCATGTTTACCAATGCCACTCAAGCCCATTGGGTTGTCCTCTCGACGAAGTTTCTTCGGCTAGACAGAAGAAGGAATAAGATCATCATGACGAGCTTGGATTTTCCATCTGAAATCTATGCTGTAACTGAGATTGCCAAATTCATGAATTGGGAACTCGAGATAGTGCCAAGCCAGGGTCAGGAAGGTGTGCAGGTCGAAGCCATTCTAGACAAATTGGATGAGAGAACACTCTTCGTGGCCACTTCCCATGTTTACTACAAGTCAGCTTATATCCAAGACATTGCTGCGATTTCTGAAAGAGCGCGACGACTCGGAGTGTTAACCCTTGTTGACGGCTATCATGGTCCAGGGATCCTTCCTGTCGATGTTAAGAAGCTCGAGGTCGATTTCTATGTTGGGGGGTGCTTAAAATGGCTTTGCGGGGGGCCTGGGAATGCCTTCTTGTATGTCAGACCTGAGCTTGCCTCCTCGCTTAAGCCTCGATTAACAGGCTGGTTTGCCCATCAGAATCCCTTCCTATTTGCTCCCAAAATGGAGTATGCTAAGGGCTCTTTCCGTTTTCTGGCCGGAACTCCTCCCATTCCTAGCCTTTATACAGCGCGACCTGGGTTGAAGATCATCAAAGACACAGGGATCTCGCAGATAAGGAATAAATCTCTTCGTCAAACAGCCCTCATAATCCAAAAGGCCAAAGAAAGAGGATTTGGCCTCTTTACACCTGAGGAAGATGATCTGAGGGGCGGAGCCGTCTCGATAAGCCTTCCCCATGCTTTCTCGGTTAAACAGGCCTTGGTGAAAAGAGGCGTAAAGGTTGACTTTCGGAAGGGGCTTAAAAAAGAGCCTGATGTTATCAGAGTAGCACCCCACTTCTACAATAAAGATGAAGAAATTGAAACCCTGTTCGAAGAAATCGATGATATTTTAAAAAAGGAAGAGTTCAAAAGATACTCCTCCGAGATGAAGGATGTCACCTGAAAAAAGTGATCTCTAGCTTTATTGCAAGGAGAAAGAGATAGGCTTATAATAATTACAGGCACTCTAAAAAGGGGGCAGGTGTTGAGAAAAATTTCAAGGCGGCATTTCTTAAAAGATTCTTTGTTCTTAGCCAGCTCATCCTTTCTGCTTTCATCGAAATACTTGTCAGGGTCAGACGAAAATATTTTAGGCAACCAACTAGAGTCAATAAGATATCCTTCCTATTTAGAACTCGAAAATAAGGGGATTCTCTCAGAACGGATAAAAAAGCTGTATTCTATCTACGAGAATTGTCATCTTTGTCCCAGGGATTGTCGGGTAGACAGGACCAAAGGAGAAACAGGCAAGTGCAAGGCCACTTCCAAAGTCAAAGTCTCTGATGCTTTTCCTCATTTTGGAGAAGAACCTCCCTTGGTCGGGAAAAGGGGCTCAGGAACGATATTTTTTTCAAATTGTGGCTTGAGATGTGTCTTTTGCCAGAACTATAAAATCAGCATCGAAGGAGAGGGAGTGGAAATTCCTGATGAAAGATTGGCTGATTTGATGATTAAGCTCCAAAAAGTCGGTTGCCATAACATCAATCTGGTGACACCCACCCATTATGTACCCAGTATTGTCAATGCTCTCCAGATGGCCATCAAGAATGGCTTGCACCTTCCGCTAGTTTATAATACGAGCGGCTATGAAACCTTGCAAACTCTCCAGCTTCTTGAGGGAATCGTCGATATATATCTCCCAGACTGCAAGTACATGAACCCCGAATATGCAGCTAAATATTCATCCGAGGCCTATAGTTATCCTTATTATGCTCAGATAGCACTCAAAGAGATGCACCGTCAGGTCGGTGTATTAGAAACCAACTCAAAAGGGATCGCATTGAGAGGACTGATGATTCGGCACCTGATATTGCCCAACAGGATTGCTGGAACGGATGAGTTTTTAAAGTTTGTGGCTGAAAATTTTCCTAAAAATACCTACCTCAACCTTATGGCTCAATACCGGCCAGAATACAAGGCCTTTGACTATCCAGAATTGGCCAGGCGCCTCAAGAGAAGCGAATACCAAGAAGCAGTTCGGTTGGCGAAAAAATACGGTCTAACTCGTCTAGCCAGATAAAAAGAGGAAAACAGAGAGCGAGCCAAGCTCCTGGATTTTGATAAATCTTCTAAATTCATTGATTTTATTCTTGATTTGCCGTAAATTACTCATCTGTAAAGAATGAGGAAAACTCAATCCCGGCCGATGCAGAAAGCCAAAAAATGCTTTCTTTTCTTGATCTTAATCTGCTTCGCATCTTCTGCACTTCAAGCAGAAGTGTATTATCCCTGGAAAGAGGTCTATATTGGAGCTCTGCAGGGCAATGCCTGGGCCGGCCTTGTTTTGGCCCCTCATCGAGAGAGTGTCTTTGCTTTTCGCCTGAAAATCGAGAAAGGAAGTGAAACCGTCGATGAGGAGGAGATATTTTTCCTGGTCTCGGAGGTAGGACCTCAATCACCGGATGGCGCCTATTCGAGGCTGAAACTGGACTTGAGTCTTCCCTTTAAAAAAGGTAGAGATACTCCGATTCTCATCAAGCCCTCTCCCAAATCAGATACATTGGTTATGGAGTGGACACGTCAGAGCGAAAAAACTGTTCTAGGAAGAATCAGAGCTCCAAAAAATATTAAGCTTCATCTCGTCCAATATTTCCCCTGGAATTTTGAAGGAGAATATCAATTCCGTTCCGATGGTCAAGTCCTGGGAAGTAGTGTAGGTTCCAAGGCTTTCCATTATATACTCTGGACTCATCCCACGGGAGAATTAATCACAGATGCTAAGGGGAAGGAAATCGCCCTGGCCTTTTCTACTGAAAAGGAGAGAGAAATCTATTTCGTTGCTGGCATAGGGGAGGAGCCCAAGGTTCTGAACAACCAAATCTATCGTTACAAGAATAGAAAAGCTATTGAGACCTTCTTAAAAGATGAACAAAGGCGGTACAGGAAAAAAAGAGTGAGTATCGATGGAATCTATGAAGGGGTTACCGAAGCCATCACCAACAACCTTTTCTGGATGATTCTCTATCAACCGGGAAACCATCGGCTTTATACTCCGGCTGGGAGGAGATGGATCTTTCCTAAACCTGATGGAAGCCCTGATCATTGGACAATTTTTGAATGGGATTCTTTTTTCAATGCCCTAGAAGTGGCTGTAGAAAGCTTCAAGCACGCCAAGGAAGTTGTTCAGGCTGTGCTGGAAACTCAATATCCTAACGGAAATATCCCCAATTGGCGTAGTCGGTTTAGCGGCGCCCCTGACCGCTCCCAGCCCCCGGTGGGTTCGTATGTTGTCCTTAAGCTCTTCCAAAGAATGGGAGATTTAGACTTTCTCCGTAAAGCCTATCCTTTCTTAACCAAGTGGCATTCTTTCTGGAAAACGCCAAAAGAGACCGGCCTGGTTTTTCGTGATGGAAACGGAGATGGACTTCTCGAATGGGGATCCAACTCAGAACTTGTCGCCCAGAATGTCCCTCCTTGGGAAGAAAATGTGGATGGCAAGCAGCGCGCCATGTGGGAATCAGGACAGGATGACTTGCCCAATTGGGATGATGCCTCCTTTAGCCCCGAGTCCGAGACGCTGACCATGAATTGTCTCGACTTAAACTGTCTCTATGCCCTTGATACCTGGTGCTTGGCTCAAATCGCTAACTATCTGAACAAGAGAGCAGACTACAGGAGATACCTGGAAGAATACCAAGAGATGAAAAATTTGATCAATGTTTATCTCTGGGACGATATCAACGGGTTCTATTTTGACCGGCATTGGGATGGCAAATTCTCGACCCGAAAGGCTGCTTCGAATTTTTATCCTTTACTGGCCCGCATTCCTGACCAGAAAAGAGCGCTCCTGATGATCAAGCGTCTCCTCAATCCTAAGGAGTTCTGGGGAGACTATGTCATTCCGACCATATCTCGAGATGACCCAGCGTACAAGGACCAACAATACTGGCGGGGAACAATTTGGCCCCCCACGAATTATTTAGTGTATCAAGGGCTAAAAGCCTATAGTTTTGATGCCATAGCTTCTGAATTTGCTAAGCGCAGTTCAGCTCTGTTCCTCCGCAGCTGGGAAAATTTTCAGATTTGCCCTGAAAATTATGATTCCCGCACCGGAGAAGCAGGGGGTCAGAGGCATCAGAGTTGGGGACCTCTTTTTGCCTTGATAGCTCTGGAAGAATATCTGGACTTTACGCCCTGGGAAGGCTTCAGGTTTGGAATCATCAACCCGGATAAGAAGGGCAAGCTCTCCCGAATTTTCATCCAAGGAAGACATTATGATGTGGAAATATCGCCTTCAAAGCTTATACTAAGAGAAGAAGGGAAAGTGATATTCAAGGCTGATGGAGGTGCGGTTATTCGCCAGTTCCTTTATTCTGAACAAGAGATCTCTTTCGAGATAAAATCCTTGGAAGAAAGAGAGTTAAAGATCTATTTCTTGAATAAGGGAAGATATCAGCTCTCCATTGATGATGCCTTACAGAAGGTATTCAGCGGAAAGAAAGTAAAATTTAAAGTCTCCCATGGTAATCATAACGTGGTTATCTTTCTCCTGAGCAAAGAAGACTGAACCCGTACTGTTTCTTCTCACCAATCTTTTCTATCTTGGTAAGCCTTTTTCAGGGTGTCTCCGCGAAGACCTTGCCTTAAAGCTTCTAGAGTCAAGATCTCTTCTTTGGAGATATTTCCTAAGTTAACATTGGGTCCAAAACGAAGGATTAAGGCTTGTTGTTGATGTTTTAGCGGAGCTTCCCAGATTAGGCAGGTCAAGTCTTTCACGCCAGCCACAACGTTATCAACTTCATCTTCCTTGATCTTGCCTTCCTGATCGTAGATACCCACACCGATTCCCGCTTCTCGACCCTCAATGATAACTTTGAAAGCTCCGTTTTCCATATCCTGATTGATGAGTTGATGCACCAATGAAACGGGCAAAACTTCCTGGGGGTCTTTTTTCCCTACCTCAGTAATCACTCTAAATCCTGCCTCAATGGATTTCTTTATTGTCTCTGCCCTCGTCGTGCTGTCTATGTCAATAGTTCCATCAGAGATTTCTAAAGCTGAAAAACCTAACTCTTTCGCATTCTTTAGATACTGATCTAAGACGCCCTGCCAGACGGCAACTTCGAGGAAAGTTCCTCCAGGCATGACGTCTATATGGGAGGAAGTGATGATCTCATTCTTTTTTCTCAAAAGATTCTGATCATAAAAAGCCGAAGTTCCGAAAGTCAGCTTAATGACATCGATGTAATCTCCAGCCATCTCGATGAGGTCTTTAACGCTTTGCAGACCGATACCTTTATCAATGACCATGGTTAGCCCTGCTTCTCTGGGTTTTGTCTTTCTCCCCTCTAAAGGTGCTTGAATAACACCATCCCACGCTTTAGCCATTGTATTCTCCTTATGTAGTCTTTTCTAACAGATTTCCCCAGCATTCATGGGGACTTGATATCACAGAAGCCGCCGTTATAAATGTATTGTGTTGAGTAAGCTCATTTACTGTATTGAATCGTGTTTGGGCATTCTTTGGATTGTCAAACCCCGTCAAAAGGATTTTGTCGTAGAGAATCACTGTCTCAGCTATTTTTTGAGAAATGTTATCGAAAATGAAATTGACGGTTTTTCTTTTCTCCTCTATCGAAGTGCGCTGAAAACCTGGCCATCCCACCTCAATCCTGGGAAAAATCATCATTATTTCTGGATTAAGAATAGCTTCTTTTTTTGATTTATGAGCTGATAAATCAAGAGCAATCTTCTCCTGCCACTGGTCTTTTGTCTCGAGCAGGCGGATATCTGGCTTGAATCGGGGAAAATGATGCCTCAGGGTACCTATTCTCACGCTGTCAATGAGAGCGCCTTGAAGCCATTCCAGAGATCCTTTATATATTCTGAAATGTACGAGTTCAACTGAAAAAAGCTTCAAGCCTTTTTCCAAACCACTAAGCAGGTAAACTGTCTTGCCGCTTCCGGCACTTCCGACAACAACGTAGAGCCGATTGTGCTCTTCCTTAAAAAGAGCGCATCCGTGGATGCTAAATATTTGGTGTCTTGTTTCCAGTAAGAAAAGTAGGTATCTGAACAACAGTCCTTGATTTCCCCAAAGGGAAAACCTCTTATCGTGATCTTCTTTGGTGAATTCTATGAAGGGCCCTCTTAGTTTAAGATTTTCTGCTGAGAATTCGACAGAAGCTTCAGGAGTTTGTTCTTCTTTCACCGAAACATACCCGTCAAGGTCAGAAGAATAGGGGATTTCCTGCACATCGTTAAAATCGGTAAGAAGAGATTGGACTTCTGTTTTCAGCGGAAATTGGGGAAGAAGTGCTTTCTCATTGGTCTCGATTCCAACCCTCGCCTCGAGAATCTTTAATGCCTTTTGAAACATGGAGCTGTCTTTTCCTTAACCTAGGTTTGTATCATACAAAATAAAAACTGTCTCCACAACTGCGAGGCAGTGGAGATGCCGAAAGCTTTCATGATTTTTAAATTTAAGCTCTTATGATTCTGTTTCTTTGATGGCTGTATGAATGGCCGAGACACCGAATAAAAGAGGACGAAAAAACACGCTTCCGAAACCTGCTTGCTTCAGGATTAGAGAGAATTCTTCGGGAGGATAAAAACGAGGGATAGTGGAGGAAAGGTAGGCGTAACCTGCTGGCGAGCCAGAAAGGAAAGAACCGACGGGTTTGACAACTAATCTGGCATAGAGATGAAGTAGCTTTCGGAAAAGCTTGGCAGAAGGCTGGCTCGTCTCTAGGTTTACAAACCGACCTCCAGTCCTGAGAACCCGCCAAAATTCCCTCAGCGTATCGAGGAGAATATCCCTTCGAGGGTTTATATTCCGGGTGGCAAAGGAAATGGTCACTAGATCAAAAGTGTGATCGGGAAAAGGCAGAGCGTTCGCCTTAGAAAGGGAGAAAAGGATTTGCGTGGCTGAGAATTTTTCTAAGGCTTTAGACATCATGGGTAAGCAAAAATCAGCTGAAACGATTCTCACCTGTTTATCCGCTTGGCGGGAAAGATACTGAGCCATTTCTCCAGTGCCAGAACATACATCCAACCAGAGAGAGCCTCCCGCCTTGGCTGCTTCTCGGGCCGCTTTTCTTCGCCAATAGATATCTAAACCAAAAGTCAATACATGATTCACCAATTCGTAATTATCAGAAACTTCCGAGAATAGTCTTTCTAGGTCTTTTTTCATCTTTGGATTCATGGGGACAATAGAAATTTAGGTACTAAAGACAAATTTATTTTAACAAAAAAAATCACTCAAGGTTAGACTTAAGAAATGTGATTCCGAGCCCGAAATACTCAATCAAATCGTTTCATACATACTCGATGGTGGCTGGGGGTTTGGGAGTAATCTCGTAAGCAACACGAGTGACGCTGGGAATTTCTGTAGTCATTCTCTTGGATATTTTTGTAAGAACTTCCCAAGGAATTTTGGTCGGTTCCGCGGTCATAGCGTCTTTGCTCTCCACGGAACGAATGATGATGATCTCCCCAAATTTTCTGGCTCCTTCTTCTATCCCAGTTCCCTTATCACTCAACAACACAGCAAAGGCTTGAAAAGGTCTTAGAGCCTCTATCTCCTCTTCCACGATACAAGTCGCTTTTCTGACCAGTTCAATTCTCGCTGGATTGACTTCTCCAACCACTCTGGTAGCTAATCCAGGTCCGGGGAAGGGCATTCTATTGTATAATTTTTCAGGGAGCCCGAGATCTTTGGCAACTTCTCTAACCTGATGTTTAAATATTTCTTTCAAGGGCTCAATAGCCTTAAATCCATAACCCTTTTCTGGGTCGATTCCGATCTGCTCCAGGATATTATGCTGGGTCTTGACACCTCCTTTGGTTTCGATAATATCGGCGGCAATGGTTCCTTGGACCAGAAATCTTGCTTTACTCCTTGAGACCTCCTTCCCAAAGATTGTATAAAAGGTATCGCGGAAAGCTTTTCTCTTTTCTTCAGGATCGGATTTTCCTTCTAAGGCCTTAAAAAATTCTTCCTGGGCATCGATAATCTCCACCGAGATCGCCATTGCTGAGAATATTTCCTTGACATCTTCAGGTTCGTTTTTTCTCATCAAACCATCATCAATAAATATGACCTTCAAGTTATCCCCAACAGCTCTATGGGCGAGCACTGTGCAGGTGGAGCTGTCGACTCCTCCTGATAGAGCAGAAATGGCTTTTTTATCTCTGATAGTTTCCTTAATCTCTCTGATTTTTTCTTCAATAAATTTTTTAACATCCAACTCCATTTTTTGTTCCTTTTCTGATTGAATGTGTGAAATCATACACTTTTCTAAGAAAAAAAAAAATATGAAATTTTGAATTTTGCTGATTAGGCCTGTAAATTTAATTTATCCGGAAATTATTCAGGTCCATAGTCATGTTTGTAACTTCGTTTATTTATTTATCTTCTGGAATCAATTTAAAATACCTAGACCTGACCCTCTTGACAGGAAGTGAATTTCTATATAATTTGAAAATCTTTGAGGAGGACAGATGAAAAAACTATTTTTTCTATTTACAGTCTTGTTGCTTTTCTTTATAACTTTGTTTCTCCTCGCTTCAGCTCAGCAAGAAATAGACAAAGAGAGCACAAGACTTATCAAAGAATACACTACCGATGAGAAGTTCCTTAATCCTCTCGTAGACCATATCCCAGAATCAGATACGGTTCCTTCTCCTAGAGAAATCCTGGGATATGTGGTGGGAACTCCGAAGAAGCTTACCTATTATGCTGATATGATCCGCTACCATAAGGCTCTAGCTGAAAGCTCTGAGAAGGTGGAACTTGTTCCGATAGGGAAGACCAATTGGGGCCGGATGATGTATATTGTGGTCATCGCTTCTCAAGAAACCATTGCCAACCTAGAAAAATATAAGACTTATATCGCCCAGCTTTCAGACCCGCGAAGGACACCGGAAATTGAAGCAAGAGAGATTATCACCAAAGCCAAGCCCATGTATTTTGTCTCCTGTAATCTCCATTCCTGGGAGACCGGGAGTGCGGAGATGTCCATGGAACTGGCCTACCGCTTGGCCGTCTCTGAACATCCGTTCATAAAAATCATCCGTGATGAGGCGATCGTTATCATTGCTCCCTGTCTCGAGCCTGATGGGCACGACAGCTTTACCGACTGGTATTATCGCTACCGAAAAGATATCGATAATGAACGGACAAGGTTTCCTGGACCTCCCTACTGGGGAAAATACGTTTTCCATGATAATAACCGGGACATCGAGGTCAGTCAGCCTCTCACCAAGAACATCATTAAAATGTTTCTAGATTGGCGTCCTCAAGTTGCTCACGACCTTCATGAATCGATTCCCTATCTTTATGTATCGACTGGTACTGGTCCTTTTTATCCAGCCTTAGACCCCATCATCACCAATGAATGGCACTGGTTGGCTTTTTGGGAAGTCACAGAGCTCACCAAGATGGGAATGCCAGGAGTTTGGACCCATGCCTTTTATACGGGTTGGTATCCTGGCTATCTGATATGGGTGGCTAATCTCCATAATTCCATCGGGCGGTTTTATGAGACCTTCGGCAACGGGGGAGCTACCACCATGGAGAGAGTTCTTAAGCGAGAAGAGGAAGAAGGCTTCCGGAGTCGTTTCAACATCACTAAGAGAGAATGGTATCGTCCCTGGCCACCCGACGATAAAATCCTCTGGTCCATCAGAAACAATATCAATTATCAACAGAGCGGAGTTCTCTGCGGACTTAACCTGGTGGCCAAGAACAGCGAGACAGTTCTTTATAACTTCTGGAAAAAAGGATATAACGCTGTAAAAAAAGGCCAGAGCGAAGCGCCCTATGCCTGGATTATTCCTCCTGAACAGAGAGATCCGGATGAAACAGCCAATGTCCTGAACCTCTTGATGACCCAAGGCGTTGAAATCCATCAAACCAAGGAAGTAGCCAAGGTCAAAGAGGGCACTTTCCCTCAAGGTTCTTATTTAGTGAAGATGAATCAGCCCTACAGAACATATGCCAAGACTCTGCTGGAAGTTCAGGATTTTCCTGAATCCGCTTCTCGTCCTTATGATGATGTGGGGTGGACCTTGGGTTACATGCACGGTGTGAATACTGTGCGCATCGATGACAAAGCCATCCTCGATGTTCCTGCTGCTTTGATCAAAGAAAAAATTGCGTTTAAAGGTAAAATCCAAGGCAAAACCTCAAAGTACGGCTACGTCATCCTTCATCGAGGGAATAATAATCTCATTACAGCCCGGTTTGCCTTGGAGGGTCAAGAAATTTATGCCACCGAGGAGTCTTTCAAAATCGGAAAGATAGATGTTCCTCGAGGGTCCTTCATCATTCTGTCGGATAAAACCAATCCAGAAGAGCAATCCCGAGAAATTTCCACGGTGGTTAAAGACTTAGGTCTTGAAGTCCATGCGATCAAGAAAGAACCCCAAGTCAAGAAGCATCTTCTCAACCTTCCTCGCCTGGCCCTCTATCATACCTGGACCAACACCCAGAATTCAGGATGGGCGAGGTTTGCCTTTGACCAGTACGAAATTCCCTATGCTCTTATTTCCAAAGACAGGCTACGGAATGGAAACCTTGTTGAGGATTTCGATGTCATCATCATTCCTCATCAGAGCGCGTTTACCCAGCCCAAAAATATCGTTTTCGGAATTGATCCTAAATTGGGACCTATTCCTTATGAAAAGACAGAAGAATTCCAATCCATGGGAATTGTTGATCAGAGCCAGGATATCACTGGCGGAATGGGAATTACGGGGCTTAAGAATCTGAAGGATTTTGTCGATTTAGGAGGAGTCCTGGTCCTGCTTGGCTCATCGAGTAAGCTAGCTCTAGAATACGGCCTTGTTCGCTACATTTCAGCGAGGGCGCCCAGAGAGCTTTCTGCACCTGGCTCTATACTGAAGGGAGAGAGAGTGGATGAAAATAGCCCTATTCTTTATGGTTACGAGAAAAACGTACCTCTCTACCACAGCTTTGGCTTTATTTTTAACATTCCTAAAGAGGAGAGGAAATACATTGTGCTGAAATATACAAAAACGGACGATATTTTAATGAGCGGGTATATCAAGGGTGCCAAAGAGTTAAAAGGCAAAGCAGCCATCGTGAATTTTCCGGTGGAAAAGGGGCGGGTGATCATGTTTAATTTCAATCCTCTTCATCGTTTTCAGACCAAAATGGATTTTATGTTGGTGTTTAACATCTTGCTGCATTTTGATGATTTTGAACATGAATAAAAAACATTTAATCAATTAAAATATTAAGGAGGAGACATGAAAATCAAAAGAATGACTTTATTAGGCTTTCTCACTCTGGGAATACTCTTCTGGACAGGAAGTATACATATCTCATCACAGGAACGGTCTTTTGACTATGATGTGCTTATCAAAAACGGAAGAGTCCTTGATGGTTCTTTGCGGCCCTCTTTTAAAGCTGATGTGGCTGTTAAAGACGGCCGAATCATCAGCGTGGCCAGGTCAATCTCAGGGAAAGCTTCTAAGGTCATCGATGCCAAAGGCCTTTATGTCACCCCAGGTTTTGTCGACCTCCATAGCCATGTTAATGGAGGCATGTATTTTCCGGAAAACAGAGCCTGCTTGAACTATTTGACTCAAGGCGTGACCACGCTCATTGTCGGCCAGTGTGGGAGAAGCGCCTGGCCTATTTTCGAAAAAGCAGAAGACTTGATCAAAACCTGGTCTGAAGAAGGCATAGGACCCCATGTTGCCTTACTGGTAGGTCATGGGGACGTACGCGAGATCGTGATGGGAATGGAGGAAAGAGAGCCCACGCCAGAGGAATTGGAGAAGATGAAAGCGCTAGTGAAAGAGGCCATGGAACAAGGTGCCTATGGATTTTCCACAGGGTTAACCTATCTTCCCGGTACTCATGCTAAAACAGATGAAGTCATAGAGCTAGTCAAAATGATCGCCCCTTACGGGGGTATCTATCACACGCATACGCGGAATGAAAAGGAGAAGCTCATCGAGGCAGTCAAAGAAGCTATCGAGATTGCAGAAAAGAGTAATGTTCCAACCCATATCTCTCATTTCAAGGCCATCGGATATCCAAACTGGGGGCTGGTCAAGGAAGCCTGTGCTCTGGTAGAAGAAGCCCGCTCAAAAGGGCTTAAAATCACGGCAGATCAATATCCCTATCGCTTCCACAGTGGGTATCCTTACCAGCGTCTTATTCCAAGGAGTATTTGGGTCGGTAAGGAAGAAATCGATAAACTGGAAACAGAGGATGTTCAGATGATCTTTGATTATCTTCATGATTCAGAACTCATAGAACTGTATAAAAAGATAACGCCACACCTTCCTCTCTCCGAGCATCATCAGCAATTTATTGATGAGCTTCCCAGGAGGGAGCTAGTCAGGTATGTTTCTCGAAGCTTTATCAGTCCCTCGAGATTTCAGGGGCCTGCCAACAGCAGAGAAAGGATGCTCTTTTTAAGGAGGATGGAAGATCCTGAGGAGGCAGAGACAATTCGGACCGCTGTCAAAAAGAATATCGAGAATGAAGGAGGAGCTGGAAACATTGTCATAGCTATCTGTGTGGAAAAGGATTTAGAGGGAAAGTCTTTAAAATATGCGGCTTCAAAAAAGAAAAAATCAGTAGAAGATACAGCCATCGAACTGGAGCTCATGGGAGCCAGATGTGTTCCCCTCCGCATGTCTGAGGAAGATGTGGAATACATCATGAAAAAGGACTATGTGGGTACTGGTAGCGACGGGACTTCTCCTTTCTATGGAATAGGACTTACCCATATCCGATCCTTCTCGACTTTCCTTCACAAGATAGAAAAATATGCCCTGCAAAGGAAAACCGTTTCTCTAGCTCATGTTATACGTTCCCAGACATCTCTTCCAGCCGATATCATGAACTGGGATGACAGGGGCTGGATAAAGAAGGGTTATATGGCTGATGTCGCTGTCCTTGACTTGAACAACATAAGAACTCCGACCTCACTTTCTAACCCTCATCAATACAGCAAAGGAGTCAAATATCTTCTTATCAAAGGAGAGTTGACTATTGATAACGGAAAATATAACGGAAAACTCCCGGGCCAGGTTCTCAAACTGAAAAAATAATCAGTTTAGGAATTATTTTTCTAATTGGCTAAAAATTATATTTTTTTATAGAGGTGAATCATGCCAAGTCGAGGAAAAAACATCGTTTCTTTTCTTTTTGTATTTTTCTTTTTCATCTCCTCTCCCTTCATTTATTCCCAAGATAGCACGTACCTTCTTGATAAAAAGCTTCTGGCAGCTATCCAGAACGAAGTTTCAGGCGAGAGAGCCTGGGATATGGTATCCAAGATCACCCGCTTCCACCGCATCAGGGGAGGGGGAGAAGGTTCTGATTATAATCGCTGTGTCGATTTTCTGGCAGCAGAATTAAAGAATATTGGACTGCAGGAAGTTAGAGTCAAAAGATACAGAGCGGATGGCATCAAAAAGTATTTTCTATGGAGGTCCTTGGTGGGGTGGCGGGCGAGAGAAGCCGAGCTGTGGCTGGTGAAACCTTATCAAAAGCTTCTGGCTCGCTATTCTGACCAAGCTGTGAGCCTCATGCCTTATTCTCAAGGGGGAGAGGCAGAAGGCGAAGTGGTGTATGTTGGAAAAGGCAAATCAGAAGAGGACTATAAAGGCAAGGATGTCAAGGGAAAACTTATTTTTGCCACTGGGGGTGGGGGCTCACAAGTCCATCGTCAAGCCGTGATTAACAGAGGCGCCCTAGGTGTTATCGTAGGACCTTCAGATAAGGGAAGCCGCCTCCAATTTCCTGACCTGATTGAGGTCTCTCGCCTTTCTCCCAAAGGAGAAGAAGTCGAGAAGACCGGGTTTGGATTTGCCCTTTCCAGAAGGCAAGAAAAAGAAATCCTGTCTCTATTCCAGAGCGGGAAAAAAGTCATCATGAAGGCCAAGGTCAAGGCTGAGCTTTTTGATGGAGAGATGCCGGTCCTGGAAGCCAAAATCAACGGGGCTGAATATCCTGATCAAGAAATTATCGTCATGGGGCACCTCGATCATTACAAGCCTGGAGCCAATGATAATGCTTCTGGGTCAGCAGGAATGGTGGAAATGGCCAGAAACCTCCTGGATCTAGTGAAAAGAGGAGAGATTCCGCCTCTCAAGAGGACCATTCGTTTTCTCTGGCTTCCGGAAATCCACGGTGCTGCAGCCTATTTAGCCGAACACTCGGGCCTCAAGGAAAAAGGAATCGTAGGGCTGAACCTGGACATGATTGGCGAAAACTATTATCTCTGCGAATCCAGGTTTCACCTCATTCAATCGCCTTACTCGGTTCCAGGTTACATCAATGACGTTCTTTTCAATTTAACAGGATGGTTGGATGATGAGGCCTTTTATTCTCCCAGGGGAACCCGGCTTCACTTCAACTTCCGCCTGGCACCTTTCTGGGGAGGCTCAGATCATATCATGTTCAATGATTCTGCCTTTTCTATTCCCACTCCGATGCTAGGACATGCTGATGTCTTCCATCACACGAACCTTGATACCCCTGATAAATGTGATCCTACCGAGATGAAAAGAATCATCAGCCTGTCTTTGGCAGCCACGGTCCTTATCGCCAACGCCGGGGAAGTAGAGGCCTTAAGAATTGCAAGGGAAGTTTACAGCAGGGCAACTCTGAGAATGACAGAGAGAACTAAAAAATCATTCGGACTTCTGCATCAATCGACAGAAGAGCCAAATATGAGAAAATCCTTGGCTGAGCTTCACTCAAATATCCTTAACTACCCCCAAGTTCAAGCCAGAGTGGAATCAGCCAACCTCGAAGAAGTCAAGGAGCTCTGTCAGGATAAGTCGAGTGAAAAATTTATCGACAAGTTAGTGGAAAACCTTAAAGTCCAAGCCGCTCAAGAAAAGAAAAAAATAGATTCCATGTATGAACTTCTCTGCAGCCTTAATAAAATAAAAAAAGAGGTCTTTAAACCAACAGAGATGTATGGAAAAGCTGCTTCTCTCATGCCCAAGAGACTCTTTAAAGGGCCTCTTCCTTGGAACTATGCCCAGGAAAACCTTAGTCCAGAAGATTTCAAGCAGTATCAAAAAAATAACCAAAGGGAAGGAAGATATTTTGGCTCTAAGACTTATGAAATCATTAATTTGATGGATGGCCAACGCAATCTCCTCGCAATCAGGCATATTGTTTCTTGTGAGTACGATGAAACCGACATTGAATTTATCCTTCATTTTGTGGAAGACCTAAAGAAAATGGGTCTGGTGAAATATTAAATGTCTAGAAACTCAAGGACCTATGACTTTCCTCCTTACAGGCCTCCCAACGAGGCCTTCAGCGCTCTCATCCGAGTCACTCGGGGATGTCCCTGGAACAAATGTGAGTTCTGTTCCATGTACAAGCAAATAAAATTCGAGATAAAGCCCTATGAAAAAGTGAAATCTGACGTGAAGATGGCCAGGCAGCTCTACCGAAGAGCCAAATCTATTTTTCTTGGTGACAGCGATAATCTGTTGCATAAGGAAATGCCAAAAATAGTTGCCTTTATCAGGAAAACATTCCTCGAAGCCAACCGGATAACAACCTATGCCAGGGCCAAGACTATTCTCCGCCAAAAAATGGAGTTCTTGAGTGATGCCCACAAGGCAGGTCTTGACCGCCTCCACCTGGGGTTAGAATCGGGTGACGCTGAGGTTCTTAAGCAGCTTCGAAAGGGAGTCAATCCTGAGGAGATGATCGAAGCAGGGTTGAGAGCCAAGAAGACCGGTTTCGAGGTTTCTTTGTATATCATAAGCGGAGCAGGCGGAAATGAACGTTGGCAGGCACATGCCCTGGCCAGCGCTCGCGTTATCAACCAGATAAAACCGGATATCATCAGGTTAAGAACACTGACTCTCCAACATGGGACTCCTTTGAAAGAGAAACTCGTTAAAGGCGAGTTTAATATCATATCTCCTCTGGAGCGGTTAAAAGAAGTGAAGCTTCTCCTCGAGAATCTTGATCTTAAGGATTGCTATCTGGCCAGTGATCATCTGACAAATTATCTCTGGGCAGATAACAATGTCTTTTATAGAGGAGTAGCAGGCAGCCTTCCTCATGATAAAGAAGAAATGCTCAAAATCCTTCAACAGGCTATCGAGTTTGTCGAATCAACAGAACTCAGGATAAAGGATTCCAATCAGTTATACGAAGAAGGATTCATCTCGTCTCTTTGACGTTTTCTCGATTCTATAAACATTTTCTATTTCTCTCTTTTTTGCATTTGATTTCAATCATTTTCATTTTTTTAGTATATGTAACTGCTATATTTTATGAAAACTATATAAAATCTAAATTATACTTGACACAATAATATCTATGATAGTTGTTGACCAGGAAAATTGAAAAGGGTGATTGGAAAGAAGCCTCAAGTTCGACAAAACTAAGAAATTCTACCTCGAATTCAATTCAACCATAAATTGGCTAAATAAAAATTTGAAAGGAGGGTCTTAATGAAAAAAGCGTTCTTAACACTGGCCATTCTATTTATTTTCGTAGCCACCTCTTTCGCCCAAACTGGAACGGATAAAAGGTTTTCTTTAAGCCTTACCGGCGGCTTTGCCCTGACCCAAATGGATGACACCTCGAATTACAGGATGACCTGGGATTATTATGCGCGTGAAATCACAGAAGATAACTCTTTCAACATCAAAGCTGAAAACGGAGTTTCTTTTAGTGGCTTCTTTTCATTCCTGTTTTCCCCAAATTTTGGACTTCAGTTAGGGTTTGGATATCTTCAACCTAGTGTCAACACTGAAACGGATTTTCGTCTCACCTATGACGATACGACAGAGAGTGTAACTTGGGGGGGGTGATGGCAAATTAAGTATTATTCCCTTGAGCCTAAACTTGCTCGGCAGGTATCAAAAAGAAAATCTAGGATTGTTCGCTTCAGGCGGCGCGACTCTTTTCATGAATACCTTTAGTGCCAATACTTTTACAGGAATTGGGCTTGCTGCTCGTACTTCCTCGTGGTACTGTTTTTGGGATGGATGGTGGATCTATTGCTACTACATCTATACGTACTACATAGATGCCCTGAAAATACCCATCAGAATCGATGAAGAATCATGGACAGCTTTTGGAGGAAACATCGGCGGAGGAATTGATTACAGATTCACCGAAAGCGTAGGACTTATCCTAGAAGCTCGCTATTTCTTTTGTCCCACCAAGACATTTGAGTGGAAATGGCAGCCTGGCGTATATGATTCGGTAAACTATGAATATTTTACGGGTTTTAATTTTACCCAAGCGGATGCAGATTTTTTTGAAGATGAAACTAGCGAGGTTGCGGTGAATCCTTCTTTCTTCCAGTTCTCGATAGGGATCATAATCTTCTTTTAAAACATAAATTTCATCTGGATTGAGGTTTGGCTAGAGCAGAATTTTACGGAGACGCAAGGAGCACACTAAAAATAACGTTCTAAAAACTTATTAAATCTAGGGGAAAAAGCCTCATTCCTGCATTCCGAATCCCTAAAGGCATCCGCTGATCTATAAAACTACAGCTTCAATTTTATTCTATCAATACCTTCGGACTCCTTTATTTAAAATATGAGATAAATCTCTATGTTAAAAAATCACCCTGCCATTCACCTTCAAAGGCGATTGACTAAAGAGAATAATCTATTTATCATTCTGGCAACCGTCGCCTTGCGGAGGAAATTTAAGAACATTGACTAAATAGGATAGAAACAAGGAGTAAGAATGAGAGATTCGAAAAGACGACTTGCATTGGTTATCTGCTTATTGGTTATTTTGCTTTCGCCTGGAATCACTCAAGCGGAAAATCTGAAATTAAGAATAACTGTTAATCAAGCTAAAATTCATATGAGACCTGATGCCAGGAGTTTAGTATTGAGCATATTCCGCCTGGGTTCAGTTTTAGAATCAGATAAAAAAATAGGAAATTGGTTTAGGGTGATTCTTCCTTCTGATAAGAATGGGGCCCAGATTACAGGATTTGTTCATGTCAATTTAGTGGAAGTCATAATTGAAGGGCCTGAAAAACAACCTGCTGAAGAGGTGTCTTTGGAAGAAGAAAAACCAGTAGATAAAAAGCCTGTTGAAGAAAAACCAAGTGTCCCACCGACTGAAACTATCGAACCAACGAAACCTATCCAACCGGCTAAAGCTCCCCCTCCCTCTGTTCTTCAGCCATCTGCAAAGTCACGTATTGGATTTAGTCTGAAAATGCACGGAGGAAAGAGTTATCTGTTCGCCAACGACATTAACGATCATCTGCAGGCTACGACGGATTATTGGAATGATAGAGGTGTCGACGTCGATGGTGAATTCGACCCTTTGCAAAATGGAATCGAATTTGGCGGGGAGTTTATCGTTAACCTTGCTCCTCATATCGGAATAGGTCTAGGAGGTGGCTATATCCAAGCCAGCAGCGAAAGCACCGTCAATAACGTTTGGTTCGGCTATTCGTACCAAGACACAGCCAGGCCTAAAGTCACAGCTATTCCCCTGACTTTAAGCGCCTATTTTGATTTGCCTTTAGCAAAAAGACTAAGTTTCACTGTGCAGGTAGGATTGGGGTATTACCTGGGAACATTCAGCTGGGATTACAGTTACGAGTCGGAATTTGATGACTTCAAGGAAAACTGGGAGGGGAAATCTAACGCTCTTGGTTTCCATGGGAGTCTGGGTTTTGAATTTAATTTTTCGTCAAGGATCGCGCTTTTTGTCGAGAGTTTTGGAAGATACGCTAAGTTAAAAGCTCTGAAAGGCAACTATACCTTTGAGGAGACTTTTTTTGGCTATCAGGGTCAGGAGAGTATAGATGAGGCCACGCTCTGGTATTACGAATGGCGATCTTCCTTAACAGGCAATTATTACCCTACCCTAGAATTCAACGACGAAAAACCTGAAGAGACATCGTTCGTTAAGAATATCCGAGAGGGAGAGGTCGATCTTACAGGCTTTTCAGTCAGAGTGGGAATCAGGATCAGGTTCAATTAAAACATTTTCATTAAGGAAAAATGAGAAGCAAAAAGACATTTCTTATTTCGGTCATTTGTTTATCTCTGGCCTTACTTTGGCCAGGTTCAGGTCAAGCCCAAGATCTGAAATTAAGAGTCATCCTGGAGAAAGCTGAAATTCATTTAAGGCCTGATACAAATAGCTCAGTCTTAGGTGAATCGCTCTTGGGAACTATTTTGGAATCAGACATGCAAACAGGAGAGTGGTTTCGAGTGGTTCTTCCTGCAGATGAGAAAGGATTCAGGCTTACTGGATTTATTCAATCTATTGCAGTTGAAGTCATCACCAAAAGGCCTGCAGAGAAGCCTGTGGAAGAAATACCCATTAAAGAAGAAGAACCTATGGAAGAAAAACCTGTCCCCAAGGAGCCAGTGAAAGAGGAAGCTGCCCCAAGTGAAGAAGCGGTTGAAGAAAAGCCAAGTCCTCCACCCGCAAAAAAAATCGAACCTACAGCACCTACTCAACTACCCGAGCCTTCTCCAGTTCAGCCTCCTCCTATGCTTCAACCTGCTCGCCCTGGAATTGATTTCAGTTTGAAATTCCACAGTGGAATGAATTACATGGGCCTTGGCGACATAAATGACGCCCTGCAAGGAATCACGGATTACTATAAAGACCTTCCTAACGTTGATATTGAGGAGGACTTGATCCCAGTTCATTGGGGTATAGATCTTGGAGGAGAACTGATCATCAATTTCACACCTCGAGTTGGAATAGGACTTGGAGGAGGTTATATCCAAGTCAACAAGGAAACTGTCATCGACCTTATCTGGGAAGGAACGCCTTATAAAGACACTGCCCACCCCAAGGCCACCTTAATTCCCTTGACCTTGGGTGTTTATTTGAGTTTTCCTCTGGGCAATACTATGAATTTTACCCTCAATGCTGGAGCAGGCTATTACTTTGGAACAATTCAATGGAACTACGGTTGGGATTCGGAGCACCATGATTATGAAGAGAATTGGAAGGCCAAATCTCATACTATGGGATTCCAGGGAGGTTTGGGTTTAGAGTTCAATATTTCTCGAAGCCTGGCTCTGCTGGTTGAAGGCTTTGGAAGATACGCTAAGCTTAAGAGCCTCCAGGGTGATTACATTTGGAAAAGAGATTTCTTCGGTCATGAAGAAGGGATTATTGAAGAGGCAACTCTCTGGTATTATGATTGGCGCTCATCCGACACTGGAAAAGAGTATCCACGTATTGATTTTGATGATGATGTTCCCGCTGAAACATCTTTTCAAAGAAACGTTCGAGAAGGAGAGGTTGACCTCGCTGGTTTTTCAGTCCGGTTGGGAATTAAAATTAGATTCTGATCGAGCCTATAAAATATCCAATACCTTTCAATCCTTTTTGTTCGGCTGGAGTCTTGGTTTCTTAGCCAGGAAGAATCCAGAGACAAGAATTCCCAAAATCCCTAGCAAAAAGAAGGGAGAGCTTATGCCAAACCTATCCGAAAGAAATCCATTGGCGAGACTCACCACCGCACCAGTCAGAACCTGTGTGTTGGCAGTGATGCTGAAGGCTTGAGATTGATTCTCGGCGGGTACGACATTTCCAACAAAAGAATTGAAAGCAGGATAGATAAGAAAAAGGAATGCTCCAAAACAAAGGAGACTCATCACGGCTAGAGCCGAATTACCTGCTGTTCCCAAGAAGAATAAAAACAGAGAGGAGCCAAGAAAGCCAAAAATGGCAATCTTGAACCTTCCAAAGCGCTGGCTGAGATAGCCAAATAAATAATTCGTCACAATCCCCAGACCTATCCAGAAACCCAAGTAAAGACCAGTCTTCCCCATCGGTACCTGAAACTTATGGTTGAGAAGGGAAGGGGCGTAATAGACAGTCGTTCCCCAACAGGCTCCTCCAAAAACAAAAGCCAGGATATAGACTCTGATAGCCTTTAAGGTGCTCATCCAAGAGGAGAAGTCAGGATTAGAAAATTGTTTGCTTCTGGTATGAGTCTTCTTGGCTGAGGCAAAACTCGCAGTACCTAATAAGAAACCTGCCAAAGCCCAGGCCAGCAGAGGAAGTTTCCAGTTGAAATTTTGAGCCAGGTAACCAACCGAGATGAAGGCGATGAGAACTCCAAGGTTTCCCGTTCCACTCTGAACTCCCATAGCAAAGTCGACTTTCTGACCAGGATGGGTTTTTGAAATCCAGGCTACTCCAACAGGATGGTAGAAGCTGGTAAACATCCTGAAGACAAGATAAACAAAAAGAAAAACGGTGAAGGCAGAAGTGAAAGTGATCAGAAAAAGAGAAACACAGATACCTATATAACTCACTAGCACCCAATGTTTATACTCAAGTTTATCAGAAAGATTGGCCGCAATACTCTGAAAGACAAAAGTCGTCATCAAGCCGAGATAGGATAAGATACCGATGTGGGAATACTTCTGGATGAGGAGCTGCTGGCTGTAGAGCAGGGGAAAGATCATGGGAACCGTGACTGCGGAGGCATCGTTGATAAAATGGAAGAGGGAGGCAGAAAAAAGAATTCTTTTTTTCATCGGAAAAGAACGAAGTTTAACCTAAACATGGCCTCGAAGTAAAGACAGGGCTACCCTCAGATCATTGATAATTTCTGTTTGCGGATATAAAAAAGCTAAATGGCATAGACCTGGCCCTAAGGATAAAAATGAATTTTTGGTTGCTTCTTGAGAATAGTTTGGTTAATTTAAGAGAAACCGAGATGGATAAAGGAGGCAAGATGAAGAATAGACTCTCCAGAAGAGATTTCTTAAGAACTGGAATGTGCTTGAGCGCAGCTTCTTTTTTGACGAGTGGAAAGAGCCTCTCCAGCCGAGAAATGAAAAGCTCTAAAAGGCTGGTAATAGCTAGCGGGAATGGTTTAAGGGCTACTGAAAAAGCCATGGAGCTGCTGAAAAAGGGAGAAGACCCTCTGGATGCAGTCATAGCTGGAGTGAACATCGTCGAAGAAGACCCTGAAGACATGTCGGTCGGCTATGGCGGTCTTCCCAATGAAGAAGGAGTTGTCGAGCTTGATGCCTCTGTGATGCATGGTCCTACACATAACGGAGGGGCAGTGGCCAGCTTGAGAAACATCAAAACTCCCTCCCAAGTGGCGAAGTTGGTCATGGAGAGGACAGACCATGCTCTGTTGGTGGGAGAAGGAGCTTTAAAATTTGCTAAGGCCCATGGCTTCAAAGAAGAAAACCTACTCACTGATAAAGCAAGGAAAAAATGGCTCAGATGGAAAGAAACCCTGTCAGCAAAGGATTATTGGTTTCCTCTCCAGAAAGATGAAGTTGAACCTGAATTGCAATCAGTTTTGACGTATCATGGGACAATAAACTGCCTGGCTATCGATGAAAAAAGTGATCTGGCTGGTGTGACTACGACCAGTGGATTTGATTATAAAATCCCAGGAAGAGTGGGGGATTCACCTATCATAGGAGCTGGCCTGTACGTGGATAATGAAGTAGGAGCAGCAGGCTCTACCGGCCGTGGCGAAGCCAATATTCTCAATTGTGGGAGTTTCACGGTCGTAGAGTTCATGAGGAGGGGGAATTCTCCAGAAGAAGCTTGTCTCCAAACCTTAAAAAGAATAGCCTCCAAATCTAAGCTTCAGACGCATCTATTAAACAAAGATGGCCTTCCTCGGTTCAACCTTAAATTTTATGCCATCAATAAAAAGGGAGAATACGGAGCTGCCTCGATGTGGAGCGATGGAAAATTTGTCGTACATGATGGCCAAGAAAACAAATCAATAGAGATAGCTTATTTGTTCAAGAATGGAGAGGAACGAAAACAGAACTAGCTCTCTTCTAAGACAATGACCGTAAAGCCTTGCTTGAAGAGCTCTCGAGCCATTTCATGGGCAGAGGCAAGGCTTTTAGCTCCAATTCTCACCCGGTAATAAACCTGGTTTGACGTCTCAATGGTAGAGATATAAACGTTCTGGTATATTTTTTGGATTTGAAGCTTTAGAGCCTCAGCATTTTCTCTGGAAACAAAAGCTCCTACTTGGACAGAAAATCGTGGTCCGGATTTGGCGCGAGGGATCCTGCTTAAAACCTCAATCCTCACCCGAACTACTCCTTGACCAATCATATCCAGGACCCTGGCTGCTGCATAAGAAAGGTCGATGATCCTTCCTCTAACAAACGGCCCCCGGTCGTTGATCCTGACTCTGACAGATTTTCCATTATCCAAGTTAGTGACCATGACATAGGTTCCGAAGGGAAGGCTCTTATGGGCGGCTGTGAGTTCATACATATTATAAATTTCTTGACTCGAGGTCTTTTTCCCATGGAAATCGGGCCCATACCATGATGCCAACCCGGTCTGGATATTCCCTCTCGGAATATACCTTGTTCGAGAACAGGAAAACATAAGGGCTAATAAGCAAATTATTAAGCAGTAAATAAGAGGGACTGGATATTTTTTCATCACAGATTGAAACCGATCCATTCAATCTCTCTATTATAGATTTATTTAAATTTAAATTTGAACACACGATTTCCGGAGAAGTCAAGGCCAAAGATTCTCTTATGCCCACTATTTATTAGACCTGGAGAAATCAAGTCATTTTTAATAAAATACCCGTCTATGAGAAAAATTCTTTATTTCTTTCCGGCGGCTGTTTATTATGCTTTGATCTTTTATCTATCTCAGAGAAGCTATGATTTCGAAGTGGGTGTGCCCCATTTTGATAAAGGAGCTCATTTTCTCGAATTTACTGTCCTGGTCATTCTTGTCTTCTTCGGCTATTCGAAAAGCTCTACAGCCGGCATGAGGATGAAAGCATTTTTAACCTTCATTACGGCTACTGGTTTAGCCATTGCGGATGAAATCCATCATTATTTTGTGCCGGGACGAGAGAGTGACATCCTAGATTTGACCGCAGATGTGGGAGGGATTGTCTTCGGTCTTTTTCTCTTCTGGTATTTATCTCGGAGGATTAGGCTCAAAATTTTTATCAATAAATCTAGAAGAAAGAATTAATCGGCTTCCACCAAGTATTCTAAAAGTCTTTTTTTCAGGTAGGATAGGGCATCTTTGGGGTTTGAATAAAAGGAAAAGAGCTTGAGGTCATCGGGCTCGATGTTTCCGTATTTTAGGAGAGCGTCAAAATTGATTACTTCTCGCCAATAGTCCTCACCATAGAGAATGATAGGAATATCACCCTTCTCGATTTTCTGACTTTGCAATAAGGTTAAGGTTTCAAAGACTTCATCAAGCGTGCCAAATCCTCCAGGAAAAGCCACCACAGCTTTGGCTTTGTAGATCAACCAGAACTTGCGCATGAAGAAATAGTGAAAGAGAAAAGAAAGTTCGGGCGAGATATATTGATTGGGATATTGTTCAGACGGAATGGAAATATTCATCCCGATGGATTTCCCACCTGCCCGAGCTGCTCCTCGGTTGGCAGCCTCCATGATTCCTGGCCCCCCTCCAGTACAGATAACAAAATTCTTCCCTTTGGGCTTGAGTCTGATCGCCCATTGGACAAGGTGATAGGCCAGCTCTTCAGCCTCCCAGTAGTATTTAGTGAGTGCGGATTTTTTGTCGTCGGGATTAGCCTTGGAAGAGCCGAGAAAAAGGACAGTATTATTGACTTTTAGTTTTCGAAGCTTGGCTTCTGGCTCTAAATACTCACACAGGATCCTAGCTGTTCGAGCCTCATGGGAGTCTAAGAATTCTGGATTCCTGAAGGCTATTTCTGGAGTAAAAACTTTTTTCTTCATAATATCCTCTTCTATAAAGAAACAAAATTCTATCCGAATAATGAAAGATAGACAAGAGTTACTTTTCCCAACTTTGGCTCAGGTCTTGACTTTCAACGTTCTGCTATCTGGATCATATATTTTCTTTTAAATACTGAAAGTCAAGACCTGACCCCGAGAATTCAGGAGGAAAGAATTTTGTCTTTTTGACTTGAAAAATTCCGTGTGCTATCTTACCCAAAGATTGAAGGAAATAGGATGGAAAAAGGTCTTGAAAGCCTGGAAGCAATGGAGTATCCAGGAAGGATTATCATCATCGGAAAAGACAAACCAGGAACAAACGTGGTAGTGATTTATGCCATCACCGGCAGGTCTGCGTCCAGCCAAGCTCGAAAACTAGTGATAGAGAACCGCACGGTCTGGATAAAACCCACCGATGAAGCCACCCTCCAAAAAGGAAACCTGGGTCTACTTGTTTATCCGGCAATTTGGGTAGAAAAAGGGATAGCTGTTAGTAACGGAAAACAGACAGAGGACATAAGAAAGAATCTTTTTCGAAGCCAGAGTCCCAAAGAAATTCTTCTGTCTTCTCTTGAGCATTGGGGTTTTGAACCAGACGCCCCCAATTTTACTCCCAGGATAAGCGGCTGCCTTCTCTCTCCTGAGAAGGCCGCTCTCAGTATCATTAGAAGAGGTTCAGATGGAACTTCAGTGAAGTCGGTATTCGAGTTTCCTTTGGTTTCTGGGCAGGGGAAAATGATAGCCACCTACACTGGAGAGAACACAGACCCTCTGCCTTCGTTTAGCGGAGAGCCGGTTGAGGTGGGGATTAAAGGTCAAAAAGCTGAAAGAGTTGCAGAGGCGGTTTATCAGGCTCTGAGTCCTCAAAAACCAGAAAAAGATTTCAGAATTGCCGTGGCCTGCATATTCTCCAGGAATTTAGCTAAGGATAAATTTGAGACTTATATTATCAATAGGTATGAAAGGGTAAAGCAATGAAGAGTCTGGATAAAAGAAGGCGAGATCAATACAAGACTAAAATCAAGGAAGAATTCCCTAGATCCCTTAGAGTCGGCAGCCAGAAATTCAAGAAAAAGCTTTCTTTGAGGTATGGAGAAAATCCTGGTTACCCGGCAGCCTTTTATCAGGAGGAGGGGGCTTCAGGACCGAACATGGCCCACCTGAAAATTCTGCAGGAAGGGATAAAAGGATTGAGTTACATTAACGTGGCCGATATGGACCTAGGCCAGCGGCTTACTCACAAATTGACTGAGATCTATCCAGATAAATTGATCTGTACTTTGATAAAACATGAGATGCCGAGCGGTGTGGCCATGGACACAGAACCAGTCAAGGCCTTTGAGAAAGCCTGGAAATGTGACTCCCTTTCTAATTTTGGAAGCGTAATTGTTTTCAATTATGAAATCGATGCCAGCCTGGCAACTCTCCTAGTGGAGAGTCAGAGGAATGTTGAAGTGGTCTATTCTCCAGGATACACTCCTGAAGCTCTAGAAGTCTTGGCGTCGAGAAAAATTCTCAGGGTCGTGGAAATGGGAGCAGCTCTTAAAAGGCAGGCCAAGGATAACGGGCTCGAGTTCAAAAGACTGGCTGGAGGTCTTCTGGTTCAGAAGAGATTTAACTCCCAGATCATTTCTCCTGACCATCTCGACGTGGTGTCGAAGAGAAAACCCACTCCAGAAGAAATGGAGGCCTCCGTATTCAACTGGATTGTGGCTGTCTTCACCAGGTCCAATGCGGTTGTTATCGGCACCAAGGATAAAGTCCATGGAATTGGCTCAGGACAACGCAGCCGCATAGATGCAGCCCAGAATGCCATTCAGTTTTCAAGGAGAGGCTATGGCCCCGAAGGGTGCGTCATGGCTTCAGATGCTTTTATGCCCTTTCCGGATGTGGTTGAGCTAGCAGCCAAAAACAAAATCACGGCTGTTGTCTATCCTCTGGGCTCTTTAAAAGACCAGGAAGTTATCGAAAAAGCGAATGAGCTCAACATAGCTATGCTGGTAACCCGAAAACCTGGAGAAGTAGAAAGCGAAAGATGTTTTTTGCACAGATAATTGAAGCCGGGCTTCGGTGTCCTGTATAATCAAGACTCAAGAGGAAAACGAAATTGAGCTTAAAAGACTACCAGGCAAAAAGGAACTTCAGTAAGACGCCTGAGCCTAAACCTGAAGGCCTGAGGGCTAAGAAAAAACCTGAAGTTTTGATCTATACGATCCAGCGCCACCAAGCTTCTCACCTCCATTTTGACCTGCGTCTCGAAGAAGAGGGAGTGCTCAAGAGCTGGGCCATTCCCAAATCTCCGCCTACGGAAGAGGGAGTGAAGAGATTGGCCGTCCAGACAGAAGACCATCCCTTGGGCTATGAAGATTTTGAAGGAGTAATACCAGAAGGAGAATACGGAGCGGGAACGGTTAAACTCTGGGATAGAGGCGAATATTCCCCCCTTGAAACCGATCCTTCAAAAAGGGTTTTCGAGATTAGGGGAGAAAAACTCAAAGGAAGATTCTGCTTGATAAAACTTAAGCCAAAGGATAAGGATGATAAGAATTGGTTATTTTTTAAGCTCAAGAGCAAAAAATAACTTTATGAAGATTGAGATACATTTGGAAAGGAGTAAAAATGAAAGAAGATATCGAGAAAATCTCCTGTCATGTTTGTAAAAAGATAATCCCCAAGGCAGCAGCTCTTCATGCTGAGGGCAAGGAATATGTCCATCATTTCTGCGACACAGAATGTCTGGATTACTGGAAGGAAAAACAGGAGAAAGAACAAAAAGAGAACCCATAGGTCATGATTTCAAGATAAATCGTAAAAGAAACGATTTGGCACCCGCACGAGTAACTCACCGAAATAAAGGAAAATAAACGATATTTCGTTGTTCAAGGGAATAAAATTTGCTCTGTATAAGTAAAGATTTTATTTAAAATCAATAAGATAAATCTATAGAATAAAAAATCGGGGAATGGCATAAATTCTGCATTTTAGAGAATTTCTACTTTGTGCACCATTTTCAAGAGTTGATGAATAAAGAAGAATTCAGAAGAAGGGAAAGAGATGGAAAAAATAGTGTTAATAATTTAAAATTTTAAATATAAAATGGAGGATATGATGTGTGAAGAAGATATCTTGTGTGGCCTGAACAAAGCCAAGTCAGAAAGCGCAGACCAGATGACAGATTTAGAGAAAAAACACACACCTGTGATCAAGGCTCCTTCGAAAGTCAAGAAAGGGGAGCCATTCGAGGTTTCAGTTAAAGTCGGAGAACACATGCCACACCCGAATGAAAATGCCCATTACATCGAATGGATCGAGCTCTATTCAGGTGAAACTTTTCTGGCGAGGGTAGACCTTGTCCCTAGGCTTGCCGCACCAAACGTGAAATTCACCGTGGCCTTGGATCATGCCCATCCCTTGATCGCCAAAGAGAGATGCAATCTGCATGGATTATGGGAAAGTTTTCCTGTTGATATCGAGGTCGAAGAATAAACAGAACAAGACAAAAAAGTTTAAAGACCTGAAGATAATTCACCTCTCCAGAAAGTTTTTATCTTTCTAAATAATTCTGAGAGGCTGAGCGTTTAAAAATAAGAGTACCTGCTTAAATCAATAACACGTCAATGAGAGAGTGTTGAGCGGAGATTCTTTTCATTCAAGTGAACTCTGAGTTACCTAAATTCGTATATATTAATGAAATGATTACTGGAGGAGGATTCTATGCTTAAGAAAATACTTATCCCTCTCATAAGTGTACTTGTTATAGCTGCTGTGATCTTCCTGGCAGCGAAAAGTTCAAGCAACGGGAAAAACAACGGGATCAAGATGATCAAAGTCCAGAGAGGCGATGTTATAGAACAGGCCTTAGCCATAGGCCGTATTGAACCCAAGAAAGAAATTTCGGTCAAGTCGAAGATATCAGGTATCGTGAGAAGAGTCTATGTGGAGGTTGGTGACAGAATTCAGGCTGGCCAGCCCCTTATAGAAATCAAGCCTAACCCGACGCCTCTCGAGTTTGCTGAAGCCAAAAGGAACGTGGAGATCGCAGCCGTTAATCTTCAAAAAGCTTCCAATGAATACAATCGCATGCAAAAACTTCTGGATGAAAACCTGATTTCCAAAAAAGAGTACGAAGTGGCTGAAAACGAACACAAAGCACTGAAACTGAAATTAAATCTTGCCCAGGAAAGACTGGCCTTAATAGAGAAAGGAAAAACAAAAATTGCCGATCGTCAGATTGACACTATCATCAAATCTCCTGTAGAAGGAACCATACTCGAAAGAAGAGTCAATGAAGGAGACCCGGTTGTTCCTTTAACTTCCTACCAGGCTGGAACAGAGCTTCTCATCCTGGCCAATTTGAAGAGCATGTTTTTCAAGGGGACTGTAGATGAGATCGATGTGGGAAAACTCGAGGAGGGAATGGCTGCTGAACTTGAAATTGGAGCTATCCCAGATCAAGAAGTCATGGGAACATTGGCCAAGATTTCCCCTAAGGCAAAGCAACAAGAGAATGCGACTCTCTTTGACGTGGAAATCAATATAACTCAAAGAGGAGAAAAGATAATCAGAGCAGGCTATTCTGCCAACGCGAAGCTCGTGATCAATAAATCAGCCAATACGCTCTACATACCCGAGAGGCTGTTGCTGTTCATAGATGGCAAAACCTACGTTGAGATCGAAAATGAAAAAGGGGAGATCGTGAATCACGAGGTAAAAATTGGGCTGAGTGATGGGATAAACGTAGAAATTCTGGAGGGATTGAAAGAAGGAGATGAAATCGTAGAAAGACCGCCAAAAGAAATAATATAACCTGATACATTGCCATAGGTACGAAGATGAAGTCATTCATGTTTTTATCCCAATTCGTACGGGATATGCGCGCCCAGAAATTGAGGACTTTCCTGACCATTTTTGGCATTATCTGGGGAACTATCTCTATCGTCCTCCTCTTGGGATTCGGAGTTGGTTTAGGGAGACAGTTAAAAAAGAATCTCCACGGGCTAGGAGAGGGCTTGGTCATTCTCTGGCCTGGAAAAACAAGCATCCCTTATCAAGGGATGGGTAGAGGAAGACAGCTTCATTTCAGGGAAGACGATGCCTTCCTCCTCGAACGGGAAATACAGCAGATCAAATACATCTGTCCTGAATACGCCAGGTGGGGTGTGGAATTAAAGCAACAGAAAAATACTTATGCTGCCCAGGTTCGAGGAGTTTATCCGGTTTATCGCCTCATGCGGAATGCCATCCCCTCTAGAGAAGGAAGATTTCTCAACCCCGTGGATATCGATAAAAAAAGAAGAGTCATCTTTCTCGGGAATAAAGTGAAAGAAGAGCTTTTTAAAGATGACTCTGCTGAGGGTAAATATATTACTCTTAACGGAATTCCTTTTCAGGTTGTTGGCGTCTTGAAGGAAAAACATCAGAACTCCAGTTACGGGGGCCGCGATGAATACACGACCTATATCCCTGCTACGACCTTTTCCACCATCTTTGGCCACAAATACATCAGCAACATGATTGTTCAGGGGCATGATCCTCGCCAGAATAAAGCCCTGCAGGAGAGAATTCTTCAGGTGCTGGGGAAAAAATACAGATTCCATCCTGAAGATAGGGAGGCTCTCTGGGTCTGGGACCTGATGGAAAGCGAGAAGGTCTTTATGGCTATGGGTATTGGCTTTAATATCTTTTTTTCGCTGGTAGGAGCCTTTACTCTTATTGTGGGAGGTATAGGAGTCTCCAACATCATGAATGTTGTGGTTGAAGAGAGGACAAGAGAAATCGGCTTAAAGATGGCCTTAGGAGCCAAGAAAGGATTTGTACTCTCCCAATTTTTATTCGAAACTTTGATGATCACTTTGATAGGAGGAGCCATAGGATTGGCTATTTCCTATGGAATCATCGCTGTTTTTCCAGCTGGAGAAATTGAGCAATACATCGGAAGACCCACTCTTTCTCTCGGAGTGGCTTTAGTTGCGGTCGCTCTTTTGGGCTTGATCGGGTTTATATCTGGGTTTGGACCTGCCAAAAGAGCTGCCAACCTCAATCCTGTGGAGGCGATCCGGTCTTAGAGGAAAATAATGAAAGCCTATTATATTTTTCGCATGTTCTACCGAGAGCTCAAGATCCAGAGAAAGAGAATCACCCTCACTATATTTGCCCTAGCCTGGGGCACATTTTCCATAGTCGTGCTTCTAGCCTTCGGAGAGGGTTTGAACAGACAAATGATGAAAGCCACGCATGGATTGGGTGAAGGTATCGTTTTTATCTATAGTGGTCAGACGTCGAAACCTTACAAAGGATTGGGAAAAGGTCGGCGGATCTTTTTGCGGGAAGAAGATATTGATCTCCTCCGAAACCGTATTCCTCGAATCGAACTGATCAGTCCTGAGAATGACCGCTCTTCCAATACTATGATCTACGGGCGGAAAACCATCACCGAGCGAGTTATCGGAGTTTTCCCATCCTTCGGGGAAATGAGAAAGTATTATCCCGAGCGAGGAAGCCGTTTCATTAACTCCTTGGATCTGAAGAATAAAAAACGAGTGATATTTTTAGGCAATGACTTGAAAGACAAGCTCTTTGGGCCAGAAGAAGCCGTGGGCAAGAGCATTATGGTTAACAGTATTCCTTTTTTGGTTATCGGAGTGATGAAAGATAAATTGCAGAACAGCATGTATAATGGTCCGGATTCACAAAAAGCAGCCATTCCTTTCACGACCTATCAAGCTATTTATGGGGACAAATACCTCGATCGCCTGATTTACAAACCATCGGATGTAACCCAGTCTGAGTCAGTTAAAAAAGAAGTCTACAGAATCCTGGCTGAGAAGTATAAGTTCGACCCTGATGATACCCAGGCCCTGAATGTGTGGGATATGGTCGAAGAAGAAGAATTGATGACTAAAATATTCTTTGGCATCGAAATTTTTATGAGCATTATCGGAAGTTTAACTCTAATCGTGGCTGGAGTTGGTGTGGCCAACATCATGTACGTGTCTGCCAAAAGGAGGACCAAAGAGATCGGCATAAAAATGGCCATCGGAGCGAAAAAGAAACATGTCCTTCTCCAGTTTATCTCCGAAGCCCTGATGATTGCTTTTATAGGGGGTGCGGGCGGCGTTTTGGGTTCCTTCCTCTTAGTTGAGCTTTTTAAATTTGTTCCTCTAGAAGGTTTTGTTGCTGACCTTTTGGCCCATCCTGTTATTTCAGTCGATATCATGATTTTAACTGCCTTAATCTTGGGAATCATTGGCTTTCTAGCAGGAATTTTCCCTGCCCGCAAAGCGGCTTCCCAGAATCCCGTGGAAGCTCTGAGGTATGAATAAAAAGGAGACCGGCAATGATCAAGATGAAAAAAATCGAGAAAATTTATGGAACTGGAACTGCCAAAGTTGAAGCTTTGAGGGGTATCGATTTAGATATCAAGAAGAATGAATTTTTCGGCCTGATCGGACCTTCTGGTTCTGGCAAATCTACCCTGATGAATATTATAGGGTGTCTAGACGTTCCCACTTCTGGGGAGTATTATTTCGAAGAAAAAGACATTAAAAGCTTTAACCACAATCAATTAGCAGAAATCAGGAATGAAAAAATCGGCTTCGTCTTCCAGAATTTTAACCTTCTCCCTTATGCGACGACTTTTGAGAATGTCGAGATACCGATGATTTTCAAGGGAGCCAGAGCTAAAGAAAGGAAGGCTCGGACCATGGAATTGCTGGATGCCGTAGGGCTTGCCGGGAGAGCTCATCATAAACCCAGTGAGCTTTCTGGAGGAGAAATGCAGCGGGTGGCTATCGCCAGAGCCCTAGCTAACAACCCCAGCTTGATTTTAGCTGACGAACCTACTGGAAACTTGGACACCAAATCTGGAGATGAGATTTTGGCCATTTTTGAAAATCTCTGGAAGCAAGGGCATACTCTGGTGGTGATCACTCATAATCCTAATATCTCCAAGAGAGCTCAGAAGGTTGTAAAACTCAAAGACGGTTCAATCGAAAATAACAACCGCTGAATGCCCTTGGGGGTTTTCCTGTATGAGTACCCTTCGTTCACATATTCTTTCCCCTTATCAGCAAAAGCGGAAGACTTAGAAATAAGAACTTCGCACACCAGATAAGAGCTCATATTCAATACAACTAAGATCTATTTTCATTTCCCTTAAATCTTGCAATAAAAGATAAAATAATTGCCGGTTGAAAGATTCAACGAATTTTAATAATATTCTCATCAAGCAGAGGCGCCTCGGGCCATGAAAACATCATCCGAATCAAAAGCCATCCTAACGGCAATTTTCCTGCTGATTTTGGTTTCTTTTGCTTTTCCTGATGGCAGAACCAATAAAGTCGATAAGCTTTTCGCCCAATGGAATAGACGAGATACACCAGGTTGTGCCCTGGCCATAATAAAGCATGGGAAAATTCTTTATAAAAGCGGTTACGGAATGGCTAACTTAGAACTCGATATCCCTATATCTTCTCAAACAGTTTTTTATATCGGTTCTGTCTCTAAACAATTCGTAGCCCTGTGTGTTGCTATACTGGAAAAACAGGGACAGCTTTCTTTTGATGATGATATCCGCGAGTATGTGTCTGAATTGCCTGAATACGAAATCCCGATAACCATCCGCCATCTTATCCACCACACCAGCGGGCTTCGCGATTATCTAACCCTCCTGGACATCGCGGGCCTTGATTTCGGCTTTTTCCACCAACAAGATGTGCTTGACCTTATCTCGCGCCAGAAGGAGTTGAATTTTGACCCTGGAGAGGAATACCTCTACAGCAATTCTGGCTATTTCTTACTGGGTATCGTCGTGGAGAGGGTAAGCGGCCAGAGCCTACGAGAATTCGCCGAGAAAAACATATTCAAACCTTTGAGAATGAAAAACTCTCGTTTCCAGGATGATTATAGGATGATCATCAAGAACAGGGCTGCAGGTTATTTTCCAGCCAGTAAAGATAAGTATATGAATTACCTCACCACCTATGATTGTGTAGGCGCTGGTGGTCTATACACTTCTGTAGAAGACCTTTTCCTCTGGGATCAGAACTTCTACCACCGCCGAGTAGGAGGCAAAGACTTGATTGATAAGATGCATACTCGAGGAAAATTGAATAACGGAGAAACACTCGATTATGCCTACGCTCTAGTGCTCAGCAGTTATAAAGGTTTAAATACGGTTCAACATAGCGGGGCCCTAGGAG
>WVZL01000032.1 GCA_011772495.1 Candidatus Aminicenantota bacterium
AAAAAAATAGAACCGTCCCCTATCTGAATCCCCTATCTGAACGGAGTGAATCCATCCCCAATAACCTATTGAAATTTCTTCCTTCTCCTGAAAGCTTCCAGGGTGTTGCGCATAAGCATGGCGACTGTTAATGGCCCGACACCTCTGGGGACAGGGGTCAGATGGGCGGCTTTTTCGATGACCCGGGGATCGACGTCACCGATAAGCGTATATCCTTTTTCTTGAAGGTCTTTCTCTCGTTTTTCATCTTCGCCAAAAAATTCCTTGGCTTTATTTTTATCTTTAAGCTGATTCATTCCCACATCCACAACAGTCGCCCCCGGCTTCACAAAATCTGGAGTCACATAGGCCGCTCTTCCGATAGCTGCCACCAGAATATCTGCTTCGGAAGCGACTCGAGGAAGATTTTCTGTTTTCGAATGGCAAGTGGTCACCGTGGCGTGTTCATTGGTCATCATGGCGGCCAGGGGCTTTCCAACGATGAGGCTTCTGCCGATAATGACCACTCTCTTGCCTAAAATGTCAATGTTGCTGGCCTTGAGGAGCTCTATGATCCCCAGGGGTGTGCAGGCCTTAAACCCGTCCTGATTCCATAGCAAAGACCCCAGGCTAAAAGGATGAAAGCCGTCGACGTCTTTTTCCGGCGAGATGAGGGCAATGATTTCAAACGGATTAAAAGAGGGAGGAAGAGGCAGCTGGACCAAGATTCCATCAACATCTTCTCTTTTATTCAGCTTTTCGATTTCCTCCACTAGAGAAGCTTTTTCAATATCCCCGGGGAACTTAAGAATTTCTGAGTGAATGCCCAGCCTTTGGCTGGTTCTCTCTTTGGTCCCTAGATATACCTTTGAGGCTGGATTCTCTCCCACCAAAATCCCCACCAGACCAGGGACCTGATTCGTTAGCCCTCTGAAATGCTCAACTTGCTCCTTGACTCCATCCCTGATTTTTCCAGCCAAGGTTCTTCCTTCAAGCCAAATGCCCATCGATTCCTCCTTGGAAGGACTGATTTCCAATTATACAGTTGTCTCATTTTTATGACAATAGAGACCTAAGAATGATCCTCTTTCCTGCAGGGAGATTTGGTATGAAACTTGCAATATAGCTTTCTCACTACCTTCTCAGGCGTTGAAGTAAAACAGCTGGCCTCGGGCCGACCGGTGAACATGTATTGAAAAAAAAGCAAGCATGATGGATAATGGAGATGGAGTGAACAAAAAAGGAATTTTTTCGATCTTTCTGTTCTCAATCATTATTTTTTTTCAGAGCTGCTCTAGTTCCCTCCACAACGAACAGCTTCAGTTTGGAATTCGGGCAGCCCAGAAGGATTTATGGGATGAAGCTGTTTTCCGTTGGGAAAAAGTCATCCGTTCTAACCCCAACTCTGCTGCCGCCCACAACAACCTGGCCGTGGCCTACGAGAAAAAAGGGCTCTTAGAGGAAGCGAAAAAAGAGTATGAGATCGCTTTAAAGCTCAGCCCTGAAAACACTTATATAAAATCAAATTATCAGAGCTTTAAGGAATATTACTCATCAGATAAGAAGGAAAATGAAAAAGAAAATTAACCTCGTTTTTCTCCTGGTGCTTGTCCTCCACTTCTCCTGCGCTTCTTTCAACTACCTGAAGGTCAATGTTGAACTGCCAGGAATCACTACCTTGAGCCTTGATCAGTTTCAAGAAATCGTTATCACCGATTTCTTGGTAGAAAAGCAAACGACCGGTTTTGACATTAACCAGGAACTTGTTGATTTTTTCTCAGCAGAGCTCAGCAGACATTTCAAAGGGAAAATCACAACCAGAGATGTTACTTGGGAAAAGAAAGACCTTTCCCAGGAGGAAGACTTCTGGAAGACCTTTTTGTCTGATCCAGAAGAAGTCCTCATTCTTACCGGAAGTGTCCGGTATTCGGAAGAGATAAGGAAGGCGATCCTGGAAGAGTATACAGGGGAAACAGAGAGATTTTATCCCAGGGAAAAAGGCCTAGCTCAACGAAAATTCTACACCCTTACCCTCAACCTGTGTCTTATCGAGGCTGAGACAGGAGAGATGCTCTATACGAGAGACTTCAAAGAATCGAGGGGCTACAAGAATCCGAAGCAGACGGCTAACTTTGCCTTCTTTGACCTCATGGAGACAGTGAGAGGGAAATTCTTCCGCAACGTCGTTGGTGAAGAAAAACTAGAGCAAAGATATTTAATCTCAAGATAAAAAAGGAGTCACCATGAAGCGTTACCTGAGATACCCCATTTGTCTTTTAATTCTGTGGCTTTTCGCCTCCTACAGCTCGGCTCAATTCCTCTACTTTCCTTATTATGGAAAAAACAAGGTCCTCTTTGAAAAGTTCAACTGGAACCACTACGAAACGGAACACTTCGATATCTATTATTATGATAAAAATGTCCGCACCTTGAAGATGGTGGCTGAAATGGCCGAGAGTGCCTACCAGGGCATCAGCAACGATCTCAAGCATTCTATACCCAAGCGCGTTCCCATCATTTTTTACAGCACTCATACGGATTTTGAACAGACCAACCTCTATCCTGGGCAAGTGCCAGAAGGAATCATTGCTTTCGCCGAAAATGTCCTCTATCGAATTGTCCTGCAGGGAGACATGCCGGTGGATATCCTTCAAGATTTGATAGAACATGAGTTGACTCACATTTTCGAATATTCCATCCTCTACGGAAGCCAAGGCGGGCCCATCTATGAAGTGAGACAGCCTCCCACGTGGGTTTTTGAAGGGTACTCTGAATACAACACCCGCACCTGGCGGCCAGTATCCTTGATGATCATCAGAGATGCCACTCTAAACGATCGGGTCCCTGAGCTTTCTTCATCTGGCGCCCTCTTTTCTAGTTATCCTTCGGTCGGAAGTCCTAATTATGACTTTGGCCATGCTATTTACGATTTCATCGAACAAAAACACGGAAAAGGCGCTGTGAGACAGTTCTGGAATTCTCTCAAGGGGTCTTCCCTCATCGGCAGAAGGAATCCGATGAAGAAAGCGTTCGATTATGACCCAAAAGAATTCAACCATGAATTTAAAAAATACCTCCGGAATCGATTCAAGGATTTCTTTACCAGGGAAAATCCCGAAGACTACAGCATCACTCTTGGCCCCCAATTCCCTTTGAATCCTTACTTTCTGGCCTTCTCTCACGCCCTCTCTCCTTCTGGAGATATCGTGGCTGTATTAACCCTGAACAGTAAAGATTTCGATTTTGATATCCTCCTCATTTCCACAAAAGACGGCTCGGTTATCAAGAACTTAACCAAGGGCTACACCGTCAAATATGAAAACATCAAGTACAACGTATACCTCGACCCCGCGGACGGTAGAGAGATTGCCTGGTCCTCCGATGGAGACCGGATTGCTTTCTTTGCCCGCACAGGCCAAAAACATTCTCTGTTCATCATGAGCGCCCTGACAGGAAAACTCCTGAGAAAAATAGACATCCCCTATGACCAACCCTCCTCTCCCTGCTTCTTTCCCGACGGAAACAAAATGCTTTTCACCGGATTTCAGGAAGGAATCCATGACATTTTCAAGATAGACCTCTCCTCCGAGAAAATCCTCAATCTAACTGAAGATGACCTCTATGAAAGGGCTCCCGCCATTTCTCCTGATGGAAACTATGTCGCTTACACGATTCGAATCGACACCTATGACAAGCTTTTCCTTTCTCCCCTGAACAATCTTGAGAAAAAAATCCAGCTGACTTCAGGTAAGGGAAACACCATTTCGCCCCAATTTTCCCCTGACTCGAAGGAACTTTTTTTCTCGGGCGACATGAGGGAAGCCTTTAACATCTATTCCTTAAACCTAGAAAGCGGGGAGCTTAAGCGCTACACCGATGTCAGGACCGGGAATTTCTTCCCTTCGCCTCATCCCTATGACTCTGAAACATTCATTTTCTCTTCTTTCCATAAAGGGGCTTTCCAGATTTTTAAAGCCGAACTCGAGGGAGAAGTGGAGAAGACAATTACCTTCAGTGAGCCTCTAGAAGATGCAACTTACCCCAGGTTTGAACCCATCATCGCTTTAGAGATAAACGAAGAAAAAATTCAAACCTATAAGGGGATGAACAAGCTTTATCTAGCCTTTCGTCCTCCTATTGAGGCCATTGTTACCACTGACGGCTCTCTATTCGGAGGAACGGCTCTAGCCTTCACTGACCTATTAGGAGACCACACCTTTTATTTAATGGCTTACCAAGTCCAAAGTTTTCGATCTTACGACTTTGCCTATTTAAACCAAAAGCGGCGATTCCAATACATGGCAAACGCTTTTCACTATACTCTGTTTTACTATCCATCTTTCTATTACTATAATCCAGATTTCTACAATTACCTGACTTACCGTGATGCCATAGCCACCCGGACAATTTCAGGAATAAACTTGAGGACATACTACCCGCTGAATAAATACGTCCGAACGCAAGCCTCTCTATCTTTTACCCGGTATGAAGAAGAGTTTCTCTATCCTTATTTAAGAGAGCAAATCGCTGCCTCTGGCCGAAGCTACGGCCGCTTCTTAAGCGGCAATTTGCTTTCGGCCTCTTTTGCCCTTGTGGGAGAGACTACCCGCTTTAAATTCTTCGGTCCTGTGGCTGGAAATACGTTCATGGTCTCCATTTCTCAATCCCTTCCCGTCTCTGAAAACTTTCTACGGAATACAACTCTCCACGCCGACCTCCGTCAATACCTCAACATCGGGGCTGACATGCTTTTTGCTTTCCGACTGGAGGCTTTCGCCAGCCGAGGAAGAGATCCGTTCATTTATTATTATGGCGGCAACAATCAGGTTCGCTCTGCTAACTACGCCAGCCTTATCGCCAACGAAGGATGGTACGCCAACGCTGAGTTCCGGTTCCCGCTCATCAACGCTGCTTCATCCATAATCGGTCAAATAGGGCCTGTCCGGGGAGTCTTATTCTTTGACATCACTCGCGCAAAAATCAAAGGATATCCAGCCAAATTCTACACTTTTGCGGGTTTCGACGGATCGGGATTCTTTCCTTTCTTTCGCGAAGCGGAGGCCATCGGGTCATTCGGGTATGGGTTCGAGTTCTTTCTCCTGGGCATTCCCATTCACCTCGAATTCGTAAAAAGGATTGAATTTCCAGACCTCTCCAATCCTTTCCGGTACGAAACCTACGGCGATTTCAAGACAGAATTCTGGATCGGCTTCGACTTTTAAAAAAAATTAAAATTTTCATCTAATTTTCTTGCATTCTCATTTTCGGGGTGCTATCATAACCAAGCTTTCTCCCTCCAAACAGCTACGAGGGAAGACTTTTCCACACTTGTGGAAATACCTGTGGAAATCTTGGGATGAAACATGCAACTTAAAGATAAATCTAACTCTTGGCTAAAAATCGTTGGGGCTCTAAAAAAACAAATAGATAAGAATAGTTATGAAACCTGGTTTGAGCCTTCTGTTTTTATCGGGAAAGAAGGGAATGTTCTGTATGTGAAGGTTCCAAATTCTTACTTCAAAGACTGGCTATCTTTCCATTACTCCAGCTTGATAAGCAGTTGTTCCCAAAGTCTTTTTGACAAAATCTATGATATCCGCTACATCATCGATGAAGATACCACTTCCTTCAAGAGGGGCTTGCCTCAGGAAAGAAAGTCCAAATACGGAACGCTTCTGAATCCAAATCTAAATCCGAATTATACCTTCAAAAATTTCATTGTTGGCTCCTGCAACCAGTTCGCGCACGCGGCTTCCATAGCTGTGGCTAAGAATCCCGCCAAATCGTATAACCCTCTTTATATCTATGGGGGAGCCGGGCTGGGCAAAACCCATTTAATGAATGCCATCGGACACTTCACCCTCAATAAATTCCGTCGACAAAAGATTCTTTACATCACCACTGAAAAATTTATGAATGATCTTATTAACCATCTTCAGTATGGAAAAATTCTTGATTTCCGTCAAAAATACAGGAGTGTCGATGTGCTGCTCATGGATGATATCCATTTCCTCTCGGGGAGGGAAAGGACGAAAGAAGAGTTCTTCCACACCTTTAACCATCTTTATGATAGTCAGAAACAAATTGTTATTTCTAGCGATTGTCCCCCCAAAGAGATTCCCCACCTCGAAGAAAGATTCAGGTCTCGATTCGAGTGGGGTCTCATTGCAGACTTAAGAGCACCAGATATAGAGACCAGGATTGCTATCTTAAAAAACAAAGCTGAACTCGAAGGCGTAATTCTACCTGAAAGCGTCGCTCTTTTTATGGCTGATAAGGTTCATTCTAACATAAGGGAATTGGAGGGATATCTTCGCCGGGTTATTGCTTATGCCTCTTTAAAAGGAGAAATGATCGATTTAGACCTGGCGAAGGATGCCTTGCAAAGTTTATTGGATTCAACCGCTCAAATTATAAACGTTGAAAAAATCCAGAAAATTGTCTGTCATGAATTTAAAATCAAGCTCTCACAACTTAAATCCAAAAACAACTCTCCCAAGATCGCTTTTCCCCGTCAGATTGCCATGTATCTATCAAAAGAATTAACGAAATCTTCCCTTCCAGAAATTGGCAAGAAATTCGGTGGAAAACATCATACCACCGTCATCCACAGCATCAAAAAGATCGAAAAAATGCGCAAACAGAATTCTGAATTCAACAGAGATATAAACAAACTGATTAGCTATATCCAATAAAAGAATCAATGTTTTATCAGTGAAATTCACATTTCCATTGATTTTATTTATATTATTAATTAAATATATATTATTATTTAGATATATAATTAATAATTATTGTGAAAAGGTGGAAAAATGAAGTTTTCAATTAATAAAGAGGACATCTTAGAAGAACTTCAACTCCTTCAAGGAATCGTGGAGAAGAGAAACACCTTACCCATTCTAGCGAATATCCTGATAAACGTTACCAAAGAAAAAGTAGAGATGACAGGCACTGATTTAGAAGTTGGCCTGAAAAGTCATTTTCCAGCCAAAATAGACCAAACCGGTGCGGTTACGGTTTCAGGGAAGAAGTTGTTTGAAATCGTGAAATCCTTAGCTGAAGAGAAAGAGGTGACTTTCAAAGAGAACCAGGATTCTATGATGGAAATAACCGCTGGAGAAAGCGAATTCAGGATATTATGTCTACCTAAAGAAGACTATCCTCAAGTTCCAGAACCAAGGTTCGAGAAAAACATTATTTTGCCCTTAGGCATAGTTAAAGAAATGGTTGACCGGGTATATTATGCGATCACTCAAGAACACAGGTATTATTTAACCGGAGCCTTATTAATACTCAAAAACAAATCCATAGAATTGGTAAGCACAGATGGGCATAGATTGGCTTATACGGCCAAACCCGTAGACGATTTAAAATTAGATGAGGAAATCAGGGTGATAGTTGCCAAGAAGACCCTGAGCGAATTGCGAAAAATTGAGGATGAAGAGGTCGAATTTGATTTTGACCAGAGCAATCTGTTCTTTAGAGTGAAAAACAGGACTTTAATATCGAGAATTATAGAGGGGAAATTTCCTAATTTCGAAGAAGTCATTCCCGTGGGGAATCCTCAGGTCGTTGTTGTTCCCCGTGAGGAAATAACCAACGCCATCCGCAGAGTATCTCTTTTATCCTCTGAGAGGTCGAGAGGAATCAAGTTTTTCTTAGAAAAGAATCGGATTAGGCTTTTCTCTTCCAACCCTGAAATAGGAGAAGCGAGGGATAAATTAGATGTCAAGTACGACGGAGAGCATGTAGAGGTGGGATTTAACGCCCAGTACCTACTTGATTTTCTAAGTGTAGTTCAGACAGACAGCATCCAGTTTGAGCTGAAAGATGAGAATAGTGCGGTCCTGATGAGGCCTGAAGGGGAAGAGGATTTAAAATTCACCTATGTTTTGATGCCGATGAAGATCTAGAAGTTAAAGAAGTTCAACGGGAAAATTTTTACCTACCGCCAAAACATGACCTTGAGAATCCACGATTAAGGCACCATATTCAGGATATTTTTCTATGATTTTTTTGGGATGAGGGCTGGCAAAGAGAGCCGTCGATAGGGCATCACAGTATAAAGCTTGGGGCCCGACAACGGTTACGCTTTGCTTATTCCTAGAGGGATATCCTGTATGGGGATCCAAGACATGATGGTATCGGATGTGGTCGATTTCGAAGTATCTCTGATAATCCCCAGTCGTAGCCACGCCCAGTTCCGACACACTGAGAACACCTAAGTATCCTTTGTTCCGAGGATGCATGATCCCAATTTTCCAAGGCTGGTTAGAAGGATTTTTCCCCCAGCAAAACAGGTCTCCTCCTGAGTTAATGAAAGATCGAGTGATTCCTAATTTTTTTAAAGCTTCTGCGGCGAGATCAATGCCTAATCCCTTGGCAATGCCTCCCCAATCAAGCTCCATATCGGGAAGAAGAACGAGGCGGCCATTCTCTTTTTTAATCTTATCCATTCCCATGATTCTTAGAGTTTTTTCTATCTCTTCTGGGGAAGGGAGCTGGTATCTCTTATCAATGAATCCCCAGAGTCTTGTCAGGGGTGCTACGGTGATATCAAAAAAGCCGTCGGAATCCTGGTAAACTTGAAGAGCCTTGTCATAAAGATTCAATACAAGCGGAGAATCGAGGTCTGTGATTCCGGGAGAAAAAGAGGCCTCGATCTCGGCAAAGACTCGCTGGACCTCTTTCTGGCAGGCTTCAAATCGTCGGGGCTCGCAAAGAACATTCATCTCGCAGATGGTATCAAAGTAGAGAAGAGTAGCTGTATTCCACTCTTCTTGGGGAGCACAGGCAGTGAAAAACGAAATGAATGCGACCAGAAAAAGGGGCGCTTTCTTATCCAATGACAGTATCCACAGAGTTTTGAGCCTCAATCTCTAGAAGAAAATGGTTAGGGGCACAAATGATCCGCTCTCCTTCCAAGGCGATTGGAGCACTATGAAGACAGATTTTCTGGGGACAGGTAGAATCGATGACTCGTACTCTTCCATCCTCAACGAGCACCTTGACCCGCCCGCTGGCCGAAACGAAGGATTTTGAATAGTTATTTCTTAAAGAAAGTCTTTCCACTTTTCGTCCCTCTATATAAACAGATGCCTTGCTGCCTCGTTGGAGCTTGAGGCCTCTTTGAGAAGAGGACACCACGGTCAGCAGGGAGGCGTGAGTACGATTCAATTCCTCCCAGATGGAAAGCAGCTTTTTAAACCGTATATCCCAAACTGTTTTATTCCTTACTAAAGAAAATGAGCCGGGAACGGGCTTGCTCAGGCGGAAGAAGCTAATGACAAAATCTGCCAGGGAAGGATTTTGGACCTGAACCCAGCGGTGTTGGGAGAGGGCTTCTATCAGGGCTGCTTTTTGGGGTTGGAAACTTAGGGCGGAAAAATTTTGGCCCTGTAAAAGGCCATATTTTTGTATCTCGCCGAGAAGAGGAACGATATACTTATCAGGAGAAGAGGCGAGGATTTGAAGCTCGACATGTCCTCGTATCTTTTTCAAGAGATCAAAGGAAGATGCGAATAAAGGCATGAATAAAAAGGTCTTACAAAAACCACGCCTATCCATGGGAACCTCCTTTTCTTATTATATCGATTATGACAGGATAAAGTTTATTCTTTTTTTTCCGGCCAAAATAGCGGAACAGGATAGCCCCTCCGGCAAGAAGCCCCAGAAGAAACCCCAAGAGGCTGATGGGGGTAAGAGGCAAAGACAGAAATAGAGCCACAAGATACCCGAGGGCCAGGCCGAGGATTATGCCAACGAGGAGGATCCCGAAGATCCGGATCAGTTCTTTCGTATAATCTCCTTCAGGAAATTTAATTTTAACCTCGTCCCCGGGTCGGGCCGACAGAGGATTCAAAACCGTTATCGTCCCTTTTTCCTCCTGCTGCCCTGCACATAAGCTGCGGACCGAGCAGGTTGAGCATATCTCCCCTTTGATCTCGACGTTAACTTGAGCAAAATCTTTTTGAGAGGCGCAAACCACAGCCTTCTCTTCCATTTTTTATTTCCTTAAACGCCCGATGGCATCCGTCGGGCACTTCTCGATTTCGGGTATTTTTTCGGGAGCTATCTTCTTATAATCTGTTATCTTGGCGAGATTGTTTTCCATGACAATCGCTTCTGGACAAGCCCGGGCACATATTCCGCAGGCTATACAGGCATTCTTGCAGACTTTCCTGGCCACCGCGCCTCTATCCAAGGAGCGGCAAAAGACAATGATCTCTTGAGAGACGGGGTGAAGCTCAAGAAGATTTCTTGGGCAGGTATCCACGCAGATTCCGCAGGCTGTGCAGTTCTCTTCTATGACCACCGGCAAGCCTTCTTCATTCATGTACATAGCCTCAAAAGGGCAGGATTTAACGCAATCCCCAGAATGAAGACAGCCATGGGTACATTGCTTATTGCCCCCTATCAGATGAGAAGCCTGGCAAGTGGTGAGTCCTAGGTAAAGGCCCCGGTCCTTGGCCGCTTCATGCGTTCCTCGGCAGTGCAAACGGGCTATTTTCTGGATGACTTCTTCGGCCTTGACTCCAAGGATAGCGGCAACTTGATTAGCCACCTCCTCTCCGCCGACAGGACATCCATCAGGGGCAACCTTCCCGTCAACCACAGCCTCAGCAAAGGCTTGGCAGCCTGAATATCCGCAGGCGCCACAATTTGCCTGGGGAAGAATTTCCGAGACTTTTTCAATCTTGGGATCAACCTCGACTCTGAGTTTGCGGTAGGCCAGGACCAAGCCTAGAGAAAAGATGAGCCCTAAAGCGCCCATCGTGAATACAGGAACAAAGATATCCATTTTTCTATTTAATCATTCCGGAGAAGCCGAAGAAGGCTAAGGCCATGATCCCGGCGACGATGAGAGAGATTCCCGCGCCCTTCAAAGGCTCCGGCACATCGGCCATATCGAGCTGTTCTCTGATCCCAGCGATGAGGATAATAGCCAGAGTGAATCCTATCCCTGATCCGAAACCGTAGACCACCGATTCCAGGAAATTATATTCTTTTAAGGCCGCCAACAGGGCTAAGAACAGTATGGCACAATTGGTTGTGACCAGGGGAAGATAGATGCCCAGGGCTTGATAAAGAGGAGGGCTGACTTTGCGGATGAACATCTCCACCAGCTGGACCAAGGAGGCAATGACCAGGATGAAGGAGACAATCTTAAGATAGTCAAGGCCGTAGGGAATAAGGATCCAATGGTTAATCGCCCAGGAAACCACCGCCGTGATGGTCATAACAAAGGTGACTGCCAATCCCATGGACACCGCAGAATCGATTTTTTTAGATACTCCCAGGAAAGGACATATGCCCAGGAAATAGCGAAGGACGAAGTTATTGATGAGAACAGCTGAAATAAAAATGGCTAAGAGTTCCAATGCTTATCTCCTCGACTTTGATTTTTCCTCGATTTTATTGGCCAATCCCAGAAGAATTCCCAGGGCTATGAAAGCTCCGGGAGGCAGCACCATGATAATCCAGGGCTCAAACCAGGTGCCCAGCACCTGCTGGCCGAAGAAAGTTCCGCTCCCCAAGATTTCTCGGATTGCACTCAGAACCAGCAGGGCGATAAGAAAGCCTAAGCTCATACCCAAGGCGTCTATTAAGGAGCGGCTAATAGTATTTTTAGACGAAAAAGCCTCCTGGCGTTCCAGAATAATACAGTTGACAACGATTAAAGGAACATAGGGCCCCAGGTTTTTCGAAATCGGCGGGAAAAAAGCGGCTAGGAATCGGTCAGCAACGGTGACAAAGGTGGCGATGATGACAATGTAGGAAGCGATGCGGACCTGGCTGGGTATAAGTTTCTTTATGGAAGATACGACAAGAGAACTTAGCACCAGCACAAACGTTGTAGCCAAGCCCATGGCCAGACCATTTATCATGGCGTTGGTCACCGCCAAAGTCGGACACATGCCCAGGAGGTGGCGAAAAACAGGATTTTCCTTCCACAGGCCTTTGGTGAAATCTTCGCTGGCCGTTCTAGCGGGCATTTTTTCCCTCGAGCTTGAGTTTACCGTCTTCCTTGAGTTCCCTGGTCTTCACCAGGGAGCTGTTGACGGTGTTGAGGACCGCTTCTGATGAAATGGTCGCTCCAGTGATAGTGTTAATTTCTGAAGGAGAGAGCTCCTCAGGAGAACTCGCTGCAGGTTTCCGGAGACTGAGAGGCTGGCTGCAATCTTTGTTTTCCCAATACCTGAGGAAAGACTCCATGTTGGTGATTTTTGCTCCCAAGCCCGGAGTCTCCTTCTGCTCTAGGATAGCGAGGCTGTTTATTCGGGTTAAATCAATGTTGGTTCCGAGCATAAAGGTGATTTCATCTTGAAAGCCAGCCCCAGTGGCATGGATGGCGTAGCCCAACAAGGCTCCCTCTTCGTCCATTCCTCCATAGATGGTTAGCTTCTTTTCTTCATACAGGGATTGGTTAGAGCTCGTTCCAGGCACAACCTGGATAATGGCTTTTTCAATCTCACGTTGTTTGTTCAGGGCGATCCGTTCCTTGGTCAGGTGGCCGATGCTGCTCAGGAACGCGCCCGCAAGCACTCCTACTGTAGTCAGAACCACGGCCATCCTGGAGGAAAGGCTCATGTTTTCCTCTCCTCACCTAAGATTCGGGGCCGTGTATATTTATTGAGTAGCGGAACAAAGGCATTCATGAAGAGGATGGAATACATGACTCCTTCAGCATATCCCCCGAAGAGTCTGATTAAGCCGATGACCAGGCCGATACCCAGTGCGTAAATCCAAGCTCCTAAAGGAGAGATAGGCGAGGTAACCATATCGGTGGCCATGAAAAGGGCGCCAATCAGTAAACTCCCGGCTAAAACATGAAAAAGAGGAGAGGCGTACTTACCCGGGTTGGTCAGCCAGAATATACCAGTGAAAAGGCTAAGAGAGAGGATGATTCCGACCGGGATGCGCCAGTCAATAGACCGCCGGAGGAGAAGATAGAGGGCGCCCAACATGAGCGCTAAGGCAGATGTTTCCCCCAGACAGCCTCCCACATTTCCCCAAAACAGCTCCTCGAGAGAAGTCAGAGTTCCCTGAGAAATAGCATCCTGAAATTTTAAATTTCCCAGAGGGGTGGCAAAAGTAGCCGTGTTGACTTTTATCATGGCTGGAGGAATCCAAGTCGTCATAGCCACTGGGAAAGCTGTCTGGAGGAAGGCTCTTCCAACTAGGGCCGGGTTGAAAATGTTGTGGCCCAGTCCGCCAAAAGCCTGTTTGCCTAATCCGATGGCTACCACGGCTCCGATGATGGCGAATTCCAGAGGAAGAGAGGGGGGAAGAGTCATAGCCAGGAGAATGCCGGTGATGGCTGCTGAACCGTCGAGTAGGTAGCGAAGAGGTCTCTTTCTCAGCCAGAGGAAGAGAGCTTCGGTAATAAGAGAGGCGGCAAGGCATGAAAAGAGAAGGAGGGCAGCCCGGAATCTAAAAAAGTAGACGGAGGCAAAGGCGGCCGGCAACAGGCTTATGATGACAGAGAACATGATCTTTGGAACAGAATCTTTTTCTCTCAGATGAGGCGAAGATTGGATGATGAACGAATTATTTTTTTCAGGCACTTTTCTTCCGTTTTAAAGACATGACCTCGTTTTTCCCCCATCGTATCCAGTGAACAAGGGGAATCTTGGATGGGCAGACGTACTGGCAACAGCCGCATTCCACACAATCGAGGATGCCCCAATTCTCAGCCAAGGTCAGGTTTTCGTATTTTACACATTTCATCAGTTGGGTAGGAACCAGACGCATCGGGCAGTGTCCCACACATCGAGAACAACTGATACAAGCATATTCTGAAGCAGGAGAGGGAGCATCCCAAGCTAATATCCCTGAGGTGGCCTTGACCACCGGAACTTCCAAAGACCATTGGGAAAGCCCCATCATCGGACCGCCCATGACGAGCAGGTTGGATCCACCCTTTAACCCTCCACAGAAATCAACGGCCTCTTTGAAGGATGTTCCCAGACGCACCAGAAGATTCTTGGGCTCTTTTATGCCTGGGCCAGAAACAGTGATAGCCCTCTGGTAGAGGGGAATGCCCTGACTCACTGCCTCCCAGACCGCTTTGGTAGTGCCCACGTTCTGGACCATGACTCCCACATCAAAGGGAAGGCCTCCCCTTGGGACTTCTCTTTGGAGAAGGGCAGAAATGAGGTTTTTTTCAGCTCCTTGAGGATATTTTGTTTTCAAAAGCACGATTTCCGCCCTAGTATTTTGAGCACATTTTCTTAGGGCTTCAAAGGCACTCCGTTTGTTATCCTCGATTCCTACCAGGAGCCTGTTGGCTCCGGTGGCTTTACAGATGATTTCGGCGCCTTTGAGAATATCTTCCGGGAACTCTAGCATCAGCCGATAATCTGCGGTGAGGATGGGTTCGCATTCACATCCGTTGATGATGATGGTGTCGATGGGTTTATCTTTGGGAGGGGTGAGTTTGACCGAGGTGGGAAAAGCCGCTCCTCCGAGCCCAACTATTCCGGCCTCCTTGACTTTCTCGCGGATCTCTTCAGGACTCAGGGAGATAGGGTCTTTTGTCTCTTTCTCTGGAAACAGGGAACGGTCTGCGCCGTCATTGGCTATTGTCACTGCGGGAACCATATTGCCTCCGGGATGGAGGTAGTGGTCAACGGCCAGCACTTTTCCCGAGACACTGGAATGAACAGAGGCCGAGAAAAGAGTCTTGCCCTCGCCGATTTTTTGGCCAAGACTCACTTCATCTCCTTTGTTGACCAAAGGCTCGGCCGGGCTCCCGAAATGCTGGAGGAGGGGGATGAAGACTTTTTCGGGGGGTGGCATGGTCTCGAGAGGCTTATCAGCAGTTAATTGTTTTGATTCGTCAGGATGAATACCGTGGGGGAAAGTTTTTGTTCTCATCGTGTTTAAAGGCGCCGCCTAAAAAATAGGTTTAAGTTTATAAATTGTGTTATAAAATTGTCAACCTTGAAAAATAGAAGGCAACACATTTTTTTCTTCTTTTTATTGATTTTTCAGTGCCACCTGGGATAAGGTTTAGGCGCGTATTAGAGGGCGGAGGTGATAATGGCCCTAGAAATAAGAGAAGCTAAGGATCGAAAGGATCTGAGAACGTTCATTTACCTGCCTGAGAAAATTCATGCCAACCATGAGAATTGGGTGCATCCTATTTATATGGATGAATGGAGTTATTTTAATCCCCAAAAGAACAAGGCCTTTGCCTATTGCGACACCATTCTCCTGCTGGCTTTCAGGGAGGGAAAGCCAGTCGGCCGGATCATGGGCATCATAAATTCTCGCTATAATGAGCAGAGAAAGGAAAAGACAGCGCGCTTTGCCTGTCTTGAAACCTGGGAAGACAAAGACGTGGTTCACGCTCTTTTGAGCCAGGTGGAGGAATGGGCTCGCCAAAAGGGCATGACCAGGATTATCGGTCCTTACGGATTTTCTGACCAGGACCCCGAAGGCTTTATCATCGAAGGTTTTGAGAATCGCGCCACCATTGCCACCTATTATAATTTTGAGTGGATGCCTTCTTTGGTCGAAGAAGAAGGATACACCAAAGATGTCGACTATTTTGTTTATAAGCTCGAAGTGCCCAAGGAAATCCCTGAGTTTTACAAAAAGATTTACGAGCGGATCAAGAGGAGAGGGAAGTTTGAAATTGTGGAATTCAGGAAGCGAAAAGAGCTGAAGCCCTGGATAATTCCTGTTCTGACCCTAATGAATGAATGCTATACCGGAAGCAATATTTACGGTTATGCTCCCCTGGATGAGAAGGAGATGAGTGATTTGGCAAAAAAGTACATGCCTGTTCTAGACCCGAGATTTGTAAAGGCGGTGGCAAGCGAGAAGGAGGTGGTGGGTTTTATAGTCGGGATTCCTGATATGACTGAAGGTATTCAGAAAGCGCGGGGACGCCTCTTGCCCTTCGGCTTCTTAAAAATTTTAAGAGCGAGCAAGAAGACTAAACAGCTCGACCTTCTCCTGGGGGCCATTAAGGAGAAGTATCGGGGGATGGGAGTTGATGTGCTTATGGGCGTGAAGACGATACTCTCGGCTCATGAGGCGGGCTTAGAAGTCATTGATACTCATCATGAGCTGGAGTCGAACGTAAAAGTTAGAGCTGAAATGGAAAGAATGGGGGGAAAGCTCTATAAGCGCTTCCGGGTTTATCAGAAGAAACTGTAACCTATTTTCCTTCGGCCCAGTTGATCCCCCATCCCAGATGAACCTTGAGGGGAACCTTTAGAGGGAAAGCTTTCTCCATTTTCTTTTTGACCAGCTTTTCCAGCTCATCTCTCTCTCCATCCGGCACTTCGAAAACCAGTTCGTCGTGAACCTGGAGGATCATCTTCGATTTAAGTTTTCGCTTTTTTAGTTCTTTCCAGATCTCGATCATGGCTTTTTTCATGAGATCTGCAGCAGTTCCTTGAATAGGTGTGTTCAGCGCAATCCGGCGCCCTGCTTGTTGGGTCATTTTATCAGCCTGCATTAGCTCTGGAACCTGTCTTTTTCTTCCGAACAGAGTTTCAGAGAATCCCTTTTCTTGAGCATCCTTGACTTTCGTTTCCAGGAACTCATGGACCTTTGGGTATTTCACAAAATAACGGTCGATAAAATCTTGAGCTTCTGAGACAGAAGTCCCCAGTTCTCTGGCCAGGGAATAAGCAGAAGCTCCGTAAATGATACTGAAGTTGATGACCTTGGCCCTTCTTCGCTGCTCTTCCTCAAAGAGCAAAGAATCCCCGCCGAAGACCCGCTGGGCTGTATCTTGGTGGATATCATGGTCTTCAAGAAAGGATTCTCTCAAGGCGGGGTCTTCGGAGAGATGAGCCAAGACCCTCAGTTCTATCTGGGAATAGTCAGCCGCGAGGAAGAGGTGTCCTGAATCGGGTATGAATGCCTGGCGGAATCTCAGTCCCAGCTCTCCGCGGGCTGGGATGTTCTGGAGGTTCGGGTCGCTGCTCGAGAGCCGGCCGGTAGCGGCGACCGTCTGGTTGTAAGAAGTATGAATCCTTCCTGTCTCAGGATTGATGAGGAGAGGAAGAGCATCCGCATAGGATGATTTTAGCTTGGCCAGCTGTCTGTATTCCAGGACGTCCTTGGCTATCGGAAAATTGTGAGCTAAATCCTGAAGAATATGGACCGCCGTGGAGTATCCTTTTGTCCTCTTGGTCCTCCTTGAGGCGGGGAGTTTCATTTTATTGAACAAGACATCTGCTAGCTGTTGGGGGGAGTTGATGTTGAATTCTTCGCCGCTGGCCGCGTGGATTTTCTTCTTTAAATGCTTGAGCTCTGCGCTTAGCTCTGAGGATAGATTTTCTAAAGCTTTAGTATCAATCTTAACGCCCCATGTTTCCATGTCTGCCAATACTTCGATCAGCGGGAGCTCGATCTCCTGGTAGAGCTTCTCCAATTTTTCCTTTTTGACTCTGGGCCTGAGAAGGAGACTGAGCTGTAGAGCTAAATCAGCATCCTGGCAAGCATAAGGAGCGACTTTTTCGATAGCAACCTTGTCAATGGTCACTTCTTTCTTGCCGGAACCGACAATATCCTTGTAAGCGATAGCTTTGACTTGGAGATAGTTCGAAGCCAAAGCGTTAAGGTTGTGCTTTCCCCAGTTCGGCTCCAGCAGGTAAGAGAGGATCATGGTATCTGATTCTAAACCTTGAAGCAGAATTCCTTCTCTTCCTAGGACGATGTAATCATATTTAATATTCTGGCCAACTTTTTTTATCTTGGAGTCGCCAAGGATTTCTTTAAGAAAGCGGAAAGCCGTGCCTGCTGGGATTTGACTGGGGGCTCCTTCATAGTCATGCCGAAGGGGAAGATAGTAGGCATGGTGGGGTTTTATTGAAAAAGAGAGCCCGACTAAGCGAGCTTGGGTGGGTAAAGGACTGTCGGTTTCAGTGTCTAGAGATACGCGTTTGGCTTCCTTTATCCTGGTTATAAGCCTTTTCAGCTGTGTTTCCTGGTATATGACTTCGTATTTTTTTTTGGCATTTTTCTTCTCTTGCAAGTAGTCTGACAGCATGGATGAAAATTCTAATTCTTTGAAAAGCTTGGTGATTTCCTCATAATTGGGTTCGGTCAGGCGAAGTGCTTCCAGGTTGAAGTCTAAGTCCAGTTCTCTTTCGATGGTGACCAGCGTCTTGCTCAATTCCAGCTTATCCAGGTTCTGTTCAATTTTTTCTTTCAAACGAGGATTTCTCATTCTGTCCAGGGATTGAAGTAGCTTTTTCAGGGATCCGTACTCGTTGATGAGGGCCTTGGAAGTTTTTTCGCCAATCCCTGGTACTCCTGGAATATTGTCTGAAGGATCTCCCCACAGGGCGAGGACATCAATCACTTGAGAGGGGGAAACCCCGAAAAATTCCTTGACCTTTTTTTCATCAAGATAGATCTCTTTAGAAGGGTTGAACACGGTTGTGGTTTTGTTGACCAGCTGAAAAAGGTCTTTGTCTGTGGTCACCAGGACAGAATGAATTTCTTGAGAAGAGGCTTTACGGGCCAAGCTTCCCAAAATATCGTCAGCTTCGTATCTCTCGTATTCAAAACAGGGGATGTTTAAGGCCATTATGACTTTCTTGAGAACCGGAACTTGAGCCTCCAAATCCTCTGGCATGGGTTTGCGGTGGGCCTTGTAGTCTTTGAAGGCTGAATGTCGGACTGTTGGGCCCTTGACATCAAAAACAATTCCCAAGTACTGAGGTTTCTGTTTATCGATCAGCTTCTTGAGCATATTAACGAATCCATAGACAGCATTAGTGGGAAAGCCTTTAGAAGTGGAGAGGCGTTGAATTGCGTAATAAGACCGATACAGGAGAGAATTTCCGTCGATTAGAAAAAGCTTCTTCGTCTTCACAAAGATTAGGCTTGGATGAGGGGAATCTTAATCTCTTCTGTTTTAAACCCTTGTTTTTCAGCTTTAATGGAAAGGGTGAATTTCTTGCCCGGAAATTCTGGAATGGGAAAGCCGAGCATGAGCTTCCCGGCTTCATCTGTATAGCCATCAAAAAGGATGTATTCTTTATCGATTTCTGTAATGGCTCGAGCCGTGACTTGGGAAAAAGACACGGGCTGGGAGGGAGAGATAACTCTGACTTCTAAAGAAAAACTTAAAGGCTCGGATGAGGAAGGAAGGGAGAGCTGAACGAGATTTATTTCGAGAGCACCTTTTTCCGTTTGTGCCTTTTCTTGAGCGGGGTTGGAACTGAGGGAGTCTTGAGGTGCCTCCTTTGGTTTTTCAGGAAGGCTCAGGTACTGATCACATTTTCCCCCAGAGATTTCATGAATGAGCACCAGATGCTGCTTTTTCATGAGTTGAAGAAACTGTTGTTTGAAATCAGGTTTGTTGATAAGGGAGTGATAAGGAGTTTTACGCGAATAAAGGGTTTTTCCCGCTTTGTAGATGAGAGATTCGATATATTTAGCGCTTTCTCCCTTGTCCTGGGTTTGGAGGTGGAGAGAAAGTCCTTTGTATTTGATTTGAGTGTTAATACCGGGCATTTTCCTCAGATTCTAGCACGATTAATTTCCCCTTTATTATACACGTCCCCTCAAAGATAGCAAGAACTTAAAGATTTGGGCTTTCAAAATATAGGGGACGGTTCTATTTTTTCTGAGAAACGGGATCAGAGTTTATTGTGAATCGTTCTCCAATGTATGAAAACAAGTCTAGCTCTTATAACAATGACAAAGTCTTATTCCGTGTGAAAAAGATAGAACCGTCCCCAAAAAATTAAAAAAGCAGGCCCGTCCATACTCACGGGTATTCAGTTTGAGATTTTGCTACGCGCTGAATCGGGTGAAGGCCATGACAGAGAAAAAAGAAGACTGACCTCTGGCAAGGGTCGAGGAGCCTCTCAAAAAATGTCATTTTAGACTTAGCAGGAGGATTATTGACAAAGGAAGGCGAGATGTTATAATAATGTGAATTCTTCAGGAGAGAAAAATGCTGATAAACGTGGATAAATTGCCCCGGGAAGGCTTGAAGGTTTCGAGAGATTTCGAGTTTTCCAGCCTTGACCTGGTGGAAGAGAATGCGGTATTCCTGCAGCCTGTCTGGGCTGAAATGAGCATAAACAGGATTGGAGATGAGATTCGGATTAAGGGAAAAGTAAAGACATGCTTCAGCTTTGTCTGCAGCCGTTGCTTGATGCCTTTTAAATTTCCGGTGGATTCCTCTTTTGATCTCATCTATCTTCCTGAAGAGCTTGATATACTAAAGGAAGAGTTGGGGACCGAGGATTTGAATAATTACTTCTATCGCGACCAACAGATTGATTTAAGAGAAGTGGTCTTGGAGCAGCTTAATTTGACTTTTCCAGTCAAGCCGCTTTGTTCTGAAAAATGTCAGGGCATATGCCCTGTTTGTGGAAAGAATCAAAAAGATGGAAAATGCGGATGTGTAGTCGAGGACTCTGACCCGCGTTTACAGAAACTTAAATCATTCATCAAGGACAGAAGATAAATGGCCAATCCAAAAAGAAGACATTCACCATCAAGAAAAGGGAAAAGGAGGGCTCATGACGCTCTAGCCCTTCCTTCTTTATCACTTTGCGACAATTGTGGAACGCCCAAGTTGCCCCACCGGGCCTGTCCTGAATGTGGATTCTACAAAGGCAGACAGGTTATAGAGGGATCAGAAGAATAAAGGGGAATGGATGAGGATTGCTGTTGATGCTATGGGGGGGGACTTTGGTCCTCAAGTGACAGTGGAAGGGGCGGTGAAAGCTGCCCAGGAATATCAAGTTGAAGTCCTCCTTGTAGGGGCTGAGGAGCTGATAAAGAAGGAATTTTCGAAACATAAAATTTCGGAGAACAGGGCCTCTATTGTCAATGCTCCAGAGGCTATAGGCATGGGGGAAGGGATTCTTTCTTTCAGAAAGAAGAAGAATTCTTCCATTCGGGTTGGCGCTAGGCTAATAAAAGACGGCCAGGCAGATGCTTTGGTCAGCACTGGGAATACAGCTGCTGTGGTATATATCTCGAAAAAGGTTTTGGGTTCTTTGAGCGGAGTCGACAAACCCGCTCTGTCCTTGCTGATACCTAATATGAAAGGACTGACTCTTCTCTTGGATGTGGGGGCCAATGTTGATTGTCGGCCTCAGCATCTAGAGCAGTTTGCTATCATGGGGCAGATTTTCATGGAGAATGTGCTCGAACTGAAGAATCCCAAGATCGGATTGATGAGTATAGGTGAAGAAAGCTCCAAAGGGAACGAACTCACCAAGGAAGTGTTCGAAAAACTGAAAGCGTCCTCATTGAATTTCATCGGAAACGTTGAGGGCAAGGATATTTATTCTGGGAAAGCAGATATCATCGTTACGGATGGATTTATTGGTAATGTGGCTCTAAAAGTGAGTGAAGGAGTTGTAGAGACTTTGTTCTATATGGTTCGGAATGAGGTGATGAAGAACTTTTTCGCTAAAATCGGTTATCTTCTTATGAAAAGAAATCTAAAGAAGATGTACAGAAAGGTAGACTATTCAGAGTATGGGGGAGCTTTACTGCTTGGATTGAACGGAGTATGCATCATCGGCCATGGGAGATCGAATGTCAATGCTGTTAAGCATGCAGTGAGGTTGGCCAAGGATTTTGTGTTGAGCAAAGCCCAGGATAAAATACAGCACGAAATGGCCAGAGTGTTCCAGGTTGGAGGGGAGGCTCAGGCTTAGGAATGAATTTTTCGGGCAAGGTGTCCCTCGTTACCGGCGCTTCTCAAGGGATAGGCGAAGCCATCGCTACGGAGCTGGCAGGATGCGGAGCAGAGGTCGTCCTGGTTGATGTCCAGGAAGAGAAATTGAAAGAAGTCGCCAACAGAATAAAGCAAGCCAAGGGTTCAGCCTCTTTTTACAAAGCTGACATTTCTGTGCTGGAGCAAGTTCAGAAAACAGTTGAGGAAGTTCTTGAAAAACACCACAAGATTGATCACCTTGTCAATAACGCTGGAATAACTCGGGATAATCTTCTGTTGCGAATGAAAGAGGAAGAGTGGACTGCCGTCTTGGACGTTAACCTGAAAGGGGTGTTCAATTTATCCAAGGCCATCATAAGGCACATGATGGGCAATCGATACGGTCGTATCGTTAATATCTCATCGGTAGTGGGATTAATGGGAAACCCAGGTCAAACCAACTATGCAGCTTCAAAGGCGGGGGTCATCGGTTTTACTAAAGCGTTAGCCAGGGAAGTTGCTTCTCGGGGGATTACTGTTAATGCTGTGGCTCCAGGTTACATCACGACTCCCATGACAGAAACGCTTCCAGAGGCTATAAAGAATAACTTCATCGATTTGATACCCGTAAGAAGGTTTGGTACACCTGAAGAGGTCGCTCAGACAGTGAAGTTTCTCCTTCGCGATGAGGCGGCCTACATAACAGGGCAAGTCATTAATGTCAATGGCGGTTTATATATGTAGGTTTTTGATAAAAATGTCTAAGAAATGAGGAGGAAAACCATGGAAAGAGAAGAATTGTTGAAAAAAGTAAGGACAATCGTTGCTGACAAACTCAGCATTAGTGAGGATCAGATTACCGAAGAAGCTTCTTTCATCGATGACTTGGGTGCTGATTCCCTAGATACAGTAGAGCTGGTTATGGCCTTAGAAGATGAATTTGGCATGGATATTCCTGATGAAGAGGCCGAAAAATTAACTACTGTCGGGAAGGCCCTAGACTATATTCTTGGTCATCTCTCTTAAGTCAAGAATTCTGTGATGAACATCCCCTCTCCCCTAAAAAAATCTGTCTCGCCAAGGCGCGTCGTTATCACAGGGATTGGAATGGTGACTCCCTTGGGGATTGGAACTCAGGAGAGCTGGGCGGCCTTTCTGGAAGGAAAGAGCGGAGTCTCCTTGATCACGAAGTTTGATACTTCTCAGTTTTCATCAAAGATCGCTGCCGAGATAAAAGATTTTGACCCTCTTGATTTTATAGAGAAAAAAGAAGTCAGAAAGATGGACTCTTTTATCCAGTATGCCATAGCGGCTTCCCAGCTGGCTGTCGAAGATTCAGGTTTGAAAAGCTCGGAGCTGGAGGGAGACAGGACAGGTGTTTATGTCGGCTCAGGGATAGGTGGCATTGGAATAATTGAAGATACCCATAAGACTCTTCTCGAGAAAGGCCCCGGTCGAGTTTCACCGTTTTTCTTGATTTCAGTCATTATCAACGAAGCCTCTGGTCAGATAGCCATAAGATTCAAAGCGCAAGGGCCGAATTCGGCTACGGCCACGGCCTGCACGACCAGCACTCATGCTATCGGGGATTCCTTCCGGATCATAGCTCGGGGTGAAGCCGATACCATGCTGGCAGGAGGTTCAGAGGCTCCCCTTACCCCCCTTGGAGTTTCTGGTTTCTGCGCCATGCGAGCTCTTTCTTTGCGGAACCATGAACCTGAAAAGGCCTCCCGTCCCTTTGATGCCGAGCGCGATGGGTTTGTGATGGGAGAAGGAGCCGGAGTCCTTGTCTTAGAAGAGCTCGAAAAGGCTCTAAAGCGGGGAGCCAGAATATATGCGGAAGTGGTCGGGTACGGAATGAGCGGAGATGCCTACCATGTTTCTGCTCCTTCTCTAGACGGAGATGGTGCCTTTCGTGTCATGCAGAGGGCACTGGAGGATGCTGGTATCTCACCCGAAGAAGTGAATTATATCAATGCTCATGGCACTTCGACACCTTATAACGACAAGATCGAGACCTTAGCCATCCGAAGACTCTTTGGGGATCATTCTGGGAAGATCGGGGTAAATTCGACGAAGTCCATGACCGGGCATCTCCTGGGAGCTGCGGGGGGAGTAGAAGCAGGTATCACAGCCCTCGCCCTGAAACACCAGATCATGCCTCCGACCATTAATTATGAGAATCCTGATCCTGAGTGTGATTTGGATTATGTCCCGAATAAAGCTCGAAAAACAGAAATGAATTATGCCTTAAGCAATTCTTTCGGGTTTGGAGGCACGAATGGCGCTCTTCTCCTGAAGAGGCATGAGGAATAGAAACAACACATAAGCTTGTCCAGTTTATTGAGTTTGCGTAGCTGATGATTGTTATTCGGAAAATAGCTCCCTTGAATGCATTAAGAACAGCCTAAACCGACCAGACAAGCTAAGTAAATCAGACAAAATAAAAACTCAACCGAGTGGACCAACTCAATAAACTCAATAAACTGGACAAACTCTATAAACTGTAATAATTTTTTATACGAGGAGGCAGCATTGAATATATGTGTTTTTGTTAAAAGAGTGCCTGATACAGAATCCAAGATAAGGATAAACCAAGAGAGCAATACTATTATAGAGGAAGGCTTGAATTTTGTTTTGAGTCCCTATGATGAATATGCAGTAGAAGAGGCGCTAAAGCTGAGAGAAGCCAAGGGTGGACAGGTTACGGTTGTATCCGTTGGGCCAGAAGAGGCGATGGTTGTTCTGAAAAAATGTTTGGCCATGGGAGCAGATGAAGCTGTGCTCGTCAAGGACGATCAAGGGGAGACTTATGATAGCTTGCGGATATCGAAGATCATCGCTCAGGCTGTGAAGAAGAAATTTGCCGACTTCGATCTCCTGCTTTTTGGCAAGCAGTCTGTAGGGGCAGACAATGCTCAAGTCCCGGCTATGGTCGCTGAATTTATGGGCTTGCCCCAAGTGAATGTGGTGACAAAACTGGAAATAGAAGGGAATACCGGAACCGCTTGGCGAGAGATCGAAGGCGCCTTGGAGAAATTTAAATTCTCTCTCCCTGCTGTCCTCAGTGCCCAGAAAGGATTGAATGAGCCCCGTTATGAGACCCTGAAGGGAATTATGGCCGCCAAGAAGAAAGAAATCCCGGTCTGGACCCTTAATGAATTGGATCTAGGGGAGGAAGAGTTGAATCCCCAGTTGGAGATTGTCAAAATGGAGAGCCCTCCGCCTAGAGAGGCTGGGAAGATTATCGAGGGGGAGCCTGCTGAAGCAGCTCAAAAGCTCGTTGAGCTTCTGCGCAATGAAGCCAAGGTCATTTAGAGGGAGGATGGAATGATTTTAGTTTACATAGAAGTCAGAGAAGGAAAAGTGAAAAAATCTTCTCTTGAAGCCCTTTCCGAGGGAGCCAGGAGAGCCAAAGATTTCAAAACAGAAGTGAATGCAGTCCTGGTCGGAGACAAAATGGACAACCTTGCTTCCGAGGTTTTCCCTTACGGGGCTGAAAAGATTTATTTACTCGAGAATGCTCTTTTTGGCCACTATTCTGCTGAAAGCTACGCTCAGGCGCTGATGACCTTGATCGAGGAGATCAAGCCTGATGTTGTGTTTTTTTCAGCCAGCGCTATGGGGAAAGACCTTTCACCTCGAGTAGCGGCCAAATTAGGAGTCGGTTTAGCTTCTGATTGCACCAGCACTGCAGCTAGGGACGGGAAATTGGAAATTACCCGACCGGTTTTTGCAGGGAAAATTTTGGTCGCTTTAACCTTTAAATCTAAACCCCAAATAGCGACCTTGCGGCCGAATGTTTTGCCTCTTGCTGAGCCTGCTGCAGCAAAAGGAGAAGTTATAAAAAAAGAGGTTGTGATAGCTGAAGACCAGATAAAAGGCAAGGCCGTAGAAGTTATCAGGGGAGAGGGAGCTGAACTGGATGTTACTGAGGCTGAAATTGTCGTCTCTGGGGGGAGAGGCATGAAAGGCCCGGAAAATTATGACCTTTTAAGAGAACTCACGGCTATCCTTCCCCAATCGGCTGTGGGAGCTTCCCGTTCAGCCGTGGATGCTGGGTGGATCGACCATCAGCATCAGGTAGGCCAGACAGGCAAAACAGTATCACCGAATCTTTATATTGCTTTCGGGATTTCAGGAGCTATCCAGCATTTAGCAGGCATGTCGTCCTCAAAGTGCATCGTGGCGGTTAACAAGGATCCCGAGGCTCCTATTTTCAAAGTTGCTGACTACGGTCTGGTGGGTGACCTCTTTCAGGTTATTCCGCACCTGAAAGAAGAGCTGAAGAAAATCTTAAAGGATTAAAGAAGAAAAAAAGTATCTTTTTAGAGAAAGGTGAAACCGTTCCCATTAACTAAAGACAAAACGTAGCTACTCGAAAACTTCTGGGTCTTCCTTGAGGAGAGGAAGAAGCAGCTGGTTGCGTTCCGAGCGATCTTCTCCGATACTGGTGACAAAGATAGCCGGCTTATCAACTACCGGACATTTGGTTTCACAAATCCCGCACCCGATGCAAAGGTCAGTGTTGATAACGGGAGCGGCAGGAGTTTTTATGGTGCCGTCCGGGCGAATGACCTCAGTCTTGACCAGCTTAATTGCCTTAGGGGATGTAGGGCAGTGTTCCTCGCAGACAATACAGGGAGTGCCCAGGAAGTAAGGTATACAACGGTTCTTATTCACCCAAGCCAAGCCGATCTTGACCTTTAGCTTTTCTGGTACGGTCAAAGCTCTTATGGCCCCTGTCGGACAGACCTGAGAACAGAGGGAACAGTAGTATTCACAGTAGCCAATTTTTGGCACTAGAACTGGAGTCCAGATTCCCTCTGGACCAGCTTCGGTCGTAGCCGGCTGCAGGCCGTTGGTGGGACAAGCTTTCATGCACTCGCCACATTTGACACATTTTTGGAGGAATTTTTCCTCAGGAAGGGCTCCTGGGGGTCTGATCAATTTTGGCGATGAGCGCTTCCAGGAGGGGGAAAGGCGGAAAAAGGGAACAGCCACTACAGCCAAAATCGAGGAGAAAATGAGCTTTCGGCGGGCCAGGTTCACCGATTCGATCTTCTCTGGGGCAGATTCTAGGGGGAAGCCGATGGCACTGGTCGGGCAGATGGAGCTGCAGGTAAAACAATAATCACATTCCGGGCTTCTCCATTTCTCTTCAGGGAAAGGGGTGGCTTGGGTTTCACAGTGTATATTGCAAAGGTTGCACTCGATGCATTTCTGTCGGTCGATTTTTAACTTGAGAATATTCCATCTAGAGATAAGAGCCAAGAAAGCTCCGAGCGGACAAAGATAACGGCACCAGAACCTTTCCCTGGACAAGTTTAAAAGCAAGATGCCGATGAAGATCAGGCCGATAAAAAAGCCCTGGAGGAAGGTGGCGTTCAGAGCCAGGTTCTCGAAGAATTGGGCGAGGCCATCAGCCAGGAAGGAAAAGTTTACCTGGTAGAGGAGGCCGAGCGCCGCATCGAAGCTTTGACTCAGAGCAGGAAGAACAGCCACCGAGAAAGAGCGATAGAGCAGAGAGAGCGGGTCAAAGATCCCCACCAGGTCGAGCGAAAAAATTGTCCCGACCAGGATAAAGACTAGCAGGTAGTATTTCCAGGCCAACCGGTTGTCTGTGCTGTTTTTTGGTTTTAGCAGTTTTGCCTTTTTAAAAACAAAGGAGAAAAATTGGTGAACTGAACCTAGGGGGCACACCCAGCCGCAGACAACTCGCCCAAAGATAAAAGTTATGACCATGGTTAAAACTGCAAAGATAAAGGAGATGAAGATCGTGCGGGAAGCGATGAGAGTGGAGATTGCCAGGAGAGGGTCGAAGTGAAAGAAAATTTCTACTCTTCCGATATAGTCCTCTCCAGTGAAATGAGTTCTTAACAATAAATAAAAGAAGAGCAAGAAGAAGATTGTCTGGCTGAGAATACGGAGGCCTTGGATGAGCCTATATTTCTTAGACCGTTCTTTTTTCAATTTTAAGCTTGTCAAGGTTGATTTCGCCGTGTCCCTTCTGGTGGGCCAGGCGAAGATAGGGTATGTCCTGGGAGCTCAGGCTGAAAAAAGTCGTTCCCAGCGCATCGACGGCCACATAATCTGTGCCAGCTACAACAGTCTTGTGGAGCTTGGTGTCGGACAGCCTCCCTCCCTGAGGCCCGTTCCGGATAAGAATACGATACGCGTCTAAGACTGTCAGACAGGGTTTAAAAAAGGCTGCCAGGTCGATCATGGCTTGGTCGAGTTTTTGATGAAGCTGATTCCGGTTGCCTCCTAGGGCTCCCAACCAATTCTTCATCCCTAGAGTTAACCTGGATAGGCTGTGTGTTTTGGCTATGGGAACATTAATGATTTTATCGACTTCGATAAAGTCGGTGAAGACCTCCCACTCTTTCAGCCATTCTCCTTGGAGAGGAATCTTTTTCAAGCGATGGCGGTTGGGAAAGAGGACTTTGGCTCCAGCCTGCTTGGCAGCCTCAGCGATTCCCGAGCGAAGATAGGTTCTTTTGGCTTGGTTGCAGGGATTATCGATAACCTTAACCTCTTTGGCTCCTCCTTCCAGGCAAAGTTCAACAAGAATCCTGACCACCTGGGGATTCGTGCAGGCAGCTTGTTGAGGCGTCCTGTCCCAGCCAATATTCGGTTTTACTAGAACGACATCCCCTTTGGAGATAAAACGTCCGATTCCCCCTAGGGAAGCTACCGCTTTTCTGGTAAGGGCTGCAGGGTTTTCGCCCTGGATGAGAGCCAGATCAGGGAAAGTCGGCTGGGCAAAAAGGGAGGGATTGAAGTTTAGGATGAGGCTTCCCACAGCTACGTCTTTAATGAACTCTCGTCTGTTCATGGTTTCTTATCCTTTGCCTAACGAATGTATATATTCCAAGATGCCATCGTAGATCCCCCGGGCAACTTCTTGAAGATACTGGGGGCTGCTCAGCCTTGCTTCATCTCGAGGATTACTCAAGTAGGATATTTCTACGAGGACAGAAGGCATCTCTCCACCGATCAGAACCCATAGAGGTCCGCCTTTCACGCCCAGGCTGTTGATACCGCTGTATTTCTGAGAAAGCTGCTTGACGAGCTGCTTTTGGATCCTTTTAGCCAATTCTTTGGATTCCACGATCTTGCTATTTCGAACGATTTTTTTGATGATTTCTGTCATTTCGCCGATATTCTTGGTAGAAGTCGCATTTTCTCGGGCCGCGATTTCGTTAACTTTAGGGTCACGGCTGAAATTGAGGTAGAAGGTTTCTACACCGGAGAATCTGGTGTTGGGAAGGGCATTGGCATGGATAGAGATAAAGAGATCTGCCTGTTTTTGGTTGGCAATGACAGGCCTGTCGTCAAGCGACATGGAAATGTCCGTTTCTCTGGTCAATATCACTTCTAAATCTTTTCTGGTGCTCAACAGTTTTTTCAAGAGAAGAGAAACCTGGAGGACCACATCCTTTTCTTTCAGGCCCTTTTTCCCGACACACCCAGGATCTGAACCTCCGTGTCCAGGATCAATGACAACTCTTCGGATGCCCAATCCCAGCTGCCTGATCATGGTGTATCCTTCTTCGGTTGGCTTGGGAGGAGTAGAGGATTTTGTGCTCGGAGATCCTGTCCTTCCGATTTGAGGATAGATATCGATGACGATTCGGAAGGGATCGAAGAGATGATAGACTCGATAGTGTTTGATCTTTTCAAAATCGAGATCGGCAACTGTCCGAACCGTGGAGGTCGTCTTTTGAGCGATGCGAATCTGACTGATATACTCATTGTTAACCAAGATGTTTTTTCCATGGAGAATGGGATTCAGCTTGGCTTGATAGACATCGACATAGATTCGGTCTGGATTTGAGAGTTCTTTGTAGACATATTCTCGTAATTTTCCGGTGTCGATGACGATTCGGGTGAAATTGGGATGAGTCCAATAGCGAATGTTGTATATTTCTACTCTGGCGTCAGGGCTGGAGAATGATGTAAAGGGGAGGCAGAGAATGAATAATAGCCAGAAAAATCTTCTTGCCACCATGGCATTTCCTATTAATTATATAATATTAATAAAATTATTTCTACTCTTTACTCCTCAAGCTCCAAATTTTTTCAATTTTTGGGCATGGGCTAACATCAACGGCATGGCGTAAATAGCTTGAAATCGACCCAAATACCCCTGGCTACACTCCTTCTCTGAAAAGCGGCTGGCTCGGTCAGGAAGGGCTGTCTTGGAGAAGAGGAGGAAGGGATTCGGGTGCCAGGAATGAGATTTCAGCAGCCAGGGAGTGGAGTGATCAGAGGTCACGACAAAAACCTCCGGCTCTAATGCCAGCACGCGAGGAATATAGTCATCGATTTCTTCGATGGCGGCTTTCTTGGAAGTGAAATCGCCGTCTTCTCCTGCAGAGTCGGTTTTTTTAAAGTGAACATAGAAAAAATCAAAATCCTGATAATGCTGTTCCAGGGAGGCGAAAAGGTCTTCCACTGCAGATCCCACCTCCAGAAGCTCCATCCCTACCAAGCGGGCCAGGCCTTTATACATGGGATAATGTGCGATGGCTCCAGCCCTTAATTTATACAGTTTTTCCAAGGAAGGCAGAGTGGGGAATTTGGAAAACCCTCTCAGGAGAATGGTGTTGGCTTGGGGATTGTTGTTCAGGAAAGCTGTGACGTCATCGAGGAAAGAGTTGACGATCTGGGCAGTTTTTTCAGCCTCCGGAGAAAGGGGAAGGGTGGGCATGGGCGGCTTATTATCCTTCTGCGGGTCGGCATCGGATAAAGAGTCAGAGAGACCGGCATCGCTAAATTTAACCACAAACCTGTGTTCCTTTCCTGGGTAGAGGACGATTTGGGGATTTTTTCTTTTTTCGAGAAACGCGTTGATTTTTTGGCATAACTTTTCGTTCTCACTGGTGGGGATTCTTCCCGCTCTTCGGTCTACGATGAGACTGTCTTTTATGGTGGCGAAATTGCCGCGAGCGACCAAATCATTCTTTTCAACGGTTACTCCGATGCCAAGAGCTTCCAAGATTCCCCGCCCTAAGATGTACTTCAAGGGGTCGTAGCCGAACAGAGCCAGATGGGCAGGACCGCTTCCAGGAGTGATTCCCATGAAAACGGGATCAGAAAGGCCACAGGCACTCTTGGCAGCCAGATCATCGAGATGAGGCGTATGAGCAGCTTCCAATTCTGTCTTCCCCTCATGAGGAAGACCTCCCAAGCCATCCAGAACAAGCAGCACAATTTTCGAGGGGGAAGAATACGTCAAGTCCGCAGCAATGTTTTCCCAGTCCATATCATAACTAACTATAAATAAATAAGAAATGGAAGTCAATTTGACTTTTTTAAAAAGGGATTTCTTTCTAAAAATAAGGGACTGTTCTATTTCTTATTCTTACCTATATCTCATAGTGCAAGGCTTTCTGTTTTAAAAGATAGAACTGCCCCATTTTACTAAGCGGGGAGAAATGAATACACGCTGAATGAATCCAGTGTTGTTAAAATTGCGAATTTCGGGGACGGAGCCTGCCCTTTTTTTCCCTGTTAGAGTGGAGGTGTTCTTCACGCCTTGGAAGCTATTTCCCCTCCTTTTTTTAAGGAAATTAGCGAGGAGTTTACATCATATAAATCCTCTGCTAAAATCGATACATGCATAAAGTCGTCGTCCTTGATTTCGGGTCGCAGTACACGCAGCTGATTGCCAGAAAACTTAGGGAGCTGGGAGTTTTTTCAGAAATATTTCCCTTCAATATTCCCCTCGCGAAGTTAAGAAAAGAGGATCCTTCTGCCCTTATCCTCTCGGGCGGGCCGCAGAGTGTGTATGAAAAAGGAGCTCTCCTGGTCTCTAAAGAGATTTTCAAGCTGGGCATTCCTGTTTTGGGTATCTGCTATGGACTGCAGCTCATGGCTAAGCTGCTAGGAGGAAAGGTTCTCTCCTCGAAGAAAAGAGAATATGGTTTTGCTTCTCTGGAGGTTAGGGACAGAACAGGATTGCTCTCAGGGGTGAAGGACAAGGGACAAGTCTGGATGAGTCATGGCGACCGGCTGGAGAGGATTCCTCCAGGATTTATCATCTCCGGGAAGACAGCCAACACTAAAGCCGCAGTTATCGAGTCCTCTAAGGATAAGCTCTACGGTGTCCAGTTCCATCCCGAAGTCATACATACTAGAGATGGCAAAAAGATATTGACCAACTTTCTCTTCCGCCTTTCAGGGCTCAAGAACGAATGGAGCCTGGGTTCATTTATCGGAGAGAAGGTCAAAGAGATAAGAGGATTCGTCGGGAACAAAAAAGTGATTTGTGGTCTCAGCGGTGGGATCGATTCTCTCGTAACCTCTCTCTTGGTTCACCGAGCGGTGAGGAGAAATCTTTTTTGTGTCTTTGTGGACAACGGACTTTTGAGAAAGAATCAGTACCTGGACTTGATGAAGAAATTCAGAAGGCAATTGAACCTCAATGTTATCGGAGTTGATGCTTCCGAATTGTTCCTCGATAGACTCAAAGGAGTAATTTCTCCGGAAAGAAAGAGAAAAATCATCGGGGAGTTATTCATCCGTATTTTTGAGGAGCAGGCCAGAAAGATCGGGGGAGTTGATTTTCTTGCTCAAGGGACAATTTATCCTGATGTGATCGAGAGCAGTCCTGTGAGGGGGCCCTCCTCCACCATTAAATCCCATCATAATGTCGGGGGATTGCCGAAACGCTTGAAATTTAAGCTCATTGAACCCCTTAAAGAGCTTTTCAAAGATGAGGTTCGTGTTTTGGCGGAGGAATTGGGAATCGATAAGGATTTTATCACTCAGCATCCTTTCCCCGGGCCTGGTTTGGCAGTAAGAATTGTCGGGGAAGTAACTCGCGAGAGACTCGAGATTGTCAGGGAAGCCGATGAGATTCTTATCCAGGAGATCAGGAGGGCCGGCTTGTACAAGCAACTTTGGCAGGTCTTTGTGGTACTCCTCCCTGTAAAATCGGTGGGAGTCATGGGAGATCGCCGTACCTACCAGCGGGTCGTGGTTATCCGCCTCGTCCAGAGCGAGGATGGGATGACGGCCGCCTGGTATCAGGCTCGACCAGAGCTCTTGGCCCGGCTATCGAATCGTATAGTGAATGAAGTCCAGGGAGTGAATCGGGTCGTTTACGACATAACCACCAAGCCTCCGGGAACCATAGAATGGGAATAGACTTGATAAGCAAGGAGCTGGGTTAGGCAATGGAACTTTCCTTTATCCATCTTCATAACCATTCAGAGTTCAGCATCCTGGATGGAGCGCTTAAGATCAAGGATTTGGTCGAGGCTGCCTATGAAAATAATATGCCAGCCGTGGCCCTGACTGACCATGGAAATATATTCGGGGCCGTGAGTTTCTTCAATGAAGCCAAGGTGAAAGGAATCAAGCCCATTCTCGGATGCGAGATGTATGTGGCTCCTAAAGGCCGTTTGGAAAAAAAGTTAAAGCAGTCAGAAGTTAGTCATTTTCACCTGCTGCTTTTGGTCAAAGATGAGAAAGGGTACAAAAACCTCTGTCAGCTCGTAACCAAGAGTTATTTAGAGGGCTTTTATTATAAACCTCGGATTGACAAGGAGCTCTTGGCCCAGCATTCGGAAGGACTTATCGGATTTTCCGCCTGTCTGAAGGGAGAAATCAGCTATTTCTTGAGCCAAGGTGCAGAAGACGAGGCAAAGAGGGCCGCCCTGGAGTACGGGGCCTTGTTCAATGATGATTTCTACATCGAGCTTCAAGACAATGGATTGGAAAAGCAGCAGGAGGTCAAGCCCTTGCTCATACAGCTAGCGCAAAAACTCAAGCTCCCTTTAGTGGCTACTAATGATACCCATTATCTCCACCGAGATGATGCGGAAAGCCACGATATCCTCCTCTGTATTCAAACCAATAAAAAGGTTAATGATCAGGATAGGATTCGTTTTGGAACAGATGAGTTCTACTTCAAGCCAGCAGCAGAAATGATAGATATATTCAAGGACGTTCCTGAAGCTATCCAGAATACGGCCAAGATAGCGGCCAAATGCAATTTTGATTTCCCTGATTCAGGATATTTTTTGCCTCAATTCAAAGTTCCGGAGGATGGGTCTTTGGAGCAATATTTTGATGAGGTGGCCAAAGAAGGGTTAGAGATGCGCGCCCAGTTCCTGCACAAGAAAGAAGAAAAAAAGGAGCTGAGCCATCCTGTTCCCGAATACGCCGAGAGGCTCGAGAAGGAAGTGAAGCTCATCAAAGAAATGGAGTTCGAAGGCTATTTCTTGATAGTCTGGGATCTCATTCAGAAGGCCAAAGAAAACAATATTCCTGTGGGACCGGGAAGAGGCTCAGCTGCGGGGAGCTTGCTTGCTTATTGCCTAGGCATAACCGACATCGACCCTATCGAATATGATCTTTTATTCGAAAGGTTCTTGAATCCAGAACGCATCAGCCTCCCTGATATTGATATTGATTTCTGCGGACGGAGAAGAGAAGAGGTTCTGGATTATGTGACCAAAAAGTATGGCCAAGAGAATGTTTGCCAGATCATCACCTTCGGCACCATGGCTGCCCGTCAGGCGGTCAGGGATGCGGGGCGGGCTTTAGAGGTGCCCCTTCCTGAAGTCGACCGGATAGCCAAGATGATTCCGCCTTTTGGTCCGGAGGCTTCCATCGAAGGCGCGTTGAACAAGATTCCCCAGCTGAAAGAGCTGAGAGACGGAAACCCGAAAATCGCTCACCTTCTCTCTGTAGCGCAAAAATTGGAGGGTCAGGTTCGACATCCTTCTATCCATGCCGCTGGGATCGTTATCACGCCCAAGCCTCTAGTGGAATTCATGCCTCTTTATCAATCGGCCAAGGGTGAGATTACCACCCAATTCCCGATGCAGGATATCGAGGCCATAGGTTTACTGAAAATGGATCTATTGGGTCTCCGCAACTTGACTGTCATCCAGGATACCACTGAACTGGTGAAAAAAGATGAAGGGGAAGAGATCGACTTGAAGGAAATTCCCTTGGATGATCTAGAGACGTTCGAAGTTTTCAAATCAGGCAACACGGATGGGGTGTTTCAGTTTGAGAGCCCAGGCATGAAGGACCTGCTTCGTAATTTTAAGCCAGAAAGCTTCCGGGATTTGATCGCTTTGAATGCCCTTTATCGACCTGGTCCTTTAAAAAGCGGCATGACAGATGAATTCATAAAGCGCAAACATCATCCCAATCGGCTCAATTATGAATGTCCTGAACTCGAGCCGATTCTAAAAGAGACACAGGGAATTATCGTTTACCAAGAACAGGTCATGGAGATAGCCACGGAACTGGCTGGATTTTCATTGGCTGAGGCAGATATATTACGAAAGGCCATGGGCAAAAAAGTGACACGCATAATGAAAGCGCAGAGGCAGAGGTTTATCCAAGGGGCTAAGAAGAAAGGTCTTAGCCAGGCAAAAGCGGATAAAATCTTCGAGCAAATCAAGTATTTTGCTGGGTATGGATTCAACAAGTCTCACAGTGCCGCTTACGCTTATTTGGCTTACCAAACCGCGTATCTCAAAGCACATTTTCCGGTCTATTTTCTGGCGGCTCTTCTGACCTCTGAAGCAGAGAGGGGTGCGACTTCCCAAGTCGTCAAGTATATCAACGAGTGCCAGGGAATGGGAATCGAAGTCTTGGCTCCAGATATAAACGAGAGCGATCTAAATTTCAGAGTGGAGGGTGGGAATATTCGATTTGGCCTTTCGGCCATCAAGAATGTGGGAGAGGGAGCGGTCAGGGAGTTGCTGAAGGCAAGAAAAACAATAGGAAAATTCGAGACTCCTTTTGATATTTTCCAAGAAGTCAGCCCAACGACTGTTAACCGAAAAGTGATCGAAAGTTTGATCAAGGCTGGTGCCCTAGATTCTCTGGGATGGAGGAGGTCTCAATGCTTCCACCTGATCGACAATATGCTTGACTTTGCTCATGAGGTTCAAAAGATGAAATCTTCAAAGCAGAGTCTTCTTTTCGGTCAGGGTCGGGTCGAGCCGCCTTCTGTACCAGCGGAAATAAAACAGATGAGAGAGTGGGATGAATCTCTCTTGCTGTCCTATGAAAAAGATGCCCTGGGATTCTATATCACCGGGCATCCTCTGGCCCAATTTGGAAAACGTTTGAATAAACTCGTTTCTCATTCCCTCAACGAGTTGGATGAAGAACGGGACTTTAACAGTGAGGTCCGGGTGGCTGGAATCATCGCCTCCCTAAAAGCCCTCAAGACCAAAAAAGATGAACGAATGGCCACTTTCTTCTTGGAAGATTTAAGTGGTCGGATAGAGGTGGTGGCTTTCCCTGATAGTTACAAGAGGTACTTTGATTATCTGGGAGAAGGCCAGCTCGTGTGGGTTAAAGGCCGGTTCATGGGAGAAGGAGAAAACCGCCGGATTCATCTGGTCCAGATCATGCCCTTAGCTGACGCTTTGCAGAAACAGGCCAAAAGAGTGATCTTAAGCATTTTCCTCCCTGGGTTGGAAGAATCGGTTTTTACAGATTTGAAGGAAATGCTGGATAAGCATCCAGGAAACTGTCCGGTGCTTTTTGAGTTAGAAACCCCTCATTCCTATCGAATGATCGCACAGTCCATAGAGATTCAGGGAGTGACCCCGTCCGAAGACCTGACCAGAAGTATCGAGAGCTTGCTCGGCGAGGGTTCGATTTTGATTGAATACTAAAGGGTGTTCATCATTTTGTTTATTCCACCAAAGCGAGATTTGATAAACTTCAAAATAGGATTGGGGACTCTGTGAAAATACTACTGACCTGCAAGCAATTTCCTCATTCTAGAGTCATAGGCGGGCCCATCATTATCTATAATCGTCTCAAGTACCTATCCCAAAGACACCTGGTTTCTCTGGCTGCTTTTGCCTGCGAAGAAGACAAAGAGTACATCTCTTCGGTCAAGCCTTTCTGTCATGATCTCCAGCTTGTCCCTTATCCTCGGAAACACTCTTTTTTGAAAATCGCTTGGGATTTTTTCGCCTCTCCTGTTCCTCCCTATTTCCGCCAAACCTACGACTCTCCAGAGATGTCGAGAGTGATTGGAGAGATGGTCCAGAAGGACAGGTATGATTTCGTCATTGCCGAGTATTCGGTGATGGGACAATTCATCCATAATAATCCTACGCTTCCTCCAGTCCGAAGGGTTATCTCGGTTCATGAAAGCTATTATCTCGCGCGGAAGAAAGCCTTCCGTCATCATAGGTTGGGTCTCAAAAAGCTGAGAGAGGCAGTCAACCTCAAAGGGCTGAAGAAATATGAATTTGATATGTACCACCAGGCGGATAAAGTCTTGACTCTCACCCCCGAAGGGAAGGAAGAGCTGTTAGAAATTTGTCCAGAGCTGGATATCTCTATCGTTCCTCACGGAGTTGACGTCGATTATTTTGCCTTCTTAGACTCCAAGGATGCTGAAGAGAGCATTGTCTTCATCGGGAATTATCTACATTATCCCAATGTCAATGCCGTCTTGTATTTTCATCGTGAGATCTGGCCTCGTCTGAAAAATCTCTTGCCCAAGATAAAATTCTATGTCGTCGGCCAAGCCCCTCCGGTGGAGATCCAAAAGCTTGCTCGAGATGAGTCCATCGTCGTGACCGGGCGGGTAGATGATGTGCGCCCTTACATAAAGAAAGGACGGGTGTTCATTTGTCCGGTGGACTTGGGCGGCGGCTTCCGAGGAAAGATCCTCGAGGCTATGGCCATGGGCCGTCCAGTGGTTTCCACTTCCTTGGGAGCAGAAGGGATTCCTGTTCAAGATAGAGAGAATATCATTATTGGCGATGACCCGGAGAAATTTGCCCAGGGCGTTGTTGAGCTGATGAAGGACGAGGCGCTTTTTCGAAGGATAGCCAAGAAAGGCCGCCAGCTCATGGAGGAGAAGTATGCTTGGGAGAAAGGAGTAGAAGTCATGGAGGGCATTCTTGCAGGAATGATGTCTGAGACGCCCTCGAATTGATGATTTGAAGAGGAGAGGTGACTATGAAGACAACCATGGTTATCCCCAGTTACTGGGGAAGGAAAAGAGAAGAACGAGCTAGAAAAGCCGATGCAGTTTATGATCACCCGACTCCCTTAGATGAAGAGGGAACACTGGGCCGAATCCTGGACAGCCTGTCTATTCTAAAGAACAAAGATTTTTCTCTAGTGGTCATTGGTGTGTCAGTTGCCCCAGATATTGAAAGAGAAGTCGAGGCCAAGGTTTCCTCGATTGTTAAAGAAACACAGCCTGAGATGAAGACGCTTTTCTTTTCCTACGCTCATCTAGAGAAGATACACAGCTATTTAAAAGACCAGGGAAAGGAGGACTTTATCTCTCTTTTACAGCTCAAGGGATACCCCAGCATCCGCAACCTCTGTATCTTTCTTCCGCATCTCTTGGGTTCAGAAGTAGCAGTCCTGATAGACGATGATGAGATTTTCGAAGACGAAAGATACGTGGATAAAGCCTTAGAATTCATCGGTCAAGAGCATAACGGAAAAAAAGTCTTAGCAGTAGCTGGATACTATTTAAACCCGGACAATGATTTCTTCCTCCATAAGGAAGCATTACCCTGGATGACCTACTGGAACAAGATTGATTGTATTAACCGCGCCTTTGAAGAGATTATAAACAAAAGACCCAGGCTCAAGGAAACTCCGTTTGTCTTCGGTGGAAATGCAGTCCTCCACCGAGACCTGTTCTCGCAGGTTCCGTTCGATCCTTTAGTGGGTCGAGGTGAAGATATTGATTTCCTGATTAATGCCAAAATGTTCGGCTTCCCCTTCTTCTTGGATAATGAGCTTTCTATCAAACATGCTGCTCCTCCCAAAACCCACCCCAAATGGAAACAAGTCCGGGAAGATATTTTCCGTTTCGTGTATGACCGGAGCAAGCTCCTGACCCAAAAACCGGCTCCCAACATGGTTCATGTATCGGCTGAAGAACTCGACCCTTACCCTGGAGAATTCCTCAAAGAAGATCTAGAAGAGCGGATCTTTCGTTCGAATCAAATGCTGGCGCTGGATTACCTTTCCCAGGGAGATAAAAAGGGAGCCCAGGAATGCCTGAACAACATCTTCCTGGCCAACACAGAGGCCTGGCCGAAAAAAGACCCCTTCCAGCATCTTCTTGAGCTTCAGGCCCTCTGGAAGAGCCTGATGGATTATTTTTCTTCAGAAAAAGTGGCTCGAGAAGTCAGCAGCTTGATCCAATTTCCTCTAGAATAAAAAGAAATAAAAAGGAAGGGGTCAGGTCTTGACTTTCAACATTTTCAGGAAAATATTTGATTTAGATAGCAATATATTAAAAGTCAAGACCTGACCCCATATGAAAACTTTCCCCTTCCTTAAAAAATTGTTAAAATAGGCAGGATACATGAAATGGAAATAGAGAAGAATGAAGACTAAGCCTGTTTTGGAGAAAGCCTACAACCCGAAACCCGTGGAGGAGAAGTGGAATAAGTTTTGGGAAGATGAAGGAGTCTTTATAGCCCAGGCCGCTTCTGCGAAAGAGAAGTTTTCTATTGCCCTTCCTCCTCCTAATGTAACAGGAAGGCTTCACATTGGCCACGCCCTTTGTTTCACTCTTCCTGATATTGTTGTCCGCTGGAGGAGGATGCAGGGGCACAACACCCTTTGGCTTCCTGGTACTGATCATGCCAGCATAGCTGTCCATAATGTGGTGGAACAGAGTTTGGCTGAGAAGGGTCTAAGCCGGGAACAGATTGGTCGAGAGAAGTTCCTTGAGGTTGCTTGGGAATGGAAGCAAAAACACGGCACTATCATCATCAACCAGCTCAAAAAACTCGGGGCCTCCTTAGACTGGACCAGGGAGAGGTTTACCCTGGATGATGGTTATCGCCAAGCTGTCAGGCGTGTTTTTGTAGACCTTTATGAAGAAGGTCTCATCTATAGAGATTATTATTTGGTTAACCGCTGCCCCCACTGCGGAACAGTTCTCTCCGATATTGAAGTGGAACACCAAGAGTTAAAAGGGAAACTCTATTACATCAAGTATCCCCTTGAGGGCTCAGAGGATTTTGTTGAGGTTGCCACCACCAGGCCGGAGACGATGCTGGGCGATACAGGAGTAGCTGTTCATCCTGAAGATGAACGTTATGCCAAGATTCAAGGGAAAAAAGTCAGCTTGCCACTAACTAATAGAGTCATCCCGATCATTCTTGATGATATGGTCGATATGGAATTCGGTACCGGAGCGGTTAAGGTCACGCCTGCCCATGATCCTGTTGATTATGAGTTGGGAAAGAAGCACAACCTGGAACAGATCATCGTTATCGACGGCTCAGGGAAAATGACCGAGGAGGCCGGTGAGGAATTCAAGGGCTTGGACAGGTTTGAATGTCGGGAAAAAGTCCTCAAAATGCTGAAAGAGGCGGGATTGCTCGATAAAGTCGAAGACTATCAGCATGCGGTGGGACATTGTTACCGATGCCGAACCATCATCGAACCGAATCTTTCCTGGCAGTGGTTCGTTAAGGTCGAGCCTCTAGCCAAGGAAGCTATCAGGGTCGTAGAAGAAGGAGATATTCAGTTCATTCCTCCTAACTGGGAGAAGACCTATTTCGAGTGGATGTATAATATTCATGATTGGTGCATTTCCCGCCAGCTCTGGTGGGGGCACAGGATTCCTGCCTGGTATTGTCAAGATTGCGAAGAGATGATTGTCGGCCTGGAGGATCCGCAAAAGTGCGGAAAATGTCAGAGTTCGCGCCTGTTGCAGGAAGAAGATGTTCTGGACACCTGGTTCAGCTCTGCTCTTTGGCCTTTTGCTACCCTTGGTTGGCCAGGGGAAACCGAAGACCTGAAGGTCTTCTACCCCACGGATCTTATGTCCACTGGGTTCGACATCATCTTTTTCTGGGTGGCCCGGATGATCATGATGGGACTCAAGTTTGCCAAGGATATTCCTTTTAAACATGTCTTCATCAATGGTTTAGTCCGAGATTTCAGAAGGCGGAAGATGAGCAAATCCGAGGGAAATGTTATCGATCCCTTGGACATGATAGACAAATACGGGACTGACGCTCTGAGATTCACCCTGGCTGCTTTGGCTATACCGGGCATGGATCTTTCTCTTTCTGAAGAGAGGATGGCTGGCTACCGAGCTTTTGCCAATAAGATCTGGAACGCTTCCCGTTTTGTGCTGATGAATATCGATGCTCATGATATTGAGATCAAGGAGAAGGAATTGACGCTGGCCGATAGGTGGATTCGGAGCCGCACCGATAGAATGATCGAAGAATTGAGTAAGGCCTTGGAAGAGTATAAATTTTACGAAGCAGCCGATAAGATCTACCACTTTATCTGGCATGAATTCTGTGATTGGTACATCGAATTGGTCAAACCGGCCCTGAAGGAGAAGAACAAAACATCCCAGGCCGTTCTCGTCGAATCCTTGGACTTGATCCTGAAGCTTCTCCACCCCTTCATGCCTTTCATCACCGAGGAGATTTGGCAGCATCTTCCCTCAGCCCAGAAATCACTGGCCGTGGCTCCTTTTCCTGAATCAAATAAGTCTCTCAGGGATGAAAAAGCAGAGGGAGAGATGGAGCTTCTCCAGCAAGCCATCGTTGAAGTCAGGACTATTCGTGCCGAGAACAGGATCCCTCCCCGGGCTAAGGTTGAACTCTGGATGAAGGTGAAGAACAGCGAGGAGAAGTCGATGATCGAGGCTCATCGAATTTATTTCCAGACACTGGCGAATGTCCAGAACATAGAATTTATTGATAAATTTCCTCCAGAGAAGAGGCTCCTGAAGGGAGTTGTTGGTTCTTGGGAGATGGCCCTTTCCCTGGAAGGCGTTTTGAATCTAGAGCAGGAGAAAATGAGGCTGGAAAGAGAAATCTCGAAACTGTCATTGGATACAGAAAAACTCGAGAAGCGGCTGAAGAATAAGAATTTCATCGACCGGGCTCCTGAGAATGTCGTCCGGGAAACAAAAGAGAAGCTCAAGTCGCTCCAGAATCGAAAGGCAAAACTTGAGGAAAGCTTAAAGAATATATCCTGAGCATGAATGCGGGAAAATTCCCCCTTCTTCTTTTGCTATCATGAAGATTGGAACCATAGTTCACCGAGTTGTCAGTTGTTCGTCTACGAATGACCTGGCAAAAAAAAAGGCCGAGAAAGGCGTAGCAGAAGGCACGGTCATCATTGCTGAGGAACAGACTAAAGGGAAAGGCACCAAGGGGCGAAACTGGTACTCAGCCAAAAACATGGGACTTTATGCCTCGGCAATCCTCTATCCTGAGAATCCCGATATATCTCTCCTGCCTCTTATGGCAGGCCTCGCCGTAAAAGAAGCCATAGCCGAATCATTGAGCGTTTCGGTTGGCTTGCGGTGGCCAAATGATCTCCTTTGGGAGGAGAAAAAATTGGGTGGTATTCTGTGCGAGAGTGATTTTGTCGGGAATCGGCTGAATTATGTCATCTTGGGAATCGGGCTCAATCTCTATCATGACCCCGAGGATTTTCCCGAAGAGATTCGGCCCCTGGCCGCATCTCTCAAGATGGTTACCGACCTAGAGATCAACGAGGAACGGCTTCTTCGAAGCCTTTGGAAAAGTTTGAGTCGATGGTACCGGCTTTTTTCTCAGGGTCAAAGCATAAAAATAGCTCATTCTTATGAGAGAAATTCACTTCTCAGGCCAGGACAAAAGCTCAAGCTGGAGAATGAAAAAGGAGAATTTACTGGTGTTTACAGGGGAATCGATCAGCGGGGAGGTTTGATCCTGGAAGAAAAAGGAATCAGAAAATCTTATTTCTCGGCTCAGATTAAAGCCATAATCCATGCATAAAGGAGAGGGAAAATGCTTCTGGCAGTGGACATAGGCAACACGAATACAGCGCTTGGCATTTTTTTAGAAAAGAAATTGATCGAGGATTGGAAAATTCGGACAGAAAGAGAGAGAACAAGCGATGAGTATGCTCTGACGCTTTTGAGTTTGCTGAATTCTTCGGGAATAGAAACAGCAGAAATCAAGTCAGCCATCATATCGAGTGTTGTTCCTCCTTTAACTCCTGTGTTCCAGAATTTATGCCAGAAACTTTTTAAATTAAAGCCTCTAGTCGTAGGTCCAGGATTAAAGACAGGAATGTCCATTCTGTATGACAACCCCCTGGAGGTTGGAGCAGATAGAGTTGTGGTTGCGGTGGCTGCCTTTGAGAAGTATGGAGGGCCTTGTGTGGTGGTCGATTTTGGAACAGCCACCACTTTCGATGCCATCTCTTCCCAAGGGGAGTATTTAGGAGGAGCCATTGCTCCTGGAATTCAGATTTCTGCTGAAGCTCTTTTCCTTAAAACCGCTAAATTGCCCAGGATTGAAATACGGAAACCCAAGAAAGCCATAGGCCGTTCAACCGTGGCTAGCATGCAATCCGGGCTCTTTTTTGGCTATGTGGGTCTGATCTCGAATATCATCAGGAAGATTAAAGCAGAACTCGGCAGAAAAGCGAAAGTCATTTCGACCGGAGGATTTGCTGCCCAAATTTCACCCGAAATAAAATCCATTGATGTTCATGAGCCTCATCTCACTCTGGAAGGCCTGAGAATCATCCAGGAGAGGAATCAATAATATGGGAAATTGAGTTGTGACATGGAAAAGAAGCAGAGAGCCAGGAGCCGATATTTTCAGGAGATTGCCCACCAATTCTTGAAAAGCCGGGGAGCACCTTTTTTTCTTTCCTCCAAAGATCTCGACCTCATCACAGCCTGGGAGAAAATGGGTATTCCCCTGCGAGTGGCTTTGGAGGGAGTGGATAGGGCCTTCGAAAGTTACAGAGCAAAACCCACGGCGAGGCGAAAAGTCCTTTCTCTCGCTTTCTGTAATAATCAAGTGCTCAAAGCTTTTGAGCAGTACAAGGAAAGAAAAGTCGGCGCTCCCAAGAAAAGAAACGAAAGAGACAAGAAAAGGACTAGGATTAAAAATGAAGTCCAGAGATTTCTAAACGATCTTCCCCCGGCTCTGAGCTATTTGAATGATCTTTATGCTCAAGCGCTGATGGTCCTTTCCAGGAAAAAAATCACGGAGGAGGAATTGGAGCGACTAGAAGAAGAGATCGAAGAGCTCCTCTTTAAGAATTGTCCTCAGGAAGAACAAGAAAGGGTCAGAAAGGAATTTTCAGATAAATCTTCTCCTGGAGAGGAAGAGCTTATTTCCGTCTACCGGACAAAACTCGTCAAATCCTTGAGAGAGATGTATAAAATCCCTTATATCTCCTTCTTTTATTATTGATCGCTGGTGAAGGAATGGATGAACGAATCATTTCTCTGTTGAAGAAAAAAAGGGAAGGGCTCTCCTTCCAAAAACTCATCAAGGAGCTGAGCCTATCTTCCAGACAGAGACAGCAGCTGCGCAAGAGGCTGAAAGTCCTCGAAGGCAAGGGGATTCTTCGAAGGTATAAGAGCCGGTATTTCATCCCAGCCAAATCGAACTTGGTGGTAGGGAGATTCATTTCCTCTTTCGGGGGCTATGGGTTTGTGAGCCCTGAGGGAAAGCTGGAGGAAGATATTTTCATTCCCGCCCGCTTCTCAGGGAAGGCCCTTCAAGGCGACCTGGTGGAGGTTTTCTACAGAGAGAAAGGGAAAAAAGGGAAGCCCGAGGGCCGAGTGCTGAGGATAATCAAGAAAAGCAAAGCCAAGATCATTGGTGTATATGACGAGCGCTTCAGCCAGCCCTTCTTCCTTCCCTTAGATTCTCCCCAGGCTCAAGAAGTTCCGTTGGCTTCTAAGGAATCTTTTTCTCCTCTTCCAGGAATGATCGTGGAAGTGGATAGGGAGACTAGGAGATTGACCGGAATTTACGGAATGCCTGAAGAGCCGGGAGTAGATACCCGAGTCGTCATCGAGAGACACGGCCTTCGCTCGTCTTTTTCTGAAGGAGCAGCAGAAGAAGCTCGAGATGTTCCTGTTGAGGTCAGTCCAGAAGAGATTAAGGGAAGAGTCGATTACCGCAGCTGGAAGACAGTGACCATAGATGGAGAGAAGGCCCAAGATTTTGATGATGCCGTCAGTATCAAAAAGCTGAAACAAGGGCATTTTCTGTTGGGAGTCCACATTGCCGATGTTTCTCATTACATAAAACCCGACACCAGCCTCGATAAGGAGGCCTTGCAGAGAGGAACGAGTGTTTATTTCCCAGACCTGACGCTGCCCATGCTTCCTGAAGTCCTTTCCAACAATATTTGTAGTCTTCGACCCAAGCAGGTGAGGCTCACCTGCTCTGTTTTGTTGGAAATCGATAAAAACGGAGAGATCCTCAAGAGCGAATTTCATCCTTCGGTGATTCAAACCGCAGAGAGGATGACCTATAACTCTGTTTATAAGATATTCGAAGGAGATAAAAAAGAAAGGCAAAGATATGCTCATCTGGTTCCAGATTTTTTATTGATGAAGGAGTTGGCTCGGGTTTTGAGGAGAAAAAGAAAAGCCGAGGGAAGTCTGGATTTTGACCTTGTAGAACCAGAGCTTGTTTATAAAGAAGAAAAACTCCACTCTGTGGAGCCCTTTAAGGCTAATGAGGCCCATCAAGTCATCGAGGAATTCATGGTGCTAGCGAATGAAGCTGTGGCTACCTATCTCGGTCAAAAGAAGATCCCGCTGATCTACCGGGTTCATCCCCGACCTGCTCTTCAAGACCTGGATAGACTCAGGACCATGCTCCTGCATTTTGGGATATCCTTTCCTCGCGCCAAGGATGCGGAATCTTATGATTTACAGCGGGCAATAAAGTCTGCTGAAGGGAAGCCCGAGGAGAAATTCATCAACCTGCAGGTTCTGAAGTCCTTAAAGCTGGCTGTCTACACTGAAGAAAGACTGGGACATTATGGTCTGGCCAAGAAGGAGTATACCCATTTTACTTCTCCTATCCGGCGCTATCCGGATCTTGTTGTTCATCGAATATTGAAGAATGCCCTGAAAAAAGACAAAGCTGAGATGCCTGAGCTTTCTTCCGTAGCTCTCCATTCCAGTCATCAAGAACGAGAAGCAGAGGCCGCCGAAAAGGAGTTGATAGAATGGCGCATATTACGGTTATTGCAGGAAAAGCTCGGCGAGGAATTGGAGGGGATCATCGTCGGTATTTCCAGGGCTGGATTGGCAGTTGAGTTGGATAATTATTTTGTCGATGGCCTCATTTCTTATGCTGATTTAAAGAATGATTATTATTCCCGCAAGTCTGACAAAACTATAGTCGGAAGGAGGACAGGAGAGAAATATGAGTTGGGGGACAGGGTCAAAGTGATTCTCGCTTCCGTGAATCCTCTCTTGAGAAGGATAAATTTGACCTTAAGCCAAGGAAATTGAAGAAAAAGAACCCGATGGAGACAAAGTGTTTTGATGCTCTGGTCGACTTCTCTGCTGTCGATCATAAAAAAATCCTTGATGTTTTTCTCCGGGTGAAGACCGAAGGAACCTCGGCCGCTGTTCAATTTTATGGAAAGGCTGAGAAGGGGGATCTATTTTTTGTCCGGGTGTGTGCGAGCCGGATTCTTCATCTCAAATGGAAGGATAAATTCGAAATCAAGAAAAAGAGAGAGGGGACGCTTTGGGGAAAGGGTATCGTCCTCAATCCCGTCTCTTCGGAAGTCAGAGGGAAAAAAGCCGCCAAGAGAATGAGCTTCCTAGAGCTTCTGCGAGGGGATAAAAAAGAGATGCTGGCCGCCCTTGCTCAAGAGAGAGGTATTCAGGGTCTAAGAGAAAGAGAGGTTATCAATTTTTGCAGGTTTACCAAAAGTTCTCTCAGACGTGCTTGCCAAGAATTAGAACAGGAAGGGAAGGTAAGGATTCTGTCTTTTTCACCTCTTTTCCTGGTCGATCAGCCGAGCCTTGTTTTCCTTTCCGAAAAGATTGTTTCCTATCTTGAGCAATATCACCAGAAGCATCCCGAACATAGCGGTGTGTCTAAGGAGAAAATCAAAAAAAGGTACGACCTTCACCCCAGGATTCTCTCCTTATCCTTAAAAATCCTGGAAAAGAAAGGTCTGGTAGAACAAAGAGGAGATGAACTCGCTCTAGCCAAGTTTCAAAGGGCTCCCACTGCCGCTGAAGAAAATATCCTACAAGAACTTGAAAAAATGTGTTTCCAAGGAGAATTCCGTTCTGTTTCCATGAAGAATCTCCAACAGAGATTCCGTCTCTCCTCCAAAAGACTCAACATGCTCCTTGCCCTTCTTATCGAGAGGGAAAAGATCGTCCAGAGCAAAGATGGTTTCTTCCTTCATTCCCGGTGGCTGGAAGAAATCATATCCAAGCTCAAGGAGCACAGCGGAAAAGAGTTGACTGTCTCTGATTTTAAAAAGATAACCGGGTTGAGCCGAAAATACGCTATACCCCTGTTGGAATTACTGGATCAAATGGGTGTCACCAGAAGAATAAGCCCTTCCCGGCGGGTGATAGGGTAAGGATTTATTTTTTCTTTATATCTTTTTTTTGTTTGTCCAAGGCTGTTTTCAGTTTTTCGGCAAAGAGGCCGAAAGCAGGCTCTTCTGAGACAGCTGGTTTCTTGGGAACTTCCTTTTTCTCTTTTGGCGGGAGTTCTACCTTTACTTCTTCCCTTTTTTCTTTAACGGCTGTCAGCGCTTCTAGTTCCGATTCCTCGATCTCTATCTTTTCTTCAATAAACCTCTTCTCTCTGGTTCTCAGGCGAGGACCTCGTTCCCGCTCCATTTTCTGTCTTTTCTTTTTCGAAATTTTGACTTTCTCTTTTTCGGGAGGTTCCTCGAGCGGAATTCTTTCATCGATTGCGGGCTCTCGGACTTCGGGGGCAACCTCTTCTGCCTTGACCTCCATGGTCGCTGGAGGCATCTCTTCTTCGAGAGGTGCTTCAACCGGAATTTCTTTTTCTGGGGGAATCTCTTTGGCTTCTATAACAGGAGGTGCTTCAACTGGAACTTCAGGAGCTGCCTCAGGAATTTCCTCTTCTTCGATTTCTATTTTTTCTTGATAGAAGAAAACTCCCTTCTTTTTGCTCGATTTTTTGAATTCAGGTGAATTGAGGAGAGTTATTTCCACATCTTCCTGAGAAGTCCGTTTTAAAATGTCGACGAGATGGTAGGCCCGGAGAGAATGGAGGGCATAATTATCACCCTCCAGACCAAAATTCTTATAGATGAGAATGAGGAGCTCTCTTAAGTTCGATTTATTTCTTTGGGCATACAGGGAAGCAAGCTGGGAGAAGGTCTCTTTTTCAATATGAATGATCTTATTGGGCAGCGAATAAGAGAAAAGCTCTTCTCCTGTTTCTTCGAACTTATCTTCTTTGGGGTCATAAGTGATTTTGAACACCGAGAGTTTCTTTTTTGATTTTTTGAGCCAAAAATTGAATTGGTTTCCTTCCTTGCGTTCCAGAGTTAAACTTGCTCCCTGAGGAACATTATTTTGCTCGTAAAAGTCCTTCAAGCCCAGAAAGAAGCCCTGAGTTGGGTAGAAGTGAAGAGTATAATCTTTTCCGCCCTCGACATCAGTGAAGACGTATTCGCGGCAAGAGGAGAGTTCTCTGGTCAGGGCCTTGGGTGTTTTTATGCCCCCGGAGAAGATTTCCCTCCAGGTGAGATAGATCTTTAAAGAATCCGTTTGGAGCTGGACTTTTTCAGGCTTCTCTTCTTCTTCAAAGGCGGGAAGTTTGGCGGAAGGCGCTGAGAGAGGAAGTCCAGAGAGCAGAGAATTCAGGTATTTCTTCAAATGCCATTTTCCCCAGCTGTATGGCGCCACAAAAACAAAATCCTTTTTATGTTTTTTTTCAAGAACATGGTTCAGGCTGAGGCAGTGGATTTCAAAATGATCATCCGAAGGGCTCAAGCCGAAAAGCTTATTGACTAAGGCTGTTGTTTCAACCGATTTCTTGTTCTCCAAAAGATGCTTTTCGATTTCTTTTATTTTTTTGTCTTTGATTTCGACTTGATTCTCTGCCAACTGCCAATATTGATTCCAATTTATAAATTTGGAAGATTTGGAAAGGGCAAGCTTCAGGTTTTTTTCTAGAGTCTTTATGTCCCGGTCTGTCATGGGAAGCTCATCGAGTCTGGGGTCTTCCTCTTTTTTCATTTTTTCCGGGACTTTGGCTTTACCTTCCAGGTTGCTGGGCAGCAAGACTTGGGTCTTCGTTTTCTTCATGTAATCGATGTATTTCCTGAAAAGTCCTCCCCCTGCATAGTCCACCTCCAGCATCTCACAGTTGAAATTTTCATAAGCTTCTTTATTGATAACCTTTAACACTATAGCGCCTTGAAAGTGCTGGGCTCCTTTGCTGCTTACCAACAGAGGTTCATTGTATTCTTTATAAATGGAATCTCCGATCTCGTAGGAAGATTCAGGGTCATATTTCTTGACTTCTTCGCTCAACTGGTCAGCGCTTTTATAATAAGCAAGCTTTTTAGTCAGCTCGTCAAGGAGAAGGGGACGCGGTTTCTTGCGCAGCTCCTTTTCTAGAAAAGCAACGTCTTTTTCAGTGACTTTGGTGCGGGTGAGTTTGGCTTCCATTCCTAACTTTTTTTCCTCATTAATAATAGCATAATAGCTTTTTGAACATGAAGCCTATTTTCTGCCTGATCAAAAACTACGGATTGGGAAGAATTGATGACTTCAGCGGTGACTTCTTCTCCCCGGTGAGCGGGAAGACAATGCATAAAAAAGGCGTCGGGTTTGGCTTTGGCCATTAAGGTCTTGTTGACTTGGAAGGGAGTGAAGATTTTGGCTCTTTCCTCTTTTTCTTCTTCTTGCCCCATGGAAGCCCAAACATCGGTGTATACAGCCGCAGCTTCTTGAACAGCTTCCTCAGGATCATGAGTCAGGGTGAAAGTGCTTCCTGTTTCTTTTCCGTCTTGTTCAACAATTTTCAGGATTTCCTCTTTTGGTTCGTATCCCGGAGGAGTGGCCACAGCTATCCGGGTTCCCGTTTTAGCAGCTGCTAGAAGAAGGCTATGGCAGACGTTATTGCCGTCTCCAAGGTAAGCCAATTTGAGATTGGTCAAATCTATTCGCTTCTCCTTGAGAGTGAAAAAATCGGCCATGGCCTGGCAGGGATGCAAGAGGTCGGTTAAGCCGTTGATGACCGGAATAGCACTGCTCTCGGCTAGATCAAGAACATCTTGATGATCAAAAGTCCTGATCATAACCCCATCAATCCAGCGCTCCAGGTTCTGGCCCACATCATGGATGCTCTCTCTGGTGCCCATTTGGATATCTGAAGGGCCTAGGTATACAGCCTCTCCTCCCAGCTGGAGCATTCCGACTTCAAAAGTCATGCGGGTTCGCAGAGAGGGCTTCTGGAATATCATGGCCAGGATTTTCCTGTTGAGTTTATTGCGAAATCGCTGAGGGTGAGTCTTTATCTCCTGGGTCAAGTCTAGGACCTGACTGAATTCATAAAGAGTGAGGTCGTGAATGGAGATAAAATCTTCGAGCATTCTTTCCTCCAGTTAAGGACTCGGCCTGATTCTCGTTCCCGCCCGATTGATCAAGGCTGCTTTAAGGTAATTGGCGGAGGTGATCAGAACTTCTTTCCCTCTATTCTGGATGTACTCGATGGCGGCTTGAATCTTGGGTCCCATGGAGCCGGGGGGAAACTGACCTTGAGCCAGGTATTCTTGAGCCTGTTCGACAGTCATGGCAGAAATTCCTTCTTGATCGGATTTACCGAAATTCAAATAGATTTGATCAATATTAGTCAAGTTGATAAAAAGATCGGCTTTGGCCTCTTGGGCAATAAGGCTAGCAGCATAGTCCTTATCGATGACAGCCTCTACTCCTTGGAAAAGACCGTTGGTGTTGATGATAACAGGAATTCCTCCTCCTCCGGCAGTGATAACAATTTTTCCAGATTGGACCAAATCTCTGATCACGTATTTGGGAACAACATCGATGGGTTTAGGGGAAGGAACGACTCGGCGATAGCCTCTCCCTGAATCCTCGATGATTTTGCATTTTTTCTCACGGGCGATGATCTGAGCCCTGTATCTTGAATAAAAGGGTCCCACTGGCTTAGTCGGGTTTTCAAAGGCCGGGTCATTCCTGTCCACAACAACTTGAGTGACGAGGGTGGCAACTTCTTTATCCACCGAGTTTTTCCGAAGCTCATTGATGATGGCTTTCTCGAGCATATATCCCATGCTCCCTTCGGTCATGGCATCACAGACTTCAAGAGAAAAAGGGGGAACCTTGGTCACCGATTCCTCCATCTGGATGAGGAGATTGCCAACCTGAGGGCCGTTGCCATGGACGATGATCAAGTCGTATCCTTTTCTCACCACATGCACCATGAGCTCAGATGCTTTTTGGGCGTTTTTCATCTGCTCTGATTGGAGACCTCTCTGGTCTTCAGGAAGGATGGCATTTCCCCCAAAAGCAATCAGGGCAATTTTTCTTTTCATCAGAAGTCTCTGAGTACCTCCTCCAGATTTGGCGACCCAATTTCCTCAAGGTCATACCGAATGTGGAGTATTTTCTTGTTTGTTTTGATCAAGCGACTGAGGTCGATCGGGGTCGCGCTGATGATAAGGTCGCAGTCAGCTTTATTGATAGTCTGGGCCAGTTCGTCGGTTTGTTCTTTTCCATAGCCCATAGCTGGAAGGACTTTATCCAGATGAGTGTATTTTTGGAACGTTTTGGCAATGCTTCCTACAGCAAAGGGCCGGGGGTCGATAATCTCTGCCGCCCCGTATTTGGTAGCAGCAATGACCCCGGCTCCGTAGGGCATTTCTCCGTGGGTCAAGGTGGGTCCATCTTCGATGACCAAGACTTTTTTATCGACGATTTCCTTTTCATCAGGGACAAAGACCGGAGAATTGGCCCTAATGATGGTTGCTTTGGGATTGACCTGATGAATGTTATCGATCACGATATCGATTTTCTCTTTCTCAGCGGTATCAATCTTGTTGATGACGAAGACCTGAGCTCTCCTGAAATTCGTCTCTCCCGGATGATACAGGAGTTCGTGCCCTGGGCGATGAGGATCAACAACGACTATCTCTAGGTTTGAATCGTAGAAGGAGAAATCATTATTTCCCCCGTCCCAGATAATGACCTCTGCTTCTTTTTCGGCTTCTTCGAGAATAGCTTGGTAATCTACTCCAGCATAGACGGGAATTCCATTCTGGATATGAGGTTCATACTCTTCCCTCTCTTCGATCGTGCATTCATACTTATCCAGATCTTCAAAATCAGCAAAACGCTGGACCTTCTGTTTGGCCAGGTCTCCGTAGGGCATGGGGTGGCGGATGATGACGGCCTTCTTCCTTTTATTCTTGAGAACCTGGGAGACTTTTCGGCTTGTTTGGCTCTTCCCGCATCCTGTCCTGACTGCGCAGACAGAAATAACAGGGAGTTTACTTTTAAGCATAGTCTCTTCTGGGCCCAGGAGGATAAAAGATGCTCCAGCCCCGAGAACCTCGGAAGCTTTGTGCATGACGTACTCATGGGAGACATCGCTGTAAGAAAAGTAGACCTCATAGGCCTGTTGTTTTTTGATGAGAGAGGCAATCTCCTGTTCGGGATGTATTGGGATTCCTTCTGGATACAATTTCCCCGCCAGAGAAGACGGATACTTTCTGTCTTCAATGTCAGGAATCTGGGTGGCTGTAAAGGCTACCACCTGATATTGTTCGTTGTCTCGAAAGTAGACATTGAAATTGTGAAAATCTCTTCCAGCAGCTCCCATGATGATGACTTTCTTCATGCTTGCATCTCCTTTTTTTTGTTCCAGAAGCCTACATTTATATTATTTCCAGAAGGTTGAGTATAATACAGGGATACCAAATATGCAAACACGGCGAGCCTGTCAACTTCTGACGCAGCCCAAGATAGGTGCGGCCTAGGATAGGGATGAAAAATGGAGCTGTTCCCATTCTCTAGGAAAAGTTTGGATGTTGGCTGCTTGTCTTTACCTCACTCTTCTAGCTGTTTTTTCCAGGCTTTGTCTTTCCTGTCGTATCCCTTTTTTCCCTTTTTAGTCGAATGAGGCTTGGAGGGAGGAGGCATGGGTTTTCGCAGTTTCTGCCAGGCAGGTTTTTGGCGTCTATCTATGCTTCTGGGCATTCTTCCTGCCTTTCTCGTTTATTTGATCGGCTCACCAGGTGGACCTCAGCACTTACAAGGTTTTGATTTGGGCAGACAAAGACTCGGGATCCAGCAGGGCGACGGTGCTTTTCCCCGAAAGCCATCCTCCTGTTTCTCCAGGGTTGATGAGAAGAGTCGCCTCTTCTTTCCTTATCTCCGACTTGTGGGTGTGGGCAAAGATAAGAACATCATATTCGCCCCGAGACAGGTAGGGCTTAAGGGGAAAATTAAAATGCACAACCAGGAAGGTCAAATCGTTTTCCTTAAATGAAAAAGGAGCTTCTCTTATTTCCCCCAGAGATTGGAAAGCTTTCTCCAGACCTTGTTTTTCCCCGTCGCAGTTCCCGAAAACTGCCTTTACGGGACATTTCAAGCTTTGCATTTCCTTAGCTGCAAAGGGGGCGACGAAGTCTCCAGCATGAACAACCAAACTGCATCTCTCCTCATTGAATAATCGGACCGCCTTTTTGACTGCCCGCAGGTTGTCATGGGAATCGGCCATTATGCCAATCATTTTTCTTCTCTTATTCTAAGAAAATCAGACCTGATTGTCTAATTATATGGACTCAGGTCCTATCAAATATCTGAGGTCAAGTCATGACTTTCAACGTTTTGCTGTCAAGATTATATGTTTTCTTGTAAATATTGAAAGTTAGGACCTGACCCCGACCGCTGGTATTGACAGTAACCTCGTAAATTATTTATTATATAGAAGCTTTAAAGGATAGGCGCGTAGCTCAGTGGGAGAGTGCTTCCTTGACGCGGAAGAGGTCGAGGGTTCGATACCCTCCGCGCCTACCAGTTTTTAAGGAGTGAGTATTCGAAAGGAAGCATACAATAAAGAGACTGTTTTGCCTGCCCTGCTGAATACACATAGATCTTAATGGCAGAATTAGTAAAAGTTACGGTTGAGGACTCTACTTTTTCAATTGAAAGGGGGACTCTGCTTTCTGAGCTTATTCCTCGGCTCAAACTATCCCAGAAACCTGTCTTGGCCAAGATGAATGGAGAGATAGTGGGCTTAGGGCGCCCTCTGGAAGAAGCTATGAAAGTGGAGCTGATTTACCCAGACTCTGAGGAGGGGCTTGATATCTTGAGGCACAGCGCTTCGCATCTCTTGGCTCACGCTGTCCTCGAGCTTTTTCCAGGGACAAAGACCGGCATCGGACCTCCTATAGAGAATGGATTTTATTACGATTTTTTAAGGGACAAGCCTTTTACTCCCGAGGACCTGTCAACCATAGAAAAGAAAATGAGAGAGCTGGCCCGCAAAGACATTCCCATAAAAAAAGTTATTTTTTCCAAGAAGGAGGCTCTTCATCTGTTTAAAGACCTGGGGCAAGAATTAAAGGTGGAGCTTATAGAAGAAAAGGGAGAGAAGGAGGTCACTTGTTTTCAGCAGGGAGATTTTGTTGATTTTTGTCTCGGTCCTCATCTCCCCTCGACTGGTGGGATCAAGCATTTTAAAATTCTTTCCGCTTCCGGAGCGTATTGGCGCGGAGACGAGAAGGGAAAACAACTGCAGAGAATTTATGGAACTGCTTTTTTCCTAAAGCAGCAATTGGTAGACTATCTGACGCTTTTAGAAGAGGCAAAGAAGAGAGACCACAGGAGGCTGGGCCCAGAGCTCGACCTGTTTAGCTTCAACGAAGACTTGGGAGGGGGGTTGGTTCTCTGGCATCCCAAGGGAGCTACAATCAGGCAGGTTATCGAGGATTACTGGCGTGAAGAACACATAAAAGATGACTATGAATTCGTGTTCGCTCCCCATATTGCGAAGCTGGATGTCTGGAGGCGTAGCGGACATACGGAGTTCTATGAAGCCATGTATCCTCCTATCCAAAGTGAAGGCCTAGAATATGAGCTAAAGCCTATGAACTGTCCCTTTCATATCATGGTCTACAATTCACGACAGCGAAGCTATCGAGACCTTCCGCTACGCTGGGGGGAGCTTGGAACAGTCTATCGTTTTGAAAGAAGCGGCGTTCTCCACGGATTATTGAGAGTGAGAGGTTTTACGGTGGATGATGCTCATATCTTCTGCCGAGCCGACCAGCTGGAAAGTGAAACCATAGGAGTGATTCGTCTGGCCATGAGGCTTTTAGCTGCCTTCGGATTCAAGGACTATGATATTTTTCTCTCCACTCGACCTGAAAAATACGTAGGCAAGGTCGAAGATTGGGATAAAGCCACCCAGGCTCTGAAGCACGCCTTGGAAGCTTCAAGATTGGATTATCAGATTGATGAAGGTGAAGGAGTTTTCTATGGACCCAAGATTGATATCAAAGTCAAGGATGTTTTGAGGAGATCCTGGCAGTGTACCACAATCCAGCTAGACTTTAACCTGGCTGAGAGGTTTGATCTGAACTATGTTGGGGAAGACGGAAAACTCCACCGTCCCTTTTTGATTCATAGAGCCTTATTGGGATCTTTAGAAAGGTTTTTCGGGATTCTGATCGAGCATTTTAACGGGAATTTCCCTGTTTGGCTGGCTCCGATTCAGGTCATTATCTTGCCCATTAGTGAACGGCACGATGATTATGCCAGGGCTTTGGATAAAAAGTTTAAAGAGGAAGGGCTGAGATCTCGAGCTGACCTCCGACGGGAAAAGATCGGGTATAAAATTAGAGACGCCGAAACCCATAAGATTCCCTTGATTCTGATCGTGGGAGATAAGGAAGTCGATCAAGGCACTGCTTCCTTGAGAATTCATGGCCTCGGTGATAAAGGAGAAATTAAGGTCAATGAATTCCTTGAAAAAGTAAGGGAATTGGATAAAAATAAGTCATTGGATGTGAACATCTAAAGGAGGTAAATCATTCGAAGAAGAATGTATAAACCTAGGCCAAGAAGAACAAAACCGCACAGGGTCAATGAAATGATACGCTTAAAAGAAGTCAGGGTCATCGATGAGGACAAGAATCAAGTAGGAATCCTTCCTTTAGCTGAAGCCTTATCCTTGGCCAAAGATAGAGGTCTGGATCTCGTGGAGATTGCTCCTCAAGCGGCTCCGCCAGTCTGTCGAATAATGGATTATGGCAAGTTCCTTTATGAATTGCATAAGAAAGCTCAGGAAGCCAAAAAACATCAAAAGCAGATTCATGTAAAAGAGATCAAATTCAGACCAAAAATCAGTATTCATGATTACACTTTTAAAGTGCGCCATGTTCAGAAGTTTCTCGAAGAAGGCAACAAGGTGAAGATCACGGTTATGCTCAGAGGCAGAGAAAAGTCAAGACCAGAATTGGCTGATCAGATCTTGAACCGAGTCCTGACAGATGTTAAGGATTTAGGCCAGCAAGATGGGAGTGTCCGTGTCCAGCCCTGGGCTGTTTCGACCTATTTGAGTGCCCTTAAGACAGGAGGAAAAGATGCCAAAGCTAAAAACCCACCAGGGAGCCAAAAAGAGGTTCAAAGTAACAAAAAAGAAGAAAATCCTCCACAATAAAGCTTATAAAAGTCATATCTTAACGAAGAAGTCAGCCAAGAGGAAAAGGAAGCTTAGAACACAGAAAGCTGTGAGCCAGACTGACAGGAAGACAATAAAGAAGATGCTTCCTTATGAATTTTAGTTTCTATCCTTTTTATTCCCTGGCTTGAGTTTAAAATGTACGTCAGCCACAGAGAAGGCAGAGAAAATCAATTGTGGCAGCCTTCATGGTTAGATGAGACGGTACTGATAAAGACACAAGGAGACGAAAATGCCTAGAGTAAAAAGAGGACCGAGGAAAAAAGTAAGAAGGACAAAAATCTTAAAGCTGGCCAAAGGTTACTGGGGCGCGAGAAGCCATAACTATCGGACGGCCAAAGAAGCTGTGGAAAAAGCATTCCTTTATGCCTATCGAGATAGACGGAATCGGAAGCGTGATTTCCGAAGGCTGTGGATCATCAGGATTAAAGCGGCAGCTGAAGACAGCGGCCTTTCCTACAATCGTTTTATCCATGGTCTTCGCCGACTCAATGTTGACCTTGACCGGAAGATTTTGGCTGATTTGGCAGTAAACTCACCCCAAACTTTTTCGCGGCTAACTCAGAAAGTCAAAGACCTGAATGCTTGACATGAAAGCCTTCAAGAATAATGTCACCAAGTGCAGGAGAGAATTTGACAAGTCTGTTCTTCAAATAAAGAGCGAAAAATCTCTTCAAGAATTGCGGAATCACTACCTGAGTAGGAAAAGAGGCCAGCTGACTCTTCTTTTTGAGGATCTGATGGCTTTAAAGCCAGAGCAAAGGCCGATAGCTGGCCAGATGGTCAATGAGCTTAAAAAGGACATCCAGGAGAAGCTTCAAAGCCTCAAAAAAACGTTCAAGACCGAGGAGGAAGTCGTAGAGAGGACGGACTTTACTCTTCCCGGGAAGGTGAGATATTGGGGCGCTGCCCATCCTGTTCACCTTTTTCAGGCTGAAATCGAAAACATTTTTATTTCCATGGGCTACTCGATCGAAGAGGGTCCGGAGATAGAGACAGATTATTATAATTTTGGAGCTCTGAACTTTCCTCCACATCATCCGGCTCGAGATGACTGGGATACACTCTATCTTAAGGACGAACTTCTCCTTCGTACGCATACCTCCCCAGTCCAGATTCGGGTTATGGAAAAGCAAAAACCTCCGATAAAAATCGTCATTCCTGGCAAGGTTTATCGGAAAGAAACGCCTGATCCAACGCATCTCCCCATGTTCTATCAGCTTGAAGGGCTGGTCGTGGACAAAGGCATCACTTTTGCCCACTTGAAGGGGACCTTGGAGTATTTCCTCAAAACCTTATTCAGCGAAAAAATAAAGATGAGATTCCGGCCGGGCTTCTTTCCCTTCACTGAGCCTTCAGCAGAGGTCGATATCGGATGTACTGTTTGTGAAGGCAAGGATGAAGAATGCCGTGTTTGCGGAGGGAGTGGCTGGATAGAGATCCTGGGATCGGGCATGGTGGACCCTCAGGTATTCAAGAATGTCAATATCGACCCCGAGGAATATACTGGGTTTGCTTTTGGGCTGGGCATTGACCGGACAGCCATGTTTGCCTATCAGATTTCTGATATGAGATTTTTTTACGAGAACGATTTAAGATTCATAAGACAGTTTTTACTAAAATGAAAATCAGTTTGGAATGGATCAAGGAATACGTGGGAACCAGGCTTTCTCTTTCTTCCCTGATCGATAGGCTGGACATGATTGGATTGGTGGTCGATGACTGGCAGGAGAAGGATGGAGACATCATTCTGGATATCGAGACTCATGCCAATCGTCCTGACACTTTGGGTCATTTGGGAGTGGCCAGAGAATTGGCTGCGGGCCTGGGACTTCCTCTTAAAGAGAAGGATTGGCCTTTGGTCGAGCTTGAACAGGAGACTTCTGATTTCATTGATATTCAGATCTTGGATCGCGATCTTTGTCATCGCTACAGCGGAATAGTCGTCAGGGACATCCAGGTCAAGACGTCTCCAGAGTGGCTGCGGAAGAAGATAGAGAGCATGGGCCTTAATCCCCTCAACAATGTTGTTGATGTGACCAATTATGTTCTTTTTTCCACGGCTCATCCGATTCATGCTTTTGATTTAGCAAAAATTTCGGGTCAAAAGATCATCATCCGCAGGGCGCATAAGGATGAAATCTTTAAAACTCTAGAGGGGGAAACTATAGGTCTTTCTCCGGAGATGTTGGTTATTGCCGATGCCAAAAAGCCGGTGGCTTTGGCAGGGGTCATGGGTGGCTCAGACACAGCTGTTTCTGAGACGACACGAGATGTATTCATAGAAAGTGCCTGGTTTGATCCGGTCTCTGTCCGAAAAACTAGCAAGGAAACAGGAATTCAAACCGATGCCTCGTACCGTTTCGAACGCGGAGCCGATCTTTCCATGTGTCCTCAGGCTGCTTTGATGGCGGCTTCTTTGCTTTCCCAGCTCGGTGGAAAATCAACGAGGGAAGTTTACGATGTCTTTCCCAAACCTCCAAAGAACAAGACGATAATCCTCCGCCATAATCGAATTACTGAACTTCTCGGAATCGAGGTTGACCAAGAATTTGTCCAGGATACCCTACCGAAATTAGGTTTTCAGCTCGAACCGCGTCAGGAAGGAAGCTGGCAAGTCACCATTCCCTTTTTCAGGGTCGATATCGAAAGAGAGGCAGATCTCATCGAAGAAATTGCTCGATTTTACGGATACGACAAAATTCCATCTCATTTTCCTCCCCTGTGTGTTCCCGAACCTCCCCGGAAAGAGAAGAGGGAGAAGATTAATAAAATACGCCAGCTTCTGTTCCACCAGAGTTTTGACGAAGTCATCAATTTTAGTTTTGCTGATCCAGAAAAAGAAGCAGTATTCCTGAAGCAGCGTCCAGAAATTGCCATCAAGAATCCGATTTCTCAGAAAGCCTCCTACCTTCGAACCTCTCTTCTAGGGGGATTGCTGGAGAACATCGCTTGGAATAAGAATAGAGGTGCCGAGGGGCTCAATATCTTTGAGATAGGGAATATCTATTTCTGGGATGATTCCAAGGCTGTCGAGGAGCTTTTCATCGGGATGGCGACCACTGGTTTTATTGGTCAAAGTTATTGGGAGGGGAAGGATGAAGAGGCTGGCTATTTCTGTCTGAAAGGCACCTGCGAATCTATAATGGCTCATTTGAGATACGAACCTTTTTCATTCCAAGAAGCCAAGCACGATTATTTTGAAACAGGATTCTCACTGGCTCTTGTCTATAAAGGTGAGAAAGTCGGGATTTTAGGTTTGCTCAAATCCAGTCTTCTTGATTCTTTTTCGTTGAAAGATGCAGTTTGGGCAGCAGAACTCAACCTAGCGAGCCTGTTTAGCAAACAATCCAAACCGTTCGAATACAAACCAGTGATCAAGTTCCCGTCCGTCAGTCGAGATGTTTCCTTCCTTGTTAAACGAAATGTTTCTTATCAGGATATTAAGGAAGCAGTGGAGAAGCTTTCTGTGGCTTACTTAGAAAGATTTGATCTCTATGACCGTTATTCAGGTCCTACCATCTCTGGGAATAAAGTCAGTTTATCTCTTCGGTTTATCTTCCGCCATCCAAAAAAGACATTGTTGGCGAAAGAGGTCGACAGCCTCCAGCAAAGAATCATTAAACATTTAAAATCGAGGTTTAACATCCAGTTAAGAAAAGGAGGGCAAATTGACAAGCGAGTTAGAAAGAATTAAAATACTGGAAGGCAAAATCTCTCATGTCGTGGATTATGTAAATAAGCTGACGGGTGAGAATGAAAAGCTGAAGCAGCAGATAAAGGAGCTGAGAGCCGAAAAGAGGAGCATAGAGGACCAGGTGAAGAAATCGGAGAAACTCGATCAAGAAATGAAAAAATACGAGAGTGAAAAGGAGATTTTGAAAGAAAAAATTGAAGGCATCATTAGTCAAATTGATAAGATTGGACTATGAGTGACAACATAATCGAAATCGAAATTTACGGACAGAGATATAAGATAAGAGTCAAAGGAGAAGAGGATGAAAAATATATAAGCCATCTGACTTCATATGTTGATCAGAAGATGCATGAAGTGGCTGTGAAATCCAAATCAGCAGATGGACTAAAAATCGCCGTTCTGGCGGCTTTGAACATTGCCGATGATTTTTTTTCCATGCAGAAGAGGCTAGATCAACTTAATGAAGTCATTGGTCTTATGGAGAGTGAAATAGAAAGTTTGGAGGAACATTTATTTAAAAATGGACATACATTCAAAAAGGTGGAAGACGCTTATTAAAAAATCGAGAATATGCGCAGACGTGTTCATAGATGAAACAAGAGGTAACCTCGAGCTGAAAAAAGGTCTCTTCCGTTCTGCTGTTTGGGCTGAGGTCTATCCTTGGGTTGCCAAGAACAGGGTCTATTCCAGGGCTTTTATGAAGTCAGCTTGCGGAAAGGTTTTCTCATCCTTGAGTGAAAGTTTAAGCTCTTAAAACCCTCCTTACTTTCATCTCCTTTGATTCACCCATGAGGAGGTGATCAAACTGAATTTAGCTTTGTTAATCAGCCTAATCACTATATTTATTCTTGTTTCTTTTCTTGTTTTCATTCTGATCAAGAAAAAAAGCGCCGTCAGAGCAGTTCTTAAAGCCAGACAGGAGGCCAAGGAGATTCTGGATCAAGCCAACCAAGAAGCAGAGAAAATAAGAAGAGAAGCTTCCTTAGAGGCGAAGGAGAAATACCTGAACCTTAAGACCGACTTTGAGAGACAGACGCGCGATAGGCGCCGGAAGATTAACGAGATGGAAAGGAGACTCGTTCACAAAGAGGAGGGTTTGGAGCGGAGGTTTCAGACTCTGGAAAGAAAAGAAAGAGATTTTTCGAGCAAAGAACAGAATCTCTATCAAAAAGAAAAGGAGATAGAGGAAAGCAAGGAGAAGTACAACGAGCTAATCAGGAAAGAGACTGAAGAGCTGGAGCGCATCTCTGGCCTGACTAGAGAAGAAGCAAAAAACACGCTGGTCAAGAAAATGGAAGAGGAGGCCAAGATTGAAGCCGCTCAAGCCATACGAAAAATAGAAGAAGAAACAAGAGAAAAGAGCTCAGGGGTTGCCCGGGAGATTATCAGCCAGGCCATTCAGCGCTCGGCGGCTGAACACGTGGTGGAGACGACCGTTTCAGTTGTTGACCTTCCTTCTGATGACATGAAAGGCCGAATAATCGGTCGAGAGGGGAGAAACATTCGGGCCCTGGAACTGGCCACTGGAGTTGACATCATTGTTGACGACACTCCTGAAGCTGTTATTCTCTCTAGCTTTGATCCTCTGCGGCGGGAAATGGCCCGCCTGGCTATTGAAAAGCTGGTCATTGATGGAAGAATACACCCGGCACGCATAGAAGAAATCGTGGAGAAGGTCAAGGAGGAATTAGAGGAGAAAATCAAGCAGGAAGGAGAATCGATAATCTTAGAGCTGAGGCTCCAGGATATTCATCCTGAATTGGTTAAAATTTTGGGCAAACTCCATTTCCGAACAAGCTACGGGCAGAACGTGCTGCAACATTCAAAAGAAGTAGCCTATCTGGCGAGTTTGATGGCCAAGGAACTGGGAGTCGATTCTCAAGTTGCCCTGAGGGCAGGCCTCTTGCACGATATCGGTAAAGCCGTGGACAAAGAGGTTGAAGGAACTCATACAGAATTGAGTGTTGAGCTGGCCAAGAAATATGGAGAATCAGAAGCTGTTATCAAAGCCATAGCTTCGCATCATCGCGATGTTGATTTTCCCTCTGTTGAGGCTGTCTTAGTTCAGGCAGCCGATACTCTTTCGGCGGCTCGGCCAGGAGCGCGGCGAGAACTCCTGGAGGCTTATATCAAACGGTTAGAAAAATTGGAAGAGATCGCCAATTCTTATGAGGGAGTATATAAGTCTTTTGCTCTTCAGGCTGGCAGAGAGATCAGGATCATTGTCGAAAGTCAAAAAATTTCTGATGAGGATGCCGCCCTGGCGGCCAAAGAAATAGCGGACAAGATAAAAGAGGAACTGAAGTATCCGGGGCAGATAAAGGTGACTGTCATTCGTGAAATGAGAGCTGTGGAGTATGCCCGATAAGATAAGAGTTCTTTTTTTGGGGGATATCATCGGCCGTCCTGGAAGGAAGGCTTTGAAAAGATACCTCCCTCCTTTGATCAAGAAGTATTCTCCAGCTCTACTGGTGGCCAATGCTGAGAATGCTGCCGGAGGCATAGGCATCACCGAAAAAGTCGGCCAAGAGCTCTTAAGCCAGGTGCATGTTCTGACCTCTGGCAATCATATCTGGGATAAGAGAGAAGGCCTCTCTTATGTAGAGAAAGAGGAACGGCTCCTTCGCCCTGCGAATTACCCTCCGAGAAATCCCGGGAGGGGAACCTATCTCTTCGAGACAGATAGGGGAGCTAAAATAGGTATTCTTAATCTTCAAGGGAGAGTCTTCATGGAGCCTATTGACTGTCCCTTCAGGATTGCCGATGAAGAGCTCAAGAGACTTAATACCTCGACGATAGTTGTTGATTTCCATGCTGAAGCGACTTCTGAAAAACAAGCGCTGGGCTGGTATCTGGACGGAAGAGCTTCGGCTGTGATCGGGACTCATACTCATGTTCCTACAGCTGATGATCGCATTCTGCCCCAAGGGACAGCCTATATTACTGATGTGGGCATGGTGGGCGGTTACAATTCCGTGATCGGTATCCGAAAGGATCAAGCCTTGAAAAGATTCTTGACTGCTCGCCCTCATCGTTTTGAGCCGGGCAAAGACGGCCTTGTCTTTTCAGCTGTCCTGGTGGAAATAGATAGTCAGACCGGAAAAGCCTTGAAGATTCAGAGAGAATTCTTTGCCGAGGAAAAAATTGAGGATTGAAGATACTGTCTCCTCTGAAAAAGTCTACACGGTTTCAGAGATCACCCGGCTGATCAAGCAAGAACTAGAGGGAGCTTTTCCGTTGCTCTGGGTGGAGGGAGAAATCTCTAATTTTCACCGCCACCACTCGGGTCATCTCTATTTTACCTTGAAGGATGAGGCATGCCAGCTAAAGACAGTCATGTTCCGTTCCGAAGCCCAGAAAGTCCCTTTCGAAATGAAGGATGGCCTCCAGGTCGTCTCTAGAGGACGCGTAAATGTCTACGAACCAAGAGGAGAATACCAACTTGTCGTTGAGGTCGTGGAGCCCAAGGGAAAGGGCGCTCTCCAGTTAGCTTTCGAGCAGCTGAAAGAGAAATTGAGCAAGGAAGGCCTCTTTGACTCCAAATTCAAGAAGAAGCTTCCTCTACTCCCGAAAAAGGTAGGGATTGTCACTTCTCCTCGCGGAGCAGCTATCATCGATATTCTCAGAACTCTGGAAAGAAGGTTTGCTCGCCTGCACATCCTCATCTATCCTGCCCAAGTCCAGGGTGAGGGAGCTGCTGAGGAGATTGTTGAAGGACTAGATTATTTAGGCAGTCTTGTTGGTCTAGATGTCATCATTGTGGGGCGAGGAGGGGGTTCGATTGAAGATTTATGGGCTTTCAACGAAGAAGCCGTAGCCCGGGCGATTTTTCGGTGTCCGGTCCCGGTCATTTCTGCAGTTGGTCATGAGATAGACTTCACTATCTCCGATTTTGTGGCAGATATCCGGGCCTCGACTCCTTCAGCGGCTGCGGAGATGGTGATCGAAAAAGAAGAATCCTTTAGGGAGCTAATCGAGAATTTAGGCCAAAGACTGACTCACCACCAGAAATATTTTTTGCAGGAGCAGAAGCAGGTGGTTTTTAGCCTTACTCATCATCGGGTTTTCCAGAACATGAAGGTCAAGCTCTTGAACCTCGAGCAAAAGATTGACGAGTTAGAGATGAAAGCCTGGAGTGTCATAAAAAACACCCAGCAGCAGATCGCTGAAGGGAAATCCCGGGCCGTGTTGCTTGAAGAGAAGATGAGGAACATATTGAAAAGAATGCTCCAGCATCTTCAGGCGAAGTGGGAAAAACTCTCTGCAGAGTTGCACAATTTGAGCCCCCTGAATATACTTAAAAAAGGGTACACTCTCTGCTGGAGAGGCGCTTCTCAGCATCTCATCCGTAAGATAGAAGAGGTCGAGAAGGATAAAGAAGTCACGGTTTCTTTCTATAAAGGAGAATTCAGCTGTCTGGTTAAAAAAATCGATCAAGCCAAACCTATCAAATCCCGAGTATTAAAGGAGAAGAGATGACCAGCCCGAGCTTTGAAAAAGCTTTAGAAGACTTGGAGAATATCGTCGAAAAGTTAGAAAAAGGAGGGCTTTCTCTGAATGAGTCATTGGCTCTTTTTGAAAAAGGAGTCAAGTTAGCCAGGTATCTAAGAGACGAACTCGAGAAGGCAGAAAAAAAAGTTGAAATTCTCCTCAAGGATGAGAAAGGAGAAATCAAAGAAAAACCCTATGACCTTGCTCAGGAAGAGGAGGCTTCAGCTAAAAAAGAGCCTTCGGATCCCGAGAAAGATGAAGATCTTCCCTTTTAAATGATGAACGTTCAAGACCAGCTCGCCCAGAAAAAAAAGTCTATCGATAGGGAACTGGAGCGCCTCCTATCTCAGGAGGATTCCCTGCTTTTCCAGGCCATGAGACATGCAGTGCTTTCTGGAGGAAAGAGATTCAGACCTTTGCTCGCCTTCTCTACAGGAGAGTATTTTGGCGTCGGAGAGGATGTCCTTCTCCCCTTTGCCTGTGGATTGGAATTGATCCATAATTATTCGCTTGTCCATGATGATTTACCTCTGCTGGATAATGACGACTTTCGAAGAGGCCGGCCTTCTTGTCATAAAGCCTTTGGTGAGGATATTGCTCTTTTAGCGGGTGATAGTCTCTTGACTTTAGCTTTTGAAGTCATAGCTCAGGCTCCGGTAGACAAAAGTCTGGTTCCAGGGAAAGAACGGGTCATCCAGGAAATTAGCCATTTGGTAGGAGCTAAAGGTATGGTCGGAGGGCAGTTGATGGATATCACCCTGTCTCCAGAGGAGATATCCGAGAAAGACCTTCAGGAGCTTATCCTGAAGAAGACAGGAGCTTTGATCATCGCTTCCATAAAAACAGGGGCCATTCTGGGCGAGGCCTCAGCTCTGCAGATCGAAGCCCTGGTCGAATACGGACGAAACATAGGTATGGCTTTTCAAATCAGGGATGATATTCGCGATGCCATCGACGAAGAAGAAAAAAAACACCCACCCCGGCCGAGCTATGTCTTTCTTCATGGGCAGTCAGGGGCAAAAAAAAGACTAAAAAAATTCATTGAAGACGCGATAAAAGCCTTGGAGAAGGCTTCACTAGAATCAGACGCACTTCACTACTTGGCCCGTAGACTCTTAGACATCAACGGGGACAGCTAATGAATAGAATTCTTGATAAGATCGGAAGTCCTGCCGATTTAAAGAAACTCAAGAAAAGGGAACTTTCTAAGTTAGCAAAGGAGATAAGAGCCTTAATCATCGAGGTTGTCTCAAAAAGCGGAGGGCACCTCTCATCGAATTTGGGCGTAGTGGATTTGACTATTGCCCTCCATTATGTCTTCGATGCTCCCCGAGATAAGATCATTTGGGACGTTGGCCATCAATGTTATCCCCATAAGATTCTAACAGGAAGAAAGGAGAAATTCCGTAACCTCCGCCAATATCAAGGTCTGTGTGGGTTCCCATCTCGGGAGGAAAGCGAGTATGACGTTTATAACACCGGTCATGCCTCGACAGCTCTTTCTGCCGCCCTGGGAATGGCGGTAGCCCGCAATAAGAAGAAAGAAGATTATCAGGTAGTGGCCGTTGTCGGAGACGGCAGTTTGACCGGAGGCGTGGCCTGGGAAGCCTTAAACCAGATCGGCCATCACCGCGAAAAAGTGATTATGGTTCTCAATTACAACGAGATGTCCATTTCATATAATGTTGGCGCCATGTCTAAATATCTCTCCTATATTGTCACTGGGCAGCATTATTTAAGGATAAAGGACCATGTCAAGTCTATCCTGAAATCCATTCCTGCTGTAGGCTGGCCGATGATCAAAGTGGCTCGGGCCATGGAGGAGGCCATCAAGAAGATCTTTTTCCCGGGGCTGGTTTTCGAAGAGCTGGGTGTGCGGTACGTTGGTCCTGTCCAAGGGCATAGTTTGGGATCCTTGATCGAAGTCTTTGAGGATGCTAAAGCTTATAATGGTCCTGTCCTGATCCACTGTGTCACCCAGAAGGGAAAAGGATATCTTCCAGCCAAGAAAAATCCAGAGAAGTTTCACAGTGCTAGCCCCTTTGATATTCAATCAGGAAAGCCTGTCAGCACGGATGAAAGACCGACCTATTCTTCCATTTTTGGGCGCACTATGATCAAAATAGCCAAGGAGGATGAGAGGGTGGTGGCCATAACGGCGGCCATGCCTGATGGGACCGGCCTCAAATCTTTTGCCCAGCAGTACCCGGAGAGATTTTTTGATGTGGGTATAGCTGAACAGCACGCCGTAGATTTTGCCACTGGCCTAGCTCTCAGTGGTTATAAACCGGTGGTGGCCATTTACTCAACCTTTCTTCAGAGAGCCTATGATCAGCTTTACCACGATGTTTCCTTGATGGATATCCCAGTCGTGTTTGCTCTGGACCGGGCCGGTGTTGTGCCCGATGATGGTCCTACCCATCAGGGAGTGAATGACATCATTTATCTGCGACATATGCCTAACATGATCGTCATGGCTCCCAAGGATGAGAATGAACTGCAGCATATGATAAAATCCGCCTTTTCTTATTCCCACCCCTCAGCCGTGCGTTTCCCCAAGGGGAAAGCGACAGGGCTGTCGATGGATGAAGTCTTAAAGGAAATTCCTCTTGGTCAGAGCGAGCTGCTCAAGGAAGGGCAGGATTTGCTCATAGCCTTCGGAAGCATGGTCTATCCATGTTTGGAAACAGCCCGAAGGCTGGAAAAGGAAGGAATAAACCTGGCGGTGCTGAACGCAAGGTTTGCCAAACCTTTGGATGCAGAGATGATACTCCGTTATGCTCAGCCTGGTCGAATGATCATCACGGCCGAAGAGGGCGTTACAGTCGGGGGTTTTGGGAGTGCGGTTCGAGAGCTTTTGGATAAAGAGAAACGCTTTTCGCTTAGGTTCAAGTGTATCGGTCTCCCTTTGGATGTCTACCCTATGGGAAAAGTGGACCGGATAAAAAAGCAGTGCCTCTTGGATGAAGAAGGCCTTGTTCAGCAGATAAGAGAATTCTATGAGGAGACAAGATAAACCGTTGGGAAAATGTAGCTCGTGGAGAAGCGCGCCAGGAGAGATATCGTTTTCTTGAAGGAGATTGATAAAACCCTTCTCATCATACAGTCGGTAAGATAGTGACTCCGAGCATTGTGAAAAAAGAGCGGGCGGATAAAGTCATTGTCAGCCGCGGTCTGGCTGATAGCCGCCAACAGGCACAAGCTCTTATCATGGCCGGTTTGGTTTTCGCTGAGGGGCAGAGAGTCGAGAAACCAGGTCAGAGAATCGAGAATGATCAAGCTCTTCTCATTAAAGAGCGAATGCCTTATGTTAGCCGGGGGGGTCTAAAGCTTGCCGAGGCCTTGGATGTCTTCAATATCGCGGTCAAGAGAAAGACGGCAGCTGATTTAGGAGCTTCAACGGGGGGATTCACCGACTGCCTCCTTCAGCGGGGAGCGAGTAGAGTCTATGCCGTTGATGTCGATATCCGCCAGATTGACTGGCGCTTAAGAGAGGATAAGCGGGTCATCCCTATCGAGAAGAATGCCCGGTATTTGAAAAAGGAAGATTTTGGAGAAGAGTTGGATATCGTCACTATGGATTTGTCTTTCATTTCAGTATTGAAAGTCTTGCCCGCGGTGAAGGAATTCTTGAGTGGGGGAAAACTTGTCTCTCTCCTCAAACCTCAATTCGAGGTCGGCAAGGGCCAGGTAGGTAAGAAAGGAATAGTCAGAGATCCCCGCCTGCACGAAGAGGTCTTGGACAAGATCACAGGTAAAGCCGATCAAATGGGTTTCAAAGCAGAGGATTTGATGAGAAGTTCGATTCGAGGATCGAAAGGGAATATAGAGTTCTTCATCCTGTGGTCTTTAGGAGGAAAATCCTTGAGTCAGAGAAGAGTGAAGAGAATAATCAAGGAGGCTGTCTGGAATGAAAAAAATTGAACGGGCAGGTCTAGTCATAAAACCCCACGCTCCTGACATAAAGAAGATTCTCCAGGAGCTCATCCAATATTTGGAGAAGAAGGGTATTGAGTGTGTTTTAGAGGAATTAGCTTCTGATAAACTCAAGAGAAAAGAGGGAATTAGTCGAGAAGATCTCCCGGACAAAGTTGACTTCGTCGTTGTTCTTGGGGGTGATGGAACCCTTCTCAGCATAGCTCATCTGGCAGCCCAGAAACAGGTCCCTGTCTTAGGAGTGAATTTAGGAAGCCTGGGTTTTTTAACCGAAGTGCCTTTGAGTGAGATGTTCTTGGCCCTGGATTCTTTCTTTAAAGGAAATGAGAAAATCATAAGCCCCAGGCGATTGTTAAAAGTCAAATCCAAAGGAAAAACCTATTATTGTTTAAATGATGTCGTCATCAACAAAGGAGCCCTGGCCAGGATGATCCAATTCATTATCTGGATCGATGGCAAAGAGATTGCAACCCTGAGAGCCGATGGATTCATTATCTCGACTCCTACTGGTTCCACAGCCTATTCTTTGGCGGCAGGGGGTCCTATCATCAAGCCTTATATACCTGCCATCCTCCTGGCCCCAATCTGTCCTCATACCCTTTCTTTCCGGCCCATGGTCATCTCTTTAAATTCAAAGATTAAAGTCAAACTTCTTACAGCCGGAGAAGAGGTCTACTTGACCTTAGATGGCCAAAGGGGAAATTTGCTGGTGAAGAATGATATCGTGGATATTGAGCGGGCTCCTTTCGAGCTTCAATTGATTTCTTCTCCGAAGAGGAACTATTTTGATCTTTTGCAGGAAAAGCTGGGCTGGGGACAAAAATAGGTTTTTGGGAGTGGTTTTGCTCCCGTTCAGATTTTTAACGCCATTCTCCCTTCGGCCTTCTCGGCTGCTGCGTAACTCGCTTCGCTCAGACATACTCGCAGGTCGACCTGGTCGACTTCCCTCGAAGACCAGCATCGTTACGCAGAAACGATGTTGGGGAAATCCAAGGGGGTATGCCCTCCTTGGTCGCAGAATGCTTTATGGGGGACGAGAAGGGGAGGCAGCGAGCCGTGAAAAGGAGAAGGCGAGCGTTGGAAGGGGGAAAGCGGAGCTGTTCCCCCTCCAAAGAGAATCGGAAAGGCTAAACCTGAAAAGTCGCTTCCTCCACTCCCAAAAACCTTTCCCATAATTTTAACTAAATAAACTGAACAAACTAGAAATGGGTGTTATTTGACATTTTCAAGGCCCGATATTATCATAATTTCCTGCCATGCGTCAGAACCTCAAAGTGATATACGTTTCGGCTGAAGTTTCTCCTTATGCAAAATCCGGCGAATTGGCAGATGTAGCCTCATCTCTGCCGAAGTATCTTTCCTCTCTGGGAGTAGAAGTTTCCCTCATCATGCCTAAGTACAGGTTCCCAGAGATTGATTCTCTCACCAAGGAAATCGTGTTGAGCGGACTCCAAGTTCCCTTGGGAGAAAAGAAGGTTAAGACTTGTGTCTACAAGAGCGAGCTGGGGAAGTATGATATATATTTTATCGATAATCCCCAATATTATTGTAGAGAAAATATCTATGGGACCGAAAAGGGGGACTATCTTGATAATGACGAGCGATTTGTTTTTTTCAGCCGGGCTGTCCTGGAATTCCTCCTCAAGAGCAAAAAGCAGGTTGACCTCATCCACTGCAACAACTGGCCAACTGCTCTGATCCCTGTTTTCCTGAAAACGCATTACTCCCAGCGAGCTCTTTTTAAAGATGTGGCCACAGTTTTGACCCTGCATAATGTGGCCTACCAGGGAGAATTCCCTCCTGAAACACTCTCTCTGACAGGATTGAATTGGAACTATTTCAAGCCCCAACAACTCTCTTTTGGGGGGAAGTTCAATTTTCTGAAGGCAGGAGTCATTTTTTCAGATGTCCTCAACACTGTCAGTTCGACCTACAAAAGGGAAATTCAGACCAAAAAGCATGGCTTTGGACTGGAAGGATTGCTGGAGAAAAGGAGAGACGACTTTTTCAGCATTCGCAATGGTGTCGATTGCGAAACCTGGAATCCAGAGACAGATCCCTATATTATTGCCAATTATTCCCCAGCCAACCTGAAACCTAAGAAAAAGTGCAAACTGGACCTCATCGAAGAGTTTGGTCTTCTGCTGACTGTCAGAACTCCTCTGGTGGGTATCATATCTTATCTCAGCTTCCACAAAGGATTTGATTTGTTGATTGATGTTGCAGATGAATTAATGAAAAGGGATGTTGGCCTGGTGGTCTTAGGCAAGGGGAACGAGAAATATGAGAAAGAGTTCCAGGCCATCATGCGGCGTTATCCTCGCAAGGTAGGGGTAAAACTGGAAATGAGTCCTGCCTTGGCTCATAAAGTCGCAGCCGGAGCAGACATCCTCCTAGTCCCTTCTCTGTACGAGCCCTGCGGTCTAAAGCAGATGTATAGTTTTCGCTATGGAACGGTGCCCGTGGTCAGAGCGACGGGCGGATTAGCCGAGACGGTGAGGCCTTTCAGCTACAAGACCGGGAACGGGAATGGTTTTGTTTTCAAGGAGTATTCATCTCAAGCTTTGCTTGGGACTTTAAAGGCTGCTTTGAACTGTTACCGGCGTCCTGATCTTTGGAAGAAGGTCATGGGTAGTGGCCTCAAAGAAAATTTTTCTTGGGAAACCGCAGCCCGCAAATATGTAAGTCTCTACCGAAGAGCTTTGGAAGTCAAAAGAGGAGGTCAAATTGGCTGAAGATATTGTATCTGTTTCGGACGACACTTTTGAAGAGGAAGTCCTAAAAGCTGAGCTTCCGGTCCTGGTAGATTTTTGGGCAGTTTGGTGTGCTCCCTGCCATGCTATAATGCCAGCCTTGGAGAGTTTGAGCCAAAATTACAAGGAGAAGATGAAAGTCGTCAAGCTGAATGTTGACGAGAACATGAAGACGCCCTCCAAGTACGGGATAACCAGCATCCCTACTCTCCTTTTTTTCAAAGAAGGAGAGCTGAAAGAGACCTTGGTGGGGGTTCATTCCCAGGATAAAATCAAGAAATCTGTAGAGAAGCATCTATGAATAAAACCTTTGATGTTACCATCATAGGAGCTGGTCCGGCTGGGCTTGCAGCCGCAGTCTATACTGGACGAGCCAGGCTCACTACGCTGGTCTTGGAAAAGGGAATGCCGGGCGGACAAATTCTCTTGACCGACTTTGTGGAGAATTATCCTGGCTTTCCTGAGGGAGTAGTTCCTTTCGAACTCATGGAGAATTTCAAGAAACATGCTGAAAAATTCGGAGCCAAAATAGGAACAGACGAGGTTAAAGAGATACGCAAGAAAGACAATCTTTGGAATGTCGTGGGAAATAAGGAAGAATATCTTGCTAAAGCCGTGATTGTCGCCGCTGGGTCAAGTTACAGCAAGCTGGGGGTGCCTAAGGAAGAGGAGTTGACAGGTAAGGGAGTTTCCTTCTGCGCGACTTGTGATGGAGCTTTCTTCAAGGATAAAGAGGTGGGAGTTGTTGGTGGTGGAGACAACGCTCTTACTGAAGCTCTCTTCTTGACAAAATTTTGCCAGAAAGTCACCCTTATCCACCGCCGCGATCAGTTTCGAGCTGAGAAAATCCTCCAGGAAAGGATTGAAGCCAACGACAAGATAGAGGTTTTATTAAATACGACCGTTCAGGAGATCCAGGGTGAAGACAGATTTGACTCCGTTGTGGTCAAGAATGTCAAGACAAACGAGATTTTAGAGCTAAAATTCGATGGACTTTTTGTCTCTATCGGGACTGATCCCAATACTGGTTTTGTGAAAGGATTGCTGGATCTGGATGAGAGGGGCAAAATAAAAGTCGGGCCGTCGATGAGGACTTCTCAGCCCGGAATTTTCGCGGCCGGAGATGTGACCAATGCCTGTCCAGAACAGATGGCCGTGGCCGTGGGCAGCGGAGTGATTGCTGCCTTATCGGTAGATGAATATATAAGTAACCTCGAGTCATAGTCGAGAGTTACTTGGACTTTATCATTCTTTCTAATTCTTCAATTTTTGTCTTCAAGGATTTCACTGTTTTAAGCAGCTCGGGGATTTGAGGCAGTGAGGCTACGATTTTCATGTATTTTCTGATATCCAACTGAGGGCTTCCGCCGACAATGGTCCCGGCCGGAAGGTCTTTCATAATTCCTGCCTGGGCTGCCATCTGAACGTTGTCCCCGATGTTCAAATGATCAGCCACCCCGGCTTGGCCTCCCATTACGACCTTCTTCCCCAGCTTTGAACTGCCGGCTATTCCTGCCTGCCCGGCCAGGAAGCTGTTCTCTCCGATTTCAACGTTATGGGCGACTTGAACGAGGTTGTCTATCTTAGTGCCCTTCTTGATGATCGTTTCTCCTAAGGCAGCGCGGTCTATGGCGGTATTGGCTCCGATTTCCACCTTGTCTTCGATTATGACTGTTCCTGTTTGAGGGATTTTTACAGGGGAGCCGGCTTTATCCTGAAGATAGCCAAATCCGTCAGAGCCGATCACAGCTCCATTGTGAACGATGACCTCATTCCCTAGGCGGACCCCTTCTCGAAGAGAAACGCCAGAATGGATAACAGTGCGCTCTCCGATTTTTACCTTAGGATAAACAGCCACTAAGGGAAAGATGATACTTTGGGCGCCAATTTCTGCTTCTTCTCCTATGTAAGAGTAGGCACCGATGGAAACATCTTTTCCGATTTTGGCTGATAAAGAAACAAAGGCCGTAGGATGGATTCCGGGCCTAGGGAGATACTGCTGGTAGAAAAATTCGACACCCTTGATGAAGGCTAGATAAGGATTCTCGGATCGAATGACAGGGATCCTGTCGAATTTTTCATCGGCGGGAATGATGACCGCTGAGGCCTTGGTTTTTTCTAAGTATGGACGATATTGGCGGTGTGACAGAAAGGAAAACTCACCTTTTTGAGCCCTTTCTAAGCTGTTGAAGCCATGGATTTCTGTGCTTCCTTCTCCTTCAAAAGGGCAGTTCAGGAGCCGGGCTAATTCTTTGACTGTCATCCTTGGCGGATGGCTTTTAGGTTGCTTTTTCATGAATCCGCTCGTTAAGGACTGCAGCCAGTTCTGCTCCCCACAGCAGGATGACCAGAGAGAAAGAAATCCAGAGGAGAAAGAAGATGATAGAAGTTAAGGTGCCTTGTAAAAGTCTGGAGAGGACAATCCCTATGGCTGAGAAGTGAGCGACATAAAAAGCAAAGAGCCTTTTGAATGCTTCCCAGAGCAAGGCACTTATAACTGCGGCGACGGCAGCAGCTCGAGTATGAACCTTGACTTCTGGAATAAATTTATACAGACAGAATAGGACGAAGAAAGTCAAAGCAAACGGTATGAAATATTGAATCAGGAAATTATTGACCAGAGATACAGTTTTAGGATTGATGTACTTGGCCACGATCGTGCTTTCTTTGATGCTGCGCTGGATAGCTGTCCAGATAGCTGTTATGGCGAGAGAGACTAGCATGATGATTCCGATAGTAAACATGATGAGATATTCTATGATTCGGTTATAGAAGAAAGATTTTTGGTAGTTGGCCTTGAAGATGAAATTAATGGAGTAGATGAGATTGGAAAAAAGGAAACTTCCTGCGACAAAGGAACCGAGCAATCCAAACCAGCCCAAGTTGGTTATGTTTTGGGAAAGGTACTGGATTCTATTGAAGAATTCGGGGTCTAACTGAACAAAGAATTCATCAGAGAAGACGTTCAGGCTCCTGAAGGCAAGTTCTGCACTCCCCAGAAGTTTGGTGGTGATAAAAGTGAAGAGAGCTACTAAAGGAATAGCACAGAGGACGGCAAAATAGGAGATAGTGACAGCAAAGTTTCCGCACCTGTCTTCACCAAACCTTTTGAAGGTCGTTCTCAAGATGTTGAAGACAGGAAGTTTCATTGTCTATTCAGACTTGAGACCCCGCTCTCCTTAAGTGAGAGGGTATTTTCCCCATTGCACCATAAGAATAATGATCGTGATCAGGAGGGCGTATATAACTAGGGTTTCTATAAGGACCAATCCAAAGATGAGCAGGAACCGGATGTCGCGTCCAGAACCCGGATTTCTGGAGATGCCTTCACAGGCGCTACTGATGGCCTTGGCCTGGCAGTAAGCCCCGGTAGCCACCGCTAAGGTGATAATAGCTCCTCCGATGATAAGCGACCACTTGAAGAGAGATGTCCTGGCAGGATCAAGAGTGGCTTCTTGAGCCAAAAGAGGCGCGCTCAACAGGACGAGAAAAAAGAGTAATAGTCCAAAAGGCTTGAGATTCTTTTTCATTCCTTTCTCCTTTTGATATTAAGGTTCCTCACCATGGGCTACAGCTCCTCCTATATAAATACAGGAAAGCAGGACAAAAACAAAGGCTTGAATGATGGCCGTAAAAATAGCTACAGCCATAAAGGGAAGAGGAAGTATGAAGGGAATTATGGAAGCGATTATGACAATCAGCAGCTCCTCGGCGAAAATATTTCCGAAGAGTCGGATGGATAGAGAAAGAGGTCTGGAGAAATGGCTGATGACTTCGATGGGCAGAAGGAGAGGAGCAATAAGAGGAATAGGCCCGGTAAAATGCTTGAGATACTTAAAAAGACCTTGAGACTTTATTCCTTGCCAGTGATAGTAGACAAAAACAACCAGAGCACAACCTACGGTCACGTTGAGCTTGCTCGTGGGTGACATGAAGCCAGGAGCAAGCCCCAGGATATTACTGAATAAGATGAAAAGGCCGACGGTTCCCACCAAAGGCAAATATTTTTTTCCTTCTTCACCGACAATATCCACCAGCAAGTTTTCGAAGAATTGGATTATGAGCTCGAGGACGCTTTGGAATTTCGAGGGAATGACCTTGAGTTTTCGAGAGGAGATTCCAAAAAAGAGGATAAGGAAACACATCACTATCAAGCTCATAACGACATGATCGGGGATGAGATGTTCAGGATTATGGACTTCGATTCCTATTGATCCCAGAAGAAAAGCAAGGGGTTTACTGAAAACCTTGTTGAAGAGGTCCACCAAGAATAGGCTGTGCTCTAGCTCTTCCATTTCTTTATTCTAGGCAAGGTCCTGATGGCCTCGACCAAAAAAACTAAGATAATTATCGAGAAACCAGCCATAAAGGCAATAATCTTCTCTAAAAAGAAGATGATTATAATAGAAAAGACAGCTATAATCAATAGAAGACGAAGAAGATAGCTTCCCAGCACAGACCGAAGCACTTTGCTCTTGTTGGGGTGGATCAACAACCTTGACAGAGAACTCTTGAGCCAAAAGAAGCTCGCTGCGGCCAGGATTCCTCCAGCCAGAACGAACAGACCTGTCATCACCTTAAAAAGAAAGGTGGTGATGATAGCCCCAATCAAGGACAGAAGAAAAATCTCAAGCGGAATCCGTTGAAGTATCCTTGTATCTTCTGGAGCAAGGGAGGGGGGCTTAGACATCTTTGATTTTGTTCAGGCCTCTGATCAGATTATAGAATCCCGAAGCCGTACCCAGAAGGGTGAAGATAAGCAACAGCCAGGGGTGGGTGTGGAAGAGTTTATCGAGAAGATACCCGAAGAATAAGCCTACAGCAATAGAGGAAGGCAGCATGAGCCCGAGAGAGCTCAAAAGAGCAATTTTTCGATAATTGATCTTCCAGGAAGGCTTAAAAATCATGAGAGTTCAAAAATGACGCCTTTTGCAGAAAAAAGGCTACCTCCTCCTCTAAATTATTATTGGATAAAATCTGCCTGTCAAGGGAATAAACCGTGGTTTCCTTTCAGGTTGATTTGGATGGCGGGGTTGTGTTAAATATTCTCCGTATGCAAAAGAATAGAGCAGCTCTCCTTCTTTTAATTTTTCTTCTTTGTTCGGGTAGGATTTTCCCCCAAACCCAGGTGGGGTTGCCCTCAGGAGAGATCAGGATCATCGCTCAGTATAAGGAAAAGATCAAAGAACAGATTATAGCCTCAGGTCAGGTTGAGGTTCACTATAAGAACATCAAACTATTTGCCGACCGTATCGAGCTTAACCTGGAATCCAAGGATGTCTATGCTGAAGGCCAGGTGCTCATCCAGACACCTGATGATGTGGTGAGTTGTGAGAAGATTTTCTTCAACTTGGACAGTTCCCAGGGGAAATTGGAAAAAGTGCACGGAATGATTCAACCCACAATTTTTTATGATGCCGAATCTGTGGAGAGAAAGGATAAAAACTTTTACAGTTTTCGGCGAGCTCGAATCACTTCCTGCACTCAGCCCGTACCCCGATGGAGATTTTCTTGCTCCAAGGCTAATTTTAAAAAAGACGATTATATGGAGATGTGGAATTCTGTTTTTTCCATAAAGGGGATTCCTGTTTTCTATCTCCCTTATATGAGATACCCTCTCGATAAGGAGCGTTCGACTGGCTTTCTGATGCCCCAGTTGGGGTATTCAGCTCAAAAGGGCTTTTTTTTCAGTGAAAGTTTCTTTTGGGCTATCCGAAGGAACATGGATGCCACCCTTAATCTAGACTACTATTCAGCTAGAGGACTAGGAGGAGGGCTGGAGTTCAGGTATATATTTTCCGGAGGCACAACGGGGCAACTCAATCTTTACTATTTCAATTTTAAAAAGGAGCAAGAACAAGACACTCCCTCCTCAGCCCACATTATCCGCTTCAAACATAACCAGGACCTGCCTTTAGGTTTTGAGCTGGTGGCCGATGTTGACCTCCAGAGTTCTTATGATTTCTTAAGAGAATTTGACAATAACTTCAGACGCGCTGTCGTCTCCAATCGCAAGACTCAGGCTTATCTGTCCAGAGCCTGGTCTTACTATAATTTCAATATTCGGGTCTCCAGGTTTGAGACCTATTATGCCAATAAAGACGACTCGGTTATCAGGTATGACCTTCCTCAGATAAAGTTCAGCTCCTCCAAGATGAAGCTGTTCTCGCCTCTCTATTTTTCGTTTAACTCTTCTTTTGATCGCTGGGAACACGGCTGGGAGTCCGATTATGAAAAAGACGAGCAGAAGCAGTCTCAGAGCATAGCTTTTAGTCCCTCCCTGAGTCTTCCTTTCACTGAAATTCCCTGGCTTTCGGTGACAACTTCCTTGGCGGGAAATTTTAATTATTATTTTCAGAGTTATGCTCCGGGGTCCAAGGAGGTTGTTGATGAACCTCTTTTTAGTTCCAATTATGTCCTGAACGTACAATTCCTCGGGCCTGTTTTTTTCAAGATTTATCGAGATGGTGAAGACACCCCGAAATTGAAGCATATTATCGAGCCTTCCTTAACCTATACTTATGAAGTTCCTGTTGATGATCCGGAAAGGATCGTCAATTATCGACGCTATTTTCGCTCCCATCAAATAAGATATGGTTTAACCAATCGCTTCTTGATAAAGAAAGATCAGATGCCCAGAGAAATCCTGACCATAGCTCTCGAGAATATCTATTATCTTTCTCCCGAGGAAGGTCCTTTGAATATCTACCTGGTGGACGGCGAAATTCCTGAGTTTTCTGATGTCAGAGGCACAGTAAGGTTTTATCCTGCGACTAGCTACAGTATCGATTTCTCAGGGGCTTGGAATCCTTATCACAAGACTTTCTCCAGTATCCGGTTGGGAGCTAATTTGGGTTCTTTGGCTGATTCTTTATTCTTAAGGATGAGTTGGTTCAAGAGCCTGAATCCTTACCAAGAAATTGGGGGCTTGAGACGACATCAGATAAACGGCTTTGCAGGAGTCAAGATCCCCAAGCTTTCCCTTGAGGCCCAGGGTGAGATCAGTTATAACATCCTAGAACGCAAGATGCTTTATTCTGGCCTGAATTTCGTGTACCATTACCAGTGTCTTGATTTCAGAGGTGAGATCAGAGTCTTCCATTTTCGTGAAGAACCTGAATTACAGCTCCGATTTTCTTTGGGACTGGGAAACATAGGCAAGACCTTTGATTTTTTAGGTGGATTGGGATTTTGAGATGAAGGGATTGATTCTAAGCGGAGGAAAAGGCACTCGGCTTCGCCCCTTAACTTTCACCCAGGCTAAACAGCTTGTTCCGGTAGCGAATAAGCCGGTTTTGTTTTATGGAATAGAGGCCTTAGTGGAAGCAGGGATAAAGGACATTGGTATCGTCGTCGGAGACACCAGAGATGAAATCAAGGCCGCGGTGGGAGATGGCAAGAAGTGGGGCATTCGAATCCAATTCATAGAGCAAGAAGCTCCCCTGGGGTTAGCTCATGCCGTGAAGATTTCCGAGAGCTACCTGGGTAAAGACTCCTTTGTCATGTATCTAGGAGATAATATCCTCAAGAGTGGAATCAAGTCTTTAGTCGAAGAATTTCAGGAGCGAAAGCCCAACTCCTTGATCCTCCTCACTGAAGTACCTCAGCCACAGATGTTCGGAGTAGCCGAGCTCAAAGAGGGAAAAGTCGTGAGATTAGTAGAAAAGCCCAAGAAGCCCATGAGCAACCTGGCTCTGGTCGGAGTCTACATGTTCGACTCTCATGTGTTTGAAGCTGTGAAAGCCATTAAGCCTTCCTGGAGGAATGAGCTGGAAATCACAGATGCGATTCAGCACCTCATCGATCAGGGGTATGATGTCCATCCCCATCTTGTTACGGGATGGTGGAAGGATACAGGTAAGATCGAGGACATCCTGGAGGCCAACCGATTGATCCTGGAATCGATAACAGGCCAGATTGAGGGAAGCGTTGATTCGACATCCCAGATAAAGGGGGAAGTTATCATCGAGAAAGATGTTCTGGTTAGAGATAGCATTATACGCGGTCCAGCCATCATCGGTGCCAAGACTGAGATCACCAATTCTTACATCGGCCCTTTCACTTCCATCCAGGACCGATGCAAGATCATCAAGGCAGAAATCGAGCACAGCATTGTTATGGAAGGGAGTGAAATTCGGGATATCGGGAGTCGAATCGATGAGAGCTTGATCGGACGCGAAGCGAAAATATACAAGTCTCCTCCCAAGCCGTCGGCCTATCGATTGGTGGTCGGGGATAAAAGCGAAATTGGCGTTAAGTAAAGGAAGCAAAAAAATGATTGATGGCGTGAAGACCAAAAAATTAAAAGTTCTTCCTGATGAGAGGGGAAGATTGATGGAAATTTTGCGTCGTGATGATGATCTGTTCTTGAATTTTGGGCAGGTCTACATGACGACCACCTATCCGAATGTGGTTAAAGCCTGGCACAAGCATGAAAAACAAACCGATAATGTTGCCTGCATCCAGGGGATGATCAAGATGGCCTTGTATGATGCCCGGGAGAAATCTCCGACCTTCAAAGAAGTTGATGAGTTCTATCTCGGCTTCCATGATCCGCTGCTTATCCAGGTTCCAGCCGGAGTCTATCATGGCTGGATGTGTATCAGCGATGAAGAAGCGATCGTTATAAACGTCCCTACTGAACCCTATGATTACGAGAATCCCGACGAACAGCGCTTGGATCCCCACGAGAACGATATCCCTTATGATTGGCGCCGCAAGGATGGCTAGCGAACGCAGCTTCGAGGATAAAACCCTGCTGGTGACAGGAGGGGCAGGGTTTATCGGCAGCAATTTCATCCATTATTGGCTGAAGCGCTATTCCCGTTGCCGAGTTATCAACCTCGACAAGCTAACTTATGCTGGCAACCTGGACAACTTGAAGGAGGTGGACAAGGATCCTCGTTACGAATTCATTCAGGGAGACATTCGAGATAAAAAACTTGTTAAAAAGATATTCCGTAAAGTCCAAGGAGTGGTTCATTTTGCAGCCGAGACTCACGTGGATCGCTCAATTCTGGACGCTGGCGAATTTGTGTTAACCGATGTCTTCGGCACTTTTGTCCTCCTCGACGCTTTGAAGGATTCCAAAGTCGAGTTTTTCATTCACCTCTCCACAGATGAGGTATACGGAAGCCGTGATAAAGGTCATTTTTCCGAGGAAGACCCTTTATGCCCTTCTTCCCCCTATTCAGCCAGTAAGGCAGGCGCAGACAGGCTGGCTTATGCCTACCATAAAACCTACTCCTTGCCCATTATTATTCTCAGGCCGAGCAACAATTTTGGCCCTTACCAATACCCGGAAAAATTCATTCCCCTTTTCGTGACCAATGCCTTGGAGGGAAAACCTCTCCCCCTGTACGGAAGAGGAACGAATGTTCGCGACTGGCTCTATGTCGAAGATCATTGCCGGGCCATCGACCTAGTGATTCGAGCAGGGAAACTGGGGGAAATCTACAATGTGGGTGCGAACGCTGAAATCGAGAACAATGTCGTAGCCGAGAAAATTGTCGATTTTTTGGGAAAGCCCAAGAGTCTGATAAAGCGTGTGCCTGACAGGTTGGGTCATGATAAAAGATATGCCCTTGATTGCCGGAAAGTCCGTGCCTTGGGGTGGAAGCCAGAATGGGATTTTGAAGAGGCTTTAGCTTCTACAGTTCAGTGGTATCAGGAAAATCAAATCTGGTGGAAGAAGATCAAAGAGAAGAGCCGGGATTTCCGCAGCTTCTACGAGGAATATTACCGCCGTCGCTAGGGGTCAGGATATAACTTTCAACGTTTTGCCATCTCCATCATATGTTTTCTCGAAAATGTTGAAGGTTAGGATCTGATTCCTTTCTTATTCAAATAAAAGAACCGTCCTCAATCGCTTTATTTAAGAATGATTCGTTCAGGACTCTAGGAATGAATCAAAAAATTTTGTTTTTTGCCCTCATTGTGAGTACAATGATAAACTCAATACCTGATTTTTGGGTCATATTCTGTTATCCAAGGAGGACTCATGCGAGTACTAGTCACAGGAATAACCGGATTCGCTGGAAGCCATTTGGCGGATTATATTCTTCAGAACCAACCAGGAGTTGAAGTCCATGGAATGGTTCGCTGGAGAAGCAGGCTGGAGAACATTCTCCATCTGAAGGAAAAGATAAAGCTTCATGAGGCTGATTTAAAGGATATTGTTTCCTTGAAAAAATGTCTGGAAGAAGTGGAGCCTGATCGCATTTTTCATCTAGCAGCCCAGAGTTTTGTGCCGACCTCCTGGAGATGCCCTGCTGAGACTTTCACTATCAACGCCGTAGGGCAGATTAATCTTTTTGAGGCCGTACTATCTCTTAAACTTTCTCCCAAGATTCATGTGGCTGGTTCCAGTGAGGAATATGGATTGACCCACCCTGAGGAGATGCCTATGAAGGAAACAAATCCCCTGAGGCCGCTGAGTCCTTATGCGGTCAGCAAAGTGGCCCAAGATTTTTTAGCTTTCCAGTATTTTAAAAGCTATGGTTTAAAGACAGTCAGGACCAGAGGTTTTAATCATACAGGCCCCCGCCGGGGTGAAGTCTTCATCTGTTCATCCTTTGCCAAGCAGATCGCAGAGATTGAGAAGAAGAAACAAAAGTCAGTTATTTCTGTCGGCAACTTGGAGGCCAAAAGAGATTTTACCGATGTCCGAGATACCGTTCGTGCTTACTGGCTTGGCTTGGAAAAGGGAGAAGAAGGGGAGGTCTATAATATAGGAAGCGGGAAATCTTACTCGATGCAAGAAGTCCTGGACATGCTTCTTTCCATGGCCTCGATCAACATTAAAGTCGAGGTGGATCCGGCCAGGCTAAGACCTTCTGATGTTCCCATACTGATGTCCGACTGTACCAAATTCACTCAGCTAACTGGCTGGGAGCCTAAGATTCCTTTCCAACAGTCGCTCCAGGACTTGCTGGATTACTGGAGAGAAAGGATTTGAGAATCTTTATCAGTGGTGCCACAGGCTTTGTGGGCCACCATCTCGTAGATTTCTTGTCCTCCTCAGAACATACCATCTACGGCACTTCCTATCCCCACCATCCTCCTTCCTCGGAGAAAAATATTGACTTTCTGGATATAAGGAAAGAAAAAGAAGTCTTCAGAATTATAGAAAAGACTAAGCCCCACTGGATTTTTCATTTCGCGGCTGTATCGAATGTGAGACATTCCTGGGAAATGAGGAAGGAAACCCTCGAGACAAACCTGATGGGGACTTTTTATTTTTTTGAGGCCGCAAGAAAATTTTGTCCTGAATGCCGCTTTCTTTTCATAAGCTCTTCGGATATCTACGGAGGCATGCTTCCAGAAGAGGAGCTTCTCCAGGAAGAGAATTCCTTTCATGTTCTGAGTCCTTATTCTTTCTCTAAAGTCAGCGGTGAGCTGTTGAGCAGGTTTTACAACCAGGTTGAAGAATTAGATGTTCTCATTGCCCGACCTTTTCCCCATACCGGACCCGGGCAAAGCCCAGATTTTGTCTGCTCTGATTGGGCTCGCCAGATTGCCAGGATCGAGGCGAACCTCTCCCAGCCCGTCATTAGGGTTGGAAACATTGAGGTCAAGAGGGATTTTAGTGATGTCAGGGATGTGGTCAAAGCCTATTTTCTCCTTTTAGAGAAAGGGAAAAGAGGAGAAACTTACAATGTTTGTTCAGAAAAGGGAGTTTCGCTAAAGCAAATAATAGAGCTTCTTCTCTCTAATTCCTCTCCAGAGATTGCTGTCGAAGCCGATCCTAAGAAATTTCGAAAAGCAGATATTCCTATCCTGGTCGGAAGCAGCCAGAAGATAAGAAGGGATACGGGTTGGAAGCCAGAGATTCCCTTGGAGAAAACGCTGTTGGATCTGTTAGAATACTGGCGGAAGAGAATAAAGAAAGAGGCCAGCTAATTCTCAGCCTCATTATCGTGCTTGCTTGATCAATCCGGCCTTCTATTTATTTCTTATATGTTGAGTTCGAGTTGTCTTTCTTGAATAAGTTTTCTGTGTTTTTCGATAGCTTTGAGGATTTCAGGCGTGACATCTCCCGTAGGGTAAATTCCGTCAAAACAGGCGCCGCAGAAGGAAGTCAGTTTTTTGTTTCCCAGCCGAACTGCTTTTTTCAGAGAATCCAGAGACTGATAAATGACTTTGTCGGCTCCGATGTCTTTGGCGATCTGGTCCAGGTTTGCCTTTCGGGCCAGGAACTCGGTCTTGGTTTGCATGTCTATGCCATAGACGCAGGGATGTCTGAGGGGAGGTGAGTAGGAAGCAAAATAGACTTTTTTGGCTCCGCATTCTCGGGCCAAGGCCACGATCTGACGAGACGTATGCCCTCTGACAATGCTGTCATCTACGAGCAGGACATTTTTATTCTTAAATTCAGAAGCAATGGGATTCAGTTTCTGACGGACTGAGCTCCGTCTTTTGTCTTCAGCTGGCATGATAAAGGTTCGTCCAATGTAGCGATTCTTAACCAAAGCTTCCCTGTATTTCAGGTTCAATTTGCGGGCTATCTCGATAGATGCATCCCGAGCAGAATCGGGTACAGGAACCACGACATCGATCTTAAGGTTGTGCTTTTTGATCTCATCAGCCAGGAACCGTCCTAAGTTAACCCGGCACTTGTAGACGTTGACGTTGTCGATGAAGGAGTCTGGTCGCGCGAAGTAGACCCATTCGAAGAGGCATGGTGTGTGAGGGCAGTGGGCGATTTTCTTGGAGTGAACCTTGTGCTGGTTGTCGATGAATACCGCTTGTCCTGCCTCTATGTTCTTGAGCTGATTGAAATTCATGATGTTGAGGCAGACGCTTTCAGAGGCGACAGCATAGGAGGGAAGTATCCCATCGTCTCTCCGACCGAAAACAAGGGGCTTGATCCCGTAGGGATCCCGGAAAGCCACCAGTCCCTGTTCAGCGATGTAAGCCACCACCGAGTAGCTCCCTTTGACTTTTCTATACACTCCAGCCACAGCTTTAAATATGTTTTCAGGCTTCAATTTTTTTATTTTCTGCTCAGCCAGTTCTTGAGCGAAAATATTCAGGATCGCTTCCACATCGTTGTCGGAGTTTAAGAGACGGTGGTATTGATCGAAGAGAAGTTTTTTCAGTTCGGCGTAGTTGATAACATTACCATTGTGGGCCATGATTATTCCGAAGGGAGAGTTCACCCGAAAAGGCTGGGCATCTTCTCCCCTGCCTCCCCCTATTGTGGGATAGCGGGTATGTCCGATGCCGACATTTCCTTTCAATCGCTGGACATTATCTTGCGTAAAAATGTCCTGAACCAGTCCGTTTCCCTTCTTGGTGTGGAACTTTCCGTCATAAGTGATGATTCCTGCTGCATCTTGACCTCGGTGCTGAATGGCCAGCAGCCCTTGATAGAGATCTCGAACAACATTATCACTATCCAGAATTCCGATGACTCCGCACATTTTACTAGACTTACCTAATATTATAAAACCTTTTCCCTCTAAGGTGAAGCTTTGTAATTTCTACAGCTAACATATGACAAATGCGGTCCTTGATAATAAGACCTGACCCCATATAGTCTGTATGTTGGGGAAGGGAATGATTTCTAAGGGTTGTTTTGGTATTGCTTTCTCAATGAAGAAAGGAGTTCTGAAGGAGTCACGGTCGCTGTTCCAATCTTTCCTACTACGACTCCCGCAGCTGTATTCGAAAGAACAGCTGCTTCTTGGATCGAGGCTCCGGCAAGCAGAGCCAGAGCAGCGCAGGCAATAACCGTATCACCTGCCCCTGTGACATCATAGACCTCTTTGGCAATGGTAGGAATGTGTAGGGCTTTCTCTCCCTTTTGCAGGACACTCATCCCTTGCTCCCCTCTTTTAAGGATGATATAGGTGGCTGAAATTCGGGACATGATTTCTTCTCCGGCCTTGGCGACTTGTGTGTCTGTCCGGCAAGCATGCTGGACGATCTTTTCGGCCTCAAAATGATTGGGAGTGATGAGAGTTACGGGAGAGAAAAGAAAGAAATTTTCGAATTTAGGGTCAACAAAGACAGGGCTCTTTTTCTCCTGAGCGAAAGAGAGGATATTTTTAACCAAGGACGGAGCTAGAGTCCCTTTATTATAATCAGAAAATAAGATTCCATCGTATTTTTCCTGTTGGATAAAATTGAAAATGCTTTTTTCCATCTGAGAAGAGAGGGGAGATTTCTTTTCCCAATCGACTCTTACCACCTGTTGATGATGGGCAATGATGCGTGTTTTTACAGTTGTCGGGCGAGCCTTATCGATAAAAATGCCGTCCTTAAAAGAAACATTCTCTCTGATCCAACGGCCCTCATTATCGTCGCCTATGACGCCGACTAGAATGGGAAAGGCGCCTAGCTTCTCCAGGTTCTGGCTGACATTTCCTGCGCCGCCCAAGCAGGAGGTATCCTTATTCACTTCCACCACCGGGACAGGGGCTTCGGGAGAGATTCGAGTCACATCACCCCATATGTATTTATCAAGCATGATGTCACCCAAAATCAATATTTTTTTTCTCTTGAATTCATCGATAGTGTTCGCCATTTTTTCATAATCGACAGTTATCATTTTTTCTCCTCTCTTAAAAAGATTGGGTTAGAAATAATCCAGGGAGCCTTTTTATTCAGGGGCGTTTTCTCTTTAAGATAGACTTCTACCCTGTAAGTGCCAGGTTGTTCGGTTTGGAAAGTCATCCTTCTCTTGTGGGAGCGTAGAATGGTTTTTCCGTTGTGAACGAGATGAATTTCTTTGGCAAAAGGGAAAGGAGCCCTTACCAGGAGAGTGACTGGAGAGTCAAGGAGTAGAGTTTTGCCCATCGGACTCGTTTCTTCTCTTTTTTTGGCCCAAAATCTGAATCCTCTGGCCTCGGCAGCAGCCTCGATGGCGCAGTAAAATTTTCCCTTCCGTAAGGCATCGAATACCTCTCTCCGGGCTGTTTGGAAATCAGGGGGAAGAGGTTTTTCCAGGAGAAGATGGAGGCGGAGGAGAGAAAGTAAAGGTTTATAAAGAAGGTGGGCATCCAAACTGAAATAGCCATACAGAGAATGATCGTTATTCAACTCATCCCATTTTATTAAATTCTGTTGGGGAGGATCGATCATTTTTATTAAGGCGTATTCCGGCATCAGCAATAAAGCAGGGAGATAAGGAAGGGAAGAGAGGAAATTTTTCTTGAGCATAGAATCCCCGCTTATGATTTCCATTCCTTGGTAAGGCACGGATTTTCCCCATGACCATTGAGCCTTGGAAAAGGGATGAGCGATGATCGAAAATCCCTTAAGCCTTCGGATTTGCTTGGCAGCTTCCTCAGCATTCTGTGAGAAAGGGCGAGAAGGCTCATCGAAGGCGAGGCCTACCAGATGGCCCCTGCTCACAGAAAGCTCGGAGCCAGCCAGCACCAGCAGGCCCTCTTTCCATCCCTGGCTTTGGAGACACTCATAGTTGGGACTGCCGTGGTCGGTTAAGATAATGAAATCCAAAGCGGAGCCCGCCGCGATCTTTATAATCTTTTCCACATTCTTTCGTCCATCGGAATACTTGGAATGAAGGTGGTAAGCTCCGACAACCTCTGATAGAAAAGATTTTGGAGGAGGGCGGTATGTTTTAAAGCTCAGCAGGTGATATCCTAACCACAGGAGGTATATGAATAAGAGGATGGTGAGCAAGAGAAAGAATATTTTCTTTTTCACTGAGTGCTTTTTGATTCCTTTCGTTCGATTCGCTTGACAGAAAAAGGGAGGGTGATCAAATAGAGAAAAAGCATGGTGATCTCAGAGTCGGCAAAATTATACTCGAATAGACCGGCGCTGAATAGAGCGGCCACCGCTGCCAGCGAAGCCCCAGTAAGAAGGCGAAGGGAGGGGCTTTTGTTCCGGATCAGCTTGGTGAGGGAGATGAAGGTCCAGACCATGAAGGAAAGCCAAAGGAGAAGAGTCGGTATTCCTCTTTCGGCAGCAATCTGAATGAGATTATTATGAAGATGAACGTTTCTTCTGGCCTCTGCCGAGAGTTCATATTTAGGATCCTGGAAGACCATATCCACCGTGTCGGGTCCAGTGCCCAAAAGAGGAAATTCTTGGATGATATTTAATCCTGCCTTGATGTACTGAACTCTCTGCTGGTTCGAATAGCTCTTCAGGCTGAAAATGCTGAGGGCTCTTTTCTTCATGTATTGGGGGCTCAAGAAGAAGAAGAGTCCCATCAGGACCGGGATGATGACTAGAGTCAGGGGCTTATAGAGAAACAGGATTATAGCGGCCGCCACCACCAGCCCCACCCAGGCACTCCGAGTTAAAGTCAGACTCAGAGCGACCAGGGAAAGCAATAACGCCCCTGCCCAAAGCCATCTTGTTTTGTGGCGGGAGAAGACAATTTTGCTCAAGGCTAAACAGCTAAAGAGAAGCAATAGGCCGGCTTGGGTCATGTAGTGACCCATGAATCCTGAGGCTCTCTCTCCAGGAGCAGCGAGGAACATGAAGTCAAAGATAGAATACAGGGAGCTCAGCGAAGCCGAGGCCAAAAGTGCATAATTGGCCAGGCTGAGGTCTTCTTTTCTGGAAAAGCCTGCGTACACTGCGGGAACAATCAGAAAAAGCAGGAGTTCCCGGCTGTCAGCAAGACTTATTCCTGGGTTTACCGAAAAGAAAGAAGAAAGCAGGGAAAAGAAGGCATAGCCGATGATCAGCCAGAAGAAAGAGGGGAAGATGAATTTTTGTTTTTCCAGAATAAGAAGCGTCAGGAAAGAGATGATGGCCAGGAAGATAAACACCTGGCTGGCACTGATGGAGATCATCGAGAATAGGAGATAGAAGAATAGAAAGAGTGATACCAGGGAACTCCAGACGCTCCTTTCCTTTTCAAAAAAGATGAATTTCATTTTTAAAGAAACCGAAGACAGGCCTTGTAAACTTCCTCGGGTTTAATGTTCCGGAGGCAGCGAAAATCTTTGTACAGGCAGCGCTTTTGTTTGCAGGGCCGGCAGTCATAATCCTTTTCAATCAGATAAGCCTCGGCTTTCCAGGGGGAGAAATGAGCCGACAGAGTCGGTCCAAAATAAGCGACGATGGGAGTCGAAGTTGAGGCCGCGATATGCATCGGACCGCTGTCTGGACCGACAAAAAGCGCCGCCTGAGAGATGAATTCTCTTAATTCCCTCAAGTTGAGCTTCCCCACTAAGGAGAGGAGAGGCAGGTTTACTGTCTTCAAGACCTCTTCCTCTGCATCTTTATCCTCTTTTTCTCCTAACAAGACTATTGTTATCCCTTCCTGCTGGAAGAGAAGTTTTATCAGCTGGGTCAGGTTTTCCGTGCCCCAGTCCCGATACTCGTTCCCGGCGCTGATATGGATGCCTATGATCTTGGACCCCTTGAGCTTGTTGTCTTGAATAAAGGCGCTTATTTTTTTTTCTTCTTCTTTTCGAGCTTGAGGCAAGTCTAAAGGAGGGAGAGAATCAACTTTGACTCCCAGGGCCCTGACGAGGTTGATATGGTTCTCGACACTGTGGTAGTAGCCGCTTTCTTTGCTGCGAGGTATCGTAAGGTCGTAGATGAAACTCCGGTATTTTATCCTATAGCCTATTTTTAGTTTGGCTCTGGAGAAGAGAGTGACCAGAGATGCTCGGGGTCCACAATGGAAGTCTAGAATGAGATCATATTTATCTTTGCGGACGCCTTTAATGAAACCGATAAATTTCCCGATTGTTTTTTCTCGGGGCAAGATAAGGATTTTATCCAGGTTTGGATTTCCTTCAACCAGCAGTCGGTAGGGTTTCTCCACCGCATAAGCAATATGTGCCTTGGGGAATTTTCTTCTTAGGACAGAAATTGCAGGCGTTGTCATGATGATATCGCCGATCCGTCTCAGCCTGATCAAAAGGATTTTTTCTACTGAGGAAGACTCAATCTTTGGTAGCTCTTTCTGGCTCAATGGTTGCCTCTTCGATGAGCATTATCGGAATATCGTCTTTTATGGGGTAGACACGATGGCACTTGATGCACTTCAGGCCCTTTCCGTCAGCCGTTAGCTTCACGTCTTCCTTACATTTTGGGCAGGCTAAAATTTCAAGCAGTTGTGGATCTACAGCCATTTTTTAACGCCTCCTGGGCTAACATCTTATACTATAAGTCTTTTTTAGGTCAATGGGGTCAGGTCTTAACTTTCAACGTTTTGTTATCTAGATTATATATTTTCCTGAAAATGTTGAATGGGAAAACCTGACCGCCCTCCTTTTTGGCTTGCCCAGCCAGTTTTTGCAGTTTGACAGAGCCCGACAAGGGGTGATATTTTTAAGCCAAAAATGAGATTATGTTTTCTTGGCGCCTACGACCCCCTGTATCCACGTCATAATGTCATCAAAAGGGGCCTGGTCCTGAATAAGACAGAAGTCAACGAGTGCCGGCTTTCTCCGAAATACAAATTCTGGCTGAGGTATCCTCTCTTCCTGTTCCGTTATCCATGGTTGTGTAAAAAAAATGATTTCATTCTTGTTCCTGAATTCTGCCAGAAAGATGTGCCCCTAGCCAGATTCCTGTCCCTGTTTTCTTCGGCCAAGTTGGTCTTTGACCCCCTCGCCTCCCGATACGAAACGAAGATAACGGACTGGAAAAGAAAACCAGAAGATTCCTGGCAGGCACGATGGAATTTCAAGATAGACCGATGGGCTTTTAAGCTGTCAGACCTGGTGCTGGCTGATACCCAGGCCCATAAAGAGTATTACTGTCGGACATATGGCCTTGCTGCTGACAAAGTGGCAGTTTTGCCGGTGGGGTTTGACGATTCTATTTTTGTGCCCCTCCAGGCCAAGAACAGGAAGAAGCACTTCACTGTCCTCTTTTATGGTTCTTTCCTCCCCCTCCATGGGGTAGAAGCCATGATTCAGGCAGCCAAGTCTGTATCTGCTCAGGAGCCATCCATCCAGTTCAAGTTTGTCGGTTCAGGACAGACTCTGCCTCGTGCCCAGGCCTTAGCCTCAGAGTTAGAGTGCGACAACGTTCATTTTGAAGACTGGATGCCCCAGGAAAAGCTGCCAGAAAAGATTGCTTCTGCAGACCTGTGCTTGGGAATTTTCGGAAAGACTGAGAAATCCAAGCGAATAGTACCTCATAAGATATTCCAGGCCCTAGCCATGAAAGCTCCGGTCATCACGGCTCGGACTCCGGCTGTGGAAGAATTTTTTTCTCATCGGGAAAATATTTTTCTCTGCCAGGAGCCCTTTCCCGATTCCCTGACCAAGGCTATCCTGGAGCTCAAAGAAGACGAGGCCTTGAGGAAGAAGATCGCCGAAAACGGCCATGATCGGGTGCAGAGGAAATTTGCTCCGGCCGCCCTCGGGCTTTCTCTGAAGAGAATCCTAGATCAATTCCTGTCTAAGGATTTAAGGAGCTAATCCAGGTGGAAGAGAAGTCTGGTTTTCCTCTTTACTTTGGAACCTGCCAGGGGAGGATTCACTCTCAGTATCGAGATCCTTCGTTTATCGATGCTATCTCTGATTGCGGCCAGCTTCTTAACCAGCCCGAGTGCCAGATCCTGCTCGAGGGACGGAATCGCATAGGGGTTGTCAGGATCAAGCGCCAAGATGAGGAGGTTGAAGTTGTCCTGAAGGAATTCAAATCCCGGGGAGTCAACAAGCTGAAAAGCCTCTTTCTCCCTTCAAAAGCGCTCAGGGCCTGGAAGGGAGCAGTGAACCTGATCGAAAGGGGGATAGACACACCCTTTCCTATCGCGTTTCTGGAGAAGAGAAAAAGAGGTTTTTTAGAGCAGAGTTTTTACTTGGCCGAGAAAATCGAGGAAGCCGAGGAGATCCGCTCCTTGTTTTTAAAGTCCTCTCCAGAAAAACTGAAGCCGCTTCTAACGGGCCTGGCCGATCATTTGTCTGTCTATCATCAGAAAGGAGTGCTCCACCGCGATCTTTCTGACGGGAATATTCTGGTGAAGGAAGACGAGAAGGGGAAAACAAGGTTTTACTTTCTCGATACGAACCGGATCAGGTTTCCGAGAAAAATCAGTCTCTTGAAGAGAGTGAAGAATCTTATTCGCCTGGGAGTTCCCTTACCCTTTCAATCCTTTTTCTTAAAGCAATATTTGGGAGAAGATCGCCGCTGCCTATGGTTCTGGTACAGGGCAAACAAGGTGATTTATACTTGTTATGTGGCCTTCAAAAGAAAACTCAGGTTAAGGCAACTGGCTCAAAAACTGAAGATTCAATAGGATCATGGAAAAATTTCGCTGGAACGTTTATGCTGACCAGCCTCATAATATTGCCTCCAGGAAAGAACGCCTGAGGCATCATTTCAAGTATGGAGCCAGCTACCTGAGTTTGATAGCTTCGAATTTGCGTTGGGCTCATCCGGTGTTAAGCCTTTACCGGAAATACAGGGATGGAATGTATAAAGAGCCCTTCAGGATAGAAAGTCCTTTTGGCGTTTCTGTTTCTCCGGCCGGAGAAAAGAATGAGGACGTCATCGTAAACCTTAAGGAAATTGGAATAAGCAAAACCTTGGTCAGGGTCCCTTCCTGGGAAAGGAAGAAGCTGGGGCTCTATGAGAAATTCATTGAATTCCTTATCCAGAACAAGTTCGAAGTGACCATAGCCCTGCTCCAAAACAGGGAAGACGTGTTGAGCCCCATCCGCTGGCGGAGCTTCGTGAAGGATGTGTTTTCTCGGTTTGAGGGAAAGAGCTCTTTTTTCGAGATCGGACACGCCTGGAACCGGACAAAGTGGGGAGTCTGGGATTACAAAGAGTATCTCAAATTGGTGACCGCTGCCCTTTCCTTTGCCCAGGATCATAATGTGAAATTGGTGGGACCGGCTGTGATTGATTTTGAGTTCCATCTCTATCCATCTTTGTTGAAGGCCGTTCCTTTCGACAAGGTAAGCTCCCTTTTGTATGTCGATAGACAGGGAGCCCCTGAGAACGCCCAGTTCGGCTGGACCACAGCCAAGAAAGTGGCCCTGTTAAAAGCCATCATCGACAGCTGCAGTCAAAAGGGGCGGGATTGTTGGATAACCGAGGTCAACTGGCCTTTGAAAGGAACCGGAAAATACTCGCCTGCCTCGGGCAAACCGAACGTGACGGAAGACCAGCAAGCTGATTACCTGGTCCGGTATTTTGTGATCTGTCTTTCCAGCGGGCTGGTAGAGAGAATCTACTGGTGGCAGCTGGTTGCCCCGGGCTATGGATTGATGGACAGCCGTCCCAAAGAATGGGGGCCCAGACCTAGCTTCAAGGCCTTAAAAACCTTGGTTGAATACCTGGAAGGGAGCACTTTTAAAGAAAAGATCGACGATTCTGGCCTGGAAATATATCTTTTTTCCAGGGGAAAAGAGGATCTTGCCCTCTGCTGGACCAAAGGACTGCCCCGTGATTTTACGTTTTCACGGAACGTGAGCCGAGTTCTGGACCGCGAGGGAAAAGAAGTTCCTTTTATTTTTGATAGAGTCAAGATTACCGAAAGCCCGAAGTACGTGTTTTTCGAATGAAAGGCACTAGGGAAACAGAAAAAGGATGAACCTTTGAGCAATCCCTTTAAAAAGCAGGAAGTTGAACAGTATGAACGGAAGAGATATCGGGGTTTAGACCAGAAACTCGTCCATTCAAGAGAGGAGAAAATCCTCCGAAAAATTCTAGAGGAAATCAGGAAGGAAGACGCTCGCGTTTTGGATGTTCCCTGCGGTTATGGCCGCTTTTCTCCCTTATTATTGGAGCCAGGCGTGAGCTTGGTGAGCAGCGATTTGTCCTTTCACATGGTCAAAAGAGCTGTGGAGAGGAATGAAGAGTCAGCCCGACTTTCTGGAGTCGTGGCTGATGGAATATCAGGACTTCCTTTTAAAGGGGAGGTTTTCGATCTCATCCTTTCCATGCGCTTTTTTCATCACCTTCATCAAGAAGAGGAGCGGAAGGCTGTCCTGGGAGAATTTTCCCGAGTCGCGAAAGGAGGGGTTATTCTCTCTTTTTACCAGCAAAATCCTCTTCATGTCCTCCAGAGGAAGCTGAGAAGAAGGATAAAGAAGAGTAAGACTAAGATTAAAATGCTATCTCGTGAGGAGTTTCAAAAAGAGGTGGAAGGAGAAGGTTTTAAAGTCGTTCGCGTTTATCCCCTTTTCAAGGGGATTCACTCCCAGCTTATAGCTCTGCTGCAGAAGGCCTAGAATTTTATCCTGAATCCCAACCTCAAGGCTATCCCAGAGAAATCCACCTCAGCCTCTCGGGCATCAGAAACTCTCGCCTCAGCTGGTTTTCTATCCCGGATGAAGAGCTGAGGATAAACTTTTTGCGAGGTGCCGGTGACCTGGAATGAATAAAGCGTTCCGGCCTCGGTATAAATAAGCCCTTCAGTGTCGCGAGAGGTGTCATCTCCCTCAAACCCGTTGATCTTGGCGTAGCGGCCGGTTGCTTCGGCAAAGAAAGATATGCGAGATGCGAGATTCCACTCCATCCCCAGAGCTCCCATGATTCCTATACCTCGGGAGTCGGCGTTCCCTTCCCACTCTTTCCAGTACTCCCCTTCCTGGAAACGATAATAGTAGGAGATTTTGGCGAAATAGTACTCTACTCCTCCTTTTAGAAAGAGGAAGGAAACAGGATAATAAGAAAAGAAAGCTCTCAGCGGAAGGGCCTGGATTTCTGGGCGAGTCGTGAAGGAGTTCCCAGGTGTGATTTCCGATTGCTCGACGGAACTTTCTTTTCTTCCCCGAAAGTAGTCTGCTCCGATTCCGAGGAATATACGAGAAGTCAGAGGAAAACTCAGTTCTGCTCCGAAGATGTATGCCAGGTGGAGTGGCTTGGATTCCCCTCCTTCGATCTGGAGTTCGTCCTGGTAGAATTCGCCGAAGCCCTCGGCCCCTTCATTCAAGTCTCCGCCAGATATGTAATTTCCTCCTCCAAGAATGCTGAGCATAAATCTTTTTTCTGAGGGCTCTAGTACCATCGGAGTCACAGTCGGAGGCGGAGCGATCTGGATTTTTTCTTTTTTGGGCTCTTCGCCTTTTTCTTCAGGTATTTTTTTCTCTGCTTCTGGCTTTTCTTCTTCCTCTAATTTTTCTTCTGCCACAATCTTCTCTTCTTCTATGAGTTCTGGTTCCTCTGCTTCTGATTCGATTCTCAATACCAGGCTTTCGTGCACATAGCCCAGGAGGAGTTGATCCTCTTCTGCCTTTAATCGCACCAAGTACCATTCTCCAATTTTTTTTGTTGATTCTAGGATTGTTCCCCTCGGGACCTGACGGATAATCACGCTGCCGATGTCAGGTTTTTCCCGGATGTTGGCCTGCTCAGTCGCCACCTCAAGCCTAAAAGGGAATTTTGGAGCGTCAAGCGGCAATAAAAGAGAGGAGGAGAGCGCGAGCCACAGAGCGAAGATGAAGATTTTCCTCTTCATAATTTAGGCTCTAGATGTTTATTAAATTATAAAAAAGCAGAGGCTTGATTGTCAATAAAAGGCTCAGGCTAAGTGTTTCGAAAACACTCTGGCTTTCCCCAGCGAGGAAAGCCAGCTCGATTCATCCTTCACTCTTCTCTCCTTCGGAGAGAAACCATGCCCGCTCAATCTTCATACGGTTTTCTCATCACTTAGCCTTCGCCTGGCTAAAAAAATTTGCTGGAGGAAGAGCTGTGTGTTTCTGGAGCGCCTGAATCAATCGATGATTATGTCTTCTTTACACAAGAAAAGACACCTAAGACGGATTAGGAAGAGTTGCCAATTCTTCAGAAAAAGTGTAAATATTTAGAAGAAGAGGAGAAAGTCATGAGAAAAGAAATAAAGGTAAGATACAGCATTCTAGGACTTGTTTTGGTTTTTAGTCTTTGCACAGGGAATTTTGCCTCTGGCGAGGCGGGGGCGAAGATAAAATTCAAAGAAGTCTCGATTGATTTTGGAAAGATCAAGCAGGGAGAGGTTCTGACTCATGTCTTTGTCTTCCAAAACGTGGGTGAAGAAACTCTGAAGATCAAGAGAGTCCAGAGCTCGTGCGGATGTACTGCCGCTCTTATAACCAAAAAGGAAGTTGCTCCTGGAGAGAAAGGGGAGGTGAAAGTCACCTTTAACAGTCGAGGCTTCCGTGGAAAAGTGAACAAATACATTTATGTTGAAACGAATGATCCAGATCAATCTTCAAAGAGGCTCTCTGTATCCGCAAACGTCGAGGTTCCTCCTCAACCAAGAATATCTCTCGACCGGTACAGTGGAGATGCTGGCCTTTTCCTAGAAGGTGAAGAGATGAAGACCAAGACTGTCATTTCCAATAAGGGGCAGTTAGAGTTAATAGTCCATTGTTCTCACAAAGATGCTTCCTTCTTTTCCAAGGGGAAGGAGATTTCTTTTCCCTTGAAAATTCCGGCCGGCGAGAGCAGAGAAGTCGAAATCAGGATTCCCCCCCGGAAAAGAAAAGGAGTGATACGCGAGTATATCATGATCAAGTCAAATGATCCCAACAGAGAAAGCCTGTCTTTTTTTCACAGTGGATACATCATTACTAGGGACCAATTGAAAAAACTCTTCGCCAAGTATAAAGATGTTTTAGATTAGTGTCAGTATCTAAGGATAGGACGGGGAGACAAAGATGATTCTTCTCGGCAACTTGTTGGCGGCGCTGGCCAGAATACTCCATATCGTTCTGTGGGTTTACATGTGGATTATCATCATCCGGGCCATTCTTTCGTGGATCAATGTTCCTTCCCTGTATCCCCTGGTGGTCATTTTGCATCGCCTGACAGAACCTGCTCTGCGGCCTTTACGAAGAATCGTTCCCCCTTTTCGGTTTGGAGGCATCGACATCACGCCGATGATCGCCATCTTGATAATCATATTCATCGATTCTTTTCTAGTAAGATCTATAGCGATCTATGCTCAGCGGCTGTTGAGAGAAGGCAGGTTTTATTTTTAACCGCCATTACGCTTGGCGCTTCATTCCGGATGAAGACACAGAAGGCTTGAAGGACAAAGGGAGATATTCAATCGGAACCAGAATTCAGGTTACGGTCAGAGTTTTTCCTCGGGCTCGGAAGCAAGAGATCGAGGAACTCCCTTCCGGAGAGCTGAAGCTCAGAGTGAAATCACCTCCTGTCAAGGGAAGAGCGAACAGGGAGGTCATCGAGGTCTTGTCTTCCTATTTTCGAATCTCTTCTTCTCGGATCAGCATTATTCGAGGAGAGAAGTCCCGTCTAAAACTGGTATCCCTTGAGGTCGATAATAAGGACCTTTCCAGGCCAATTTATCAAAGGTATATCCAGGAAGGGGTTAAAAATGGAACTTTATAATCTGGTCAGCTTTCTCGGGATTTTTTTTCTGGCAGCCTTTGCCTGGCTGTGCTCGGCTAATCGAAGGGTCGTCAATTGGAGGGTGGTCCTTTGGGGAGTGGCCTTGCAGTTCTTTTTTGCCTTTTTCATTTTTGTGGTCCCCATAGGTGCCAAGTTTTTTCTTCTGGTGAATAAAGTGGTAGTGGCAGTTCTGGAAAGTGCAACCGCAGGCACCAAATTTCTTTTTGGTCGGCTGGCTCTTCCCCCGGGAACAGTCAACGAAGCAGGAGAGACTTCATTGGGCTATTTTTTGGCTTTCCAGGCCCTCCCGACTGTCATTTTCTTTGCAGCCATAGTAGGAGCTCTTTATTATCTGAAAATCATGCCTTTGGTCATCAGAGGTTTTTCTTACGTCTTCACCAGGCTGATGCGGATCAGCGGAGCCGAATCCCTGTGTGCCTCGAGCAACATTTTTGTGGGCATCGAATCTGCCCTTGTTATCCAGCCCCACCTGAAAAAAATGACCCGTTCGGAACTGGTGACGATCCTGTCAGCCGCGATGGGAACGATAGCCTCGACCGTCCTGGCCCTCTACGTTTTCTTTCTTCAAAATGAGCTGCCGACCATAGCTGGGCACCTTGTCTCTGCTTCTGTTCTATCAGCCCCGGCAGCTGTGGTCATGGCCAAGCTGATCATGCCCGAAACCGAAAAGCCCGAAACTCTAGGGGTGGATGTCAAACCCCATTATGAACGGGCAGATAATCTCATCATGTCCATCATCAATGGGGCTAACAGTGGCCTGCGATTCCTGGGAGGGATCGTGGCTCTGCTCCTGGCCTTTTTGGGAGTGGTCGCTCTGATCAATCTTGTACTCGGGCAGCTCGCCGTCCCTCTGAACAACTGGTTTGGCTGGAATGTTGATTTATCTTTAGAGAATCTCTTGGGATACATCTTTTATCCTTTCACCATCATTTTGGGTGTCCCTCCTGATGATGCCTTTAAGATTGCACAGATTATCGGAGAGAGAACCATCGTCACCGAAGTCACATCTTATCAACATCTCTCTCAACTCATGGCCAAAGGAGAGCTTCTCCATCCCCGTTCGGCTCTGATCGCCTCCTATGCCCTTTGTGGCTTCGCTCACATTGCTTCCTTGGCCATTTTTGTGGGAGGAATAGGGGTTTTGGTCCCCAGCAGGCTGAAGGATCTATCCCGGTTGGGGTTCAGAGCCTTGCTGGCCGCAACTCTGGCCTCTCTCATGACTGGAGCCATTGCCGGGACTTTCTTCACTCAGAGTTCGATCTTGCTAGGCAAATAAATACTGAAAAAATAGAAGAGAAACACTGCCTAACTAGACAAACTAGATAAACTAGACAAACTGAATAAACTAGCCAGACTAGATAAACTAGACAAACTAAATATGCTGGGCAAGTAAATTTCTTGTCTTTTTATTTTTTCCTGCTAAAATACTTTTGAATTCAGGAATTAAAGTCTATACGAGGAGATAGATATGCCAGCCTTCCTAAAAAAAATACTTTGGGCCACAGATTTTTCTGATGAAGCCCAGGAAGCTTGTCTGTACGCTGTGAATTTTGCCAAAGAATTAAAGGCCAACCTTATCGCCCTGCATGTCGTGCCTGATTTTTCTCCTGCTCTCTACAACACTTCTTATACTATTAAGGGAGAGCTCGCCAAGAGGGTTAATTTTCAGAAGAAAGAAGCCAGAAAGAAACTCGAAGGCATCATGAAAGCAAAAGAAAAATCATTCAAAGTCCTGATCAAAGAGGGCTCTCCTTCAAAGAAGATCATAGAAACTGCCGAGGAAGAGAAGGTCGATTTGATCGTCATCGGCAAAAGAGGGTTATCTGCCGTGGAGAAGCTCTTCATCGGCAGCGTGGCTAACCAGGTCTTGAGGCATTCTCCAGTCCCGGTTTTGATCACCAAGAAGTGTATTCAAAAGCCGGGAGTGAAGAAAATTCTGGTGCCCACAGATTTCACTCCCCAGGAAGATACAGAGAGAGAATATGCCTGGAAATTGGCTAAGGCGTTTGATGCTGACCTTACTCTGCTTCATGTTCTTGAGCTGCATGATTATGAGTTTTCTCCCCGGGTTCTGGATGAGATGTTTGATGCCCTATTGCAGAAACTCCGCCAGAGAAAGAAGAAGGAGAAACAAGATATAAAGGTTGATGAAGAAGTCTACAGGGCCCTTAATGCGGCCCTCGGAATCGTCGATTTTGCTGAGACTCATCACTTCGACTTGATTGTGATATCTACTTATGTCAGAAGCAAACTGGAGCGATTTTTTCTCGGCAGTACCACCGAAAAAGTCATTTCCTACACTCACATACCTGTATTTGCCATTCCTCCCGTAAAAAAATAAATAGCCTTGATTATTCATGATTTGAGGTTGCTGCAGATACAAGGCGTAGCGCACGAAGCTGTGGTCATCCACCGCGAATGCGCTGTAACGCAGTAGATGCAGTGAGATTGGCTCGGCAAAGGGTAAAAGATGCCGATATAGAATTAAAAGAAAATATTATTTACAGATTGTCTCCTTTGACATTAATAGTAATCATACTAATACGTTGATATCATTGAAAATATATGTTAGTATCGGCAGTTTTTATGAATAATTCAGGAAAGTGAAGGTGGAGGATAGCCGAAAATATTGGGTTGCTTTCAACCTCGTTTTCGCCGAGAATTTAAAGTCAGCGAAAAAAATATATGAGCGTTTTCCTTCTCTGGAGGAAGTTTTTAAGACAGGGAAAGAAACGCTCCGTTCTTTAGGCGCCAGCGAAGAGCAGGCTCAGAGAGCTGTTGCTCCCGGGATCCTCGATCAAGCTTCGAGAGAGATCGAGCGGCTGGAGAGAAAAGATTATACTCTACTGACTCTAAAGGGTAAGGAATATCCAGAGTATCTGAGAGAAATATTCGATCCTCCCTACGTTATTTATTGTGCAGGGAATGTGGATGTATTGAAGGAACCGGCTGTTTCCATCGTGGGGGCGCGAAAGCCGACCCCTTACGGCAGAGCTGTGGCAGAGAAGCTGGCCGAAGATTTAGCCTCGCGCGGCTTGGTTATCGTAAGCGGCATGGCCCGGGGCATTGATTCTATAGCTCATTGGGGAGCCTTGAAAGGAGGAAAGACCTTAGCTGTGTTAGGTTCAGGGCTTGAAAACATCTATCCTAGAGAGAATAGATCTCTGTTCGAAAAAATCAAAGACGAGGGGGCTGTGATCTCCGAGTTTCCTCTTAAAGCTCCGCCCCTGGGCTTTCACTTTCCTATCCGGAACAGGATCATCAGTGGTCTTTCGCAGGCGGTAGTAGTAGTGGAAGCAGCTCGAAGAAGTGGTTCGTTGATTTCAGCTCGTTTAGCCTTGGAGCAGAACAGGGAAGTGATGGCTGTTCCTGGTGCTGTGACCTCTGATTTTAGCCAGGGGACGAACTGGTTGATAAAGACCGGCGCCAAATTAGTTGAGAACTGGGTAGATGTGGCTGAGGAGCTTCGCTCTCCCTTGAAAGAAAAGCTGTTATCACAGAAAGAGGAAAAGAAGAGTATGCCGGCTCTCAAACCAGAGGAAAAAAGAGTCTTTGAGTTTCTTAAGATAGATTCCCTCACTCATATTGATGAGCTGGTTGGGAAGACAGATCTTTCAGTTTCAGAACTACTGGCCATACTGCTCAATTTGGAGCTGAAAGAGCTAATCATGCAAAATCCGGGAAAATATTTTCAGAGGAGAAAGTGAATGCAGAAGTCTCTAGTCATTGTTGAGTCTCCTGCCAAGGCTAAGACGGTTAATCGCTACTTAGGCTCTGGCTATCTGGTTAAAGCCTCCATGGGTCATATCAGAGACCTACCCAAAAAGAAGCTGGGAGTTGAAATCGAGAATGATTTTAAGCCTGAGTATAAGATCATTCCGGAGAAGAAAAAAATTGTGACTGAGCTCCAAAAATGGGCCAAGAAGTGCGACTCCGTCGTCTTGGCTGCTGACCCAGACAGAGAAGGAGAAGCTATCTGCTGGCATTTGAGTCACCTATTGAAGAACGCGAATAAGAATATCTATCGTGTCCTCCTTCACGAGATAACCAAAAAAGCAGTCACAGAGGCTTTTAAGAATTTAGGAGAACTCGATCAGAATAAGATAAGAACCCAGCAGACACGTAGAATTCTCGATAGATTGGTCGGTTACCTGATCAGCCCCTTGCTTTGGAAGAAAATAGGAAGAGGATTGAGTGCGGGGAGAGTCCAGTCTGTGGCTCTGCGGTTGATAAGCGAACGGGAAAAGGAAATAAAGGATTTTGTTTCAGAGGAATATTGGACAATTGCAGCTCATCTCCAGGCCGCCAACCCTCCTCCGTTTAAAGCTGCCTTGACGAAGATTGAAGGTCAGAAAGCCAAGATTGAAGACGGCAAAAAAGCTGAGGAGATAGTCGGAGAACTCCAGAAAGCCCCCTTCATTCTCAAAGGGGTAAAAGTCGAGGAAAAGAAGAAAAATCCCTATCCTCCCTATATAACCAGTACTCTTCAGCAGGACGCCTTTCGCTTCCTGCGTTTTCCTGTTAAAAGGACCATGAGCATTGCCCAAAGGTTGTATGAGGGGCTTGATATCGGAGACCGAGGATCGGTGGGGCTGATCACTTACATGAGGACAGACTCAGTACGCGTGTCTAACTTGGCCATTTCTTTAGCGAGAAAATATATCGAGAAGAATTATCCCCCTGAATATCTCCCTGACAAGGCACGCGTTTTCAAGAACAAGCGAAAAGCCCAAGATGCTCATGAAGCCATCCGGCCTACGTCCTTTGACCTTTCTCCTGAAGAGGTAAAGCCTTATTTGAAAAAAGAGGAATACAGCCTCTACAATCTGATCTGGAAAAGGTTTTTAGCCACTCAGATGAGTTCAGCTGTAGTGGAAGAATCCGAGTTTGAAATCGAGGCTTCCAAATATCTGTTTAAAGCAAAGGGAGAGGTCATGAAATTTGACGGCTTCTTGACCCTTTTCCCTAAGCCCAAGAAAGAAGAAGACATCTTGCCCAAGGTTACAGAGGGAGAGGAGCTGACATTGCTGGAGCTGGAGCCCAAGCAAAATTTTACCCAGCCTCCTCCTCGTTTCACCGAAGGAAGCCTAGTTAAAGAGTTGGAGGCTAAAGGCATCGGTCGGCCGAGTACTTATGCTCCCATCATCGCCACCTTGCAGGATCGAGTTTATGTGGTCAAAGAAAAGGGGAGATTTATTCCCACTGATCTCGGGCTTTTCGTCACGGATTATTTGGTCAAGACTTTTCCTGATTTGATGGAACTCAAATTTACGGCTCGGATGGAAGAGGAGCTGGACCGTATCAGTGAAGGTGAGCAGGATTGGGTAGATGCGCTAAGAAAGTATTATGAGCGTCTTGACCGGGACTTAAAACAGGGTATGGAGGCTGAAGGCTTTAAGAAGAAAGGGATTCCTCTGGATGAAACTTGTCCCCGCTGCGAACGGCAACTGGTCATCAAGGATGGGCGCTATGGAAGATTTGTGGCCTGCTCCGGCTATCCGGACTGCGAATATAAAGGAAGCCTCCAAAAGAAGGAAGCCGAGCCCTTGGAAGAGAAATGTCCTCGGTGCGGAAATCAATTGGTTGTCAGATATGGAAAATACGGCAGTTTTATTGCCTGTTCCAATTATCCCCAGTGCACTTATACTAAAAAAGAAAGTCGCGATACGGGAATTCCGTGCCCTAGGAGTTGCGGAGGCAAAATCCTGAGAAAAAAAACAAGAAAAGGGAAGATATTTTTTGGCTGCGGCAATTATCCCCAGTGTGATTTTGCCACCTGGGATGAGCCGGTCAAACAGCCCTGTCCGGAATGCAGCCGTGAATTTGTTCTCCGCAAGAGTCCAATAAAAGGGGATTCTTATCTTTACTGCAGTAATGAGGAATGCAGCTATAAAGAAATGACCGAGAAGAAGAAGATCTGGGAGAAAGAACCCACCCCTGGCGGGGAAGAAGATTCGCTATAAGGCCTGAAGAAGTTTTCGGCATTCGGATTCTGGCTGAGTAAATGAAAAAAGAGCTAACTCAATTCTTAAGCTATCTTAGGTATGAGAGGAATGCCTCTCTCTTGACGATCAAGAGTTATAAAACCGATTTGAACCAGCTGGCCGGATTCATGGAGGAGAGGGGAGCAGGTTTGCAGGAGATCGACAATGTGCTTCTGAGAGGATTTTTAGCCAGGCTTCATGAGAGAAAAGACCGCAGGTCTACTGCAGCCCGGAAGCTGGCGGCGATACGCTCCTTTCTTCAGTTCTGTGTGGACAAAAAATGGTTGGAGGACAATCCGGCCAAGATGGTATCCACCCCCAAACAGGACAGACCTATGCCTTCCTTCCTTTCCGAGGAGGAGATGGCGAATTTCTTGGATTTGCCTTGCTCGAATAAGGTCTTAGATTTAAGGGATAAAGCTATCCTTGAACTCCTCTATGCTACCGGAATAAGGGTTAGTGAGCTGGTGGGAATAAGCCTTGCAGATGTAAGTTTTGAAGAAGGGCTTATTCGCGTCAGAGGGAAAGGGAAGAAGGAGAGGCTTTTGCCCTTCGGGAGGAAGGCTGGAGAAAGCCTGAGGCATTATCTTGGCGTGCGTCCCTCGATCAACAAAGGCAGAGTCGATGAAAAGGCTCTTTTTTTAAACTACCGCGGCGAGAGATTAAGCCCTCGCTCAGTAGAACGGATCATCGATAAACATATCCGGCTCTCAGCTTTAAGGAGAAAAATCAGTCCTCATTCACTGCGTCACTCCTTTGCTTCTCATCTCTTGAGCCGCGGAGCTGACTTAAGGGTTATTCAGGAACTCTTGGGTCATGAGAGTTTGGCCACCACTCAGAAGTATACTCATCTAGATCTGGCCCAGTTGCTGAAAGTCTACCGGAAAAGTCATCCCCGTTCCTGAAAGCCCGGGTTTCGGATTTTCTGTCTTGGTCTTAGTAGTGTAACCATTCGTTGACTCGAAAGGCCCTTCCTTAGTTAACAATTATTGTCTTTTCTAAATTCGAGGTTTTTAAAAGAGTTGATAATGAAGAAAATAGATCACAAGTTGGGTTGGCCTTGTTATTGCATAAAGAAGGAGCCAGAGGAGGTTAGCATGAGAACGTTAATCAGAAAAGGCTTAGTGTTAAGCATTCTTTTGGCTCTTTTTCTTTCCTATCTCCCCTGCCTTCAAGCTGAGTCTAAGTCCAAGCAAGAGAAGATCAACCTCAACACTGCTTCTTTGAAAGAGCTCCAGAAGCTTCCCCAGATAGGAGCTAAAGTTGCTCAGCGAATCATCGACTACCGGAAAGCTCACGGAAAATTCAAGAAAATTGAAGAGCTCATGAAGGTGAAAGGGATTGGCGAAAAAACTTTCAAGCAGATCAAAGATTTGATTACAGTTGGACCTTCGGCAAAAGCAAGGTGAAAGAAGGAGGCCCTGTCTCCTTCTTTTTAAGCCTTGAGGGGTGATTCTATGGTCAATCCGTTACTAGAAATCATAAGAACTGGATGCAATACGCCAGAATAATTATTGAATGAGAAATTGGGTTCAGACCTAAGTTTTTTTCTCAGACTCTAAGTAAAGAAGAAGAAATTCTTTGAGTTTCTTCAAGGCGCGACCGCGGTGGCTAACCCTGTTTTTTTCTGCGGGCAAAAGTTCAGCAAAGGTCTTTTTCAAGGGTGGGTAGAAGAAAATTGGATCATAGCCGAATCCATAATTTCCTTTTTTCTCGAGGGTGATAATACCTTTTACGCTTTCCTTGATTTCTTTGATAGTCTTTCCTTCAGTGGTCAATGCCAGGCAGGAGACGAACTGGGCTTTTCTCTTATCTGGAGGAACACCTTTCATCAGTTTCAGAACTTTTCGGATGTTTTTTTCATCGGTGGCTCGAGGACCAGAAAAGCGTGAGGAGAAGACTCCCGGAGCTCCTCCCAGGTATTCAATCTCAAGACCGGAGTCTTCGGTCAGAGTTAGGAGCGAGTGTTGTTGGCTGTAGTAGAGACTTTTCCCCCGGGCATTTTCCTGAAAGGTTTTTCCCTTCTCTATAAAGATAGGCTTGGGGCTGAGTTGCTGAAGGCTTACGATTTCTAGCGGCAGGTCGGCGAGATAATCTTTTATCTCTTTTATTTTTCCCTGGTTGGTGGTGGCGAGGAGGAACTTTTTTTTAATCAATTCTCAGCTCGATGATTTTCTCATCCAAAAGGCGGTGGTTGAATTCTTGTTCCCTTTCTTTTGATGAAGAAAAGGAAAAGCTGATAGCAGAAAGCTTGTCTTCTTTCGTTAGCTGGAGTTCTTCTAGAGTTATGCCCATACTTGAAGCCAGCTTCTTGATGTGAATGGCCAATTCCCGAGGTTTTTTAGTCTTGAGTTCATAGTGGTAGAGCTGTTTTTTTATGAATTTTTCTTCAATCTTCCCGAAGAGAATCAGGGTTATGATCACTAAAAGGGCGAATATAACAGCTGGCAGATAGAAGCCTGCTCCCACCACCAGGCCTAGACCGGCCACGGCCCACAGGGTAGCTGCGGTGGTCAAGCCAAAGACAATTCCTCGAGCCTGGATGATCGTCCCAGCTCCGATGAAACCGATTCCTGTTATCACCCCAGCAGCTATCCTCGTCAGGTCTCTTCCCATAGTTTCCTTTCCTTGGAACACGAGTCCAGAGAGGATCATCATCATGGCTGAACCGACACAGATGAGAATGTTTGTCCTGAATCCAGCCGGCTTTTCCCTGGTTTCTCTTTCTAGACCTATCAATCCTCCCAAGCCAATTGCCAGGATAAGTCTTAGGGCAATTTCGATTAAACTCATGTTATATCCCTCACCAGAAGAAATTCATATTTCTTACTGTCCTGGTTTATCTATGAAAAAGGAGAGGACAAAGAGGAGACTCAAGAAAATCGTATAAAGAGCAAACTTTAGGTTCTTGAGAAGCTGTTCAGGCTCTTCCATGACCTCCCTTTCTTTGATCGTCTTTCTTAGGAAGAGAAAGAAGTAAAAGAGGAGGAAGGGCGAGAAAAGGAAAAGGGATTGGAATCTAAAGGCAAAGGCGAAGTAAAAATAAGTCAGAAAAAAAACGAGAGCGCTGACAGTCATTCCCAAGAGCAATGATTTTTTAGAATACTTTCTGAGGGAGGCTCGATAATCACCCGCCTTTTCTTTCAAGAAGCGAAACTCTGATAGTCGTTTGGCCACCAATAAAAAATTCCCAAAAGCCCACCAGCAAATCAGGAGACTGAGGGGAGGGAGAACAGTAGATGGAGAGAGAGCAAACCAGCCGATCAAGAATCGGATAGGATTATTGGCCGATTCTGATATGGCATCCAAGAAGGGGATGTCTTTTGTCCTCACTGGCTTGAGATTATAGATAAAGCCAGCCACCAAGAGGCCCAGAAGAGAGAAGAAGAAGCTGGCAGAAAATAAAAGAAAGGCAGGAATAAGGGCTGATAGGGTCAAAGCAAATCCCAACAGGGAGAAAGGAATGAGCCTGATCTCACCCTTTACCAAGGGACGATTTCGTTTCGTTGGATGGTGAATATCATAAGGTGCGTCAGCAATCTCGTTGATGACATAGTTGGCCATGGATATGAACAAGGTAAGCAGAAAAGCTGATAAGAGGCGAAGAATTGGAAAAAAATCAATAAATGAAGAGAAATCTCTATGCAGGAAAAAGTAGGCTGCACTCCCTATGAATATGACGAGACTCCTGGGCCATCTCTCTAAGCGGGTTGCTCTCAGGTAGGGATTCAAGGCTTTTCTTCCTTCCTGGCGTAGATTTCAAAGGAATCGCCGAGGGCTAATTTTAACTGAATTTTTTTCCAAAAAGAAGCCAAAAGAGGATTCTTCAGCAGGAATCGAAGCCAGCGCTTCCGGGACATTAAATAATAAGCGCTGAATGTCCAGGCATACTTTCTTTCCTTTATAACCTGAAAACTGGATCGCTGCAGGAGAGCATGAAGGCTTCTTTTGTTAAAAAAAGCCAGGTGTCCAGCTCTGAAATGCCACCATCTTTGGCCGGCGATTTTAGCTGCCAAACTAGCGACATCAGGAGTCACCAGGACCAGAATTCCATCAGAAGACAGCATTTCGTGCGCTTTGATCAGGGCCTGGAAAGGGCGGGGCGTATGTTCGATGAAATCGATCATCGTCACAGCTGCGTAGAGATTTTTTTTGAGTTCAATCTCTTCAAAGGAACCCTGACGGAGCTGAATATTGTATTTCTGTTCGGCGAGCTTGACTGCCCAGGAGCTGGTTTCGATCCCATCAACTTCCCATCCTCTCTGGCGAGCGAGGTTCAGTAAGATGCCAGTGGCAGCTCCGACATCGAAGAGAGTTCCTCGGGAAGGCTGTATTCTTTCCAGGCGGTTTAATATCTTGATAAAGCTTTTTGAGCGCCCCCGTGCCTCTTCTTCGTAAAGCGGGTCTTCGACTTCTGAATAAAGAGTGGAGATGAACTCAGGCGAAGGGCTGGGATTGGCAAAGATATGGCTGCAGTCCTGGCAGCGGCTTAAATCCCAGATCTTTCCATAATCGCTGTCTGTTATTTTGATCTCGTCTTGGCTCAAACGCAAGAAATCAAAGGTGGACTTCTTGAAGGAAGCAAGGGAAGGGCTGGTGCAGACAGGGCATTTATTGAAGTGCTCAAAATCTTTTTGCTCTCGTTTCATGCTAGCGGTTAAGGAAATGCTTGAACCAGAAGTCAACATAATGTCGATTGGAGTGCTCTCTTTTTTTATCTCTGAAGCCATGCCTTTGGTTAGGATAGAGCATGAACTCGAATTTCTTACCGAGGTCGATGAATTTATCGATCAGCTGAACAGTATTCTGCATGTGAACATTGTCGTCCATGGTTCCATGAGCCAGGAATAAAACGCCCTTGAGTTTCTCAGCATGGTTCATCACTGAGCCGAATTCATACCCTGGCTTGTTTTCGCAGGGCCTGTCCATGTAGCGTTCTGTGTAGACCGTATCATAGAGCCTCCAGTCGGTAACAGAGGCGCGGGCGTAGCCATGGGTGAAATAATCGGCGCCGTAAGTGAGGGCCATACAGGTGGTGTACCCACCGTAACTCCCTCCGGAAATTCCGATCCTTTCCTTATCGACAAAAGGCTTTTGATGGAGCCATCTCACGGCTTCCATAAGGTCGTGCATTTCCCATTTTCCCAGGTTGCGGTGCATGAGAGAGACTCCCTTTTTTCCATAATGACCTGAGCTCCGGTGGTCAACGCTGAAGATGATGATGCCTTCTTGGGCCAGATAAAGCTGCGAGAGGTAGGGGTAAGAATTCCGGACTGTGCTGGCTCCAGGGCCACCGTAGATGTTGAAAAGCACCGGATATTTTTTGCTCTCGTCAAAATCTGGAGGAAGAATCCAGTAGGCGGGCAGCATCCAGCCGTCCTCGGTGGGAATAGTAAAGAGTTCTTTTTTTCCGAGGACATATTCGTTCCAGAGAGGCGTTTGACTCTGGTCAATATTCCTGAGGAAAGTTCCATCGGATTGGTAAAGGTCCTGCTGGGAAGGAGTGTCAACGTTCGAATAATGGTCTAGATAATAGTCTCCTCCAGGAGAAACAAGGATTCGGTGGGTTCCAGGTTTTTCAGTTAATCGGTTGAAACCAGTGCCGTCGAGTTTCACCTGGAAGAGATGGGTTTCGGTTGTCTGGTCCCTCCTGGCTGTGAAATAGACTTTTTTATTTTTTTCATCGACCAGAGATATGCCTGTGACCGACCATTCTCCCTGAGTCAGCCTTTTCTTCGACTTCCCCTCAAGGTCATAATAATAGAGATGGCTCCAGCCGTCGACATCGCTCCGGAGCAGGAAACCGCTTCCGTCCTTGAAGAAATGCAAATCTTCGAAGAATTCGACCCAAGAGGCCTGTTTCTCGGCGAAGATTTCTTTCTTTTTGCCTGTCTCGAGGTCGATAATATAGATCTTGATGTGGTTCTGGTCGCGGTTCATCCACTGGAAGGTGAGTTGGGAGCTGTCGGCAAGCCAGAAAGGCCAGGCTACATAGTGGTCAGCGTCTTCATCGACGTCTGCCCAGGTTATTTTTCCTTCAGGAATCGTGACCAGGCCAAGTCTGACCTTGGGGTTTGGATCACCAGATTTTGGATATCTTTCAATCTCCAGCTCTCCATGCGCTCCCTTGGCTCTAAAAAGAGGGAAGGTGGGCACCGGGCTATCGTCAAATCGCAGAAAAGCAATTCTTCGACTATCCGGAGACCACCAGAAGGCTCTGAAGCGCGTCCTTCTCCCCAGAATCTCTTCGTAGTACACCCAGGAGGACCAGCCATTATAGATTGTATCAGAACCATCGGAAGTGAGCTGATGTTCCAGTCTGCTTTTCAAATCTAGGACATAGAGGTTGTGGTTCCGGGTATAAGCGAGGTATTTTTCATCGGGAGAAAAAGAGGGGTTTTTCTCTTCACCAGCAGCAGCTGTGAGTCTTTGGAGTTGATTCTGCTTAACCGAGTATTGATAGAGGTCTTTCTGGTGGGAATAAATCAAGCTGCTGTAATCCTTGGTGTGGGCGGCGTGCCGGGAAGGGAGAAGCCTTCCAGGCAGGTTTTTCTTGATTTGGTCATAGTCAAGGAAGAGGCTCATTTTCCCTGTCTTGGCGTTGATTTTGTATAACTTAGAGCTTTTCTTTTCCTCCTCCCTCAATAAAAGAAAGTGTTCATCGTCGAGCCAGGAACGGATAGAAGGCAAGCTCTTTAGGACCCGAGGCTCGGCTTCCTTATAGGCTTGCTCATAAGTCATTTTTTTCGGTCTTTCTTGTATCCCGGCTGTGCCGATTAGGCTGAGTAAGAAAAGAATAAGTATGATTCCGAAGGATATAAACCGATTTTTTTTATTTTTCACTGCTCTTTCCTCCGAAATAAAATATATGAGTTTTTAACACTGGCCCGCGTGAAAGTCAACTGACTTCCATCTCTATTTTTTCAAGCAGCAGTTCTGTACCCCCCAGAGTCTCCAGTTCCCTGGAGCCGCAATTTTCGCAGATGAAAACAAAGTCGTCTTTAACCATTTCTGTGTGGCACTTCTGGCATTGGATCTTAAGAGGAACTTTTTCAATCTCTAACCTGGCTTTATCGGCTAGAGTCTCTTTTTTATAGATGTTAAAAGCAGTTTCCAAGAATTCTGGAACGACTCCTGAAAGGGCACCCACCTGAAGCTTGACACCCACAATTCTCTTAGCTTTTTGCTCTTCGGCTTTTTCTTCTAAGATCTCAAAAAGGCTGGCGACTATGGAGAGTTCATGCATTCTTTTGACGGAGTTTACGGAGGGAGGATTGGAAATACTCGATCAATTCTCTGACTCCTGAACCCTTAAGGGCTGAAGTGATGAAAATTTTCAGCTTCGGGTTTATCTCCAGGGCTTCCCTTTTGGCATTTTCCACCTTAAAAGGAAGAGCAGGGATGAGATCGGCCTTGTTGATGATCAGACAGTCAGAAGTGGTGAAGGCTTGGGGGTATTTTTTGGGCTTATCGTCTCCTTCAGGAGTGGAGAGAATGACGCATCTGATATTTTCACCCAGATCATAGCTGGCTGGACAGACGAGGTTTCCCACGTTCTCGATAAACAGGAAATCTAAATCTGCTGGAATTTCCGAGAAGACCTTGGCCACCATCTTGGCCTCGAGATGGCATGCTCCCCCGGTGATGATCTGCCAGGCGGGTATCCCCTTGGCCCTTATTCTCTCACTGTCTCTTTCTGTTTCGATGTCTCCTTCTATCACAGCCATGCTGTAATCAGGGCTTAATCCCTCGGCGATTCTCTCTAGAAGAGTCGTCTTCCCTGCCCCAGGCGAGCTCAGAAGGTTGATGGTCAAAATACCTTTGTCTTCGAGCTTCTTTCGAATCTCGGCGGCAATTTTCTTGTTGGATCCGAGAAGCTCTTCTAAGACTAAAACTTCCTTTTTTTCCATCTTTTATTTTCTTTATATTTCTTTAAATTTTACTCCTGTAACCGGAATAGGTTTTTGTATCTCCTGAGTGAATCCTTCCTCCAACTTATACAGGCTTTCTGCTGCCTCAGCTATAATCCTGATTTCGGATGAAGCCATATTTACGAGCAATTCATTCCCTAATCAGAGTGTAAGTGTTTGCTATAATACAAGATTCAGCGTTCGATGTTTTTCCTTTTAGAAAATGAAATTATCGAGGTTGCCTGCGACAATCTGAATCTGTATGTATCACCTAAACTCTTAGAATGTAAAATAAAAAGTGAGATTGAATACGATGTCATTTTTCTTTTCTGGATCAGCATAAGAATAGAACCAGATGTTGGGCTGGATTTTAAAACTGTTGTTGACTGGAATATAATCCAAACCAGCAATAATCAAATTTAAGTCGTCTTCCTCAACTTCTGTATTTGGTTCATAATGGTCATAGCGTGCAAATACATTTAATTGATCAGGCATAACGGCATATCTTCCAAACACGGAAAACCCTGATCTGTTGAATTGTTTGTCATCAATTTTGTTGACCTCATTGTCGTAGACGAACCACTCTCCTCCGATAACTAAGCCCTCCACTATTTCCATAAACGCGTCAGCTTTATAAGTCACAGCCTTTTCTTCTTTACTCTGTTTCTCGTAGTCGATATAGACGAGAAAAGAAAGCCCTTGAGTAGGAATTATGCTGAGCCGCCCCGTAAATTTCTTATATTTGTCGTTTTCTGGATGAGCGTAACCAGAGCCGTTGCTTACCATAAACGCATATCTTACTTCTTTGGTGATAACTCCTGAAAGACTTATTCCGAGATCAGCAGCAGATGCATCAATACTTTGGCCTGTGGCATCTTCATAATTATCCAGCAAGGTCTTGGCCACGCTTCGATAACCCCATTTGTTTTCAGTAGTAGGATTCCAGGTCAGAGTTTCAATCATGCCTATCTTCATTTTAGATCTCGGAATGAGTTCGCTCCATTCCAGATAAAGATGCTTGAGAAAAGGTCTGAATTTTTCATCAGCTCTGCGGTCAGCATCATAACGAAACCTGAACTTTATATTTTTTGAAATTTTATTTTCGTAATTGAAATAGGCCCTTCTGAACCGGAAACGGTTATTCTGGTCCACTCGCGAAGCCGTGAGATAACCGTCCTTTGTAAGATCGTGTGTGTAGTCAAAATAGATTGTCGTATGCCAGTTCCGCTCAGCAGAAAGGTTCATTACCGCTACCAGAATAATAAAACCAAAGCCCAAACCCGACTTTATGAAGGTGCTTGTTTTGTTTCCTTTGGCTGCAGTCCTTTTCAGAGGTATTAAGTTCAACATCTTATTTTTTTTAACGTTTTCATTGAGCGAAAATTTAGAGCATATTTTATGCTAAATTCGGCAAAACCTGCAAGAAGAGATTGTCATATCTCATGATATCTTATTAAGTTTTTCACCTGTTTCACGCTCAGGGGCCAATTTCCAAACAACATTGATGCTTATTCCATCATCTCTGTACAATTCATCCCTAAACCTGATCCCAGAGGGCTCAGAGGCAATAGTCAAGGGCTATAGCCAATAAAAATCAATACTAGAAATTCTTTTTCCCTATTGACAAGCAAAGTTATTTTCGGTATATTTATTGGTAATTATAATCAATTCAATAGTTTACCTATAATTACACTAAAACCTATAATAATACTAAATTATGGTTAATGCCCTCATCCAAAGAAACAAAGAAAACAAGCGAATTCCCCCCATATATTGTTTTTCATTGCAATAATTTTCTTGGGGGATTCTCTCTAAAATAAAAAGAAAGGACTTCTCAATTGCATACTGAAGGCATGACGAAAATGGAAAGCGATCCGACTTTGTTGGCCGAGGTTCGAAAGTACGGCCAGTTCGATCCTAACGCCTGTTTTCAATGTGGAAGCTGCACGGTGATATGCAATTTGGCCAATGAATCGGTTTCATTTCCCCGCAGAATTATGCGCTATATCATGTTTGGGCTGAGAAAGCTAACGCTAAGCAGCCTGGAGCCATGGTTATGCTACTACTGCGGTGATTGTTCTACGCGTTGTCCCAGAGAAACAGAGCCCGGAGAAGCCATGATGACGCTCCGGCGCTATCTCACTGCCAAATATGACTGGACAGGCATCTCAGCCTTACTGTACAAGTCAAAACTATTGCAAATCGGAGCCATACTTGCCTCAGCTGTCTTCATGATCGCCTTGATCGTGCTTTTTCACGGGCCCTTCATTACTGACCGGGTTGAACTCAATACTTTTGCGCCCGCCCATTTAGTCCACCAATTCGACTTGACTGTAGCTGCCTTAGTCATGATTATTTTATTCTCTAATGTGTTTCGCATGTACTGGTTCACTATGCACCAGAGCGACAAAGTTAATCCGCTGGCGGTCATTCGAGGGGTAATAAAGAATGGTCTGGGGTTCACCATGCATGATGGCCGAAAGGTGAAAATACCGCTCCGGTTGTACATCACCCAGGCCTGGCAATTGATACTGCATGCTGCCACCCAGAAGAAGTTTCTATCCTGTAACAACAAGAGCCGTTGGATAAAGCATTGGTTGATCGTGGTTGGATACGTGATCATGTTTTCTTTGGTGGTCGTCTTCCTGGAGTGGTTTCAAACAGATAATATCTATCCCATTTACCATCCTCAGAGATGGGTGGGTTATTTCGCCACCATTGTTCTCGTCTATTTCACCGCGGAAATCCTCATGGGTCGTATCAGGAAGCGTGAAGAAATCCACCGGTTTTCTGACCTGACCGACTGGATGTTTCCAGGATTATTATTATTGATGACGCTCAGCGGGATTGCAGTTCACATTTTTAGATATCTGGGGTTTCCTCTAGCCACCTATTATATATATTCATTTCACCTGATAGTTGCGTTTTCTTGGCTGGTTATCATAGTGCCTTTCGGGAAGTGGACACACTTGTTGTATCGTTCTCTGGCGGTTTACTTTCAGGCTGTCAAAGAAAAAGCCATAGAAAGGGCAACAGAGGAGCAAATCCCGGAGGAGGGCGTTCTAGACCATGCCGCCTAAGAAAACAGAAGACAAAAAAATCGGTGCGACCTTAGTGGTTGGGGGTGGAATCGGAGGGATGCAGGCCGCGCTTGACCTGGCAGCATCCGGCATAAAGGTCTATTTACTGGATAGTAAGCCATCTATTGGTGGCGTAATGGCTCAACTCGATAAGACTTTTCCTACCAACGATTGTGCCATGTGTACCATGGCTCCCAGGTTAGTTGAGGTCGGAAGGCATAAAGATATCGAAGTGATTACGTTGGCTGATGTTGAAAGCATAAAAGGAACTGCTGGCAATTTCACGCTAAAGATTCATAAGAGACCGAGGTTTGTGGATGAAGAAAAGTGCACAGGATGCGGTCTTTGTGTGGCGAATTGTCCTGTTCATAATATCATTTATGTAACGCCTGAAAAAGACAAGATTGATATTTCTGATGAACATGCAAAAATCATGAACAGCATAATCAAAGAATATGAAGACGTGGAAGGACCCTTAGTCCCGATACTGCAAAGAACTAATGAGACTTTTAATTATTTGCCCGAACCCGTTTTGAGATACACGGCTGATAAGCTGAACATGCCTTTGAGTGTCGTGTGTCGAATAGCGACTTTCTATAAGACTTTTAGCCTAGAGCCGAGAGGCAAACATATCATATCTGTATGCTTGGGAACAGCCTGCCATGTGAAAGGTGCCGGCAGAGTGACTTCAGCTCTTGAAGGTGAACTCGGGATAAAAAGAGGAGAAACAACGAAAGATATGCTTTTCACTATTGAGACGGTCCGCTGTATCGGATGTTGTGGATTAGCACCAGTGTTGAAGGTTGGAGAAAATGTACACGGTTTGATGAGTAAAACAATGGTACCTGAATTGCTGCATACTTATGAAAAAGCTTAGCCATATGACTCCATTATGAGAGAGAGATTATGCCAAAATTAAAAATTGAGGATCTAGACAAGATCAGTCAGAAAGTGAGAAAGACGACTCTTTTACGGGAAGGGGCTGGCAGAGCTAAAATCACAGTCCACATGGGAACCTGTGGGATAGCCGCAGGGGCAAGAGGAATAATGAATGCTTTGCTGGATGAGTTCGACAAGAAAAATATTGAAGATGTCATTTTAACGAGTTCAGGATGTGCTGGATTATGCAGTAGGGAACCTATGGCTACCATAGAATTGAAAGACGAAGCTCCCGTGAAATACGTCGATCTAACTCCAGAAAAGATACGGGAAATATTAGCAGAGCATGTTATTGGAGGAAAAGTCATCAGCAAATATGCACTGGCCAAAGGTAGCGAGAGAGTCTCTTGATTCGATGCAACTGTTTTTAAAGCAATTTTTTGAGTAGAGGTCAAATCGATTATGGAAGAAAAGATTGCGAATAAATACAGGTTGCATTTGATGCTATGCGCGGGGACAGCCTGTGTTTCCAATAAGTCTTTTAAAATAAAAGAAATATTAGAAGAAGAATTAAAAAAACAGGGGTTAGATAAAGAAGCTCTGGTTGTGATGACAGGATGTAACGGATTTTGTGCTGTAGGTCCAGTCATGACAGTTATGCCGGACGGCATTTTCTACCATACTTTAACTGAAGATATGATTCCCCATCTGGTTGAAGAACACTTCTTAAAAGGTAGGCCAGTGAAGAAACTCATGTTTACTCCGCCTCGTGAAGAAGTTGTTATTCCCAAGATGATGGACATCGGTTTTTTCTCTCGTCAGACCTTGATCGCCCTTAGAAATCGAGGCTTGATAGACCCTGAAGTTATTGATGAATACATAGCCAGAGATGGATACAAGGCGCTAGCCAAGGCATTATCAGAGATGACTCCCAAGGAAATCATAACTGAGATTAAAAATTCTGGTCTCCGAGGTAGAGGAGGCGCCGGATTTCCAACAGGTTTAAAATGGGAGCTATGCAGCAAATCCAAGGGAAACCCTAAATACATAATATGTAATGCAGATGAAGGAGATCCAGGGGCCTATATGGACAGAAGCATTGTTGAAGCTGACCCTCATTCCGTATTAGAAGGAATGATGATAGGAGCCAGAGCCATAGGCGCGAATGAAGGATATGTCTATATACGAGCCGAATATCCGCTGGCTATGAAGAGGTTGGAGATTGCCATTGATCAGGCCAAAGAATACGGGCTTATCGGCGAGAATATATTCGATACTGATTTTAGTTTTGATATTCACGTTAAGCAGGGAGCCGGTGCTTTTGTTTGCGGTGAAGAGACTGCACTCATAGCTTCTATAGAAGGTCGTCCCCCCGAGCCGAGACAGAGACCGCCGTTTCCGGCTCAGTCAGGACTGTGGGGAAAGCCAACCAACATAAATAATGTCGAAACCTGGGCCACTGTTCCTGAGATCATCAATAAAGGAGCAAAGTGGTTTGCGAGCATCGGCACTGAATTGAGCAAGGGAACAAAAGTGTTTTCCCTGGTTGGCAAAATAAATAATACAGGTTTGGTTGAAGTCCCGATGGGAATCACCCTAAAAGAAATCATTTATGATATCGGAGGTGGAATTCCCGGGGGAAAAAGATTTAAGGCCATCCAGACTGGAGGACCATCAGGAGGTTGTATTCCAGCACGTTTGATCGATTTACCAGTGGATTTTGAGAAATTGACTGAAGCCGGTTCCATAATGGGATCTGGTGGCTTGATCGTCATGGACGAAGACACCTGTGTGGTGGATGTATCAAAGTATTTTATTGAGTTTACCAATGATGAATCCTGCGGAAAATGTGCTTCCTGTCGCGATGGATCAGCTGTATTGCTGGAACTACTTAAAAAAATATGCAGAGGAGATGGCAAAGAAGCAGACCTTCAGGCCCTGGAAGAACTTAGCAATGCGATAAAAGATGGTTCAATGTGTGGGTTAGGCCAGACGCTGCCGAATCCGGTTTTAAGCACCTTGAAATATTTCATAGATGAGTACCTTGAGCATGTGAAATATAAGAGATGCTCTGCTTTGGTGTGCAAGGGCATCATTTCCTCTGCCTGTCAGCATATCTGTCCTCTATCGCAGGACGCACCCTGTTATATAGGGCTTATTGCTCAGGGAAAATTTGAAGAAGCCATCAAGGTCGTCAGGAAAGAGAATCCTCTTCCTCTTATTTGTGGACGCGTATGCCATGCTCCCTGTGAAGACAAGTGTGTGGCCGGAGAATGGGGTGATCCGGTAGGTATTCGATCACTGAAACGTTTTCTGGCCGATTATGAGATGAAGCACGGCATAGTCACAGAAGAAAAGCCTAAAGAGCAGAGAGAGGAACAGATTGCTGTGATCGGCTCTGGTCCAGGAGGACTGACCTGTGCCTACTACCTTGCTCTGGAGGGATACAAAGTCACTGTATTTGAGAGCCAGCCAAAAGCCGGCGGTATGCTGGCTGTGGGCATTCCGGAATTCCGATTACCCAAGGATGTATTAGATTATGAAATAGACAGGATTAGAAAGTTAGGCGTTGAGATTAAAACCAAAACCACGATAGGAAAAGATATTCCGCTTGAAAAACTCAAGGAAGAATATAAAGCCATCTTCATTGCCATCGGCGCTCATAAAGGTTTAAAAATGAAAATTCCTGGCGAAGATTCTGAAGGCGTGATAGATGCGGTGGAATTCCTGCGGGATGTCAACTTAGGCCGCGACGTGAAAATTGGAGATAAGGTGATAGTGGTGGGGGGTGGAAATTCAGCTATAGATGCTGCTCGAGTAGCGAAGCGTTTAGGTAAGGATACAAAAATCTTCTACCGAAGGACGAAAGCAGAGATGCCCGCCATAAAGAGCGAAATCGAAGAAGCTATCTTTGAAGGTATTGATATTCAGTTTCTCGCGGTTCCGACTAAAGTCCTGTCGAGTAATGGCAGAATCGAGGCCGTAGAGTGCATAAATATGGAGCTGGGAGACGTAGATGCGAGTGGTAGAAGACGACCTGTTCCGATTACAGGTTCAGAATTCAATGTTGAAGTGGATACTCTGATTCTGGCCATAAGCCAGGAACCGGATGTGTCTCCTCTAACGAATGGTTTTGGATTGAATATTTCTAAGTGGAGTACTATTGAAGTCGACCCGGAAACTCTGCTTACCAATGTAGAGGGGATATTTGCTGGCGGTGATGCGGTGACCGGTCCGAATACAGTAACCGAAGCTATGGCCCACGGCAAAACTGCGGCCCAGATGATAGATAAATACATCCGGGGGGAGAAACTAGGCAGAAAATATGAAGTCACTCGCCCGGCATTACATGTAGAGCCGGTTGAGCTTTCAGAAGAAGAAGTTAAGAGTCTTAAAAGACCAGAAATGCCCTCAACACCAGTTGCCCAGAGAATCGAGAATTTCGAAGAGGTTGAGCTGGGATTTACCGAAGCTGACGCGATTACTGAAGCCAAGCGTTGCCTAAGGTGCGATTTAGAGAAAGAAGAAGAAGAGGAGGAAGTAATAGAAGAAAAAGTAGCCATAGAGGAGAAAGTAGAAGAAAAACCAGAAGAAAAAGAAGAAGTACCAGTGGCCGTGGAAGCAGAGCCTGAGAAAAAAGAAGTAGAAGAGGAAAAGCCAGAAGAGAAGGTAGAGGAGCCAGCAGTAGCGGAAAAAGTAGAAGAAAAGAAAGCGGAAGTGGCCATAGAGGAAAAAGTAGAAGAAAAACCAGAAGAGCCTGCAGTAGAGGCAGCAGCACCCGAGCCGAAAGAAGCACCAGAAGAGAAGGAAATCAAGCCAGCCATTGAAATACCGGAGATGAAAGAAGTTAAACCAGCTGAAGTAAAAAAAGAAGAAGAAAAGGTCGAGCCGGCAGCACCTGAGCCAAAAGAAGAGCCAGAGGAGAAGAAAATCAAAGCAGCCATAGAAATACCAGAGATGAAAGAATTCAAACCAGCAGTAGAGATACCGGCGATGAAAAAAGAAGAGGAAGAGAAACCAGCAGAAGTAAAGGCTGAAGAAAAAAAGGAAGAAGAAGAGAAACCAGAGGAGAAAAGAATTAAAGCCGTAGTAGAAATTCCAGATATGAAAAAAGAAGAGGAAGTGAAACCAACTGAAGAGAAAGTTGAGGAAAAAGAAGAAGCCGCCAAACCAGAAGAAGAAATAGAAGAGAAAAAGGAGGAAGGAAAAGTTGAGGCCGCAGCACCAGAGAAGAAAAAAATTAAAGCTGTTATAGATATACCAGAGATGAAGAAGAAAGAATAATAACGGGAGAGGAAATCATTGTTACCTAAAATTGAGAATATGGCACCTGGAAATAAGAAGATTCTGGGAAGAATAGACCTAGAGAATTTTATAAAATGCGTGAAAGCGGAGGCTTAGCGTGATAGAGCTGACTATAAACGGAAAAACGGACAAATTCCCTGAAGGGAAGACTCTGTTAGAATGCATCGAGAGGACTGGGATAAAGCTCCCGACTCTTTGTTATCATAAAGGATTAACTCCGTATGGAGCCTGCAGGTTATGTTTGGTGGAAATTGCTCAAAACAACAGAACGACAATTCAGTCTTCATGCACTTATCCGGCTACCGATAAATTAGTAGTCAACACGGATACTGAAAAGGTCATAAAAACACGGAAAGTGATCATCGAAGTATTATTAGCAAGATGTCCAGATTCAAAGGCGATCCAGAAAATAGCAGAAGAACATGGCATAAAAGAAACACGATTTAAAAAGAGAAATGAGGATTGTTTTCTCTGTGGGCTATGCGTCAGGATGTGTCAGGAAAGGATGGGCGTCAGTGCTGTTAATTTTGTCAATCGTGGTTCCGAACGGAAAGTCAGCCCGCCTTTTGATAAGACTTCTGATGTGTGCCAGACCTGCGGGGCGTGTGCGTTCATTTGTCCTACCGAGAGGATTAAGCTTGAAGAAGTCAGCAAGAACAAAGCCGTCCCCATCCTGCATGAATACAACGAAGGATTGATCGAAAGGCCAGTTGCTTTTATCCCTTATCCGCAGGCTGTTCCCAATAAAGCAACTATAGATGAAAGATATTGTGTCCATATGCTCAAGGATGCTTGCGGAGTCTGTAAAGAGTTTTGTGAGGCAGAAGCGATTGATTATGAACAAAAAGAAAAGAAGATTGAATTGAATGTTGGCGCAGTCATTCTCTCCCCGGGATTTGAAATATTTGATGCCAAAATCAAGGAAGAATTAGGATACGGGTACTATCCCAATGTTGTCACCTCTCTTGAATTCGAGAGAATATTATCTGCCTCAGGGCCGTTCGCCGGTAAAGTATTGAGACCCTCAGATAAAACTGAACCCAAGAGGATAGGATTCATCCAATGTGTCGGCTCGCGTGATTGTGAGCGGGATTATTGTTCCTCTGTATGCTGTATGTATGCCACCAAAGAAGCTATCATCGCTAAAGAGCATGTGGGGGAAGATCTAGAATGTGACATATTCTTCATGGACATGCGAGCCTTCAGCAAGGGATTTGATGAGTATTATCAAAGAGCTAAAGAGCTTGGAGTTGATTACATAAGATGTCGCCCTCCTACTGTCAAGGAAATACCTGAAACAAGAAATATTCAGATTGAATATCTGGCCGATGATGATATGAAAGCTTCCCGTGAATATGACCTAGTCGTTTTATCTGTTGGTCTCCAGCCCCCCAAATCCATAAATGAAATTTCCGAAAAATTTGGCATCGAGTTGAATGAATTTAATTTCTGCAAGACCTCTCCCTTTAAACCAGTTGAGTCAAACCGCAAGGGGATTTATGTATCTGGACCGTTCACCGAACCTAAAGATATTCCGGAAACTATCATGCAAGCCTCAGGCGCATCCTCAAAGGTTTTATCACTCTTAAAAGATGTTAAAGGCAGCTTGATTGTGCCTAAAGAATATCCGCCAGAAATGGATGTCGAGGGGCAGGAACCGAGAATCGGAGTGTTCGTCTGTCATTGCGGAACAAATATTGCCGGAGTTGTCAATGTTCCCGATGTGGTTGAATATGCAAAAACACTTCCCAATGTTGTCTATGCGGAAAATAACCTGTATACCTGTTCGAACGATACTCAAGAAATCATAAAAGAGAAAATAAAAGAACATGAGTTGAACCGTGTGGTTGTTGCCTCTTGTACCCCCCGGACTCACGAGCCTCTATTCAGAAACACGGTCCAGGAGGCAGGCCTTAATCCGTATCTTTTTGAAATGGCCAATATCAGAGACCAGTGCTCGTGGGTGCACATGGCAGAACCGGAAAAAGCATCGGAGAAATCCAAAGACCTGGTTCGAATGGCTGTGGCTAAGGCACGATTATTGGAGCCTCTACAGAAGAGATCTGTTCCCATAATCAAATCTGCCCTGGTTATCGGCGGTGGATTTTCCGGCATGACAGCTGCTCTTGAACTGGCAGCTCAGGGATTTGATGTCCATTTGGTCGAGAAAGAAAAGGATTTGGGTGGAAACCTAAGACGTGTTCATTACTTACTGAATGGTGGAAATCCGCAGGAGGAGTTGAAAAAAATTATCGAGCAGATAGAAAAGAATGAGAAGATCCATTTATACACCGAAGCCAAGATAGAAAACATTGAAGGTTCGATCGGAAATTTCAAAACAACGATCTCCAGGAAAGGAAAGTCTACCGAGTTTGAGCATGGGGTGGTGATTGTTGCTACTGGTGCCCAAGAGTATAAACCAAAAGAATATTTGTATGGTCAGGATGATAAAGTCATAACTCAAATTGAGCTTGAAAAACGCCTGAGCAAGAGCAGCGAGTGGGCCTCAGTTAGAAATCGCATTCCCAAGAACATTGTCATGATTCAATGTGTGGGTTCTCGGGATGAGGAACGGCCCTATTGCTCGAGGATTTGTTGTGCCGAAGCCGTTAAGAACGCCCTAAGAATAAAAGAAATTTCTCCTAAAACAAATCTATATGTTTTATTCCGAGACATCAGAACTTATGGATTTAGAGAAAGTTATTATACCAAGGCAAGACAACAGAATGTTGTATTCATGAGGTATGACGAAGACCGGAAGCCTGAAGTTTCAAAAAATGGTAACGGGCTGCAAGTAGAAGTCTTTGACCAGACCTTGAAGATGCCGATAGAAATTTCTGCGGACTTAGTCGTGCTGTCAGCGGGAATAGTCGCTGATGAGGGGAACGAAACCATTGCCAAATTTCTAAAAGTCCCGCTGAACAAGGAAGGATTTTTTCTTGAAGCCCACATGAAATTACGTCCAGTTGACTTTGCCACAGATGGAGTTTATTTGTGCGGATTGGCCCATTCGGCCAAAGCAGCAGATGAAAGTATAATTCAAGCCCAAGCTGCAGCCTCCAGAGCAACAACCGTGCTTTCGCAAGACAGTATAGAATTGGAAGCGAACATATCTCATGTTATAGATGAGAGTTGTGATGGCTGTGCCTACTGTGTTGACCCCTGTCCTTATCAGGCGATCACCTTGATCGAGTACATGAAAGAAGGGGTCGTAAAAAAGACGGTCGATGTCGATGAAACCGCGTGTAAGGGATGCGGGTGTTGTATGGCCACCTGTCCCAAGAAAGGAATATTCGTAAAAGGCTTTAAGCTGGAACAGATCGGAGCGCAAGTCAACGCCGCCTTAGAGGTGCAGTGATGAGTGATGAATATGAACCCTTGATCATAAGTTTTTGCTGCAATTGGTGCTCCTATGCTGGAGCGGATCTGGCAGGCGTGTCCAGATTACAATATCCTCCCAATATCAGGATCATCCGAGTGATGTGTTCGAGCATGGTTCATCCTAATCTAGTCATCGAGGCTCTAACAAAGGGAGCGGATGGTGTTTTGATCTGCGGTTGTCATCCTGGCGACTGTCACTACGAAGATGGAAACCTGAAAACAGAGAAGAGAGCCGAGGCTATAGTCATCATGCTCGAGGATTTTGGCCTGGAAGAGGAAAGATTTCGGTTGGAATGGGTATCGGCATCCGAAGGGCCAAGATTTGCTCAGGTGGCTAGGGAATTCACCGAGCAGGTCAAGAAGTTGGGGCCGAGTACGTATAAAACATGAGCGATGTTAACGCCTGAAAACAGTAAACTGGTTGTATGTCATTCATTTGGAGGTCTAATGTAAGATGCCCGATTCTTCCAGAATAATAAACGGAAAGAAATTCATGTGGGATGGGGTCTTTTATGATTCTAAGAAAGAGGCTCAGGATACGATGAAAAAATACCAAGATGATGGTTTTGACGTTGAAATGATAGAAGAAGAGAAACAGTATCTTCTGTATACCAGGAGAGTGATAAGTGAAATTGAAGTAGAAGGAGAACCTCCGATTTAAGCGTCGATCGATTTCAGTTATCGATTCTATCTCACCTAAGCTGTCTTTCCCGCCAAATGATCCGAAAGATAAGTAAGACAACAGCTCAGTCTGAAGGTCCTTTTCCGCACCCATAAGATGAAATACTCCAGAGAGGGGAAATCTGAACACAAATAAGTTCATTAAGGAAGATGGTTAAGAAGAAGCACGAATCTTTACTAAAAAGTTAGTTTTTATATAATAGTATCCAAGGGAGAAATTATCTTGAGTATGGAAGATGGACCCACCAAAGAATTCCTAGTTAATATCTTGGAAAGCATGGACGGGGGAGTATTGACTATAGACAAAAAGGCCAGGATCACTTCATTTAATCATTCTGCCGAGGAGATTACAGGTTTCAAGAGAGAGGAAGTGCTGAATAAGGAATGTTATCATGTCCTCAAGAATGGTCTCTGTGAAGAAAGATGTCCTTTAAAAGAGACCTTAGAAACTGGAAAACCAGTTTATAACTACGAGATTATGATTACCAATAAACAAGGGAAAAAAATTCCTGTAAACATAACGACTTCACCATTGCGATCCAGTAATAATGAGATAATAGGGGCCGTAGAAAACTTCAGGGATTTAACCAAACATGAGGGATTATGGGGAAAGCTGAGGCAGGAAAGAAACAGAGCCCAGCAATATCTCAATATAGCGGGAGTTATCATTGTAGCTATTAATGAGAAAGGAGAAGTCACCCTTATTAACAGAAAGGGTTGTGATGTTTTGGGTTACCAAGAGAAAGAGATTATCGGGAATAGCTGGTTTGATTTATGTATCCCGGAAAGGCTAAAGAAAGAATTAAAGGGTGTTTTCAAAAAGCTGATGGAAGGGAAAAACGAGTTGGTTGAATACTATGAAAACCCAATTTTGACAAGAACGGGTGAGGAAAGGATTATCGAATGGCACAATACTATACTTACGGATGAAAAAGGTTATATCGTTGGTTCTCTGAGTTCAGGAAAAGACATCACCAAGCGCAAGCAAGCGGAGGCAGAATTGATCAGGGCTGAAAAGCTAGCTTCTTTAGGTCAGTTGGCTGCCAGTGTTGCCCATGAAGTGAATAATCCTTTAGCCGGTATTCTGGTCTATTTGAAACTTCTCCACAAGAAGTACAAAGAAAAGACATTACAGACAGCAGAGACAGAAAATCAGCTTTTAAAGATGGAAAAAGAACTAGAGAGGACTACCCGGATAATCAGGAATCTTCTCGATTTCTCACGCCAATCAGAACCAAACATGAGACCGGTCAATCTGAATAAAGTCGTTGAAGCAGCTTTGTTATTAGTAGGACATCAAATTAGCCTTGAAAATATAAAGCTTGAGAAGAAATTAGATACGCAGATTCCACTTGTTCTGGCGGATTTTGACCAAATCCAGCAGGTTTTGATAAATATCATCCTGAATGCGAACCAGGCTATGCCTGACGGCGGCAGCTTAACAATCACCACCTCGATTGCAGAAGGCATTCACATCGGTGAATCATCCAAGAAAACAGTTAGGATTGATATCAAGGATACAGGAGTCGGAATTCCCCAGGAAAATCTGAGTAAACTATTCACTCCCTTCTTCACGACCAAAGAAAAAGGAAAAGGTGTGGGACTCGGGCTCCCAGTTGTTCATGGGATTATTGAGCGGCATAATGGCAAGATAGAGGTAGACAGTGAGCTGAACGTAGGGACAACATTTTCTATATATCTAGAGCTTATGGATGAGAAAAAAGACTAAAATACTGGTCGTGGATGATGAAAGCATAGTTAGGGAGTCACTCCACGACTGGTTAGGCAGTGTCGGTTATGATGTGGTCACTGCCGAATCTGGAGAGGATGCGCTCCTGATAATCAAGCAGAAGAAGATCAAAATTATGCTGGCCGACCTCATCATGCCGGGAATTGATGGAATCGAACTCATGAAGAAGGCAAGAAAAATAGTCCCGACGATCTCGACGGTTATTATAACGGCTCACGGTACAATTCAAACAGCCATAACTGCCATAAGAGAAGGCGCTTACGATTACGTCGAAAAGCCCTTCTGCCCAGAAAAAGTTGAACTTCTCATAAAAAATTTAATCGAACACCAGGATCTGATAGAGGAAAATATCTCACTGCGGCGGAAGGTCGAAGAAAAATACCTTTTCGAGGGTATCATCGCCAAAAGCCCGAAGATGGTAAAGATATTTGAACTCATTAAAACAGTGGCCCCGACAAGTGCTACAGTGTTGATTATAGGGGATACTGGAACGGGCAAAGAAGTTGTTGCCCGAGCTATTCATCATCAAGGTCAGCGTCGAAACCAACCCTTCATAGCCACAAGTTGCGCAGCCCTTCCGGAAACTCTGCTGGAAAGCGAACTTTTCGGCCATGAAAAAGGTTCTTTTACTGGTGCAGTGGAAAGAAAGAAAGGCAAATTCGAAGCGGCTGACAAAGGCACACTCTTCCTTGATGAAATAGGCGAAATAAATGCCAACACCCAGATTCATCTTCTTAGAGCATTAGAAGAGAAAAAGATCACCAGAGTTGGGAGTAACGAAGAAATCGATGTAGATGTGCGTGTCATTACGGCTACTAACAGGAATTTAAGATCGATGGTTAGGCAAGAGCAATTCAGAGAAGACCTGTATTACCGGCTTAATGTCGTGACTATTGAGCTCCCTCCGCTTAGGGACAGAAGAGAGGATATTCTCCCCTTGGCTGAGCATTTCTTAAAAAAGTATGGGAAAGAAAATAATAAAAGCATAAAAAATTTTTCTCCTGAAGTCGTGGAATTCATGCTGAATTACTCGTGGCCTGGTAATGTTAGAGAATTAGAAAACATGATTGAACGCGGGATCATTCTATCAAAGCAAAATGCTATCACCCTGGCTGAGCTTCCGCAGGATATCGTCTATCCAGCTCCTCATGAGGGAAAAACCATCGAGGCGGTGATGAGAAAACATATTCTTAACGTTCTCAAGGAGACAAAAGGCAATATCACGAAGGCAGCGAAGATACTCGGTATTCGGCGGATGACTCTTTATAATAAGCTGAAAAAATACGACTATACTGTCAATAAATTAGACAGCTAGTGTCCAATTAATTTACAGTATCTTTCTTTATCATAATCTTTCAGCAATTCACTTTTTTTCATAATATATTTATTATCATATACTTAGAATAATCTTCAAAATCACCTTTAAACTATTCCAAACTTGGCACGCTCTTTGCAACATAAATGACCTCTATGATTCCGAGAGGATAGTACCTGGCTTTCAAACTGTCCTGGCAGAAATAAGTAAAAAAACGAAGATTGGAGGTTAACCATGAGAAAAGAAACAATGTTGGTTGTAGAAGATGAGGATATTATGCGGGAGGCATTGTTCGATTACTTTTCAGGTGAGGGGCATAAGGTTGATACGGCCAGTGACGGTGATAAGGCCTTAGAAAAATTTAAGTTAGAAGATTACAACGTCATGATAATCGATCTTAAATTACCAGGCCGCGATGGACTTTCGATACTCAAAGAAGTCAGAGGGAAGAACCCGAATGCGAAAGTCATTATTATCACGGCTTATCCCTCGATTGAAACTGCCAAGGAGGCCATGCGCGGAGGTGCTGCTGACTACTTGCCAAAGCCTTTTGAGCTGGACCATCTTGAAAACATAATCAGGAAATCTTTCGAAGTTGAAATAATTCCTACTCCCCCCGTTGAAGAACCCATAGTTGAAGAGGAAATTATCACTCCCTGCATCTGGATGCAAGCGGGCGTAATCAAGAAACGCCAGTGTCCCCACGGTTATCATTGTCATAGAGTGTGTGAATTTCATACCGCGATGATGAAGAAAGAGAAATTCAGAGATGACCCCAGGATTAAACCATACCTTGACAAGCTTAACTCTTTATTGGGAAGGAAACAGTGCAGGTATGTGATGAGTGGAGAGATTTCACTCAGATCTTGCGATAGGCTTTTCCGCTGTGAGAGTTGCGATTTCGACCAAACAATGCAGGATGAAGTGGACCGCCAAAATGCCATTAAGGCTGAGCGCAGAAAAAGGATGCAGGTCAAAGGATATGATCGGGTGACAACGACGCATAAGTCGAGCCGAAGTGACCACTGAATACGATTTATCCGAAAGATTAATCCAAAATCTTAACCACTTTCTAAACCTTTCTTGGTCATTCTCATTCCCGCAGTAGGATTTATGGAGGCTTCCTTGAGTTGGATCCTGAATTCATCCCAGAGTCCGGGTGCCGGATAAAGAGCTATAGATATCCGCTCAGTCGGTTGACGTTCACACCGTTCTTCACACAGTGATGACTACTTTTCCTCGGGCGTGTCCTTCTTCAACATAACGATGAGCCTCAGCAGCCTGTTCCATCGGATAACTTTTATCAATGATCGATTTTATCTTTCCCGCCTCAATAAGCTCTTTGAAGAAAACGAGATCGTCAGTTCCTCCACCTATTGCCAGGGCACATATGACCTTCTTGCTGCCAAAGAATTTGGTCCTCAACATTTGCATAACCTTTCTCATCTTAAAGCTGGCTAACAAATAGCGTCCTTTTGGCTTCAGGCAGTTTTTGACTTGTGAAAAGGAACTCTTGCCCAATATGTCAAAAACAAGGTCATAGGTCTCACCCTGTGTTGTAAAATCCTCTTGGGTGTAATCAATAACCTTATCGGCTCCCAGGGATTTCACAAATTCTAATCTCGGGGCACCGCATACCCCGGTAACTTCCGCCCCATAGTGAGATTTGGCAAGCTGCACAGCAGCTGAGCCTATCCCTCCGGAAGCTCCATTAATAAGGACTTTTTGCCCTTTCTGAATTTTTCCTTTTCTAAGCAAGCTCCCAGCCATTATTGCTCCATAAGGATGGATGACTGCTTCTTCATAGGTCGTATTGGCTGGTTTTATTGTCACCATCCCTTTTTCAGGCACACAGAGATACTGGGCATAAGCACCCATGCTCTGACCAAGGTATCCAAAAACCTGGTCCCCTTCCTTAAACCGTTTGACATCTTTGCCTACGGCTTCAATTTCCCCGGCAAACACACTCCCCAATATTTTAATTCTTGGTTTACTCATCCCAAATGATATTTTTGTGGGGAAGACAAGGAGGAGAGGCATGTGGAACTCGCGAAGAGGAATATTTTTAAAATTTCGGGCGACAACATCCCCGTAATTTACTGTTGTCGCATGGTTCTTTATCAACATTTCTCTGTCCTTGGGAACAGGTTTTTCTACCTCCTTTAATTCAAGGACTTCAGGAGGTCCATATCTTTCATATACAATCGCTTTCATCAGATCTCTCTAGGAGTATGGTCTTCCTGTGTAGGCCACTTCCATGCATACCAGACAATTAGGGCAATAAGCACAGCTTCTACAATCATATAAAGTGCATAATAAGCCCAAAGGGCCCCTGGTACAAGCAATGTAATGAGCAAAACAACAGCATGGAATATACCTAAGATGATGTTTGCCCAGCGATTCGCTTTAGCCTTCAATGTCAGGGACAGGAAAACCATAAAAATCGGAATCGCCATTAATACTGCAGCTCCCAACAAGAATACTTGAGTAATTCGAAAACCTCCTACTTCTCCCGCTACTATTTCCTCTATAATCCCCGGCTGAAAAAGTGTGAAAACATCATTATACAAATAGAAAAACATTAAAGTTACCCATAATGCTGAAAGCTTTATCTTCACATTTATCTTCGGATCTTCCAGGATAGTCGCGGTCTTTTTTGGATTCTTCGAATTCATTGCATTCATTACCATAATTCTCCCTCCTTTTATTTATTGCTTTTTACAACGGTGATGACGACATGTCCCTTTTTATGTCCCTTTTCGACATACCTGTGAGCCTCTACGATCTGTTCCAACGGATAGCGTCTATCTATGACCGCTTTTAACTTCCCCGCCTCAATAAGGTCTTTGAGGAAGATGAGATCTTCAGGCTTTATGTCCTTTCCGGTGCCGGAATGCTTATTAACGTTAAGATAGATTCCTGTCTTTTTTAGTGACTTTTTGCCTCGCGAAGACGAAATCTTGCCTACAGCATCAAAGATAACATCATAAGTCTCACCACTTTGGGTAAAATCCTCTTGAGTGTAATCAATGACCTTATCGGCTCCTAGAGATCTCACCATTTCTAAATTAGATGTACTGCAAACCCCGGTAACCTCTGCCCCGAATGATTTGGCAAGTTGTACTGCATAGGTACCTACACTTCCTGAAGCTCCATAGATCAGAACTTTTTGTCCACTCTGGATGTTTGCCTTTCTTAGAACATATAATGCTGTAATTCCCCCGGAAGCAGCACCAGCGGCGGCCTCCTCAAAGGTCATATTGGAAGGCTTTATTGCCACCATTCCTACACTTGCATTCCCTCCTTCTCCAGGCAAACATGTGTACTCGGCATAAGCACCAAAAACAAACCCGGTAGATGCAAAAACCTGGTCACCGTTTTTGAACAGCTTCACATCTTTGCCTACTTTTTCAATTTCTCCGGCTAGCTCCATCCCCAGTATTTGCCTTTTTGGTCTTCTAATACCTAAAAATATTCGGAAGGGGACAATATGCCAGAAAGGGACTTTGAAACTTCGAATTCTCACATCCCCTATGTGACATGTTGTTGCATATATTCTTATCAGTACTTCATTGTCCTTGGGAGTAGGTTTTTCTACCTCTTTGAGCTGAAGAACATCCGGTGGTCCGTATTTTGTGCATACAATCGCTTTCATGAGTCTCCTCCTAATTTACTTTGATCTAGTGATTTTAAATGGAGTTCACCTCAATCTAACCTATAAGTTTGTAAAATCTAACCTATTATAAGTATTTTTCCCAGAATGTAAACGGAATAAGAAAATCTCTCCTTTGTGCGTTTCGCTCAAACTTCTATTCGATTGACTGCCTCATTTCGAGTGTGGTAAATTCATTTGAGAATTGAGTCAGTAAAATTTTTAAAAAAATTGTTAGAGATTTATGCTAGGTACGTAAAGAAACTTATTATAAATTAAGCAAACACGTCTCCAACTCGACAAGATAGAGAGATGATCATTAATAATGAGTTCAATCAAAGAAAATATTGGAGGGTGAAATAAAATTTAATAATTAAAAGGAGAAGCCAATGCCTCTTCAGAGTAATTATGGTGTAGAACACCACGGCTTGACCAATACAGGTAATATCTTTTGGAATTTCAATACTCCTCGGTTATACGAAGAAATAATCAAGAGAAGAGAAGGTTTCGTCGTCCATCTTGGCCCCGTTATCGTCAGAACCGGTCACCATACAGCAAGAGCTGCCAATGAGAAATTTATTGTGAAAGAGCCCAGCAGCGAAAAAAAAATCTGGTGGGGAAAGGTGAACCGTCCATTTAAGGAAGAACAGTTCGAATCTCTATATTTACGTCTGATGGCATATCTACAAGGAAGAGATCTTTTCATTCAGGATTGTTTTACAGGTGCTGATTCTGAATACAGGATGCCAATCCGCGTTATAACAGAAACCGCCTGGCATAATTTGTTTGCTAGGAATATATTCATACAGGCACGATGGGAGGAACTCGAATCGCACATTCCTGAGTTTACTGTATTGCATGTTCCTCATTTCCATGCAATTCCAAACATTGATGGTACCAGTTCAGAGGCATTTATCATCATTCATTTTGGAAAAAAGTTAGTTATCATCGGTGGGACTGCCTATGCTGGAGAAATAAAAAAATCGATATTTACGATATTAAACTATTTGCTCCCCCAAGAACGCGTTATGACTATGCATAGTTCGGCTAACTTAGGAGAAAAAGGTGATGTAGCCATATTCTTTGGCCTTTCAGGCACAGGAAAAACAACTCTTTCCACTGATCCTGATCGACGATTGATCGGAGACGATGAACATGGATGGAGTGATCAAGGTATATTCAACTTCGAAGGAGGATGTTATGCCAAAGCGATCAATCTCTCGAAGGAATCGGAACCAGAGATATACGAATGTACGAGAAAATTCGGTACAATCCTTGAGAACGTTTCTTTTAACATAGACACAAGACGCATAGATTTGGCAGATGATAGCTTAACTGAAAATACTCGAGCAGCATACCCAATCACGCATATTCCGACCGCCGAACGCTCGAAAATGGGAGGACACCCGAAAAACATCATCATGCTGACCGCTGATGCATTTGGGATATTACCCCCAATTTCTCGATTAATCCCTGAGCAGACTCTGTACCATTTCGTTTCGGGATACACTTCTAAAATAGGAGGTACCGAAATAGGCCTGGGTAAAGAGCCACAGGCAACATTTAGTGCCTGTTTCGGAGCTCCATTCATGGCTCTTCATCCATTGGCATATGCTCAGTTGCTCAAAGAAAAAATCTTAAAACATAACGTGAAATGCTGGCTCGTGAATACAGGATGGGTTGGCGGGCCTTATGGAATCGGAAGCCGCATTCAACTCAAATACACGCGCCAAATGGTAAAAGCATCTCTGGACGGCACATTAGAGAAATCTTCGTTTGTTGAAGAAAAAATCTTCGGGTTGAAAATTCCTGTAGAATGCCAGGGTGTGCCAAGAGAGATCTTGAACCCTGTTAAAGCCTGGAAAAATCAGAAGGAGTACCTGGAAAAGGCAAAGGAGCTGGCAAAAAAGTTCAAAGAAAATTTTCAGCAATTTGCAAAGGATTGTGAACCTGAAATACTTGAAGCTGGCCCCAAGATTTAGAAACAATTAAAAAAAATTATTAATCATCTCTATAGTTTATTAATATTCACTCAAGCTCACTGGATGGCTATCCAGGGAAAGAGGAAAAATTCCTATAACATAATTTTGGGCTGTCCTGTGCACGAGAGAACATTGCTCCATAGCCTCCCCTCCGGGTCGATCTGCTTGCGTTTTGATACGGCTAAGGGAATCGGCAGGTGTGTAAACTGGCCTTTCCAGTAGCCGATAAGCATGTTTGTTCGTCCAGTCAGCCCAGCATGAACAGCATTATGCCCCAGAAGCAGGCAAAACGCCGAATCATGAGGGTTGGCCGGTACGCTTCGGATGGTGTAGCTCGGATCTATATACTTCAGATTCACCTCCATTCCTATCTTTTCAAAAAAGCTCCTGATCCTGTCTCTGAGAAAGATTCCTATATCCTTGAGGATGATGTTGCCTGATTTATCCCGCTTCTGAGGTCTGTTGATAAGATCTTGACCAACTCCCTCTGCTACCACTATCACCGCATGACCTCTTGCCGTCAAGCGCGTTCGCAAAGCCTCAAGAAAGGCTTTGAGTTTAAACGGAATCTCAGGGACTAAGCAGAAGTTGACGTCATTGTTGGCTAGGGAGGCATAAGCAGCGATAAAGCCCGAGTGACGGCCCATCAGTTTGACCAAGCCGACGCCATTCCTTACTCCATGGGCTTCGGCATGAGCAGAATAGATCGCAGTTCTTGACTCAGAGACAGCCGTCTCGAAGCCAAAGGAATGCTCAATATAGGAAATATCGTTATCAATAGTCTTGGGGATGCCAATGACACTGATTTTAATATTTCGTTTCTTTATTTCCTCGCAGATTTTCTGGGCCCCAAGGAGTGTTCCATCTCCTCCGATGGTAAACAGAATGCGGATGTTCATACGCTCCAGTGTGTCTACTATGTCAGAGCTTTCTTGTGGTCCTCGTGAAGATCCCAGGATTGTTCCCCCAAGTTTATGGATATTATCGACGACATCCGGATTCAATTCAAGAGGAGGATGGGAGTATTTATGACTTAATCCCTCATAACCATACCGGAAACCATAAACATTTTTCACACCATAGTGGTAGAAGAGGGCCATGACAATCGCCCGAATCACATCGTTCAATCCAGGGCAGAGGCCTCCGCAGTTGACAATCCCACATTTGAGTTTTAAAGGATCAAAATAGATTTTTTCCCTGGGTCCAGCCATCTCGAATCGGGGCGGTTTCTTGCCGGCTTTCAAATACGATTCAATCTCTTTGAGGTTGAAATGATAGAGGACATGATCCTCATCAGTCACAAACGGAATTCCAGATAGAGATGAAGGTATATGGCACTCACCTAAATTCTCTATCCTGAGATCGAGAGAGGTGTTGTTCATGTTGGTCTCCGATGCGCACATTTAATGCTAGTTAGGTAGACTGATAGTCCGAACATTATTTCTCCAGAGCGTTTCTATGCTATGGTAACTCCTTCATCTAAATAAACATCTTGGATAGCATGGAGGAGACGGATACCTTCTTTTATGGGTTTTTGGAAGACTTTTCTTCCGCTGATGAGTCCCATGCCACCGGCGCGTTTGTTGATCACGGCAGTTCTGACTGCATCGGCAAGATCATCCTTTCCTACTGGGCCACCCGAATTGATGAGGCCGATCCGGCCCATGTATAGGTTGGCAACCTGGTAGCGGGTGAGGTCAATCGGGTGGTCACTAGCGAGATCAGAATACATCCTCTTATCATACTTGCCATAGAATCCATCTTTATTCAGAGCTAGGTATCCCCCATCTGTTGTAGGCAGTTTCTGCTTGACAAGATCTGCTTGGATAGTAGCTCCTAGATGATTCGCTTGTCCCGTCAAATCGGCGCTCGTATGGTGATCCTTCCCATCCACAACAAAGGCGGGATTCCGCAGGTAGCACCAGAGGATGGTCACCAGGCCTAGAGAGTGAGCACGTTGGAAGGCCTGGCTGATCTCGTGTATTTGCCTTCTGCTTTCTGCAGAACCGAAATAAATTGTTGCTCCCACTGCTACGGCTCCCATATCAAAAGCCTGCTTGACTGAAGCAAAAAGAATTTGGTCATGGGTGTTGGGGTAGGATAGGAGCTCGTTGTGGTTGATTTTGAGAATAAAAGGTATTTTATGGGCATACTTGCGCGCCACGTTTCCCAGGACTCCGAGTGTTGAAGCGACGCCGTTGCATCCTCCCTCAATAGCAAGTCTCACTATATTTTCAGGATCGAAATAGTCTGGATTGGGAGCGAATGAGGCGCCTGCCGAGTGTTCTATGCCTTGATCTACAGGAAGAATGGAAAGATATCCCGTTCCACCAAGACGACCATTCCCGAGGAGAGCCTGAAAGTTTCGTAGCATAGGTGTCGGACGGTCAGATAGAGAGAAGATTCGATCCGCCCAATCAGGGCCTGGAAGATAAAGTCGCTCTTTGGGGATTTTGGGAGTGTTAAAGGACAGAAGGGTATCAGCTTCATCGCTCAGAAGTTTGATAGTTTTGTCTAGTGTTGACATTTCATTCTCCTCTTTTAATGCTTATAAAAATCGAATTTAGCCTTTTTGCGAGCCTCCCGAAAAAGAGAAAGTATTTATTCAAAGGCAATCAATCTTAGCAGAATTTTTTGAAAATTGAATTCCTGCGGGATATTCAGCTTGATAATCTTCTCTTCACTAATATAGAAGAATATGAGAAAGTATGGCCTTTGATATTTTCTTGTATCACAGGGAAGAATCGGAGTCAACCTTCGAAGACGCCTGGCTTGGAGAGAATTGACAGCTGCTTTCTCAGATGCTAATCTCAGCGTACTGTGTCACTGAGAGAGTTATCCAGATCAACCAGGATTTGTTTTAATATGTTTAGGGTGGGGAGATGAAGGCTGCAATCTTGGAAGAGATCGAGCATTTGGTGGTGAAGGAACTGCCTGACCCTCAGCTGGAAGAAGGATCGGTAATAATTAAAGTCAAGGTGTGTTCTATTTGTGGCAGCGATCTGAGGATTTACCACCATGGTCATCCCAGAGTCAAGCTCCCTCATATATTGGGGCATGAGATAGCCGGTGAAATAGAATCAGTCAGCGAAGGAAAAGGGAGTCATAAGGTGAATGACCGAATAGCCCTCACCCCTAGGATAACTTGCGGTAAATGCTATTATTGCAGAGAGGGCCACCCCATTTATTGCCTGAACAGCCAATCCTTTGGATATCAGTTACCTGGAGGTTACGCGGAGTATGTTCTGGTTCCCCGGCGAGGTGCCGAACTTGGATTGGTGAACAGGATCCCTGATACGATCAGCTATGAAGAAGCGACTCTTTCTGAAACTCTTGCCTGTTGTCTGAGGGCGCAAAAAGAATCTCGAGTTTCCAGCGGAAATACAGTCGTTATCATTGGGGGAGGACCTGTGGGCATCATTCACTGCCGTTTAGCCAAAGCCAATCAGGCGAGGATGGTTATAATCGTAGAGCGAGATTCTAAGCGTCTGTCTCAAGTTAGCCTTTCTGCAATAGACAAAATAGTAGAATCTACCACAAGCGAGGTTGAAGAGGAAGTTTTGGATCTGACCAAGGGCGTGGGAGCCGATGTCGTCATAGTCGCCTGTTCTTCTGCTTCAGCACAGGAACAAGCGCTTTCGCTGGCTGCTAAGGGAGGGCGAATTAACTTCTTTGGGGGATTACCAGCTCATCAATCAAGAATTGCGATCGATAGTAATTTGATTCATTACCGCGAAATTTCCATTCAGGGCTCCCATGGTTCGACGCCAGATGACAACAAAGAAGCCTTGGATATGTTGGCGCAAAGATTGCTCGACGTTGGCGACCTTATAACACATACGTTTCCTCTTGAGGCCATCGAAAAAGCCTTTCAGTTTGCCGATACGAGAGAAGGAATGCACACTAGCATAGTGCTTTGATAGCATTAACTATCCAAATACCGTTGAAAAGACATTCTTTGCTTGAATCTTCCCCATTTTTCGCGATTTCCGTTCGCTGGGAAGCTAGCAGGAATGTACCTCATCCAAAAGGGCAAGGTCAATTGTTATAGATTGAGACAAAGCCACCAAGAAATCAGATGAGTCAGTAAGAGGAGAAACTCGTCCGCTGAGATCGACCCAACGCACCCATGAATATTCTCAGAAATACTCTCCACGCTCCTCAGATGTCATCGACAATTCTTGTTGGAGAGCTGGAGGTAGAGGGGGGTTCACAGCCCCAACACGTCTGGAAGCAGGAAACCGTGGATTCCCTAGTTTTCTATCTTTTTTAAATCCTCCTTAATCATTCTTATCCCTTCAGGAGAGTTTATAGGGGTCTCCTTGAGTCGTTCTTTTATTTTTTTGGTATCTAGAATGCATGTGTGACTATCCTTCTTATGGACATAGACTAAATCTATTCCAGGATTTCCTATGATCAGAGTGATGATCGTTTGGCTCATATCGCCCAAAGGCTTTCGGTCGATATGGCTGTGCTGGAATTCGGCTTTGATCTTGGTGCCTTCTCCTTTTTTAGATTGTATGGAAAGGTGACCATTGGCTGCTTTGGCAGCTTCTGATAAGAGGGGCAATCCTAAGCCAAATCGACGGACCGTTTTAGTCGTATAAAAAGGATCAAGGGCCTTCTCCACAGTTTTCTTGTCCATGCCAGCACCATTGTCGATGATTTCGACAGACAACAAATCCTGCTTTTTATTTTCTGATATTATTATTTTAACTATATCCGCGCTGGCTGCCACAGAATTTTCTACGATATCTAAGATATGTAATGAAAGATCTTCCATCGAAGCCTCAACAAGTTAGCGAATCATTTTTCTTCCCTCTTTATTTTTCAAGGCCTTTTTTATTTCGGCCACCGTGCCTTCTTCGAGCAGGAAAGATGTAAAGCATTTTCCTATGTCCTCAGGGTAGTGGGCATCAGATGAACAGGTAATCGGATAATTATATTTAAATCTCCTTTTTGCCTCTTCGAAGGTGATGGCAGGAGAAATTTCCAAAGCATCCAAATCCAAATTATCTGGGATAAATCCCAATTGGCCGATGATGCTGAAGGATTCTCTGTCTATATGAGAGGCGATGGCCATTCCGTCGAAGGAGTGAATGAATTGAATGATTTCTTCGAGAGGAAGGGTCGTGGCTCCGATCAAGAGTTTATTATTAAGACCCAGCACTTCCTCATTTTCATTAACAATGACCTGCATCCCGAAGGCTTTTTCATCGTTTTCTCCAGGCAGATTTTGGTAGACACGCTCCTGGAGTTTAAGAGCCTTTTCTGCATCGTCAAAAAGGGCCAAGACATGGACTTCCTCTTGAGAAGTCACTTCCAGGCCAGGTAATACACTTATATTCATTCTCTTGGCAGCATTCATAACGGCCAGAGAATTTTCTGATGAATTATGATCACAAATCCCCAGGATGTCTATTTCTTTTTTCTTGGCTGCAGTGAGTATTCCCTTCGGAGACATGTCCAGCTCCGTACAGGGAGAAAGGCAGGTATGGATATGCAGGTCTGCTTTAAAAGGTTTGAACATGAATAATTCAGGTTAGTCTTTTGAACCGATTAATCCATATAATTTACCTGAAACATCAAAGGCCTTTTCCTCGCTACCGAGGAGGAGCACATTTTCTTCCTTTGCTTTTTGAAGTGTGTCTCCGTCAGGTTCGCGTTTATTAACTATGATTATCCCAGACAGGTCTTTCAATTTAGCCACAGCGATAATATTCTGATGGGTCTGGAGGGTGATCCAGAGGTTGCCATTCTTGCTGTTGGCAATCACATCGCTGAGTAGGTCGCTCGTGTATCCGCCCGTAACCTCTGCTTCTAAATTCTCTTGGCCCGTTAAGACTTTTAACTGTAATTTTTCGATGATTTTCCTTAATTTCATTTAATTGCCTTTCTTTTTTTGCTTGTTTTTTTGGCGCCAGACCTTGTTCGACTAGGGAAGGTAGGTTTATCAAGCAATTCTGATATCTCCTGTGACAGCTCTGCAAACTTTTGGGGAAGATTGAAAATACAGTCAGTGAGCCTTGCTTCTCCCTTAACGATATCTTCCGCAAAGGTCAAGCAGGTGGGAGCGCCGCAGGCCCCGCAGTCAATTTTGGGCAATGATTCATAGATATCCTCTTTTTCCTTTCTTTTCTTTATGGCTTTGGCTAAATCTTTGTCGAGAGGCTTGAGGGGGCGGGGCTCCAATTTTCCTTCAATGAAAAAGTATTTCTGTCTGTAGAGCTTTCGGACCTCCCTGATGTCTGGACAAGCTTTTATTTTTTCGAACTCTAAAGTTTCGATCAATTTAAGGATTTTATTGTACGAAATATAAAGGTTTTCTACAGTCAGGGAGCCTCCGACACAACCCTGGTGGCAAGAATAGGCTTCGATAAAGTCAATATTTCTTAGTTTTCCCCTTTCAATATCATCGAAGACTTTTAAGATTTCACCTAATCCTGAAACAGCCAAAGAGTTTTTCAGCCTCAGAGTTCGGCAGATGCCTCCAACCATAGCCCATCCAATCCCAAGAATACAGATGCTTTCCAGGGCTTTCCGGTAGCTGCCTTTTTCTGGGCTTTCTAAAGCAGAAAGAAGAGATGCGTAAATGTCTGAAATAGAGATGGCACCGTCTATGTAAGATTTCCCTTTTTCTGCGGGCTGCCTTATAGAAATCATTTTCACAGGGCAGGGAGTGAGATAAAAAGTGCCGATTTCTTTTTCTTTAAGTCCGAGTTGTTTTGATTTATTCTTCTTGATTTCTCGAGCAGCCAATTCTCGCGGAGTTTCTATGGGGATAACTTGCTCGATGAGGGATGGATATTTGACCTGGATAAGACGCACCACAGTCGGACAGACATTGGAGATAAGAGGCTTGGGTCCCTTGTATTCCCGAAGATATTCCTGGATGGCGAAGCTGACTTCCCCACAGGTAATTGCCAGGTCAAAAGCATCATTGAAGCCCAATTTTTTTATCCCGGAGAGGATTTTCTCCGGCAAGATTTCTCTTCCGAATTGAGCATACAGAGCAGGAGAGGGTATAGAAACTGTATGACGGAATTTAGTGAGTTCTCCAAAGGGATCTGTCAAAGGGATGATGGCATTGTGGGGACAAGCGGTGATGCATTCTCCACAATCGATGCATTTTTCCTCGATGATTGTTGCCTTTCCATTCCTGACTCTGATGGCTTGAGTGGGACACACCCGCATACATTTCATCCGGCCGTCACACTTTTCTGTATCGATCTGGATGGAATGAAAATATTGTTTCATTTTCTTCCTTTTTTATCCAAACAGATCGTTATCCTTAATGAGGTTCCTTGGCCAGGTGTCGAAGAAATCTCAAATTTATCAGCATTCTTTTTGATATTGGGAAGCCCCATGCCAGCACCGAATCCCATCTCTCTCATTTCTTCAGTAGCAGTCGAAAAACCTTCCTGCATGGCTGTATCTATATCCTCAATCCCAGGACCTTCGTCGTCGAGCTTAAGATGAAGTTTCATAGGGGTAATATTCAGAGTGAGCACACCTCTTTGAGCGTACATGACAACATTCATTTCTGCCTCATAGGAGGCTATGGCTGCGCGAACGACGATCGAGGAATCGATTCCGATTTCTTGGAGAATTTCCTTAATACTGGTGGATGTCTTTCCTGCCTTGCTGAAATCGCCTCCCACGATTTCAAAGCGTTGAGATAATTCATTCTCGTTGTTCATCGTCATTTTTTAGGCGCGAGGCCGCTTACTCCTGGGAGGCCATGGCTGAAGAGAAGGCCGCAGGCTGTGTACATCATGAATTTTGTTGAAAGCAAGGGAAGTCCTTTCTCCTTTGCTAGCTCAATTCCCATTTTGTCTGGTTTTTTGCCCCGAACATACACTATGGCTTTGGCATCGATGATGTTGGCGGTCCTGACGGATTGAGCATTGGATAAACCTGTCAGAAGGAGGATTCCTGGTTTGCCAAAGGCTAAGACATCACTCATGAGGTCAGATCCTCCTGCAAATTTGATCTCTAGGTCAAGGCAATCATCCCCGTAGACAACCTCAGCTTGAAGGAGTTCCTTGATTTCTTTCAAAGTCATTCTAGTGTCTCTTGATGATTCTTCTAAATATGTTCTTGATATCAGTTATTTTGAAATTCGCCGAAGTTGTATTTACCCCTTGCTCTGGATTTCCGTCAGTCTTCCTTTTGGGAATTCCTATGGTAACTTTTCAGGTATCCGGAAGTCAATATTAGAAAACAACGGGCAATAGGGGTCAGAAACATTCTTCGGCAATCTTTTTGGCTAATAAAGGAACGGCTTTTTTGACTGGCTCAGATAATCCCGGTTGAACTGTTTCTGGTATTGTTTTAGTCTGGCAGGCCATGACTCTTACCTTAACCGAACATAAATCCTGCAATTCCTTCAAAAGATTGGAGGAAGGAACTTGATGGACTGAGAAATCGTCGATTTTTTCTATGGGGATTTCTTCAAGAGAGATCTCAAAAGTCTCTCCTGGCTTTCTCCCTTTATCCACAGCATCGATGATAACAATGACCTCTGGTCGGACTTCGCTTAAAGAAATAGTAAACAGGATTTTTCTTATGCCCGTACCTACATCCAATAAGCATATATCGTCTGGAATCCTGTAGTGATTTATTAGGTATTCTACAACTTCGGGCCCGAACCCGTCATCACCGAAAAGCTTATTCCCACACCCGGCTATAAGGGTCTTTTTTCGACAGTAGCTGGGGAGTTTTTCCATTTCTTGAATATCGAAAAGTGGCACTAGGCCTTGTTTTTTGCCTTTACTCATACGAAAAAAAGACCTGATCGCTAACAGGTTGTCTTCAGTTGCGAGTGAATTCTTAGAAAAATTAGAGAATATTTAGTTTATTCTCGCGTCTCAGTTGGAAAATGTCGCTAAGGTATTGCCTTCAGGATCAATAATATCAATTTTTACACCGATTTTGCCATCCAGCCTATGGGTAGCGCAGGAAAGACAGGGGTCATGAGCTCTGATCATCATCTCGACCGTGTTCAGAATTCCTTGGTCATACTTTCCATCTTTAATCAAGTCTTTGGCTGCGCTTTTGACGGACATATTAATCGGGGCATTATTGTGGGTAGTGCCTACAATCAGGTTAACATTGGTTATGATCCCATTCTCATCTGTTTCATAGTCATGGATCAGTGTTCCTCTGGGAGCTTCAACACAACCTACTCCTCTGGCCGCTCTTGGTTCAACTTTTTTTCTTATATCAGTGCTGGTGATCTCAGGATCATCGAGAAGTCGAATGGTGTTTTCTGCATTATAAAGGAGTTCGATTAACCTTGCCCAGTGATAGAGCAGAGTTTGTTGGGCAGGGCGACCGAATTTTTCTCTGAATTCTTCGAATTCAGCTTGAGCCAAAGGGGTGTCGATTTTATCGCAGACATTGATTCTAGCCAGGGTGTTGGTCCGATAAATCCCATTTGGATTATCCAGATCCATTGAAAACTCGCCCGCTTTCTTCATGTATGGGAACTTCAAATAGCTCCAGGGCTCGACATGCTCACTGATATAATCGGTGTAATCTTCGTACTTGAAATCTTCATAAGAACCGTCGGCAGTCATCATCCTCAGTTTTCCGTCATAAAGATCGAGTGAACCATCTTCTTTCACAGTCCCTAAAAATCCTGTGTTAATAACACCCAGGGATTTCACAACATCTAAGTATTTAGGAAAAATGTTATTTTTAGCAAAGGACATCGAGAATTTCGCCAGTTCGAGCAATTCATCTGCCATCTTCCTCAGCTCTTTTCTTTCTTCCTCAAGTAATGGACGGCTGAATCCGCCTGGAACAGCTGCAGCAGGATGGATAGCTTTTCCAGCAACCTTCTCCAACATCAGGGCTGCCATGTGCCTGGATTTGACCACATTTTTAGCAATATCTGGAGCTGCACCCAGAATGCCGATAACATTCCTGATTCCGTAATCAGCATCTGGGCCGAGCACGAAATCTGCCCCAGCCAGAAAATAGAAGTGGAGAATGTGTTCTTCCATGTAGGCAATGCTGTTACATAATTCTCTCAGTTTTTTCCCAGCCGGAGGCGGGTCCACTCCAAGAACAGCATCTGTTGCCTTGGCGGAAGCATTATGATGAGACCAGGGACAAACTCCACATATCCGGGTTGTAATCCTCGGCATCTCTTCGACTGGTTTTCCTATACAGAATTTCTCAAAGCCCCTTAACTCAATGACATTGACCTGAGTGTCACTCACATTTCCAGCATCATCGAGTTGGATTTTTATCTTTGCATGCCCTTCGATCCTTGAAACAGGTTGAATCGTCAGTGTTTTTCCCATGATTTAACTCCTTTTTGGAAGAGGTCTCAAGCGACCGGCCCCAGCAAATCTGTTAAAGGTTGCAGCGCGATCCGGTATCTGTTTGACATCAAGACCAATAGAGGACAGAGCCCCCATCATATCTACCATCGGATTGGCATCATCTCTGAGAGGTCCGAAACATCCTCGGCAGGGCATGTAGGCTTTTATGCATCGAGGTGTTTTTTCTGCTCCCCCGCAGCCTGATCTTGTGGCTGGGCCATTGCACAGGAAACCCTGTTCCATGTAACAGCGAACAGTATCCAGAGGCTTTCCGGTTTCAAATTCAAGGGGCTCAAGAGGCCTTTTCAAACTGGCCACAGCTTTCTCTTTTCTGATGGTCGGGCAATCATCACACACACTCTTTTCCGGAAGCTTGAGTTCCTTTCCTTCTAAAAGTGAGGTCAGCGCCTCAACGACTAACTCGGGCGTTGTCGGGCATCCGGGCAATTTTAAATCAACATTTACGACTTCGTGAAGGGCATACACTCTATCAGTCAGGGGTGGCACTTCTTGAGAGGGCGTATCTGCCGCATCAGTGGAAACTGAACCTCGATAAACCTTTTCATAAATTTCATCAAGCATAAATTGATTAGCTAGAGCTGGTACTCCGCCGTAACAGGCACAGGCTCCCAGAGCAATGAGTGTTTTGCACTTTTTCCTCATTTCTTCGGCCATTTTTTTGTTTTCTTCATTCCGTATTGATCCGGTAATGATCCCTACGTCAGCTTCAGGAATCTCTGGGCCTGGCTGATCACCTGTTTGTCCGAATAACTTATGATCCATTATGACCGGCATGTGGACAAACTCAAGCTTGGGTAAAAGATCAAGGAGTGGCTCTCCGATGTCAAGGATGGTGACTTCACATCCTGCACAGATGGCGAACCACTCTTCTGCTACTCTAACCGCCATGTTTTACCTCCTTATTTAATGTAAACGATTATTTATGTTATTAATGAAATTAAAATTGTAATTATAAGACTTCAGGCAGGAATTCAGCTGATTTTCTTATGAGGAGTGCTTTTCTGAATCAATTTAGTTACCTATTATAACTGTAGAAATTAGAGTAATTATAGGAAAAGTATTGATTCTCTTATAATTACGTTAAATTTTAATTGGAAAAATCGATATTGTCAATAGGAAAACAAAAAAAAATCACTAAAATTGATTTTCTGGCAGATTTCCCCTATAATTGCCCGCAATGAATCCCAAAATTGACCTTGATCATGTCTGTGCCTTGGCCAACTTAAGGCTGACGAAAAATGAGAAAAAGCTCCTGGGGCCTCAGATGATCAAGATTGTCAATTGGGTAAATAAGCTGGAAGAGCTAGAAATGGATGTTTCAAAAGGAGAAGTGTATTCTTCTGTTTCTTTTTCCCTACCTTTTAGGGAAGACAATATCAAGCCATCCCTCCCGGCTAGGGAAGCTTTAGCCAATTCCCCAGAAAAGAGTGAAGGACTCGTCAAGGTTCCTAAAGTGTTTGAGGTGAAATGAACCTTACTTCCTTGAGTGCAACCAAACTCAGGACCTTGGTCAAAAAGAAAGAAATCAAGGCCCAGGAAATCATCCTAGCTTACCTAAAAAGAATAAAAGAGCAAGAGAAAGACCTGTCAGCTTTCATCACTGTCTTAGGAGAAAAAGCTTTGGCTTCGGCGAAGAGTATCGATCGGAAGAGAGATAAGGGAAAGCTGGCCGGGATTCCCGTGGCTGTGAAAGACAATATTCTTACCAAGGGAATCAGGACAACCTGCGCCTCCAAAATGCTGGAGAAATATGTCCCTCCTTATAGTGCCACGGTGGTCAACAAGCTTGAAGAAGAGGACGCTGTTGTCATCGGCAAAACCAACCTGGATGAGTTCGGTATGGGCTCTTCCACTGAGAATTCGGCTTTCTTCCCCACCAGAAATCCCTGGGACTTGAGGAGAGTTCCTGGAGGTTCGAGCGGAGGGTCTGCTGCTGCCGTTGCCGCCGGGGAAGCCGCAGCTTCTTTAGGGTCTGATACTGGAGGATCTGTCAGACAGCCCGCAGCCTTTTGTGGCTTGGTCGGGCTCAAACCCACCTACAGCCGCGTTTCCCGGTATGGGCTGGTCGCCTTTGCCTCTTCATTAGACCAGATCGGCCCTTTAACCAGGACAGTCGCAGACAATGCCCTCCTGACTCAAATCATTGCTGGCTCAGATCCCCAAGATTCTACCGTCTCCTCCCAACCAGTTCCTGACTACCGAAAAGAAATGAGGAGGGAGCTGCCCTCGCCGAAGGCAGCTTATCTTAAGGATAAGGTTCTGGACGGTATCGATCCTGAAGTCAAAGACAATTATTATCGAACCCTGAGTGTTCTGGAGGAGACTGGAGCCGAGCTGAGGGAGATGGATTTTCCTTCCTGGGAGTATGCCCTGGCCTGCTATTATCTCATCGCTCCCTCTGAGGCCAGCTCAAACCTGAGTCGATATGACGGAGTGCGCTACAGTTTCCGGCATCCCAGATACAGTAATCTCAAAGAGATGTATCTGAACACCAGATCAGAAGGATTTGGTCGGGAGGTAAAGAGAAGAATTCTCCTGGGAACCTTTGCCTTGAGCTCAGGATATTATGATGACTACTACTTGAAAGCAGCGCAAGCGAGAAAACTTATCTGCCAGGAATTTGAAAAAGCTTTTAAAAAAGTTGATTTTATCCTGACACCGACAGCACCTGAGCCTGCCTTCTTATTTGGAGAAAAGGAAGACCCAGTGGCCATGTATCTCTCAGATATATTTACAGTTACAGCCAATCTGGCTGGCATTCCCGCCCTGACCATGCCCGTGGGCCTGAGTCAAAAGGGTTTACCGATCGGGATTCAGATCATGGCCAGTTTTTTTCAGGAATCTTGCATTTTTAAGCTTGCTTTTTTGCTTGAAAAAAAAGTAAAATTTGACAATAATAAACTAAATTTGCGAAAAAGGAGGAGTCATGTTTAGAAAGAGTCTTCCCGCGATCGGCATTGTTCTTCTCCTGTTTCTACTCCAGAGCTGTGCGCAAAAACCCGAGGAGGGTCTCTTAAAGAGATACTTCCATGCAGTGTCCTTGAATGATGTGACCACCATGTCAACCATGGCTTTGGAGCCCGTTGCCCTGGAGGCAACAAGCTGGAAAATTGTCAAAGCGAGCGAGGAGAATATTAATCCTGCCAATCTGCCTGACCTGGAAAAGATGGAGAAAGATTATAAGAAGAAACTCGAAGACCATGTCGGCCCCACTGTTGACGCAGATGATGCTCTTTATGCCGCCAAGGAGAAATTAAGGACAGCCCGTACTCGGTCAGCCCGAAGAGCAGCCCAAAGAGAAGTCGATGCTGCCCAGGTCACGTTTGATGAGGAGCGTGAAATTCATAGACAGCTACAGAGAAATTATAATGAGGCCAAAGCTGCTGCAGCCAGAGAGGAAGAAATCTCCACTTTTTCTCTTGGAGCTGGCGACCTCCCTAATATAAGAGAGCTGCTAGGTGATGTTCATTCCATGGAAGTGGAAGTGATGCTCCAAACTGACACTGGAGCAAAGAATTATAATTTTTGGCTAAGAAGATACAATCTCCGGGATGAGACTCTAGGCAGAAACTATCGGGGAAGATGGATCATAGTGGCCATCGAACCCCTCAGCTGATTTTTTATCCTTTATCTTTATCTTCATTTTCGTTTATAATCATCTTGCTTGGGCCGTTAGCTCAGAGGGAGAGCACCGGCCTTTTAAGCCGGGTGTCGTTGGTTCGAGTCCAACACGGCTCACCACCCCTCAGCGCCCCTGTCGTCTAGCCTGGTCTAGGACATCGCCCTTTCAAGGCGGCAACACGGGTTCAAATCCCGTCGGGGGCGCACGTCGTTCTTATTCGGTCTCTTAGAAGACAAGCTCCAGAGATTTGATTTCTGATTTGCCAAAGCGCAGGAAGGTCTCATTTTCCTTGAAGGGAACTGACCGCAATCGGTTTTCCATGAGGTCCAGTTCAAAAATCTCCTCAGGTTGGCGGAAGAATTCCACGACTCCTTCAGTCTCTTTTCCCTCGGCTTCATAGAGCCTTATGATGAGGCTATCCCTATCCTCTGCCTTCTTGACAGTGGCCAGGATGATGTTTGATGGGGAAGCTTTAAAGAAAGAAAAGGAAGGAGGGAATTCTCCTTCCTGCCTGTCAACAAAAAAAGAAAGCAGAGGATAGTTGAACTCATAGCCTCTCTGCACTGTGTCGGCTTTTCTCCAGTCACCTGGGTGTGGGTAGAGAGCATAGTTGAATTGGTGCCTCCCTTTATCAGCCATGGGATCAGGCCACAAGGGAGAACGCAGGAGGGTCAGCCTCATAACGTTGTCTTTGATGTCGTGGCCGTATTTGGAATCATTGAGAAGGCTTATTCCGTAGTCTCCATCAGAGAGGTCGGCCCAGCGGATAGCAGAAACCTCGAACCTGGCTTGTTCCCAAGGAGTCTTCCGGCCAGTGGGTCTCTGAACAAACGCAAAGGGGATCTCATAGGTTGCTTGCTCGTTTTTCACATTAACAGGGAAGGCAACTTTCATCAGGACATGATCTTCCCACCAGTCAGCCTTCATGTTGATGTCGAGGCGGTGTATGTCGTCATAAAGAATGATCTCCTGAGAGAAGAAAGAAGAAGGAAAATCTGTGGTCGGTTCCCGCCTGGCTTTGGAAAGGCCGAGATAATTTTTTTTGATTTTGATCGAGGCCATGACTGGACCTTGACTCGTGATTTCGATCTCTTGGGCTTTGTCCAAATCCCACCTCCGACCAGTATATCCAATGTTCCAGGCATCCCAGCGGTCGGGAATATCTTCCCAGAGCTGGAGCTGGTTTCCCTCAGCTCCTGGGTCAAGCACTTCTCTTTTTTGAAGCTTGTCAAAGATGCTGCTGAGGTTGCCGCTTTCAGGATTGACGGTGATCCGAAAATATTGATTTTCGAGCGAAGTCTTATTGATCCTAAGGTTGGTCTGCTCGTTTGAACCTGTGCCTGGCTGGATCTTATAAATTTTGTAACCCAGGGGGGCAACTTTTTTTGCAACAAAACAAACCTTCCTCTTTCCTTTTCCAGAGGAGAGGATTTGTGAGGGAATTTCCTGACCTTTCTGGTTCATGACTTTGATTTTTCCCGGCAGGGTTTGGGGAAGGCTAACTTTTACCACCCCATCTCTTTCCCAGGCCAGAGTGTTAAAAACAAGAAGAGGCCTCTCTTCGGTTCCTCCAGCCGTATTGATTCTATGAGCTATGTGTTTCAAGCTTTCTCGGAGGGCTTCTTCAGCCAGCTTATGAGCTTGGAGATAGGATTCCTTGGCATCTCTGTAGACAGGATTTATGCTAGAGCCAGGGAGAATGTCATGGAATTGATTCATCAGGACTTTTTCCCAGGCCTTGTTTAGGTCGTGTTGTTTGTAGTTTCCATCGAGAAGAAAGGCGAGCGAGGAGATTTTTTCTGCGTTGGAAAGGAGAACCTCTGACTGGCGGTTAAACTTTTTGGTCTCGGCCTGAGTTGTATAAGTGCCGCGGTGGTATTCGAGGTAGAGCTCATCCTTCCAGACAGGAATAGATTCCAGTGTTCCTTTATCGAGCTGGCTTAGATATCCTGAAGCTGAACTGTGCCTGATTTTGGGAAAGACCTTCTGTTTTTGAGTCTCCTGGAGCCGGTCAAGCATTTCGCGGTTGGGACCACCTCCATGGTCGCCCAACCCGTAAAGAATAAGAACCTTTTTTAAGCCTGTGTTTTTCTCGTATTGCTTGAGGCCATCGACCATTCTCTCCCCCTGCAAGCGCCCTACGTATCCGGTGGGGGGAAAATAGGTCAAGACTCTTGAGCCGTCCGGCCCCTGCCACCAGAAAAGAAAGTAGGGGAAGGTGTTGGTGTCGTTCCAGCTGATCTTCTGAGTGATGAAGGCATCGATTCCGCTCTTTTTGAAGAATTGGGGCATGTTCCAGTTGTAGCCGAAAGAATCAGGATTCCATCCCAGTTTCACCTCCACCCCAAATTTTTTCTTGAAGTATCTTTTGCCGTACAGGATATGCCGGATGAAGGACTCTCCATCAGTGAGGTTGCAGTCTGGTTCAGCCCACATGCCCCCGACGATTTCCCAGCGTCCTTCTTTGACTTTTTGTTTTATCCTCTCCAGGACTTGAGGGTAGTATTCCTCCATCCATTGGTAAGCTTGGGCCTGACTCTGGACATAGACGATTTCTGGATATTCCTCCATATTATCCACGATGGTAGAGAAAGTTTCCTTGGTCACCTCCACTGTTTCCGGCCAGCGCCACAACCAGGCCAGGTCAATATGGGAGTTACCGGCGATGAAAAACTCGTAGTTTTGGACAAACTGCGAGATGGGTTTACTATCCTTGTAGAACCTGTTCAGATTCTTCTCGAACTTTGAAAAATCTCCGGCGCGCAAAGGCTCGAGGTCAAATTCCAGGAGGGCTTTTTGGAAACGCTGCTTCAGAGATCGGAATTTTGGCGCGGCTTGTGACTCTTGATAGCTTTGAGCCACGGGTCGCTTTTGGTGAGGCAAAAGCTCGCTCTCAGGCTTGAAATCGAGGAGCACTGAGGCAGTTTTCAGGTCATACAGAAATCGAGAAAGGAGCTGATGAGCCTCGGCAGCTGCCTCAAAGGAGGTTCGGGCCTCTCGGACCTGAAGAAAGGTGCCAGGCTCTACTGTTTTTCTCTTTACGAGAGGGAGCCTCCCTAAGTTTTCGAACCTGAAGGCGATGAGGATTATTTCTCCTGCTCGAGCCTTAGGGCTCAAGGTAAAGTTCTTTTTCTTCTGGGCAACTTGATTCCCGAACTCGATCTCGAATAGTCCTTTGAGCACGCCATTAAGGAATAATTTTCCTTCAAATTTGCCTAATCCTCTAAAATTGCAGGCTAAACGTAGGGGGCTTCCTTCTGTTTTCATTGCAGAAAAGATGGCTGGCACTCGGAATTCGTGGCGAAGCCAAAAGACTTTGTGGCGGAGTGTGTATCCTGACTCTATCTCATTCCAACTGGAGTCATCAAATTCAGGCTTTTCGGCTTCAGCTACATCCCGTTCTTCTAATTTCCAGATGGGGATATCGTCTTTGAGAAAGACTTCTATTTCCTTTAGGCGGTCTTGAATTTCTTTTTGGCTGTCTGAATAGCTGACTGAAGAGCAAATCAAGATAAATACCAAGATAAAAATAAAAAACAGCTTTTTTTCTTTACGCATTCCTACCCCCTTGGTTTGAATTTTTCCGGATCAGGATTTTTTAATCTTCTCGCCTGGCCCAGGCCCCTATCGGTTTTATCCCCGATACAAGAATAAAAAGCAAAATCAGCCAAGGCATTTACAGCTTCTCTCGTTTTTTCATCGATCGTTTCAGGCAATTCATAGGTGGCTTTTCCCATGAATCCGATGATCTGGCCCTCGGAGAAAGGGACAATTTCTGTCTTCAAACGGTGTTGACTGACTCTTATTTTCTTGAATTCCCCTTGAACTCGAGTAGGGATTTTGACCTCAGAAAAGGCATTCCATTTCTTCAGAAGGGAAGAAAATACGTGTTCGGGTAGAGGAAAAAGTGATTCTTCTGCATTGGCAAAGGTCGTCGGCGAGCAGAATTCCAGGATGATCCTCCTATCATCCTGAGCCTGGGAGGAGATTTCCTCAAAACAGGTGAAACTGGCTTTTTCTCCCTGCTGCCAATCGACTCTTTCGAGCAGGATCTCTCCCCCAGAAAACTTGAGAGTTTCTTTCTTATTCAGAAAAAAGAGCAATCCTTTGATAAGGGATTCAAAGATCTCTTCCTTCAGATAGGTGATCCTGAAAGATGTTTTTAGGTCAGGCAAAAGAAAAGAATGGCCACGCGAAGTTCTGGCTCCTTTTAGGATGGGAGACACGGTAAAAGCCATTTCTCCTTGAGAATCTTGGATTTCTTTAACCAGACTCTTATCGCTCTTACGGAGAACAGCCAGAACTAGGTCCCGAAGGCTCTCTTCTCCGCTTCCCAGGACTTCAATCTCGCTCTGAGTTTGGAATTTGATTAAAACGCTACCGATCAATTTTGGTCAACTTCTTTTCGAGGAATCCAGACAGCCATCTCTCCTATCCCTCGGTGGGACCAAGCATAGTATGGGATCGCCACCAGCCGGACATTCTCATCTGCAGACTCGATTGTGATTACGTCTATCCCGCCGAGGAGGTCGGGACGGAATTCGACCTCGAAGCTGAAATCTTCAGGAAGATCTTTGTTAAACACTTGGCCCTCGTTGTCTGCACCTTCTAGGCAATAGACAAGAGGTCCCCGCTGCAAGGCGATTTTTCCGACATTCTCTTCCACTTTCTCATGGGTCAGGATCCTTCGCAGCGGCATAGGAAGATCGAGCTCAATCACATCCCCCTTTTCCCACTTCTGGTAGAGGCGGGCAAATCCTTTCTTCATATCAATAGCCTGAACTTCTGAATTGACTTTGAGGACGACATTTTCTTCTACTGGCTGCCAAAAGGAATACAAATCGCTGGGCACGGGTTCATTCTGGGCCCATCCCGGAATCCGGACATACACAGTAAATTCTGCTGTTTCCTCTGGATTCAGGGTGATTCGAACCTTTCCCTCCCAGGGATAGCGAGTCTCTTGGGCGAGTCTTACCAAGTTTTTCCCGATTCTTACAGTTGCCTGGCTTTTTACGAAGAGATTGACGTATAGGACATCATCCTGCCAGGCGTAAATATAGCCTGGAATTGAGGGAACGAAGCGGGCTACGTTAACAGGGCAGCAGGCGCAATCGAACCATGGTTTGCGGGTGGTCGCGCCTTGGTTGAATGCATATTCTCCGTCCGATTCCAGAGGATTCGGGTAAAAAAAGCGGTCGCCGCTCAGAGAAATTCCCGAGAGCAGACCGTTGTAGAGAGTGCGTTCCAGCACATCCAAATATTTTGCGTCACCGTGGAGGAGGAATAAGCGGTGATTCCAGAGGACATTTCCGATGGCGGCGCAGGTTTCGTTGTAGGCAGTAGCGTTGGGGAGTTCGTAATTATCCCCGAAAGCCTCGCCTTCATGGCGGGAGCCAATTCCGCCGGTCACATAGATTTTTCTCGAAACCACGTTTTCCCAGATGCGGTCGATGGCCTTGATGTAGCTCACATCCCCGGTCAGTGCGGCTACATCTGCCATTCCCGAATACATGTAGGCGGCACGGACCGCGTGCCCGACTGCTTCCTCTTGCTCGATGACGGGCTGGTGAGCCTGGAGATACCAATCCTGATTGTAAACGGAAAAATCAGAAGTTTCGGGAAACATTTCCTTGTATTCTTCCTGGCCCCTCTCGTCGAGGAAAAATTTGGCTAGCTTCAGGTATTTTTCTTTTCCTGTAACCCGGTAGAGCTTGGCCAGCCCGATCTCGATCTCTTGGTGACCAGGGAATCCCCGCCTTTTATCTGGACCGAAAACGCTGGCAATGAAATCTGCATTCTTGAGGGCCACCTCCAGGAAGTCGAGTTTGCCGGTAGCTAGATAATGAGCCACGGCTGCTTCATACATGTGCCCGACGTTGTAGAGTTCATGGCTCGACCCCAGGTTGGACCAGCGTTCATCTCCTGATCCAGGAGCAGGGTTTTCAGGATCTATAGTGCGGGTTGTGAACAGATAACCATCATCTTCCTGTGCAGCAGCGACTTTAGCGATCAAATCATCCAGGTAGGCTTCAAGCTCAGGATCAGGGTGAAGGCTTAAAGAATAGGCTGCTCCTTCCATGATTTTAAAGACATCAGAATCGTTGTATCTCCGACCTATAAAATTGCCAGCCATTAAGCCTCCGGCTTTGGCAAAATTGTCGATACGCCCCGTCTCTTCGCTTTTTTTAAAGGCAAAGGGAATCGTAACACGACGATTGGTCTCCATACGCGGAAGCCAGAACGTGTCCTCAATCGTGACTTCGGCAAAAGTGACCGGCCTTATGGGATAATCTTTCTGGGCCTTTTGTGCACATCCTGAGGTCAAAGTCCAAAGAGCAAGGAAAAAGACTAAAAATTTGATCAAATTCAGACTTTGCCGGCAGATATTGGGCTTCATTTTTATCACCTCTCCCGCTTTTTAGCACAGGCACCCATTGCTGTCAAATCAAGAAAAAATATTGGGGACGATTCTATTTTTCCCTGAATTATTCGAATAAGTGATAGTACCGCTTGCTTTTTTTGATGAGGCAGAAAAGATATAGCTGTTCCCGTTTTGTGGTGTCAATTGGCAAATGGGGTTTTAATATTTTATTTATTTGACAACGAAAAAAGACTTTCTTTAAAATAGGCAAAGCTTGAAATCAGCCAGACTTGGGCGCTGAGCAATGCCTGTTTATTTCATCGATACCTTTATCATTGTTTTCTATATGGGGGGGATCCTCGTTTTCGGGCTTTTCTTCCGTAAGTATGTCTCCACTACCGAGGATTTTTTCCTGGCTGGGAAAATGCTTCCCTGGTGGGTGATCGGCTTTTCCATCATCGGCACCAACATCGGAGCTTATGATTATATCGGGGCAGCGGGGGGCGCTTTCCGTTTCGGTATTGCTCAGGCCAACTATGAATGGCTGGGAGCGATTCCTGCCATGATTGTATCGGCTCTCCTGGTCATCCCCTATTTCTGGAGAAGCGGCGTTTACACAGTCCCTGAGTATCTGGGCAAGAGATACCAGGAAAGCGTAAGGACCATCGAAGCTTTTATCTACGGCCTTTTCCTGGTGGCACTGCTTGGGATTTTTTTCTGGGCCAGCGGACTCATGCTCCATACCTATCTGGGATGGCCTTTAAGGTTAAGCATTCTGATAACAGCAGTGATCGTGGGGGTTTACACCATAACTGGTGGACTAGCAGCAGTGGCGGTTACAGATGTGGTTCAGCTGGGAGTGATGTTTGTGGGTGGAATTTCGGTGGCTATAATCGGGTTCTGGAAAGCCGGAGGAGTGAAAGTTTTTTTTGCCAATCTAGCCTCTGCTCATCCCCAGCATCTGAAGGTCTTCCTTCCTTTGGACAATCCAGATTATCCATGGCTGGGTATGATTTTCGGCCTCGGGCTTGTCCTGTCTCCAGCCTGGTGGTGCGCGAACCAATCCATCATCCAAAGAACTCTTGGAGCCCGCAGCGAATGGGATGCCAAAGCCGGGATGCTCTTTGCGGCTTTTCCCAAGATGATGGTTCCCCTGCTGGTCATTTTACCAGGATTTTTTGCCTTGATGTTCGCCTCACCCTCTGAAATAGCCAACCCTGACCAGGCTCTTCCCTGGGTGATTAGGAATCTCCTGCCTCCGGGTCTAGCAGGGCTGGTTTTTGTGGCCTTTGTGGCGGCTCTTCATTCCAGCGTTGATTCCACTCTCAATTCAGCCTCGACCCTGTGGACGAGGGACATCTATCAGCGGTATGTCCGACGAGATGCTTCTGACCGTCATTATCTCTTTGTAGGTCGAGTGCTCACCGGTTGTTTCGTCGTCTTTGGCGTGCTCTTTGCCCCCGTGACAGATAAGTTTCCCGGGATCTATGTGGCCATGCAGAATCTCCTTTCCTTTTTTCAAGGACCGACTCTAGCGACTCTCCTGCTGGGCATATTGTGGTGGCGCTCGACAAAGTGGGGTGGCTTATTCGGGCTCACTGGAGGAGTCGCCTCAGCGGGAGTGATGTTCTTATTCAAGATGAATTTCCTCTACGTTGCCTGGTGGTCCTTTGTCGTCTCTGGTCTCATTAATATCATCGTCAGCCTCATCACCTTGCCGGAGAAGCCGGAGAAATTGAGAGGACTAGTTTATGGTTTTATCGAAAGGGATAAAAAGGCTCAGGAAATCCTGAAACAGAAGGCAGAGGGATGAGTTTTTTCGAACATGTTCCGGTATTTTCAGGCAAAGTTTTAATCACTTTCCTTTACCTGCTTCTAGCCTTCTGGGTCATAAAAAGGTCTAAGAGTTTTATCTATGAAGGAGCTCCGACCAAGAGAAACTGGCGAGATTTGCGCTTCTGGGCTCTTGTGCTCATCGGAATTCAGATTGCCCTCTACCTAATCTTTTAAAAGATGAAAAGAGATTTTTCACCTTTCAGGATCATCGGCCTTTTCTGGCTTTTGCTGGGAGGGATCGTCCTTGTCTCGGCGATTTTTCCTCCAACCAAAATTGGAAAGATAGTCGATTTGATTGCCGGGGGATTGCTGTTTCTCATGGGTGTTTTTTTCATACTCCTCTCTTTAAGAAGTAAAGTATGAAGGTCATTTATCCCCAGATTGATGAGTCAAAAGTCAGGGCTGTTTTTAGAAAGAGGCCTTTCAGCCGCAAGAATAAGATCGTCAAGGTCGAAGCAAATTATTTGCCCTGTTATCTGTTTGAACTCCGGTTTAAGGGCAGAAAAGGGATTAAGACTTTGGTCATCATCTGTGACGGATTAAAAGGAAAGGTCAGGCGGATCGAATGGCCGCAGCTTCTGAGTTCTTCGAGCCTAGATTCACCAGCAACTGTTTTGGATGAGGTAGAGGCTTTGGAGAAAGTTAAAGAACAAGTCCGCTGGATTACCTTTCGCTTTGGCCTAAAGATAAATAAGAAATATAGTTTGGAAGCTGTGCATCCTCTGGGGAAGATAGGCTATCCTTTTTGGATCGTCTACTATAAAAGAAATGGCGCCTATAACTTCTTGGTCCATGACGGTCTTTCTGGAAAGAAGGAGAACCACTTCGCAAAAGACATTTTCATGGAGCTTTTTGGCCTTTAGATGGATAAAGGATAGGGGTCAGGTCTTGACTTTCAACGTTTTCAAAAATATCTATTATCTAGATAGCAAGATATTGAAAGTCAAGACCTGACCCCATGTATAAGATATGAGCGAATATTTGATCTTCCAGATACTCTTAATCTTGGTCTTCTGCTTGGCTATCATCATTTTCCCCACTCTGTTGGTCATACCGGCTCCCTATGGACGCCATAACCGGCCAGGTTGGGGCTCTCAAATCAATGCCTCCTTGGGTTGGGCGATCATGGAGTCTCCGGCCCCCATCGTTTTTGCGTTCTGTTTTGCTATTGGCAACAGGAAAACAGAAGCCAGCTCTTTCTTGTTTCTAGTCATGTGGCTGGCGCACTACATTTACCGGACCTGTGTTTATCCTTACCAGAGGCGGAGTCGAAGAAAACAAATGCCAGTCATCATCATGCTCATGGCTTTTCTCTTCAACATGATCAACGGTTATCTCAACGGTCGCTATCTTTACACATTTGCTCCTGAATATACTTCCTATTGGATCAGAGACATACGCTTTCTTGGAGGCTTGGGACTATTCATTATCGGATTCGCGATAAACCTTCACTCCGATAAGGTGCTCCTCCAGTTGAGGCAGGAAGTTAAGAAGGATTATGAGATTCCTTACAGAGGTCTTTTCAAGTATATTTCCTGTGCCAATTATTTCGGGGAGATCATCGAGTGGTTGGGCTGGGCTGTAGCCACCTGGTCCTGGCCTGGATTCGCTTTCTTTCTGTTTACGGTGGCCAACCTCTTCCCAAGGGCACACCAGCACCAGAAGTGGTACAGAAAAGAATTTCCTGACTACCCTAAGAAACGAAAGGCCATCATTCCTTTTGTGTATTAGAAGTTGTGGCTAGGCTTTTTACCTTTATTCCTCTTTCACAATGGTGATGGGGCAGTGGGATTTCTGTTTAAGGCGGTTCACAGCCGAACCATGAATAAAGCGGGACAGCCTTGATCTTTCAGTCCTGGTGAGGATTGTCAGCTCCGGCTTCTTATCTTTTATCACTTTCAAGCATTCTGTGGTAAATTCGCCTTCTGCCATCAGTATTGACCTCTCGATTCCCAGTGAATCCGCTGCTCGGGAGATCTCCTCGGTTATCTTTTTTCCTCTCTCTCTGTATTCCTTTAAGATAGACTGGTAGAGTTTCATGCTAGGCTTATCGCCCATGAATCCCACATCCAGCATTTTATCCAGAACAAGATGAGGTAGATCTGGGTCAACGATGAAAAGGATGATCAAGTGGGCCTTTTCTTTCTGGGCTTTCTTTAAAGCGTAGTCAATAGTCTTCGGAGATTGCCTTGTGGTAGAGAGAATAAGCAGGATCGTTTTCACTTTAGTCCTCCAGAGAGAAGATCTTTTCCAAAGGAGATCTCTCTATAAATTCAGGCCGACAAGAGGCCAGTATATTTTGACCATCACCAAGAAAATGATCCAGGAAATAATATTCAAGAATATGCCAGCCTTGACTGCGTCGGATATCTTGTAGTAGCCAGCAGCATAGCAGATGGCATTGGGAGGAGTTCCCATGGGCAAACTAAAGGCGAGGCCCGCTGGCACAGCCACGGCATAGACCACGATGATAGGGCTGAGGTTGTATGACTCTCCCAGTGCAAAAGCCAGGGGAAGCAGGATAGCCACGGTCGCTGCGTTGCTAATGCCTTCGGTCAGGAACTTGGCGACGAAAGTGATGATAATGATGAAAACGAAGGGCGTGATCGTGAAAGGAGAAAGAGCTTGGCCGGCCAGCCATTCGGCAGCTTGAGTGTGGTCCAAAGCAAAGCCAAGGGTGATGGCTCCACCGTACATTAAAATCACTCCCCAATTGACATATTCCTCGATTTCTTTCCAGTGAACAATATTGAACACGAAGAGCGAAACAGCCGAGAGGATGGCAATGGTGGCTAGGCCTATGGTATTGCTGAGAGTCATCCAGCAGACAATTGTCACGACCATGATCGCACCTACGGCCTTTTCTTCTCGCGCCATTTTCCCCAGTTGTTGGATTTCTTTTTTCAGGGTTTTTTCCGCAATCGATACATCTTCAATATCTATTTTGAAAAAAATTCGGATGACTGCATAGGCGAAGACAAGCATAATCAATACTATGGGAACCACAGCTATCATCCATTCTAAAAAGCCGATTCTCAGTCGGTATTCTTCCCAGAGCATTCCTATAGCTAAAGGATTGCGTGCTCCTCCCAGCAGAGTGGCTACGCCTCCGATTACAGCACCCCAAGCAAGAGATAAGAACAGAGCCTTTCCGTAAGAGCTTTTTCTTGGCTTAAGCTTTAGGCTTCGAGCAATATCCAGGATGATGGGAAACATTAAAGCGGCCACGGCGTGAGCCGGCATCCAGAACGCCAGAAAGGCTGCCCCGAGAAGTACGCTCAACATCAGAGCCTGGGGCGATTTCTTGATTCTGGTCAGGAAAATTAAGGCCAGACGAGTGCTTAATCCGGATTTCATCAAAGCTGCTGCCAGGATGAACGCTCCCAGGATGAAGAAAACAGCGCGGTTGCCGAAAAGAGAAAAAGCTGTTTTAGTATCCATGACTCCTAAAAGAGGAATGAGCACAATTGCCAGCAGGCTGGTGATGGCCAGAGGAATAATATCAGTCATCCAGAGAACTAGACAGAGAATAAAAATGGCTATGGCCCTTTGGGCTTGCAGGTCTAATCCTTCCGGCTTAAAGAATTGAAGAAGCAGGAAAAAGCCAATGAAGATCACTATAATGCCCAGGGTTCGCCAGCTTCTCATTCTTTAGACCTATGTTTTTTCCAGAGCCAGAATATAAAGACTGCGGGGGCTTGATAAAGAGCCAGAATAACAGGTGCGAGAATGATCCAATAGATGTTGAGGTCAGGAACAAAGAGAACTATAAAGAGAGCGATTCCTGCTGCCGAGGCCAGGAAAACAGAGCCCAACCAGAGGCAGGAATAAACTTTTTTCATGGTTCATTTATATCTTTTCATAAAAAAAAGTGCAAGGTATAGGTCGGTTTTATTGACTTTGATTTTTTCCTGTGCTATAAGCTTTGGCCCTGATAGCCTTTATTGAATGTGACAAGGAGGCCTCCTGTGAGAAAAAAATTACTCTTTCTGGCAGTGCTTTTGCCGGCCTTAGTTCTGGGCCAAGCAGATAAGAAAAGAGATATCTGGGAGCCTTTTCATTTTTTGGTGGGCGAGTGGGAAGGCCAGGGTGAAGGCAAGTCCGGAATTTCAACGGTTGAGAAAACCTTCCAGTTCATCATGAACAGGGAATACATTCAATCGACAACCAGAGCTGTCTTTAAACCCCAAGAGAAGAATCCCAAAGGGGAGATTCATGAAGACTTGGGATTTTTTAGCTATGATCACTTCAGGAAGAAATTTGTGTTTAGGCAGTTTCACATCGAAGGATTCATCAATCAGTATGTCCTGGAGAGCATCTCCGCTGATGGCAAGATGTTGGTATTCGACTCTGAAGGATTTGAGAATGCCCCTCCTGGCTGGAAAACAAGGATAATCTACAGGATTCTGGATGAGGATACATTAGAGGAGAGCTTTGACATTGCTACTCCAGGCAAAGACCTTCAGTGCTATATTCTGAACACCTTAAAGCGAAAAGAATAGCCACAAGAGACCTAAGCTATAAAATACTTGGAAGGCTCGTTTTCCCTCCGCTGAAAATTATTCTCGGTACACCTTTTTTTCGATAATTTGCTCTTTTCTGCGACTAAATACATGAAGGACCTGCTGCGCTGGCTGGGCAGGGTCATACCCTCCTTTAGCACCCTTTAGCTTATTTTCCCTAAGACACAGCCAGCACTCCTTTTTCTCATTTGCGGTTCCTCTTGCTGCTAGATAAAATTTAGATTAAAGAACATATTCTGGCTTCCTCTGATTCAACAGAGAAAATCAAAGACAAGCTGTTGGTTGGCAGGAATAAGAGGGGAAATCTTTGGTGGGCGGTACTGGATTCGAACCAGTGACACCCGGCTTGTAAAACCGGTACTCTACCGCTGAGCTAACCGCCCATACTGTTATAAGAGCGTAACTAAGGTAGGAAAAAGTCTCTCCTTTGTCAAGCCAGCTTGAAGCAGCAATTGACATAACATTATCCGTATGTTAAATTTAGGCTTCCCGATAAACAGAGGTAAATGAGATGTTTGCAGTCATAAAAACTGGAGGTAAACAGTACCGAGTTCAAGAAGGAGATGTCCTGGTAATCGAGAAACTCGGCCTGGATGAGGGCCAGAAAATCACCTTTGACGAGGTTCTTCTTGTCGATCATGACCAGAAAACTCTGATTGGAACACCCTATATCGAGAATGCTTCAGTCAAAGGGGAAGTCATCGATAATTTCAAGGATAAAAAGGTCATAGTCTTTAAGAAGAAGAGAAGAAAGCAATACAAGAAGAAAAGAGGTCACCGCCAGGAGTTGACTCGGGTAAGGATAGAAGAGATAGTCTCTGAGCTGAGAGTTGCTCGCAAGAAAGAACCTGGGGTGCCCAAAGTGAAGAAAGTGCCTCCGAGAGAAAAGGTCAAAGAAGAAGCGAAACCCAAAGAGGTGAAAAAAGACAAACCCAGAAAACCTGAGAAACCAAAAGTTAAAGACATCGAAGCCAAAGTGAAAAAGAAAGCCGGAGCTGCCAAAGCCGCAGAACCGAAAGCCAAAACCGCAGCCAGAAAGAAGGCCACGACGAAAGCAGCCCCGCCAGCCAAAAAATCCAAAAAGATGAAGGAGTAAGAGGATGGCTCATAAAAAATCAGGAGGAAGTGCCCGAAACGGAAGAGACAGCCGTTCCAAGCGGCTTGGAGTCAAACGATACGGCGGACAGTATGTTACTGCAGGTTCCATCCTTATCCGTCAAAGGGGAACGCCTTTCAAGCCTGGCTTAAACGTCGGAAGAGGCAAGGATGATACTCTTTTTGCCCGCGCTTCTGGAATAGTTCACTTCGAGACCAAAGGAAAGAAAGCTAAATACGTCTCTGTTATTTCCTCCTAGGGGGTTTAAACTCCGCTAAATATGTTTGTCGACCAAGTCAATGTGACCCTTCGAGCAGGAAAGGGAGGCAATGGCTGTGTTAGCTTCAGGAGAGAAAAAGGAGTTCCCCGTGGAGGGCCAGATGGTGGCCGCGGAGGCCACGGGGGAAGCATTTATATAGCCTCTGACGACAGCCTCGATTCTCTCGCCTATTACAGGTTTCATCCCCTTAATAAGGCCCCTAGAGGTTCCCATGGTCAAGGAGGAAATCGCCAGGGCAAAAAGGGGGAAGACCTTGTCCTTCGAGTGCCTGTAGGGACAGTCGCCAGGAATAAAGATGAGCCAGAGATTCTGTACGATTTTCTGCGCTCAGATGAAAAATATTTAGCGGCCAGGGGGGGAAAAGGAGGCCGGGGCAATGCCTCGTTTGCCACTCCCACCTATCAGGCTCCGAGAGAATGGGAGGCTGGCCAGCCAGGAGAAGAGCGAGAGTTGACCCTGGAGCTCAAGCTCATCGCTGACGTGGGATTGCTGGGTTTTCCCAACGTTGGAAAATCCACCTTGATTTCTAAGATTTCAGCAGCCAAGCCTGTCATTGCCGATTATCCTTTTACGACTCTTATTCCTCATTTAGGGGTGGTGGATGTGGATGAATTTAAAAGTTTTGTGGTGGCCGATATCCCCGGTTTAATCGAGGGCGCTCACCTAGGGCATGGGCTGGGTATCAAGTTCTTAAAACATGTCGAGAGGACGAAGGCTTTAGCCCACCTCATCGATGTTTCTCCCTTCTCAGGAAGAAATCCCAGGGACGATTACCAGACTGTTCTAAAAGAGCTGGAGGCCTTTAATCCCAGTCTGATGAAAAGGCCTCAAATCTTGGTGGCCAATAAGATTGACCTGCTGGGTGATGAAAGAAAGAAACTCCAAGATGTTAAGAACCTGGCCAGAGAGGAAAAACTACCCTTTTTTGCCATCTCAGCCAAGACAGGAAAGGGAATGAAAGACCTGGTCATATCCATGGCCAAGATCGTGGATCTTGAGAAGGAGAAAACAAGATAACCGTATGAAAAAAGCAAGAATAGGCATCTTCGGGGGCACTTTCAATCCCATCCACGCGGGTCATATGAGAGCTGCTGAGATTGTCCAGAGAAAATTTCTCTTGGATAAAATCCTTTTTATCCCTTCCTACATCCCTCCTCATAAAGAATCGGTGGATATGGCCTCGCCTTCAGATCGCCTAAAAATGGTCGAGCTCGCTTGTGCTCCCTACTCTCGATTCATTCCTTCTCCGATCGAAATTGAGGCTCAGGAGAAATCCTACTCGATCATTACCTTGGAGAAGATTGAAAAAATGTATCCGGAAACGTGGTTATTCTTTATTCTGGGGATAGATGCGTTTTTGGAAATAGAAACCTGGAAGGAATACGAAGAACTCCTCAAGCGCTGTTCTTTCATCGTTGTCAGTCGTCAAGGGTATCGCCTGCAAGAGGCTAAGAACGTTCTAGAGGGACCATATAAAGAAAAGATGTATGAATTCCCAGAATCGGGAGAAAGGGAAGAAGACCTCTTTTCTTCCTATCGAATATTCCTCTTGCCTATCGATTCTTTGAATATTGCTTCCACGGAAATACGAAGAAGAGCCAGGAAAGGGCTTTCTCTAAAGGGCCTGGTTCTCGAATCTGTTGAAGTTTACATTGCAGAAAATAGACTTTATCAAAGTCAAAATGGTTGAAAAAAAGACAGTAAAGCTGGACCAAAGGCGCCTCCCGACCGGGGTGAGGATTTCGATCAAAGCCAGTCAAGCCAAAAAAGGGGAGGATCTTCAAATCATTGATTTGAGGGGGATTGCAGCCTTTACGGATTTTTTTATCATCGTGCACGGAAATTCCACCCGGCAAAACATAGCTATCTATGAAGGCATTAGGGAGGAGCTAAAGAAGAAAAACATCCAATCTCTCAGCATCGAGGGAAAAGAGCACGGTGAGTGGATCTTGATGGATTATGGAAGCTTTATTGTCCATGTTTTCTCCAAGAGCGCCCGGGAGTACTATTCTCTAGAAAAGTTATGGGGTGATGCCCCAAGATTTTCATACTGAGTGATTTTTCTTTTATGACTCCTTTGATTTTCTTTTAGCACCTTTATGTCAAAGCGAGCCTTAACGAAATCGGTTACACATAAGCATGTACTAATCTGAAAAAATTTACACTCAATTTGACTATTTTCTCATTAATTGTTATTCTTTTTTTCAAGCATTCTCAGGGGACAAAGACATTATGGAGTGCCCGAAGTGTCATTTTGAAAATCCTGATAATACTCGTTTTTGTGGGAATTGTGCGGCTCCACTCCGCTCCTCAGATGTAATCTCTGCTACTCAAACCAAGACTCTCGAAACACCTACGCAGGAATTGACCGCTGGAAGTACTTTTGCTGGAAGGTACCAGATTGTCGAAAAGCTTGGGAAAGGGGGCATGGGCAAAGTCTACAGAGCTTTCGATAAGAAATTGAATGAAGATGTGGCTCTGAAGCTGATAAAACCTGAGATTGCTTCGGACCAGAAAACAATCGAGAGATTTAGTAATGAACTGAAATTGGCGCGCAAAATTAGTCACAGAAATGTGGGCCGCATGTATGAACTTATGGAAGAAGAAGGTTTTCATTTCATCACTATGGAGTTCATCTCTGGTGAGGATTTAAAGAGTCTGATTAGAAGGGCAGGACCTTTAAATATCGGAAAAACAATTATCATCGCTAAACAGGCTTGCGAAGGCCTCTCCGAAGCCCACCGTATTGGGGTTGTCCATAGGGATTTAAAGCCAGAGAATATCATGATCGATAAGCAGGGGAATGCCCGGATTATGGATTTTGGGATAGCTCGGTCTCATGAGGCAGAAGGGATTACAGATACAGGGGTGGTAATCGGAACTCCAAAGTACATGTCTCCTGAGCAAGTGGAAGGAAAGGAGATAGATAAGCGGTCAGACATCTATTCTCTGGGGGTCATCCTTTTTGAGATGGTGACAGGAAGAGTGCCTTTTGAAGGAGATACTCCTCTTAGCATAGCTTTAAAGACTAAAGCAGAAGCACCTCCAGATCCCAGGGAGATCAATGCCCAGATACCAGAAGATCTTAGCCGCATAATTCTCAGATGCCTGAAGAAAGACAAAGAGGAAAGGTATCAAAGTGCTGAGGATGCATTTTTTGACCTTCTGAAGCTTGAGGAAGGAATCCCCATCACAGATACAGTTCAGCTGGGGAAAAGGAAGAAGAGAAAAAGATACACATTCCGTTCTTTTCTCCGTGAATTAAGGAAAAGGAAAATCATTCACACCCTGGCAGCCTTTATCGCCGGCGGCATGGTGATGGTGGAGTTTGTGCACTGGGTTCTTATCGATCACTATCATTTTCCAAAACAGTCTTTGGATATTACTATCGCCACAACAATTTGTGCTCTCCTCTGTACCTTGATTTGGCGGTGGTTCCGTAGTGTTAAAAAAGAGCCGAGAAGAATCAAGGTGGAATTACTCGTAATCCCTTTAGTTATTCTGGTCACTGTTTTCCTGGATGTTAAATTTGTTCTTCAAATCGGAGAAACTGAACAGATGGGACTCGAAACAGCAGAAGAAGTGAAATGGACAAACTCCATTGCTGTGCTTCATTTTGAAGATTTAAGCCCAAAAAGAGATATAGATTACATTTGTGAAGGCATGACCGATGATATCATTACTAAACTCTCGAGACTAATCCCGCAATTGAAAGTCATTTCCAAGCGCTCAGTGATACGCTATAAGGACAAAGAGAAAAATATAAGTGAAATTGGCCAGGAGTTGGGGGTGGAAACAATTCTAGAGTCAAGTTTGCAAGTAGAAGAAAACAGAATTCGGGTGATATCTAAGCTGATCAATGTGGTGAATGGAGTTGTCCTTTGGTCAGATACGTTTGACCGGGAGCTCAAAAGCGTTTTTAAAGTTCAGGATGAGATATCCATGGCTATTGCTAAAGCATTGAAAGTTCGACTCGTGGACGAGAGATTCAAAATCTTTAAAACAAGAGAGCCGACTGATGTTGAAGCCTATAAGTATTACCAGTTGGGAAATCATTTTGAAAGAAAATATAGAGATTCTAGCAAAGAGGAAGATTTTAAGGTTGGAGTGGAAATGTACGATAAAGCCGTTGAGATTGACCAGAATTATGCTTTGGTCTACTGGGGCTTAGGCAATATATACGAGGCTCATTTTGTAAAGGAAGATGATAAGGAATCTCTTGATTTGATGCTGAGGGCCTATGAGAAAGCCTATGAAATAGACCCGAATCTAGCAGAAGCGAATTTGGGTCTAGGATGGGCTTACTTTTACAAGGAGGATCTGGATAGAAGTCATCAATTTTTTAAGAAGGCCTTAGGAATAGACCCAATTAATCCCTCTATTAATTTTTACGTAGGTTCTTTTCTTCGCTCTATTGGGTTGTTTCATCAAGCAATTGAATATTATTCTAGGGCTATAGAGCTTGACCCTTTAAATATTACCTTTCATGGGCTTCGCGCAGTTTGTTATTGGTACATAGGAGAATTTGAAGAAGGCGCTAATTATATTCAGAAAGCATTAGAAATAGAACCAGATAATGTTCGGCTCTATCTTGTTTATGCAAGACAGCTCATCATGATGAAAATGTATGAGCAGGCCGAAAAAGAGCTAGAAAAAGCAGAGAAAATTAGGCCAGATTACTCTCATATTCAATATTACCAGGCCTGGATACTGGCAGCAAAGGGAGAAAAAGAGAAGGCCCTGGCGTTTATTAGGAATGCAGATTTTCCTTATCTGTACCACGTGACAAGCATTTATTCTCTTTTAGGAATGAAGGACCAGGCGATTAAAGGTATCAGTGAAGGGATTGATAAGGGATTTCATGATATAAAAGATTATCTTTACTCTTACCCGTTTTTGATAAGCAATCCTTTTTATGATTACCTGCGTGATGATGCTCGCTTTAAAGAGATTGTAAAAAGAGAAAAGAAGAAATACGAACAAAAATTAGAGAAGTATGGTGAATTATAGGCAATAAAGAATATATTTTTTTTAGCTGTCTTAGATTGATTTTAATTTTATTGACATCTCATCTTACCTTTGTTATATGTTCAAGAACACTAATCTGAAAAAACAAATAAGAGGATTGGGGTAAAATTGAATCTTGTTCCGTCAGCAAAAGACATATCCTTTTCAATGAATTCTTCCTAAAAGGGGGTGATAGATGAGAATATATCCTTCAAATTTATGAAGAAAGGAGGTTACTGTGAAATTAAAAAATTATTCTTTTTTGTTTATCTTGATCATTATTTCTGTTCTTCTTTCTTTCTGTGCATCAAAAAAGGGAGAAATAGAAAAAGAATGGACTCCAGAGGAGGTTGAGAAGAAATTAAAGGCTGAGCATGAAGATCTCAGGAAATTATTTCTAGAGGGGAATGCTGAAGAGATGGCCAAGTTATTTGGAGAGTATGGGATTATCTGGCCAAGCGAGGACGAGATGATTTCTGGGCTGGAGAATTTGGCCAAATTCTGGGCAAAAGTTATGGAGAGTGATGTGACCGATGTCACCTTCGAATCAATGTATGTCTTTGTAAAAAATGAAGAATTTTTTATCGCTGGAGAAAGATACGATTTCTTTGCTTTTGATATTGGCAAATGCCACTTGATAACCGAAGAGAAGGAAGGAGAGAAGAAGAATCAGACCCTTTCGTACTTACGTGGTCGAAGACATCATGAAGAATGTTGGATGCGTTAATTTTTAAAAAAAAAAGGAAAGTCACCAGCAAAATAAAAATAAAAAAAAATTTTTAAAAAAACGGGATTGGCTGCAAACTAGTAGTCCATTCGAATCTTGGGCAGAGTTTGCTAGGAGCTGTTCAAAATTTCGCTATCTCTTCATAGCATCTTAAAGCTGTGGAGGTTGACTTGGTTTTTACTTTATGCCTTAAGCAACAAAATGGTTATTTTTTTGTAAAATGAGCAAAAGGGAATAACGCCGAGGAGAAGGTTCGTACGCAATTGATTTTCCAAATTATTTAATTTAAATAAATTACAATCCATATCCTTTTTATTCAGCTAATTGGAGATTCAAGGGCTGAGAGAAGGCGGAAGTACTATTCTCTGGAAAAATTGTGAGGTGATGCCCCGAGGTTTTCATACTGATAATAATCCTCTTGAGCTTCATACAAGTTCTTTCCTAGGCTTAGAGCAATTTTTTTAGGCTCTTTCACAAAAAAAATAAAAAAAATATTGACATTTTCTGTCTTAATCATTATTTTTTATGGACAATTTCGAAAAATTGCTTAAGTTTCAAGAGAAGTCTTTTTGATGAGACTCAGGATTTTATGGCCTGGAAAGACAAAAAACAGAGAAATCAGGAATTTGCAGCAGCATTACTTAGAGAGAATCAATCATATGATGCCCTGCGAGCTCGTCCAGACCAAAGAAGCCCGAGGAATCGAAGAAAAATTTTCTGATAAAATCAAAGAAATTGAGGCCAAAGGTCTTGAAAAACACTTTAGAGATGATTATATTATCTGTTTATTCGATGGGGCTAAAGAAATGAGTTCTAAAGAGTTTGCGGATTATTTGAATGACCTGGACTCAGGATCTGCCCGTAGAATCTCTTTTGTGGTGGGAGGATTTCTGGGTTTATCGGAAAGGATTTTGAAGAGATCAGACTTCCTCCTTTCTCTTTCGAGGATGACTTTCTCTCATGAATTGACCCGAATCATACTTTTAGAACAGATCTATCGGGCTCTTAGCCTCTTGAGAGGAAGACAATATGCTAAGTAAAAGGTGATGATATTGAATAAAAAAGAAAAAGAAAAATACAAGGTTAAGCTCCTAGAAAAGAAAAAGGAAATCACGGAGAAGCTAAGCGAGACTTATAACGTCAGCAAAGAGGTGGAGACAGGTATCGCCCAGGACGTTGTCGACAAAGCTGAGAGTTCTTACACGAAGGAATTCCTGTTGAGTCTTTCTGATGCCGAGCGCAGACAGTTGTTAATGATAGATGAGGCCCTGAAAAGAATTGAAAAGTGTGAATACGGAATCTGCCTGATGTGCGGTCAGAAAATCAGCAAAAAAAGGCTCGATGCTGTTCCTTGGACTCCTTATTGTATAAATGATCAGGAAAAGGCAGAGGAAGAGACTCCTTGATTTTTTCTCTCCCCAAGATACTCTCGACTTCAGGGAAATTAGCGGAATTGATTTTTTTCCCTTCTTTCTGCCAGTTGTGTTCTGTTCTGCTTGAGCTCCCCCAAGAAAGAGTAATCTGCCATGGCTGTTGGGAACACGTGAGAGCTCAGCGCCGTTCCTACTGTCTCTGCTGCGGCCGTTTTTTCCAGAGTATGGGAGAGCCGCATTTCTGTTCGGATTGTCTTGAAACCAGACCACCCTTTTCCCTCCATCGTTCAGCGAGCAAATACGAGGGAAAAGTGAAGGATATTATCCTTCTCTTTAAATACCACCATTATAAGGTTTTGGGGAAAGAGCTGGCTCGATTTGCCTACCAGGTCTTAAAGGAAGAGGAAGAACTTTGGCGAAAAGTCGATGCTCTCATACCCGTTCCCCTTCATCCAAGGAAAAGGAGGAAGCGGGGATTTAATCAGGCCCTGGTCATAGCTGAGGAGTTAGAAAAGATAAAAGGGATTCAGGTCGCCCAGGGGACCTTGCTCAAGATTAAAAATGTTCCTGCTCAAACTTCTTTGGACGCAGAGGATAGAGAGAAAAATGTCATCGGCGTGTTTCGAGTTGCCCAAGACGACCAAATCAAAGGGAAAAGATTGTTGTTGATAGATGATGTGTACACGACAGGGGCTACTGTGCGGGAATGCAGCCGAGTTTTAAAAAAAGCAGGAGCCAAAGAAGTGAAGGCCATCACTTTGGCTCAAGCCTGAGGCTTGAGCCGGGCAAAAAAAACGCCCAAAGTTTTTGAAAACCTTGGGCGTTTTTTGCTCTAGGGCGAGAATCCTTATTTTTTAGGTTTACTGGTTTTTAGGACTTTTATCTGTCTGGGTTTCAGTTCTTTTTTCTTGGGCATGGTTATTTTAAGAATTCCATTTTCGTGTTCGGCTTTGATTTTGTCCTGGTCGATGTAGTTAGGAAGAGTAAAAGACCGCTGGAAGGACCCGTAAGCCCGCTCGATCCGGTGGTAATTCTCTTCTTTAGTGTCTTTCTCGAATTTTCTTTCGCCACGGAGAGTAAGAGTACTATCTTCGATCTTTATTTCAATATTGTCTTCCTCAATACCAGGAACTTCGGCGGAAAGGATAAGGGCGTTTTCAGTCTCGTAAATGTCAATCGACGGAGTCCAAGTTCCTGAAACCAACTCTTTTTCTTCTCCTCGAGTGATAAAAGCCTCCTCAAAAAGCCTGTTCATCTTTTCTCTTAGAGTCATAAGGTCCCTGAAAGGGTCCCATCTAATGATAGCCATATCTAAGCCTCCTAATATCTTAGTCTATTAATAATATAATATATGAGTGCACTTTTGTCAAGTATTTCTTTAAAATTTTATAGATTTCAATAAAAAAGGCTATTTTTTTTATTTTGAGCCTTTGATAAGAACTGTTGCTTCCCCTTTTAGGCTCTTTTCACTCAATTTTTTTAAGAGTTCCTCGATTGGTCCTCTTATGAATTCTTCATGGATTTTAGTCATTTCCCGGGCTATAACGACTTCTCGGTTTCCCATGGCTTCTTGGACAGTTTCCAGGAAAAACAAGATTTTTCTTAAGGGAAGGTAGAAGACAAGGGTCGAGGCTTCGTTTTTTAAAGATTGGAGCAATTTTCTTGCTTTTTCTTTCTTAGCAGGAGGAAAGCCTAGGAAGAGAAACCTATCGGTGGGAAGTCCAGAGGCAGTTAAGGCTGCAGTGACTGCCGAGACCCCAGGAATTGGGATGAGCTGGGTCTCTTCCCGGATAGCCTCTCGAATCAGCCGGTAGCCAGGGTCTGATAGTCCTGGAGTTCCAGCATCGGACACTAGAGCTACATCTTTTCCGTCTCGGAGGAGACTCATGATGAAAGGGATTTTTTGCCTTTCCTGGGGCTGAAAGTAACTTATGAGTTTTTTCTTCAAGTTGTATCTGTTCAATAGTTTTTTTGTCTGCCGGGTATCTTCGCAAGCGATGATATCGACCTCACTTAAAACCCTCAAGGCTCTGAGGGTCAAGTCCTCTAGGTTTCCGATGGGAGTGGCGACAATAAAGAGTTTCCCCCTTGGTTTTCGTCCCCGTGGCTCCTCATTCATCGAGATAACTTGCCAAATATAGTTTATCTTTTGATCTTATAATAAAGTTTATTCGGTGCTGGCTTTATCTTGATACTCGACTATTTGTCCCAGTCATAAGGATACAGAAAATCATGGCCTATCGTGCGGGCCGAGATTTTAGGAATTGGGGGCATTTTCCTCTTGAATTCAGATTTTTTTATGAGGCTGATAATTTTTTCGACAGTTTCTTTTTTAAATCCTGAACCTATGATCTCCTTTTTTAAGACCATCTGGTCAACCAGCATGAACAATATTCTATCGGCTTCCTTATAGGATAGACCGAGCTCTCCTTCGTCTGTTTGTCCAGGCCAAAATCCTGCGCTCGGTGTTTTTTTGAGGATCTTCTCCGGGACTCCCAAGTGTTGACCGAGCTGCCTTATTTGGGTTTTATACAGATCCCCTAAGGGATTTAGGGCGCAGGCCGTGTCTCCGTAGATTGTCCCGTAACCCAGGAGCAGTTCGGTTTTATTGCTTGTGCCCAGCACCAGAGCTTTCTCGCGGGCAGAATAATCGTACAGGATAGACATCCTCTCTCTTGTCATTTTGTTGCCTTTGATGATTTTGTTCTCAGTGGGGTATTTTGAAAAGTATGCATCGACCATGGGAGTAATATCGATGATTTCCGACCTGATTTTCAGCAGTTTGGCAACGCTCTGGGCATCCTTCACATCCTGCTGAAAGGTTTTTTGGTAGGGCATTATGAGAGCAATGACATTTTTTGAGCCCAAGGCTTTTGTCGCCAGGAACGCGCACACTGAAGAATCAAGGCCTCCAGAAAGGCCCAGGATAGCTTTTTTATAGTTGGATTTCGATAATTCCTCCCTTATAAAAGAAGTTAATACCTTTTCCACAAAAGATCCGCTAATCTTCATAATCCCTTACAATCCTTTTTAGAGCCTCGAGGATGACTTCTGGCTTGTCGTCTCGTTTGTAAGGCCATCTTTTTCGGGCCTGTCTGATTTCATTCATATCAATTTCATGTAGAAGATAGTCCTTATCGCAATAAGAAGCCCTGGCAACACATTGGCCCCAGGGATTGTAGATGAAAGATCCTCCGGCAAAGACTACCCCATCCTCGAAACCCACTCGGTTGCAATAAACAAGAAAGGCAGAAGAGAATCGAGAGATAGCTTCGCCCATGAGTTCCCACATTCGGCTGGTTTCAAAACTTTGCTCCTTCGAGACTCCTCTCCCTGGAGCAGCACTCAGGACAACTATCATTTCTGCTCCCCCTGCCAAGAGCAGATAAGAAGCTCCGTAGTGAAGAAATTCCCGGCAGATCATCATTCCCATCTTGCTGAAGGGCGTATCGAATGTTTTTAGGTTTTTCCCATGAGCGAAGAATTTTCCTTCCTCGAACATTCCCGAGGTTGGAAGGAAAATCTTGCGATGAATATGAAGGATTTTTCCTCCTGAAAAGAAGGCGGCTGAGTTGTAAAAGAGGCCTGTTTCCTTTTCTTCCACGAACCCGAGAATGAAGGATATTTCTCGGCTCAGGGCCTTAAACTTTTTGAAGTAAGGGTTATTCCTTGGGTTTAAAGCCACTTCTTCAACCAAGTCTTTTAGGCTATAACCCGTCAAACTGAGCTCTGGGAACACGAGGAGGTCGACCTTCTTCAGTCTTGATTTTTCGATGTTCTCAAGGTGAATTTCGAAATTTCTTTTTACATCAGCTAAACAGGGCGAAATTTGGGCCAGCCCGAGTTTCATGTCAGGAAAATTATCATAATTTTTTCTCCAATGCAATTTCTTTACCGTGAAGTTCAGCCAGAGAATGGGGACGTTACATTTTTTTCTTTTTTTTAACAGCTGAAAATAAAATAATTATATATGAATTCGTTGCAATCTCTTTATTTTATACGTCTTAAAAATTCAGGATGCTGCCTTTAAGGGGAAATTTGAAAATGAATTTGAAAATTTAGTTGACTTTGGCTATAGTATAGCTGAAGAGCGAAAGTGAACCATATTGCTTATTATCTTCGAGATATCTATTTTAACAAAAAGAGTGGTTTGCTCAGATTCACTCACGGAAGTATCAATAAAAACCTTTTCTTTCAGAACAGCAATCTGATCTTTGCCAAGACCAATCAGCCTGAAGAAAAATTAGGGGAAGTTTTGTATAAGTTGGGAAAGATTTCAAAAGAAGTATATTCAAAGATTGACCTCTATATAAAGCCCGGCGAGAAACTGGAAGACAGTTTGATTAATCAGGGACTGATTTCCAAGAGGGATTTGTATGACAGCTGGGTTTATCAGATGAGAGAAATTGCCTTGAATATTTTTCCTCTTTTTAAGGGTAAATTTAAATTTGAACCTTTGGAAGCTTTCCAGGAGCAAGGAATTGAATCGATAATAAGCATCCCTCTGTTGATCGAGGATGGTGTGCGGGGCATGAAATATCATCCAGCCCTAAAAGAATTCTTAGAAAAGAAGATTCTTTCCCGGAAGAGAAAAGGCCATTTATACCTGTTAAAAAAAGAAGAGAAGGATATCTTAAATCTGATAGACGGCAAGACGAGTACTGAAGACATTCTTGATTCTACAGGTTATAATCCTGAGTTCTTCTGGAAGAGCCTCTATCTCTTATACTGTCTAAATTTTGTTGAATTTGCTTTTAAAGAAAGGGCTGTGGAGGAAATAGTAGAGAAATTCAAGGAAGCTCCGCCGAAGGAAGAGGAGAAAGTCGAGGAAATCAGGGCAGCTTCTCCGGAAGAAAAAGAGGAGGAGGAAGTCAAGGAAATCAAGGAGCCTCCGAAAGAAAAGGAGGTGAAAGTCGAGGAGCCCCTCCCTGATGAGAAGGAAGAGGAGAAAGTCGAGGAAGTCAAAGAACCTCCTCCTGTAGAAGAGAAAGAGGAACCCGAAATTGTTCTTTCGGAGGAAGACAAAGAGCGCCTAGGTGAGGTGGAAGCCTGGGCCGATAAGCTCCCTTCCCTGGATTATTATCAGATTTTCAATGTTTCCCGAGGTGCTTCGGAAGGCGAGATAAAAAAGATTTATTTTGATATGGCGCGAAAATATCATCCGGATTCTTTTGAGCGAGATCTTCCTCCAGAATTAAGGAAAAAAATTGAAGATGTATTCGACCAAATCACAAAAGCTTACGAGACTTTGACAGATAAAGAGAAAAGAGAGGAGTATGACGAGTCCACCGAGCTTCCAGAAGAGGAAGAAGAAGAAGATCTCGTAAAGAAGGCCAATATCAGATTTCGCCAGGGTAAAACTCTTTATAATCGTGCCAGATATGACGATGCAGTGATTCTCCTGGAAGAGGCGGTCAGGTTAAGACAAGATAAAGGAAGCTTCTTTTTATTGCTCGCTCTTACCGAGGCTAAAATACCTTCTCTAGAGAAGAAAGCTGAACAGGACTTCCTGAAAGCGATAGAATTGGAATCCTGGAATCCAGAGTGCTATATTGGATTGGGTTTATTCTATAAACAGCAAGGATTCAAAGCGAGAGCAAAGAAGCAATTTAACAAGGCTTTAGATATTGACCCGCTCAGCACTATTGCCAGGAAAGAATTAGATGAGCTTTCCGGGAAAGAAGACAAGAAAATAGGCAAAGGTCTTTTCTCTTTTGTTCAGAAGAAAAGAAAGAAATAGTCGAACTTTTTGGATAGGGTTTTCTCCTCAGGATGAGTCAGAAACGGTTTTTCTGCAGACTGTTTAAGAATTAAAACTTTCGGAAGATATTAAACCCGATTCTAAAATCTCCGTCTTTCAACCTCAGCTCACCCCCTGGGATAAACTGATCAGAAGTCAGCCCGACTGAATTCAGGATAAAAACTTGAAAGACATGTCCTCCAATTTTTTTCTCGATTCCCAATCCCCATCCAGCAGAATTGTCCTTATATCCATCGATGACTGGCAGCCATTCCCAGATAATCGAATAATCATTAAAGATCATATATCGCCCCCCTATGCCTAGAGCAAGGGTTCCTTCTGATGGTGATTCCCAATGGTTTGTGTTAGATGAATAAGCTGGGACAAGCAGAAAGGAAAGCCTATCATTAATTTGATAGCTCAGGCTTAGTTGTAGGTTGAATTTAAGATTTTCAGGCTGAAACACATCCCTTCCTGGCTGCGATTGAGTCACCCAGCTTCCTCCTGCAGTCAAGGCTGCCGAGAAGGGAAAATTCGCGTTTTTGCCTTGCTCAAGGACAATCCATTTGAGGGAAAGCTCGACTTCTTGGAACAATTTGCTGCGACCAAGAGTCATCATGACCTTCTCACTGATTCCGTAGCCCAGGCTGAGGAGAATGACGGCTGGGCCGTCCAGCCCATAAAATGCATCATAGCCACTCCCAACGTCGGGAAAATAACGATGAGATATCCTGAAGAGAATCTCACCTTTATCTATGTTTTGGGGAGTCGGTAAGTTTATGAGTTGCGTTCCCCCAAAGCCAGGCCTTTTGAAAACGGGCTTTGCTTTCTCGTCTTTTTCCAGGATTCTTCTCTCTTTTCCAGCTGCTGTTTCTTTCAAACTCCATACCCAATCTTCGACAGTCTTCATTTGTTCTTCTGTAAGCGGCAGTGATTCCAGAGGCATTCGTCCTCCAACGATTCCCTTCTCCCCTCTAATTTTTTTCAAAAGATAACTTTTCTCAGGTTCTTCAGCGTTGACAAGAGGTATTGAGCTCATTTCCTTGCTGGATATGTTTATGAGAGAATCCCTGAACTTGTCAGGCTCCAGGTTCAACATCATTTTCGGGTACCTTCCTTTGTGGCAGCCAGAGATGGCGCAGCTCTTCCTGAAAATCTTTTCGACTCTATCGGTGAGGCTTTCCATATTCGACTGGCTAACTGACTCTTCCTTGACTTTGGCTAACAGGCGAACATCAAAAGCAACGAAAGTTAGTACCAATAACAAAAAAAACACGAATACCATACGAGATCTATGCTTCATTGCTTTCCTCCTAAAAGAGAGAAAAAATTTTAGTTATTCTTGGCTCCCCTGTCTATCCAATTCTTTATGTTTTGTATCCGAGTGCTGCTCAATGCGGCTCCCCCCAGGGGCATGCGCCCGCCGATGCTTTGCCTGCCTTCGATTTTTATCACCAAATAGCTGTTATCGGCATTTCCCGGTTCTACCCGTTTTTTAGAAGAATCCTGGGTAGAGTTGACGTTAACAATGTTGTTATAGGCTTGGCCTTGAAGCAAGACCAGGCCGGCCTGAGCAGTAGAATTATGACAATTCGAGAGAGCACAACTGCTTGTGAAAACGGGTTGAATGTCTTGAGAAAAAGACGGATCTTCTTTTACAGTCTCTGGAGTTTCTGTCTCAGTGGGGCTATTTCCGTTGCAATAAAAGAAACTTAGGGTGAATACTCCGGCCAAGACTATTCCTGTCAAGATGTTCTTAGTCATGAATTTCCTCCTTAGGATCGTTTTTATTCTTAATTTTAAACGTTTTTTTACTTTACTACCTCTTTTTCATGTAACTCTGTGTTCAATCTATTTATCTTATATTAATAAGCATGCTTAATGCAATTCCTGTGCCAGCTGCAGGTGTGTTCTGATTTAAATTCGTAATCTGATTGTTATGAACAAGCTATGATTCATTATGAGTTCAGAGAAAATCTTTTCTAAGGAAAATTAACGATATTTCGGTGATTTTTCTAGAGCATATTGAGCCAGCAATGTTTCCAGAAGACCTTTGTCACCTTATGCCTTTCTTCTGAGCTCTGAGGTTGTTCGATAGTGAGATAAATGAAAATAAAAGAAGAGAGAAAGAGATTAACCCTTGCCGACAAGCTTTAGAAAATCTTTTTCTTCGATTGTTTGGATACCGAGCTTTTTTGCCTTGGCCAGTTTGGACCCTGGAGACTCACCCACGACGACATAATCAGTCTTGCTGCTCACTGAGGAGGAGAATGTCCCCCCCGAGGCTTCAATGAGTTCTGCGGCTTCCTCTCGAGTCAGGTTTTCAAGGCTTCCGGTCAAGACAAATGTTTGACCAGCAAGAGGCAGGTCTTCACTTCTTTCTGCCTCCCGGAAGGAAAGATTCAGGGAGGCCTCTTTGAGCTTTTTTATAAGTTCGATATTTTCAGGCTGCTTGAAGAAGAAAACAACGCTTTCCGCCACTTTGGGTCCCACATCTTCAATCTGAATGAGTTTTCCTAAAGGGGCCTTGGCCAGTTTTTCCAAGTTCTTAAAATGAGAAGCCAAGGCCTGCGCGGTGCGTTCTCCAACGAATCTGATTCCCAGAGCGTAAATCAATCGGTCTAGGCTTCTTTGCTTGGTTTTTTCAATCTCCTCCAGCAAGTTTTGGGAGCTTTTCGGTCCCATTCTTTCTAGTCGCTCCAAATCTTCATGTTTGAGGTCGTACAGATCTGGAATTTTCTGGATGAGCTTCTTCTCTAAGAGCTGGTCGACCAACGCCTCTCCTAAGCCTTCGATGTTCATGGCTCTCCGCCAGGCGAAATGAAGAATAGACTCTTTTATTTTGGCTGGACAGGAGGGATTAATGCAGCGAGAGATTGCCTCTCCTTCTGGTTTAAAGGTTGAGGAATGACATACAGGACAGGAGGAAGGCCAGGCAAGCTTCTTTTCTTTGCCGGTGCGCTTTTCTTTCATGACTGAGACAACCTTGGGAATGACATCACCGCTTCTCTCAATTAGAACGGTATCCCCTATCCTTATGTCTTTTCTTTTGATCTCGTCCTCGTTGTGGAGGGTTGAACGGCTGATGGTTATACCAGAAAGCTGGACAGGCTCGAGGATGGCCACTGGCGTTAGGGCCCCAGTGCGTCCGACCTGGATGATGATATCCTTTACTCTGGTTGTGGCCTGGCGAGCAGGAAATTTGAAGGATATGGCCCAGCGGGGAAACTTAGCCGTAAAACCGAGGAGATTTCGTTGCTTAGTGGAATTCACTTTGACAACGACTCCGTCCACATCATAGTCCAGGCTGTCTCTTTTTTCTTGCCACTCCTCATAGAAGGAGATGACCTCATCGAGGCTGGTACAATGCCGGGCGATTGGATTGGTCTTGAAGTCCAACTTCTGAAGCATCTTCAGGTTTTCCCATTGAGTCGGCATCTCTTCTCTCCCAATGAAAATGTAATAGAGGAATAGATCGAGTCGGCGGGAGGCGACCTCCTTGGGATCGAAGGTTCTCAGAGAACCGGCGGCAGCATTCCGTGGGTTGGCAAAGAGGGACTCGCCTTTCTTTTCTCTTTCTTTATTGATTTTTTCGAAGGACATAAAGGGAAGATAAATTTCTCCTCTGACTTCGATTTCCTTGGTGTTTTTTATCTCAAGAGGGATACTCCTGATGGTTTTCACATTGGCGCTGACATCGTCGCCTCTCAAGCCATCGCCCCGAGTCACCGCTTGATCAAACTTTCCTTCCCTGTAGACGACAGAAATTCCCAGGCCGTCGATTTTGAGTTCGGCCACGTATTCTATTTTTTGAGAAGGAATGAGTTTTTGAATTCTCTCCTCAAATTCCCTCAGCTCTTCGAGGCTATAACAGTTATCCAGGCTCAGCATGGGCGTGCGGTGCTGAACCGAGACAAAGCCTTCAAGGGGTTGTTCTCCGACGCGTTGAGAGGGAGATTCTGGCGTGATTAGCTTTGGGAATTTTTTCTCGAGTTCTTCCAGTTTCTTAACCAGAAGATCGAACTCGTGATCAGAAATCTGAGGGTCGTTATCGATGTAGTATTTTTTTTCGTGGCGCTTTATTTCCTCTCTTAACTTTTTTATTTTTTGGGAGGCCTGTTTAAGCGAGAGGGATTTTTGCACCACCTTCCTCAGGAATTAAGAAAGTTACAGAGATATTTATCTCTTCTCTAATCTGTTTTTTGTCTCTTCAAGGAGTCGGTTGAACTTTTGGACGATAACATTCTGCTCCGTCTCAATTTTCTTAATTTTTGCTTCCAGGGCTTCGATATCCTTCAACCAGCTCTTGATCTCTTTCTTCTCTTTATCGCTCAATTCGTCTTCGTTCTTTTCACCGAAATTCTCGTTGAAGAGCTCGGTCATTTCTTCCAGCTGTTTGCTTAGCTCGGTGAGTTCCTTTACTTTCTGGTTGTAATTCCCGGCTTCTTTTGAATGGAAGAATAAACTCTCAGCCAGGGCTCTGGCTTGCTCTGAGTTTGATGGAGAGAGGAAGCTGGCTTCGAGCAAATATTGGATGGCCTCTTGAGAAACGGATTCGTCTTTCTTGCCGTTTTCGGCCAGGATGATTCCGATATAAAAAGCGACTTCTCCACTCTTTTGCTTGCTGTACACTTTCTTGAAGTTAGTCAGGGCCTCATTCTTCTTGTTGTTTCTGAAGAGAGTCTTAGCGTAGAAAGAACCGCTCTCGTAATCTCCCAATATCTTATAGGCGACTCTGAAGGCTTCTTCCGCGTCTTTATAAAACTTGAACTTATATAAAGCTTTTCCTACTTTTTTCAGGTCTTTTCCGATCTGTGGATTCTTGAGAATATCATAAGACTTTATGTATGAGCTGGCAGCGCCTTTGAGCTGCTTTGCTTTTTCTTGGGCTTGAGCATGGGTGTAATAACCCGCTCCTATGAGCTTGTCCCATTGGTCAGCATTAGTGGTGGCAGATTTTTTGCTCTTGTTCACTCGCGACAATTCTACGACTTGCAAGGCATAGTTCTTTGCTTTTTCTAGGTTTTTGCCCTGCTTGGTGTAGATCGTGGAAAGGACAAAGAGAACTTGAGTTTTGGTGTAGTCATCCAGGCCGCCCAAAAGCAAGGCATTTTCGCCGTAATCTATAGAATCGTTTAAGTTGCCAGTCTGTGAACTCAAGATACAAAGATTGGCATAGGCATAATGTTCGTACTGTGTTCCCTGTCCTTTGTATTTGTTGATGTAATTCTTTAGAAGTTGGATTTTTTGGGCGAGAGTTGGAGCTCCCATGGCCTGCAGATAGGCGCTATGAGCTTCATCATTTTGGCTGTAGGCTAAGCTCGACATGAGGAAGGTCAAAGCTAAGGTGGTCAACAGAGTTTTTTTCATTTTCAACCTCGCATTAAAATTGATTGCATGATAATGACCGCTTTTTCAAATGTCAACATGTTTCTATGTCAATATACAATTATTATGATAGCAAAAAATATGCCAGATTGAAAGAGTCGCTGTCAGTATCTCATTTTCCGCGATTAGTCTAGTTCTTTAAAGATGGTCAAATTTAGGGGACCAAATTTAGGGGACGGTTCTATTTTTTTATTCTTACAAATATCTCATGGTGCTGGGTTTTCTATTTTTAAAAAATAGAACCGTCCCCATCTCTTTTAAGGTCTATCCCATAAATATTATATAGATCTCGGATATGACGATTCTTCCAGGGTAGAAGAATTAGGGTAATTTTTTGGACATTTTTTGGTGCATAATATAGAATGAGAAAAAAGTTATGCCTGAAAAGTCCTTCGACATCAATTTTTTCAATAAGCTCAAGAAACCTCTGCAGAAAAATATCAGCCTCAGGGATTATTCAAATTTCAGAATCGGCGGAAAAGCAGATTATTTTTTTGAAGCCACTACTGTTGATGAGCTCAAGAAGGCGATTCTTTTGGCCCGGCAGTATTCTCTTCCGTATTATCTTATAGGAGGAGGGTATAATATTCTCTTCGATGATGATGGGTATCGAGGTCTCATTATCAGGAACAAGGCCCAGGGAGTAGGAACGCGGCGGAGGGAGGAAATTGAAGCTCTTTCAGGTACCTCTTTGAGGCAGGTTCTTCAATTTTTAACAGAAAATGGACTGGCTGGTCTTGAATTTTTGGCTGGAATTCCTGGGACCATCGGAGGAGCTGTCTCCAGCAATGCCGGAGCCTTTGATAAGAGCATCGGCCATTTTTTATCAGAGGCAATTCTTCTTGATAAAAAAGGAGAAGAGATTCAAGTTAGGAAGGATTATTTCTCCTTCAGCTATCGTCAGAGCCAGCTCACAGAAAAACAGGCTGTTCTCTTAAAAGCTGTTTTTAAGGTTCAGGAAGGAGACAAGAAGAAAGTCCAGGAATCTATCGAGAAGAATTTAAAAATCAGGAAGGGCAAGCACCCCTCCGAGGAAGTTGCCTGTGCGGGTAGCTTTTTTAAGAACCCTGTTTTGTCAGACGGGAAGAAAGTGTCTGCAGGTTTCCTTTTAGACCAAGCCGGGGCCAAGGATTTGAAAGTGGGCCGGGCTGCCGTTTATAGAGGCCACGCGAACTTCATCATTAACCTGGATAGGGCCTCGGCCAAGGATGTTCTCTTGCTGGCTCAAGAGCTAAAAGAGAGAGTCAGAGAGAAATTTAGTGTTGAACTCGAAGAAGAGGTTATTTTCCTTCCAGCTGCCTCCTCAATGCCCTGAGTTTCTGGGGATGATTTTTTTAATTTTACTTGTCCGAAAGCCAAAAATGCGGCCTTTTGGCAAATTTTTTGCTGACCTAGGAGATCCCTCAAAATAGGAAGGGCTTTGTTCATAGACTTTGAATCTTTATTGATAACCTTGCTTATCATGCGACCAATATTGTTAAAATATTTTACATTCTGTAAAGTTCCTTGGGCAGAGGCAGAAAGCGAGTTTTTCAGATAAAGAGGTTCGATCGTCAGGTGTCAAGGCCTGACCCTATTTATCTGTAGCTACTATCAAAGATGTTAAGATATCAGATAGCAAGAATAGCAGGGCGAGTCATTAAAGGAAAAATTTGATAGTGCGCTTGGAGAAGTTATTTTTCTTCCAGCAAGCTCTTCAAGGCCTTGTATTTTTCTGGGGGGAGGTTCCTTTTTTTTGCGATCTCCAGAGCTTGGACTGCCAGGATCTTGTAAATGGCGATATAGTCAGGAAGCTTCCTTAGAGCATCAAGATGTTGCCTTATAGATACCTGATCACCTCTGATAACGGGTCCTGTTAATGAATTCTTGAGGCCGAAGTCTTTCATGTTCTGTAGAGTCCCTTGGATCAAAGGCAGGACCATCTCAGAGGCCTGCTTTTCCTCGATCCCGGCCGATTTAAGGAGAGACACAGCCACCTCTAGCAGGACAACAAAGAAATTGGAAGCGATACTGCAGGCTGCATGGTAGAGAGCCTTGTCCTTTCCAGTGATAATGATGGGATAGCCTCCCAGGCGGCTCGCGATTTTTTCGCCTAACTTCAAAGCCTTCTCGTCTCCTTCGAGGCCGAAGTATATGCCTTCAAATTGGTTTGGCCCGCCTTTTTTTTGGGAGAACGACTGAACAGGGTGAATAGAGGCTGTAAAGGCGCCTTTGATCTGCAAAGGTTTGAGAACTTCGGCCGAAACAAGTCCACTGCAGTGGAAAACATATTTCTCTTTCCAAGGAAGCGAACCTTGAGCGAGCTCTTTAACGACCTTGGCAATCTCACTATCAGGCACACAGATAAAGATAAGCTTTCCGTCTTTGGCTGCCTGAAGATTATCTGTCAGAGCTTTTCCTTTGCCGATTATCTGCAGGCTTTTTCGGACCGAAGATAGAGTTCTTCCAGAGAGAGCCTTGAGCTGGTATCCCTTTTGAGAGAGGGCATACCCCAAGGCTGTGCCTAGGTTGCCGGCGCCTATGATGGCCACTTCAGTCATTTTTACCTTTGAAAATCTCCAGCCACTGGTCGACTTCGAGAGGAGAGGGAGGTGACATGCTTTTCTCTTCCTCCCTTGCTTTTTTGATTTCCTTCCATGATTTCCTCAATTGGCGGCTAAATTCTTCGCAGTTAAGAGCCTTGGCCCCCTTGGCTTGGGCAAAGTTCTTGATCTCTCGATCAGAGCTGACGACGATGAACCTCCTCAGGTCGGTCTGTTTGAGAATGATTTCTTTGATAAGTTGGTCGGCATTCTGGTCAGGAGCAGGGTAGAGAACCAGAAATTTTTTTTCCCGATAGGTCTTAAGAGGAAGGTTTGGATCAGGATGACCGTCAAAAACGAGGATGACCTTTGTTCCTTTGAGCTTCTGAAAAACTCGTAGCCTTAGGACCAAATCATGTTTGGCTCTTTGATCTTTAAATCCAGAAGGAGTGATGAATCCTAAGAAGTTGTTTCCGTCGATTAAATAAGGCACTGTAGACAGCCGAATATACCAGAGACAATGAGCGAAGGCTAGAGAGAATGTGATTCTCCAGGCTTGAGGATGACGACTTCTGCCAGGTCTCCCACGCGTTTCTTGAATTCTTCTGGATCGGCACTGACAATGGGGAAAGTGTCATAGTGAACAGGGATGACTTTCTTGGTCTGGATAAATTCAACTGCTTTCGTAGCTGAGGGAACGCCCATCGTGTATCGGTCGCCAATGGGAATGAAACTTAAATCCGGGTTGAAGTATTCACCGATGAGCTTCAAATCATAGGATAACCCTGTATCCCCGGCATGGTAGATTGTCTTCCCGTCCATTTCGACAACGACTCCGGCCGCATTGCCTTTTTCAGCGGAGTGATGAGCAATCACCATATGTACTTTGACTCCTTCCACTTCCACTGTCCCGCCTATGTTCATACCTTCAGCCGTAATTCCTTCAGATTCAGCATCCACAGCAACTTCATGGATTCCCACTAAAGTGGCTCCAGTTTTTTTACAGATGGCAAAAGCATCTCCTAGATGATCACCGTGATGATGGGTGACAATCACCACATCAGCCTCGGATATTTCATCAGGAGTCGCGGATGCGGCAGGATTTCCGGTGAGAAAGGGGTCGATATAGAGAGTTTTTGAACCCTGAATCTTGACCGCAGAGTGACCTAACCAGGTGATATCCATTGTATTCCTCCTCCTTGGTTAATATATCTTTTAAAGAGGCCAAAAGGCTCTAGGTTAGACTATCCTGGAGGCCAAGTCATCTGCCTTCCCCCCAAAAGATGGAAATGGATATGGAAAACGGCTTGCCCAGAGTCCTTTCCCGTGTTGAGCACGATCCTGTACCCTCTGGAAAGTTCTTTATCTTTTGCGATCTGGCGAGCCGCAAGGAGCAGATCAGCTAAAATTCCCTTTTTTTCTTCTGGGATCTCCTCCAGGGAGGCAAAATGCTCTTTAGGGATGATGAGAATATGAGTAGGAGCTTGAGGATCGATATCTCTAAAGGCGATGAGGCTATCATTTTCGTACACAGTCTCCGAGGGGATTTCCTTTTTTGCGATCTTGCAGAAGAGGCAGTCTTCCATTTAATCTTGAATCCTATTCTTTAATTCGTTCGATACAGGCTCCCAAGGAGCTGAGTTTTTCTTCGATCTTTTCGTAGCCTCGGTCGAGATGTTCCACTTCATTGATTATGGTTTCTCCGCTGGCGATCAATCCAGCCAAGATCAGCGAGGCTGAAGCCCTCAGGTCGGTGGCGATGATTTCTGCTCCGGAGAGCGGAGTTTTTCCCCTTACGATAGCTTTATCTCCTCTTACTTCAATGTTGGCACCCAGGCGGAGAAGTTCATTCACGTGGGAAAATCTTCTGTCGAAAATGGTCTCGGTTATGATCGATGTTCCAGAGGCTTGCGTCATCAAGACAATGAATTGAGCCTGCATGTCTGTCGGAAATCCCGGATAAGGAGAGGTGGTGATATCCTGTGATTTGATCTTTGGACTGCCGACAACGCGCAGAGATTTGTTTTTGACTTCTATTTTAGCTCCTGAATAGCGCAGTCTTTCGATGACTGTTTCCAGATGCTGTGGATTGACGTTGGTCAATTGGATATCTCCGTTACTCAGGGCCCCAGCAACGAGAAAGGTTCCAGCTTCAATGCGGTCGGGGATGATTTCGTGGGTGGCTCCACCTAATTCCTCTACTCCTCTGACCCGGATTGTCTCCCGGCCAATCCCGTCAATTTTAGCTCCCATTTTGACCAGGAGCTGGCAGAGGTTAGAAACCTCGGGCTCCAGGGCACAGTTTTTTAATACCGTCTCACCCTGAGCAAGGGAAGCAGCCATGAGACTGTTCTCTGTTCCTCCCACTGTCTTTTTCTCGAATTCAATCTCGGTCCCTCGAAGCTCTTCGGCCTCTGCTTTAATGTAGCCGTGTTCGAGACTGATCGTGGCTCCCAATTTCTCGAGGGCATGGATGTGGAGGTCTATAGGGCGGGAACCGATGGCACATCCTCCAGGCAAGGCAACCGCAGCTTTTCCCGAGCGAGCTAACAAGGGACCCAGCACCAAGATCGAAGCTCTCATAGCGCTGACCAATTCATAGGAGGCCTCGTCAGAAGTGATATTCTTGGTCTGGATGGAAAGAGAATTTCTTTTCAGGCCGTAATCGGCCCCTAGCTCTTTCATCAAAGTCAGGATGGTGAAAACATCTTTGACCAGGGGGATGTTCGTCAGTTTGATTTTCTCTTTGGTCAAAAGAGAGGCCGCAATGGCAGGAAGAACTGCATTTTTAGCCCCGCTTATTTTGACTTTTCCCTTTAGAGGCTGGCTCTTGTTCCGGTAGATTCTTATTTTTTCCACTTTCTCCATTCTAGAATATCAGGTCTAAAAATTCAACTTCGACAGGGTCAGATATTCGATTATCTTAGCCTATGAAAAAATAGAATCGTTCTCGTATTACCGGGTATAACCCTGCCTAGCTGTTTAAAGGCGTGAGAAGGCAATTGACTTCAACTCTTTATTTCTTTATATATCGGGGAAAGGAGGTACTCATGAAGTTTTCCCGTCGCCGTTTTATGAGAAACATAGGAGTGGGCTTAGCCAGTCTTGGCTTGGTCGGAGAGAGGAAGGCTTTTTCTTTCCCTTCACCAAAGAAGAATTCTGAAAAACTCCTGATCACCAATCCTGACCATCCCCAGCCAGCGTCTTTCGACCGCCTGCCTCTCAGCTGGTATAAAAGCGCAGTCCAGCGTTTGAAAGACAAGGTGGCTGAAAAAGGGATCAAGGTCATTCTTCTTCAGAATCGTTGGAATCTTGTTTATTTTACCGGCCTCTTTCACAGCACCACTGAAAGGCCTTTTTATGTTGTGTTCCCTGTCGATGAGGAGGCCATCTACTGGTACCACCCTGGGTTGGACCGAGATTTAGTGACTTCCTGGTGGAGCACGGAGAATGAGTACTATTTTGATTTCCTCCACGCAGAAGGAGGTTTCCCCAATAAAGGAAAAGTTATCCAGGGGAAGACAGTAGATCTGTTTGAATGGCTCCTCAATGGATTGAAGAAAAGAGGCTTTGGAGACAAGACTATCGGAGTTGACTCCGAGTTCCCGCCTTCGGTGATGAAAAAGGCCAAGAAGATTCTCCCTAAGGCTAAATTCGTGGATATCAGCTCGATTTGTCTCGGAATGAGAATGGTGAAAACCAAAGAAGAGATCGCTCTGGCGCAAAGGGCCATGGATTACTTCAGCAAGATCCATGCCTTTGCCAGAGATTACATCCTGGAGAGAGGAACCGATGCCACAGACTTTGAAGTGGAACTGGCGACCACGGAATACGGCACCGAATTGATCATGAAAGACATCAAAAGGGACGGACGGCCCCACTCTGCGGTAGGCCTAGGAGTCTATATTGGGTGTCGCACCGGAGCGGGTACGGCATATCCCCATCCGAATCAATTCTTCCACAAGAAGATTGAGAAAGGAGATGCCCTCCAGGTGGCAGGAGGAGTGATAATCGGGGGCTACGGAGGCGAGTGCTACCGTTATTACCAGATTGAACCCTGGGATAAGCACCGCGAGAAATTATGGGATGTGGTCACGGAATGTGTTCATATTCAAGAGAGGGAGTCGAAAGCTGGAGTAACCTGCTCCGAGGTTGCTTATAAGATTCATCAGTACCAGGTTAAGCAGGGAGTGGCCAAATACATCTATCATCGGCCTGCCCATGGTGAAGGCATGGAAGGGCACCAGCCCCCATGGATAGCTTTGGGTGATTACACAGTCTTAGAAGAAGGGATGACCTTCAGCGTTGAGCCAGGCCTTTATGACCCAGAGAATGGCTTTGGTTATAACCCCAGCGATAATCTATTAGTGACTAAAGACAAAGGCGTTCTCATGAGCAGTGTTCCCTATACTAAGGAGTGGATGTTTCTGAAATTGTAGGCAGTTTTTAGCAGATAATATCCAAGGCTTTGGGAATGATCTTGAACACTATTTTGTTGAACTGAGAAGGGGTCTGGGCGCCCCCGACGATTTCTCCGTCAGCCTGAATCTCAAAAGCCTTTTCAGAAGAGACTTCGAAGTAAGGCGATTGGAGCGTATCGACTTCTTTGGCTCTGGTGTGCTTTCCCCTTGCGGAGAGAAAGACAAGGCGGGAAAATCGAGCCAGGGAGCAATCTTTAATCAGACAACAGTCTAACCGCCCATCATCAACCAGGGCGCGAGGAGTTACTCTTCTCCCGGTTGCCCAGTATCGCATATTGTTGAAGACGGCCACCACATAACGACCTTCATCTCGACGCTTCTCGGATTCTACGGTTAAAGGTATAGGAATTTTCTTGGAAGAATAGGAATCGATTATGCCTAAAGCTCCAGCGAGTGTTTGAATCTTCCCCATCTTTGGCTTTCTCTGGGCTAAGTCTTCGACATATTTATTCACCAGCACTCCCAATCCAAGGCTAGCCTGTCCAAGGAAATAGCCCAAGATTTTGTTATCTTGAACTAGACAGCCCAGGTCTATTCTTTTTATCATTCTTCTTTTCAGAGCTGCGCAGGCCTTCTCCAATGAGTCGATTTCGAATTCTTTGGTTATATCATTAGAGGAACCCAGGCCAATCATTCCCAGGATAATCTCGGCTCCTTTTTTCTTGGTCTCATTGATGATGATGTTGAATGTGGAGTCACCACCGGCTCCAGCGATGATTCTGTATGTAGCTGTTTTTTCCCGGGCCTGTCTCCTCAGATCGTCTTCACTTTGAGTGATGAACAGCTCATAATCGACTTCATGCTGGAGAAGGAGTTTTTCCAGCCGCTCTTTGCTTTGCTGAGCCTTTCCTTTCCCAGCACTCGGATTAAACAGAATCCCTATTTTTTCCATCAGGGTCAGGCCTTTATGACTTTTATGATTCAGAAAAGATGCCTAGAAGAGAAAGCCCGTCCAATCTCTCTGTTGACATCTGAGTATAATAATATGCTAGATATGGACCGACTTGTAAAGTGAATATGAGTTCTGTAAAGTAAGAGCGGTTCTGTTTTTTTCAAAGTCTTTATTCGCGTTTGGAGAATCAGAGAGCAAAGGAATAGTCCCCAGGCTATAAAAAAGGAGGAAATAAAATGAAGATGCTAATCGGCGAGAACTGGGTGGAAAAGGACGATAGGATTGAAGTCCGAAATCCCTATAATGATGAGCTCGTTGACACCGTCCCGGCTGGAGATGAGGACGACGTGAAGGCTGCTTTCCAGGCCGCCGAGGAAGGATTCAAGATCAACCGTGGGCTTCCTGTCCATCAGCGGATTTCTATCCTCTATAAAACAGCAGAAATCATCAGCAACAACCAGGAGGAATTCGCCCGAATTATAGCCAGCGAAGGAAGCAAGACCATCCGGGAGGCAAGGAAAGAAGCCAGCCGGTGTATCGACACCATCACCATCTCAGCTGAGGAAGCCCGGAGGGTAGTCGGAGAGACCATCCCTTTCGACAGTCGAGAGGGATCTGAAAATCGCCTTGGATATTATTATCGTTTTCCCATCGGTATCATCGTGGCTATAACGCCGTTCAATGATCCTTTAAACCTCGTAGCCCATAAGGTTGGGCCTGCCATCGCCGGCGGAAATGCGGTGGTTCTCAAGCCAGCGACCGTGACTCCGCTTTCAGCCCTAAAACTGGGAGAAGCTTTTATCAAAGCTGGCCTTCCCTGGAATATTCTAAACATCGTGACTGGCCGGGCCTCCAGAATTGCCGACGCGCTGGTGACAGATCCTCGAGGTCGAATGATTTCCTTCACCGGAGGAACCGAGGCGGGGCTGGACATTGTCAAAAAAGCGGGATTGAAAAAAATTGGCATGGAGCTTGGCTCCAACTCTCCGGTGATTGTCATGGATGATGCTGACCTGGACCAAGCGGTGGAACTTTCCGTCTCCGGAGCCTTCTGGGCTGTGGGGCAGAACTGCATTGGAGTCCAGAGGATCTATATCCATGAGGCTGTCTATGGTGAATTCGAAAAGCAGTTTGTGGAGCGTACGAAAAAAATGAAAGTTGGCTTCCAGTTGGATGAAGATACAGACATGGGGCCCATGATCACCGAGCAAGAGGCGGCTCGAGTGGAAAAATGGGTGGGAGAAGCCAGCCAAGAAGGAGCAGAGCTTCTAACTGGAGGAAAAAGGAAAGGGACGCTCTTTGAGCCCACAGTATTCAAGAATATGCCTGAGTCCTCCAAGCTGAATTGCGAAGAGGTCTTCGGCCCGGTAGTGAATCTCTATAAGGTTTCTACGCTTGAGGAAGCGATCGAGAAGGCCAATAGCGTTGACTACGGTCTTCACGGAGCCGTTTTTACCCGTTCCCTGGATAACGCCTTTAAGGCTATCAAGGAGCTCGATGTGGGCGGAGTGATGGTCAATGATTCCACTGATTACAGGATCGATATGATGCCTTTTGGCGGGGTGAAATGGAGCGGTCTCGGCCGGGAGGGAATAAAGTTTGCGCTCCTGGAGATGACGGAGCCCAAAGTGGTCTGTTTTAACCTCTAGGAATCAGAGAGTGCGGAGAGCCTGGTCGAGGTCTCCTATAATATCATCTGGATCTTCAGCCCCCACGCAGAGTCTTATCATTTGAGGCGGTATGTCGGCCATCTGGCGGGCCTTTTCTCCTTGCTGCTGGTGGGTGGAAATGGCTGGGATACAGGCAACACTCTTGATGCGGCCTAGATCGGTAGCCCTAAAAATAACCTTGAGATTGTCGAATACTTTTCGTGCGTTTGGAGAAGGGCCGTCGACACGGAAGCTCATCAGGTGACCGTAGCGGTTGAATTCCTTGCCAGTCCCATCATCTGAATCCACCAGCTTCAGGTATTTTTTGGCCAGCGGATGGAAATGGAAGCTCGGCAAGCCCAAATAATCAACCTGGTAGACTCGAGGATGCTGGGCAAGAAATTCTGCTACTTGCTGTGAGTTTTGGCTGACCAGGTCCATTTTGGAGCGCAGGGTTCGCAGGTCATTAAGAGCAAACAACGCATTCGGAGGAGAAGCGGCTGGGCCATTATCCCTGTACGGGAGGAATTTTACGTATTCGGCGAAATTTTCTTTAAAGAGAGGATTGTCATTTTTGATATTGGTCACGATTGGCTTGCGGCTGATCAAAGCTCCTCCTATGGCCAATCCGCTGGAAGTTATGGATTTAGTCAGAGAATGGATGACTATGTCCGTCCCGTAAGCAAGGGGGCGCATCAAGGCTGGAGTTGCACAGGTCGCATCAATAATAAAGGGGATTTCATGGGAATGGGCCAGATCTGCGAGCGCCTTGACATCACAGAAAGATTGCTGAGGATTGCTCGGAGCCTCTGAGTAAAGAAAGCGAGTATTCTCGTTGATCTTTGTCTTCCATTCCTCGATATCATCTTGATGTTCCACCCACCGGACTTCTATTCCCCTATCCTGCATTTTCCTGACCGAAAAGTGCTGGTAAGTGCCTCCGTAAAGCTGAACAGAGCTCACGAAATTGATTTTCTCTTCCTCTTCTTTTTGCTTGACGAGAAAAGGGTCAATGGCTGAAACGATAGCTGACATTCCCGAAGCTGTAACCAGACAAGAAGCGTCCTGGCCGGTTTTGTATCCTTCCAGCAGGGCCAGAACCCATTCGAGATAATAGATGGTAGGATTGGCTATTCGGGTGTAGCACCAGGTTGGGATTAAATACGCTAGAGCAGCTTCCATTTCATCAGAGTCGCGGTAAGCCTGAGAGGCGGAGAGATAGAGAGGCTCGATTATAGCCCCTTGATTTTGTTTTAAGGCTTCTTCTGCCGTGTAGAGGCCGTGCACAGCTATGGTGTCAAATTTGAATTTTTTAATCCGATTCACTTGTTTCTTTTTCTGATCAAGGAGTTTTTGAGCCTCTTTCATGTATTTTAAAACCCCTGGCCCATATTGTTGGTCGTCATTCATGATTCCTCCCTAATTTTCCCTCGGTTTAATTATTTTTTTTCTTAACTCTATATTTCTGTATCACCTTTTTCAACCTTTTTACTCCTTCTTTAATCTCATCCCTGGTTGGGTAAGAAAAGTTGACCCTCATGGTGTTATACCTGCGAAAGTCTTGAGGATAGCAGACTTCGCCCGGGACAAAAGCAACCTTTTCTTCAAGGGCCAGGTAGAAAAGCTCTAAGGTGTTTATCGACTCCGGCACAGTGATCCAGAGGAAGAGGCCGCCTTCTGGGTTTGTCCATTCCACACCCGTACCCTGAGGGAAATTCTCCTCCAGAGCTTCGAGGAAGAAATTCAGTTTTTCAGTGTAGTATTTTCTGGCCTTCTGGAAATGGGCCTCGATATCGTATTCTCGTAGGAAGGCTGTACATATATCTTGGTTGAGCTTGGGCGTGTTCAGTATGTTGGCGCCTTTTATGTAGATGAATTTTTCTACGACTTCAGGAGGTCCGATGTTAAAACCGACTCTCAGGCCGGGGCAGAGGATTTTGGAAAAAGTGTAGACACCGATCACATTCCCTTGGTTCTTGTCCAGGGAATAGATGGAAGGAAGATGTGCTCCTTTATACCTTAATTCTCGGTAGGGACTGTCTTCTACCAGAGGAATCCCGTAATCCTTGCTCATCGCGAGTAGAGCAACTCTTTTCTCCAGACTCATGGTTATGCCTGAGGGATTCTGGAAATCCGGGACTACATAGATGAATTTAGGTTTCTTCCCCTTCTTTAGACTTTTGTCGATCTCGGCCTCCATCCCCTTAACATCAGACCCATCTTCTTCTATATCTTTAGCGATGTAATCCGCATCCTGCATCTCAAAAGAGGCTAAAGCACCACCAAAGGTAGGGAGATCGATAACGATCGTATCTTGGGGTTCAAGGAACAATCTTCCGACCAAATCTATCCCGTGCTGTCCGGAGGTGGTGATCATGATGTTCTCAGGTTGGATATGGATATCATCCTTCTTCAGGTAATCTCTGATGGCTTCTATGAGTTCTACTTCTCCAGGGATGTCCGAATACTGGAGAGACTTAGCCCAGTCGTCCTTTAAAGATTTCGTAGCCGAATTCTGAACAATATCTAAAGGGAAAATATCATTGCTGGGCAATCCACCGGCAAAAGAGATTATTCCGGGATCTCTGATATACCCTAGGGTTTTTCCGATGGAATAACCCTCGAAATCTCTCATGATTTTGGTGAACAAAGATTTCATGTCTGACCTCTGTTCTTTTTTTAATTTTTTTCTTTATTTGGCCTTATACCGGTCTGGGGCATCAAAGACGTCTATCACATTCACCCGGGTGAGAAAAGTGGCTGAATGGACAATGCCCTCAGGGATATAGTACCAATCACCCTTCCGGTATACGTTGGGCTTCCCGTCTATGGTCAATTCCATTTCACCTTCGATGACCATTCCCCACTGGGCACAGTGGGAGTGAGGAGGCACTTCTCCGACAGCTTCTATGTCAAAAAACACGACCTGTTGGTTGTTGCTCTGGAGAAGCCAGGCCCTGATTCCTTGGAAAGGCATGTCGACCTCTGGGAGTCCTCTTATCATCTCTGGGAAAGCCGTCCCTTCCCATTCCTTCAAGTCATTTTTCATCGGATCCTTCCTTTCGAGTTTAAATAAAAATAAATTAAAAAAAATTGAAAAAATTGGGGACGGTTCTCTTTTTCAAAATTGGGGACGGTTCTCTTTTTTAGAGAACGAAAAAGTTCGGAAGAAGCATAATGAATATTTTTCATTTGGTATATTAATACAAAGAATTGATGGCCATATATGGAAAAAAATAGAACCGTCCCCATTTTCATTTTTTTAATAGAGAGCCTTGATGTAGCCTCCGTCCACTTGCAGGGCAACTCCGGTTATGTAACTGGCTCTTTCAGAAGCCAGAAAAGCCACTGCTTGAGCGATTTCCTCTGGCTGACCCAACCTACCCAGGGGAATAGTATTTTCGATGCTGTGGTAGAAGTCTTTGCTTGTGCCTTGACCTTTTTCTTGGAAATCCCTGGCCAAGTTTTCCACCCTCTCTGTTTTGATGTAGCCAGGGCAGACAGAGTTTACGGTGACTCCGTAAGGGGCAAGTTGATTAGAAATGGATTTAGAGAAACCCAAGACGCCTGCTCGAGCTGTGTTAGAGAGGATAAGGTTTTCGATGGGCTGCTTGGCTGAGATGGAAACCATGTTAATGATCCTTCCCCATTTCTGTTTCTTCATCAGAGGAATCACTTCATAGCATAGGTTTACGGTGCTTAAAAGATTGAGCTCTAAGGCCTGCTGGTAATCATCCAGACTGAATTCATCCGCCATACCGGACGGAGGTCCTCCGGCATTGCAGACCAAGATCTCGACAGTCCCCAGCTCAGCAACCACATTCTTAACAAGTTTACTCACCTGATTCCTGTCGGCAACGTCGGCCACAAAAGCTTGAACCTGACCTCCGGTTTCTGAAGCTATTTCATCCCTGGTTTTAAGAAGTCTTTCCTCACCTCGAGCACAGATTGCCACTCTTGAACCTTCCCGGGAAAGCTGGGAAGCTATAGCTTTTCCTAATCCCATGCTCGAGGCTGCCACCAAGGCGACTCTATTCTCGATGCCTAAATCCATGGCTCCTCTCCGTGAGTTATACGTTTTCTTTTCAAGATTTATGTTCGATAAGAAACCTTGGCAAACTGGGTCTGATGCCCTCTCTTCATGATCTCTTTGGCATCCTTATCGCATCTCACGCATTTGTGGTAGATAACCTCGCCGATCAAAGCTGCCTTCTCGTTCCTCTCTTCATCAGAGAGAAAATAGGCCTCCATAGTGTCATAGGGACGTCCTTCCCCGTCGCTCTCGTATTTAATGGTCAAATCCCGGCCAGCTTCCAGGACTTTGAAGGCGTTTTCAGTCCAGTTGAAGTCAGCCCTTCCTAAATCGAGATTGATCCTGAGATGAGCAGCCAGAAAGATGGGAAGACCTGAGGCTTGAACCTCCTCACTGCACTGAATGAAAGTTTCGGCAGTGGCTGCGTTCCCGATATTTATCTCATAGATCGGAGTTGTGCCGTCGTCTCGGAGATACTCTTTGAAAATATTCAGGAGCATCCTGAGCTGGATAGCATTTTGAGTCGAAAGAAGCATTGATATTTTAAAGGAAAGATTAGGGATTTCCCTGGCGTAATAACAGGCAGCCACGATCGTTGACCAGCTTGGGTTGAGGAAAAAATTTGCTCCTGTGGAGATGGCAGCCCTTGTGATTCCGTCAAGATAAACAAGATGATTATTGTTTCCGACCTCAACCCCTCCCAGGTTGCCATAGGATGTGCCCATGTTCTTCAGGATTATCTGACTCAGCCCCTTCCCCAGGTCAGCTCTCGCGAATTTCTCCCCGGTCACTTTTTCTATTCTGGCAAACCGCTCCTCAGGGAGAGGAGTTCCTAAGAGGTTGGTGGTGCAAAACTTGCTGGCCCCTAGAATATTTTCAGCCAGGGCAAGAGTAGAGAGAAGATCACCGCCATAGACGTAGTTTTCCGTCAAACCCACCACAGAGATCATCTCTGTTGGAAAGAGCACCTCTCCGTCCTCGGCGACTCTCATAATGCATTCATAGGTCGGACGAGCGGCTTGGAACCCAGAAACCTGGGTCGTACAGACTCCTTTCTTAGTGACAGAAATGTCGTTCTTTTCCATAAAATCCTCAACTTTACCAAAGCTCTGCACAAATTCTTCAGCCTTTTCCAACATCTCGCCAAATCCTTTTTCTCCGGCAATTTTTTTCCTGGTCTCATAATCTCTGCTTGCCTCTATCTTCTCGGAAATCTCTTTTGCTCCTCCGTAGGAATTGACTAACTCGTCCATGGCCTTAAGGTCTTTATCGCTCAAGAGCTCGAAGTGCATCGCTTTCCTCCTGTTTTACAGGTTTTGTTTACCCATTATATTTTTTATTTTTAAAAAAATCTTTATCCTCTTCACTCCAGAAGTTCATTTCGAGAGATGGTAGTGGATGGCCAGCATATCGGTGAGGATGGAATATCCGGTCTCGATCTTTCCAGCTCCAGGACCTTGAATGGTTATTTTCCCCATCAAATCCAGCTCAACGTTCAAGGCATTGTTGGCCCCCATGACCCCTGCCAAGGGATCAGAGATGGGAAGTTTTTGGGGAGAGACACTGGCCATAATCTGGTCAGCCTCTTTTTTGGTCGAAGCGATGAGCTTGTACCTGAAATTCTCCTTCTTGGCAGCCAGGACATCCTCTTTAGAAATGGAAGTTATGCCTTCCCTTTTGACATCACTCGGCTTAATGTTTCCTTCCAGGAAGACATTGGATAGGATGGTGATTTTAGCCAGAGCGTCATAGCCTTCTACATCTGCTGTAGGGTCAGCTTCGGCGTAGCCTAATTCTTGAGCCAATTTAAGGGCAACGTCATAATCCATGTTCTCTTCTTCCATTTTGGAGAGGATAAAGTTAGTGGTTCCGTTTAGGATCCCTTTTATTTCTTTTATTGTATTGCCAGCCAGGTCGCGTTCAAACAGGTTGAAAACGGGCGTCCCGCTCATGACTGTACCCTCTATCCTGAAAAAAAGGTTGTTCTCCTTTGCCAATTTACTCAATTCGCGATAAAAGAGCGCCGCTGGTCCCTTGTTGGAAGTGACTACATGCTTTCCGGTGCGCAGGGCTTTTTTAATATAGCTGGTGGCAGGCTCTGCTGTCTCGATATCTGTATAAGTCAATTCAGCCCAGATATCTGTCTTATACTCTTCGATGATCTCCAGGGTTTCCTTCCCCTCTGCCTGGTTGGCTTCCCCTTCCAGGTATTCCTCGATCTTTCTTCCCTGGTTTAAAAGCTCAAGAAGCTTCTTTATGTTTATGCCCTCAGGAATCAAAATGGTTCCCTTAATTTTATCGCAGATGGCCACAACCTTGGGTTCAAAATCAAACTGATCACGCAAATATTCGTGCTTATTTTCGATGATTTCCAGAAAACCCTGGCCTACCGTCCCGCAGCCAATCAGGCCTATTTTATATTCCATGTCTACCCTCCAGCTCAATCAAGGGAAGGTTCCTGTCTTTAAAATAAAGTAAAATAAAGGGGACGGTTCTATTTTTTTTGTTTGTTCTCTTCCGGAAGAGTTAAAGGCATTCCCCAAAAAAATAGAACCGTCCCCGATTTCAAAAAGATAAGAATGTTTTCCCAAAAACAGAACTGTCCCCGATTTCACGATTTCGTTCGAGAAAAGATAGAAAGAGGAAAAAGAAAGCATTTTAATGTTGGAAGGGCTATTGTATCGAGTTGACTTCAATTTTTCAATTCTCTAAGATGATTTTATTTTTATGAGCATTTTTCTCGACAAATAACAGAGAATCATTAGAATGTATTTGGCAGTGTCTAATAATACTGAATTTTGAAAGGAGGAATTATGAAAAAGAAGGTTTTTGTTTTTTGTCTAGCTTTTTTGTTTTTGGGATTTTTTGCCCGAGGGGAAAAGGCTAAGCAGGGACTTAAAGTCTTTATTTCGGTAGACATGGAAGGAGTGAGCGGAGTCATTCATTGGGAAGATGTCAGCCGCTCAGGAAAGGATTATGGGCTCTTTCGGAAGTTCATGACTCAAGAAGCCAACGCAGCCGTAGAAGGAGCCCTGGCCGCCGGAGCAATCGAGGTGCTTGTGAGAGATTCCCATGGGAGTGCTCGCAATATTCTCCCTGACCTCTTACACTCAGGAGCTAAGCTGATACGAGATTGGTCGGGCGGCCCTTTAAGTATGATGGAAGGAATCAATGAGAATTTTGATGCGGTGATTTTGATAGGTTACCACGCCCGGGCAGGTACCCCCGATGCGGTCCTCGATCATACCATGACCGGGAGATTTTATGATGTGGTGCTTAACGGAAAAAAAATGCCTGAGGCTGGGATCAATGCTGCCATAGCAGGACACTTCGGAGTTCCTGTTGTCTTGGTAGCAGGAGATCTAGCGCTCACCAGACAGGCCAAAGAGCTTTTTGGGGATGTCGAGACAGTTGCGGTCAAGGAAGGAATTGGAAACGCAGCCAAGATGCTCCATCCTGAGAAAGCACAAGAAATAATCAAGAAGAAGACTACAGAAGCCTTGAAAAGGCTTAAAGATTTCAAGCCTTACAAATTCAATCCTCCCTTCACCATGGAAATCACTTATACTAGCGAAGAAAGAGCCAACGAGGCTTCCTGGATTCCAGGCGCTAAAAGGACAGGGGATAGGTCTGTCTCCTTTACCAGTAGTGATTTTATGGAGGTGTTGAAGTTTTTCAGCTTTGCGATGTAGTCTAGTTTCGTTCCCTGCCGGGTGAGAGGCGAGTCTTTCCCGGGATTTGATAAATTGCTCCTTCCCCAGGAAAATTCATAATCTTTTCACCGCAATTTATAGAGATTTCCAGCTGCCTGTTGGAGTACGATTTAGCATTGCCTAGTGGGATGAGTTGATAATGTGACAACGCTGATGGGAAACTCCATCAACAAAATGATCATAAAAAAAAGAGGAGTGAAAATGCATCTCCACTCCTCTTTCTAAAAACTTGTAGATTTCGCTTTTTTTAAATCCTTACTTCTTTACCTGTGAGTCGATCCAGTCAGTCGTGATGCTCTTGGGTCTTTCGATCGCCAATCCAAGGGCTCTATCCCAGATCAATGAGGCAAGAACACCGATTGCTCGAGATGCTCCGAAGAACACAGTGTAGAAATCGTATTCAGTGACACCGTAGTGGAGGAGCAAGCAACCAGAATGGGCATCGACATTGGGCCATGGATTCTTTGCCTTACCGTGCTCTTTGAGGATATCAGGGGCAACTTCGTAAATGGCACTGACGACTTTGAAGATTTCATCATCGGGGAGGTGTTTGAGAGCGAATTCTCGCTGGGCCATGTATCTAGGATCTGTTTGACGGAGAACAGCATGTCCGTAGCCGGGAATGACTTTGCCAGCATTCAAGGTGTCCCAGAGATATTTAACTAGCTGTTCTTTGTCAGGAACTCCTCCTAGGTCATCCTTAACTTCCATGATCCACCGCAGGACTTCCTGGTTGGCCAGTCCGTGGAGAGGTCCGGCTAATCCGTTCATTCCCGCAGACAGAGAAAGGTAGGCGTCCGAAAGAGTTGAACCGACAAGGTGAGTGGTGTGGGCTGAGACGTTCCCGCCTTCATGGTCGCTGTGAATGACCAGGTAGAGGCGCATGAGCTCTTTGAATTGTTCGTCTTCGATTCCGATCATATGAGCGAAGTTTCCACCCCAGTCAAGGTTGGGATCAGGGGGAATATGTTCATCGTTCTTGTAGGTTTTGCGGTAAATGTAGGATGCGATCAGGGGAAGTTTAGCCAACAAGCTCATCACATCATCGAACATGGGATCCCAGTATTCCATTTTGCTCATGCCTTCTCGGTACTTTTTCGCAAAAATGGACTCTTTCTGGAGAGCGAGGATGCCTTGAGCGAATTGAGTCATAGGGTGGGTGTCTTTGGGTAAGGTCTTGAGAATCTCGATGAGATAGTCAGGAAGCGGGCTGAGTTTCCGCCATTCTTCGGTGATTTCCTTGACATCATCGTCGGTGGGCAATTCGCTGGTAAGAAGAAGGTAGAATATTCCTTCAGGAAGAGGTTCCTCACCGCCAGGAGCCTTGGGGAGTTTCTCCCGCAGCTCAGGAATGTTGAAGCCACGAAAACGGATACCCTCCATAGGATCGAGAGCCGATGTTTCAGTGACCATACATTTCACACCGCGCATCCCGCCGTAGGCTTGAGCAACTGTCACCTCTGAGATTTTCTCGTCCCCATGTTCTTTGATCAATGTTTTGACTTTCTCGCGCATGGGTTCGAGTTTGGTTGAGAATTTTTCCTTTAATGAAGCCATTGAAAAAACCTCCTTTGAGCTATAAAAGAGTGGGTTCCCTGGAAAACCAGTTTAGGGAGTAAGAAAATATAGCATTGTTATCTAGGTCTGTCAATTAAAAATAGGAATTTAATGATTTTTTTTTGCGTTGAATAAAATCAGGGGATAATCTCGTATAAATAAGTAGTGAATGGGGGGAGAAGCTTTTCTTTGCTACAGACGATTAAAAATGAAGATATTCAGTTTCAAGAATGAAGGTTGCAATTAGATTTTGAAATTTTTTGTTTTTTGGAGTAGAATTTTTCAAATTTAATTAAGGAGAAGAAGATGGGAGTTTTATTATTTGTCCTGATTTTACTGGGCATTCTCATAGTATTCGTGGTGGCGGTTTTTAATACTCTGATACGATTAAGGAATCGGTGCGAGAATGCCTGGGCCCAAGTCGATGTTCAACTGAGGCGCAGGTATGATCTTATTCCCAACCTCGTGGAGACTGTGAAGGGCTATGCCAAGCATGAGAGAGAGGTTTTCCAGAAAGTCACCGAAGCCCGAGCCAAGGCCATTAACGCGGAAACAGTCAAAGAACAGGGAGAGGCTGAAAACATGTTAACTGGCGCCTTAAAATCTCTTTTTGCGGTAGTGGAGAATTATCCTGAACTCAAAGCTAACCAGAATTTTCTGATGCTCCAGGAAGAGCTGGCCGGAACAGAAGGGAAGATCGCCTATGCCAGACAGTTCTATAACGATAACGTGATGAAATTTAACGTGAAACAGCAGGTTTTCCCGTCCAACATCATTGCCAATATGTTCAATTTCAAAGAGAAAGAATACTTTGAGATCGAGGAACCAGAAGCCAGAGGACCGGTTGAGGTGAAGTTCTAAACACCGGCAGAGGTCAAACTCCAGATGTACGAGCAAATCGCTCGCAACAAGTGGAAATCTTTTTTTCTTATCTTGTTCTTCCTTGGCCTAATCTTTGCTTTGACCTGGCTTTTTGGGGAGCTGACAGGCCTCGGCTCTTACGGCTTGATTTTGGCTGTGGTTATCGCAGTGGCCATGACCTTCGGCAGCTATTATGCCAGTGATAAAATCGTCCTCGCCATTAGCCGGGCCAAGCCGGTGACCAAGCAGGAATATCCCTATCTGTATAACGTCGTCGAGGGATTGGCTATTGCGGCCGGGCTTCCCAAGCCTCGCTGTTATATCATCGATGATACAGCGCCCAACGCTTTTGCTTCGGGCCGCAACCCAAAGAATTCCGTTATTGTTGTCACCAAGGGCTTGCTCCAGAAGTTAAACCGGGCTGAACTAGAAGGCGTTATCGGGCACGAGATGGCCCACATCAAGAATTACGATGTGCTCGTCCAGACCCTGGCCGTGGTGATGGTTGGTGTTGTCGCCCTGCTCAGCGATTGGATTCTGAGGAGTTTCTTCTGGGGCGGTGGAAGGAGAAGGTCGAAGAGTAAAGGCGGCGGCAATGCTGGAGCTATACTAATCGTGGTGGGTCTTGTTTTAGCTATTCTTTCTCCACTTATTTCCCAGCTGATCCGTTTGGCCATCTCCCGCAAGAGAGAATTCCTGGCCGATGCCAACGGCGCTCTCCTGACCCGATATCCCCCTGGTCTGGCTTCCGCGCTCAAAAAACTGGCTGCAGACAGGGAACCTTTAGAGGCAGCAAACAAGGCCACCGCTCATCTCTATATTGTGAATCCACTCCAGGATATAAAAGGGCAGGTCAACAAATTGTTCAGCACTCATCCTCCGATCGAGGAGCGGGTGGCCGCCTTAGAAAAAATGTAATCCTTATGAAAATTCTTCCATCCACTGCTTTTCCATTTCGATAACTGTTTTTTTAGGTCGGAAAGAAATCTTTTTTTCCAATAGAGCATTGATCCGGTCCTCCAGGCTCTCAAAGGAGACTAGGTTTTCTAACCATCTTCTGGGAATTTTCTCAAAACCATAGAGTGCTCCGCACATCTGCCCGGTCATAGCTCCTGTGGTGTCCGTATCTCCTCCCAGCATGACCGTATCTGTCAGAGCCTGTTCGAAATTCTGGCTGGAAAAGAACATATAGAGAGAAGTCATGACACTGGCCAAGACATACCCAGAGGTAGGCCCTCCAGGGAAAAGAGAAGTCTGGTTGGCCTTTTCCTCGATTTTTTTCAAGACTTCTTGGCGGGGCTCATCAAAGAAAGAGAATAACTCTCGCAGAGCCTCAGAAAAGTCATGAAGGTTCGATTTTCTTTGCAGAAGGTCAGAACTCCTTTCTTCGAGCTCATGGACAAATTCAATCATGGCTTCATCGGCAAGGCCGGCGGGTTTACCTTCCCAGCTCAGAGCTCTGGCAATAATAAAAGCAACTGCAGAGGCAGCGGCTAGGCCTCGGATGTCGAGATGAGTGACTCGAGTGAGGTCGATGACCGCTCGAGCCAGGCCTTCCAGATCATCTCGAAAATACAGAGCCAAAGGAGCAATACGCATAGCTGCTCCGTTCCCAGCAGTGACGGTGGCTCCTTCGTTCCACTTGCATCCTCGGGAAAGAGCTTTGACAGTATGGCGGAAGTTACCCCCTGTTCCCCGATGGAGGCCAAATTTGAAGAAGCCCTTGGGTCCAGTCTGGTACATATCGACAATCAAATGGGCAAAGACCTGGCCAGGTCGCTCTGGGTCCGTAAGGATCGAGTCGCAGACCATGATCGCCTGTTGGCCATCATCTGAATGGAGCCCCTTAGGCCACCAGCCTCGTTGAGACTCTTCCATCTCAGTAATCCTACCAAAAATCTGGCGGATCTTTCCCGGAGTGTAGCCTTCGACAGGACAGCCCAGCGCATCTCCTACTAGAAGCCCATAGAAGGAGCCGGCAATCCTATCCCTTAAAACATTCATGGGGTCAGTCCTTTATAACTTTTATAATCTAACGAGTCTTTAATATCAACTGAGGAGTCAGGCGTTGATTATTTTTGCAAATGTTCAGATCTTTAGATTTTGGTTTTGTCTTTTTATAAGAGATAAAAACATTCAAGTCTTGAGCAGTTTGATGTGCTTAAAAGCTGGCAAGGCTATTGAAACTGTTGGATATTCATATTATAATTTAAACCCCGAAGCGGGGTCGTAGTTCAGTTTGGTTAGAACGCCGGCCTGTCACGCCGGAGGTCGCGAGTTCAAGTCTCGTCGGCCCCGCCAGATAAGATCTTTATTCTCAGCAATTTCCTTTGTTTTTTCCTTTCAACCCCTTTACCATAATTTCAGTGTAATTCAGTTATTTTTGTCACATATTTGGCACATGAGGAGAAATCTAATAATGAATAAATTGGAAACAAGAGAATTAATCAGAAGGTGGATTGAAGCAGAGAATCATGAAAAGCTTATGTATTTCATCAGTCTAAATCCAGAGGGAGGAAATTACACTCTTAAACAGAAAGAATATGCAATCGAAAAAGCAAAATCTATAGGTGTTAGAGCGACATCTCGTCTTCTTCGTTTGCCAAGAAGAACAATTCAAAGATGGTTAATGTCAAAGGAGATTACTGTTAAAAGATGTCCAGATTGGGTCAATGACTGGGCATACTGGAGGAGAAGGCGAAGGGAAAAATTTATGTTTTTTAGATAAATGTCGCCACTTAAAAAGGAGTGTTCTTTTTATGCACTTAAAGTTTATCTCTCAATTAATGTCATCAAATTATACAGTCGTCATAAATTTAGGACAATAAAATGTTCACTAACAGGGATGAAATCTGAACGTTATTGGCACATTTCTTGCTCTATTTTAGAAATGAAGTGGTAAGGAACTAATACATATATTTATTGGAGTGAAAATAAGTATAATAATCTTAGGTGGAACTTGAAATAAGGGAGGGCAGAGTGAGCAAACTTAGCCACAAGCACTCAATCTTTATTTTTACCGTCCTGTTTTGGGCAGTATTAGGCCAATTTTCTCTCCACCTGTTTTCACAGACAAAAGAAAAGCCCCTTCGTTACGAAGTAGAAGTTGTATTAATCGAGATTCCGCTCTATATGATAGATAAAGAGGGAAATCCCATAAAGAACCTCAAACCTGAAGAAGTCATTCTTTATGAAAATGGAATAAGACAGGAAATAACTCATTTTATTATGGTTCAGGCTGACTCTCCCGAAATAGCCAGTGTCGTCAGAAAATATCCTGTGGCAAGACGGCAGTTCTTATTGCTAATTGATTTTGCCTTTGCCACTCCAGCAAGGATAGTCAAAGCCAGACGGGCCTGTATGGATTTCATAAAAGAAAAAATACTCCCCAATGATTTAGTGGCTGTAGCCACTTATTCTGCTATGGGTGGCTTAGAAGTTCACTCTCATTTCACGAATGATAGAGAACATTTATTCAGCATGATAGACACCTTAGGTCTGGTTGAAATGCCAAGAATGCACGGACCCTTAGGTTTCACCTTTCCAGATTTTGCTCATGAATCTTCAGATCCAATGGCAAGTCAAGGTGGTAGTGGTGCAATGGGTGAGGGGGAATTTCAGGAAGCTTTACCCAGAGCAAAGAAAATGACAGAGAGAATCTATATCGCCCAGGTCTCTGATTTCATAGGCGACATAAATAGATTATCTATAGCTTTAAACGCCATCAAGGGAAGAAAGCATATCATCTTTTTCTCTGAGGGTTTTGACAGTAAAGTCATAACTGGAAAATCATTAAATGGATTAGCTGTGGACGCAGAAGCGTTTGCAGCTAGCAGGGGTGTTCCCTCTTCTGATACAGACTCCAGATTTGGTGATACAGCTCTAAGGATGAAGCTCTATGATGCTCTAAAGCGTATTGCCAGTGCTGACTGTCCCATTCATACAGTGGATATTGGGGGACTGCGCACTCAGGCTGGAGAGGTCGGAAAATTTGACGGCGCTGCAAGGGATCTCACCTCTATCCGCAGGGGGCAGGATACGCTCACTGTTTTATCAAGAGAAACCGGAGGACAAGTTTACAAGAACATAAATGAGTTGGACCAACCTTTGGAGAATCTCCTCAAAATCACCAACACTTATTACATTCTTGGGTATTACCCAGAAGATAAAAAGAAAGAGGGGAAATACCGAGATATCAAGATAAAGACAACCAGACCAGATGTAAGGATTTCTTATCGAAAGGGGTATTACGAAGCCAAACCTTACAGTGAATATTCAAACCTGGAAAAAAAGGTTCAGCTCGTTGAGTATGTTGTCAATGATCTCCCGACTAATGAGATTCAGTTTGACAGTTTTGTTTCCGCATTTCGAGGCAGAGAGGGAATATGCCAGGTTCCTGTCTTTTTAAAATTTCCAGGAGGGCAATTCCTCGAGAAGAGGAAGATACGCCACCTTGAAATTTATGGCTATGCCATCTCGAGTCCTGGAGTGTTCAAGGATTTCTTCCATCAAACTATAACTATAACTATCTCGCCCAACAAGTTCGAAAAGAAATTGGAGCTCGCGGGTCTTAAATATTACGACCTTCATTTAGTGCCACCTGGAGATTACAGAATAAGATTAATCGTTCGGGACGCAGATACTGGAGAGATTGGTTCCCAAACTCAAGAAATCTCTGTTCCAGATTATGAAGCAGGAGCCTTGGCTGTGAGTGGTCCTGTTTTTCTTCAGCCTGATCCTGATTGGATCATAATCCGCGGATTCGATCCAGAAGCACCCACGGGTCGTAAAGTGGGAGTCAATTTGCCTCTGGAGTATCCTTATGTTTTGAACGGAGAACCCTTTATTCCTGGAGTTGTTCCCATCATTCAAGAAGCATCACCTGTTCAGATCTATCTTAGAGCTTACAATTTAAAGCTGCATCCTAAAACCCAGGTTCCGCAGACGGAAATGAGTTTTGAAGTGGTAGATATGGAAGGACAAAGTATTTCTTTAAAAAATGTGAGGCTTCTTCAGAAGCCGACTCAAGTCGGACCAGGAGTGTTTGACCTTCTTTTTCGAACAAACTTTGGACATCTCCCTCGAGGCCCTTACCTTTTAAAATTATTTTTTAAAGACGCATTAGCTAATCAGACAATAGTTACAAAAGCATTGTTTGTCATTCGATAAGAGGAATGGTGAAAGCATTTAAGTTTGCATAAAGAGTTTAAAACTGAGGGTGTATTCGAATAAGAGGCTGGCTGAATTGAAAGGTAAGTAATTTACTTAGGTCGCCTAAGCATCATTATGTCAACTCAGACAAAAGTCTAACTTATTATAAAATAATCACTTAGGGGATAGTCGTCAATTTATTATGAAACTGGGATGATTATCCTTATAATCGTCCCAAATCAGGCCAAAAATCGGGTATTTGATCATTTCTCACCCCTTATTTTGCATTGAATTTAGAGTAAAATCCCCATTTAAAAAACAAATAATCTTGATTTTCAGCAATAAACACGTCACAAAAGTCGACAGTCTTATTTTGAGATGCTTGACAGTTTTGACGCCGCAAATATATATTGAAGAAAAAAATGCAAAAGGAACGAGGGTAAATAAGTAACAATAAAATATAAAAAAGCTTTTTGCCTTTAAAAGGAGACTAAATGATCGATTATTCAGAAATTGAGAAAAAATTTAAGCAATTCCGCAGACAGCTATTAGAGTATAGAGACCTTTGTGAGTGTTTAAACAATAATCAATTTAATAAAGAGATTATAGAAAAAGAAGAAAAGATGAGATCAAAGTTAACTCAGACATATGGAGCATTGGCGGGTTTTATACATGGTATGGCTGGATATGTTGAAAAAGTCTATGCTGGAGTTCAAACTGATATATTTATGTTAGCCTTATACCCTATTAAAGTACTGACGAGCGATAAACGATGGGGAATTGAAGCCTCACTTCAATGTTTAGATAAAGCTGACCTGCCCCCCATCAATGTACCACCTGTTGAGTCATATTTTTAACTTCATAAGCCTCTGG
>WVZL01000004.1:0-125026 GCA_011772495.1 Candidatus Aminicenantota bacterium
GTTCAGGGGAATAGCGCTTTCTGGCCATATCCTCCTCCTTTCGTCCAGCTCAATTATAACTCAAAGACTGGATCAATCTGAGGGGGTCAGGTCAACTATAAGAAGTCATTGGAGTTGAATCCGGATAATGAAAACGTAAAAAAGGCATTGAAAAAGTTGAAAAAAGATTCATTCAGCCTGAACTAATATGGATTAATGATATATTGTGGGAATTATTGCTCCAGCAATAATCTACAGTCAACTTGATGACCATGCCCTGTTCATGGAGGCACGAGCTCACACATATTACATGAGGAAAGATTTGGAAAAAGCTAGAGAGGATTATGAGAATATCGTTATCCTTACGCTTGGCCGATTGCATTGTGGAGATATTTTTGCCAAGAGCTATTATATGCCCGGTACGATCTATGAAAAAAAGGGTTGGCCGGGCAAATCCATCGAGAACTACGAGAAATTCCTAGACCTCTAGAAAAACTCCGGTCCCGGCCTCCCTGAAGTCGAAGATGCGAAGCAGAGGCTGGCTAGGTTGAAGATCCAGCGGAGCATTTTGTTCCATGTGGGTTCGAATCCCTCCTCCGGCACCAGTTATTCCCATTGCAAGTGTTTGACTTTACCTGCAAACAGCCTTGATAAAAAGCTATATTTTTCGTTGCAGGTCAATCAGATTTTATTTCGTTGATTTAATATTTTTTATTTGCTATAGTTCTTCACTGAAATTCTGAGCGCTTAGATTTTTTGCTGTGGAGGCATGTCTGAGACGACAAAAATTATAGAATGAAAGGGCTTTTAGGGAATGTAAAATGAGAGAGAACAGAGAATATGTAAGGCTGGATTCAAATTTGAGGGTAAACTGGAGAAAGATCGTGGAAACGACCGACCATATTGTAGAATTTCCGGATGTTACTACGAATATTTCTGCAGGCGGGCTTTGCATGATTATGCATGAGAGAATAAATGTGGGAGATGAATTGAAATTAAGAATGGAATTGCCCTCAAAAAAATTCATCTACGCCCAGGGGATAGTCCTTTGGATTAACGAATTTGAGATAAACAAAAGACTAGGCAAAAGGATCTATTATACAGGGATTGAATTCACAGAGCTTCATGGTGAATTTCAACACGCTTTAAAAGAATTTGTACAAACTAACCTGCCGTCGAAGTAAGAATCATCAAGCCGATTGAAAGACAGAATCAGGGTCTGGATAGATTTTTTGGAAAAATTGGATCAGTGAAGCTGCTGATTCAGTAGACGGCAAGAGTACTTCTTAAATAAAGGGGAGCTAATCATGAAGAGACATCCATTTGTGAATACAAACCTCATCCAAACATTAGAAGAAGAGATAAAGTCATTCGAAGAGGGGAAGTCCAATGTAGAGCAAGCCAAATCCATCGTCAAAGTTGCCCAAAGGTTGATTTCTTTCAAAAAACTTGAAATTGAAGAAGAAGAAAAAGTGCTGAGGGAATTATTAAGAAAGATAAAGTAGTTTTAAGGCTGATCTCGACGAATGACAAATGGTGGCTCACTACAGATTTCTTGCATATTTCCTGGAAATAATTTCCGTTGATATTTTAAGTGGATGTGTTAGACTGTTAATAAGCCTTGTTGTGCTGGCTGGGCAAGGTAAGATAATAATTGCCTTCCTTCATATTTCTCCCTATTGCCTAATTTTCCCCAAACCCAAACACAGCCAGCACTGTGCTTGCTTCTTTTGATACCTTAGGGCAAGATTACAGCTGTAATTGATCAAGTATTTTGCGAAATTTTCTTTACCTCTTTCTTACTTTTTAATAAACTTAAGCGTCTGCATTCAGGTTTTACAAAACAGGAGTATGGCTAGAAAGATTAAATACCTTTTGAATTTTTTTTTTGATTGAGAGAAAATAGGAAACCAAACGAAATTCTATGAAGTATTATGAATAGGACTTCATAAGCAAGCCTTCTTTTTTTCAGACAAGAAGAGCTTAGGATAAAAAGAATTTTGGAGAAGAAGATGAACAAATGGAATGGATTCCCTTTAAATCGCCGCGAGTTTATCAAAGGCTCAATGATAGGTTTAGCCTGTTTGCCGAACCTGGATTTTTCATCGTTCCTGGAGAAGGAGAAAAGTAGAAAAACAAAGATCGCTCTCTTTAAAACCCAAGACCGGAAACAAGGGGTCAGCAAAGTTCTAGAAGCATTGGATTTTGCTCCTGTAAAGGGAAAGAAAGTGATGATCAAGCCTAACTTCAACACAGCTGATCCAGTACCTGCGTCCGCTCACAATGATACTCTTATCCAGCTGATTCAGGAATTGAGAGAGCGAGGAGCCGTGGAAATAACAGTTGGAGAAAGGAGCGGCCCTCCTCCGACTCAGAAAGTTATGGAAGACAAGGGCATTTTTCGGTTAGCTCAAGAGATGAATTTTAAGATCATAAATTACGAAGAACTCGAGGAGAAAGATTGGGTTCATTTCAATCCTCCTGGAAATCATTGGAAGGAAGGATTCTATATCGCCCGCCCAGCTGTTGAAGCTGAATACTTTGTTTCCACTTGCTGTCTAAAGACTCACCAATACGGAGGAGTCTTTACCATGTCTTTAAAATTAGCAGTAGGCCTTACACCCAAGAGATTGATGAGAGAGCTTCACAGCTCTCGTCTGGATATGAGAAGAATGATTGCGGAATTGAGTCTTGGATACAAGCCTCGATTGATTGTTCTCGATGGAGTGGAAGCCTTTGTTGATGGCGGACCTTCGACGGGAACAAAAAAAGAGGCCAATGTCTTTCTAGCAGGGACGGATCTTATTGCAGTTGATGCAACAGGCGTTGCGATCCTGAAAGAGTTAGGCTCCAATCAAGCCATCATGGAGCGAAAGATCTTCGAGCAAGAGCAAATCGCCAGAGCTGTGGAGCTGGGTCTAGGAATAAGAGGTCCTGAACAGATTGAATTCCTAACGCCGGATGAGCCCAGCCATGAATATGCTGAAAAGCTGAAATCTATCTTAGACCAAGGCTGATCGTTTTCCCTTGCCTGTTCAGGAATTGTTATATTGAATTTTCAGGAATAATAACCAAGAATTAATCGGTTCTTGATAATAAAAATGACCCTATATGAGGTGCTTCTCACCAGAAGGTCTATCCGCCAGTTCAAAGCCCAGCCCGTTTCCAGGAATATCTTAGAAAAATTAGTCAATGCCGCCAGACTGGCTCCCTCGGCAGCTAATATTCAACCTCTGGAGTTTGTGGTTGTCGATGAAGAAGAGGTCAGGGGAAAGATTTTTAGCTGTCTAAGGTGGGCGGCCTATATAGCGCCTCAGGGCAATCCAAGACCAGGTCATGAACCTATGGCTTATATTATTATTCTGGCTAACACCGGAATAAAAGAGAAAGGATATGAATATGATGCTGGAGCGGCCATCGAGAACATGATCTTGGCCGCCTGGGACCAAGGTATCGGCAGCTGCTGGCTTTTATCAGTAGAGAGAGATAAGATCCAAGCTGTGCTAGAAATCCCTAAGACTCATAGGATTGACTCTGTTTTAGCTTTGGGTTACCCTGACGAAGAGCCTGCGGTAGAGGTCATGGAGGACTCGGTGAAATACTGGAAAGACAGTACGGGAAGACTACATGTTCCGAAAAGAAAGCTTGAGGATATCATTCATTTCAATAAATTTTAGCCTTTCGTGAACAGGGAGGAAGGGATGCGTGTCCTAGGTTTTATCTTCTTGATAGGCGGGATTCTTATAAAATTGCTAAGCCCTATGACCTTTCCCCTTAGTTGGATTTTTGTAGGATTAGGAGCCTTAATCGTAATCATTTCTTTCTTAACTAAGAGAAAATAGGGGTATGAATCCTTATTGGCCCGCTACGGTAAGCTCCTGGATCTTGATGGTTGGCCCTGCGAGAGGAGTATAAAAATTTAGATCATTTCCTACCATTTGTATTTGATTCAAGATATTCCCCAGATTCCCAGAGATCGTTATTTCAGAAACAGGATAAGCGATTTCTCCTTTTTCGATCCACATTCCAAAGGCTCCCCGGGATATATCGCCAGTTATCGGATTGAGGCCGTGGCCAAGGGTTCTGATCAACATCAATCCTTTGTCTACAGAGGCAATGATCTCTTCAGGTGTATGATCGCCAGGCTGAAGATAAAAATTATGGGGGCCCACGCTGGCTCCAGCGGCATTACCGGTGGATTTAAGTCTTAATTTTCGGGCTGCATAGGTATTGCATAGATAATTCTTGAGGATTCCTCTCTCAACCACTGGAGTTTTCTGGCAGGGCATTCCTTCGGAGTCAAAGGGCTTTGAGCCCAGCTTGCCAGGAAGAAGGCCATCATCGAATACAGTGACCTTTTCGTTTCCGATTCTTTTTCCCAGTCTATCGACCAGGAAGGATGTCTTTTGGTAGATGGATACCCCAGATACACAGGAGAATAGAAAACCCAGCAGCCAAGAGGTCATCAAGGATTCGAAAACAACAGGGACTTTCTGAGTTTTAATCTTTCTGGGATTTAATTGGCGAACAGTCCTTTCGACTGCTCGAAGAGCGACTTCTTCTGCTGTATCGAGTTCATGGAAATGTCTCTTGGATGAGAACCAGTAATCTTCCACCCGGCTATCCGTTTCCCCGGCCTGAAGACCAAGGCTTAGAGAACAAAGGGTTTGTTCGTATTCATCAAGAAAGCCATTGGAATTGGCCAAGATGAATTTGATTTCGTTGGTTTCAAAGTTTGCTCCATGAGAATTGGTGATTCTTTTATCCTGAAGGGCAATTTTTTCTGTATCCTTAGCCAAGGTGATTTTTTTCTCTGGAGGAAGCTCAAGGATTTCGGGATCATGAAGCTTCAGGCACTCAGGATCATTTTTTTGGAGGGATAAAGGAGGAAGTCCTCCGAATTCATCGGGATTGGCCAGAATCGCCCTCTGGATGGACTTTTTCAGGAGATACTGGAGAGTCTCCAAGGATAGGTCAGAGGAAGTGACATAGGCAGTCTTTTGATCCTTGATAACTCTGATACTTAGGTACCTGGGACCAGCCTCCAAGAGATTTTCGATTTCACCAAACCTGATATCTGCCCTGAATTCATATCCATCAATGATGGATACTTCCATTTCGTCAGCACCTTCCTTTTTTCCGAGAACAATCAGTTCTTCTGCTAAGTCAGCCAGATGAGGACGTTTTTTCTTCATTTGAGTCCTCCCACAGTCATCTTAGCAATTTTTATCGTCGGGCACCCATCAGTTACCGGTGCTTCTTGTCCTTCTTTCCCACAGGTGCCGGTTTGAAGTCCGAATTTGAGGTCAGAGCCTACCATTTCAATCTTCTCCAAGATGTCAATGTTACTCCCTATTAAAGTCGCTTGCTTTACTGGAGCTGTAAGTTTCCCCTCTTCCACTAGATAGCCAGAGCTCACTGAAAAAGTGAATTTTCCCGAATCCTCCACTTGGCCCCCCTGATATTTTTGGGCGTAAAATCCTCTCTCGACTGATTTTATGATTTCCTCTGGGTTGTACTCCCCTTGATCAATGTAGGTGTTAGACATCCGAGGAAGGGGGATATGGGTGTAATCCTGCCTCCGGCCATGCCCTGTTAATGGCCTCTTCATGAGTTTGGCGGACAATCTGTCTTGAAGGAGTCCTTTCACCGTTCCTTTTTCGATGAGAGGAGTTTTTTGAGGGATTGTCCCTTCATCGTCGATATTGTAGGAACCTCTAAAATGAGGAATCGTGGGATCATCATAGATGTTGATTTGAGGACTGCCCACTCTTTTTCCCATCTTGTCCCAGAAAATTGAAGTTTTTTTCCTGTTAAAATCTGCCTCCAGAAGGTGGCCGACAGCCTCGTGAATCAAGACTCCGCTGTGGCCAGGGGCCAGGATGACTGGCATTTCACCGGCTGGAGCTTCCACGGCTTCCAAGAGATGCAAAGCTTCTTCAGCCGCTTTCGAGCCTATTTCTTCAGGTTTCAGTTCCTCACTAAAATATTCCATACCCACTCTTCCTCCGCTGCCAAAGAAGCCGAATTCTCTTTTTTCTCTTTCCTCGGCTATAGCAACACAACTGAGCCTGATCATGGGCCGGACATCTGAGATCATCAATCCTTCTGAATTGACTATTGTGAGGTACTGGATTTGGTCTTGGAGGGAAGCCTTTACCTTTTTTATTTTTTCGCCTGAATTCTGGGCAGCCGAATAAGTCCGCTTGACCAAGGAGATCTTCTTTTCCAGAGACTCTGTCTGGGGAGGAATCAAAAGAGAGTAATAATCATGCTCAATTTTTGAAGAAATGAGGCTAGAGACAGTCTTGAGGGAAGGCGAGGCGGTGATGGAGGCTGCGGTGAGGGCAGCTTTTTTGATTTTATCAAAGGATAAATCGTTGGTGTATCCGTAGCCGGTTTTTTCTCCTGATAAGACTCTAATGCCTAAACCCAGGCTTATGGACTCTGCAGTTTCTTTGATTATATCTTCTTCCATATGGATAAGATTATAGTTCTTGTACTCCAGGAATATTTCAGAGAAGTCTCCACCTTTGGAGAGGGCGATGCTGAGAACATTGTAAAGATCATCTTTGTTAAGTTGAAAGTGGTCTTCGAAGACAAGAGATTGGGGAATTCTTTTGTCTTTCATCATTTCATCCAGGTTCATAGATATCGGGAAAACAAAGTTAACTCTTTTGGCCTCTAATTCTTTTTAAAAAAGGAAAGGCCAGGATTAGAATGCTCATGATTCCTAAAGAATATTCAAAGAGGTTAGTGAGAAGATGAACTCCGATTCCAGAGAGGATAGCTAGTCGTTGCTCGAAATCCATCAATTGAAAAGTCAAGGCCCAAGCTGATTCCCAAGTGCCAAACCCGGCAATCCCCTTGATTGGCAAAGCCGAAGAAAGTTCGGCTCCTGTAACGCCCAAAATCGTCTTCCAGAAACTTAATTCTCTAAGAAAAAACCCCTGACTCCTGAGAAGAGAAAAGAGGAGAAAATAAAGAGAAGTATATTTTGCCAGACGAATGGAAAGAGAAAGCAAGAAAACCGGCCCATAGATCTTTTTCTCTTTGATTTGAGATAGACTATCTATGGTCAAAATGATTTTCTCAACTGAGATTTGGGCCCATTTTTTTTCTTCGAATTTAAAGGTTTTTAACATCCTCTGGTAGGCCTTCAAAAGGAGGCTGAGTAAGGGAATGATTTTCCATAGGATAACGAATATAAAAATGAAAAATACCAGAGCCACAATCAATAAGGCAAAAGAGGAGATGGCTGTAGAGCCAAGACCTACGATAATGATGGCTGTAACGAGAAAAGGGCTTAAGGTGAGAAAATCGAAAACTATGGCGACCACGAAGGAAGAAGCAGCCGCCTCGAAGGGATAATTCAACCTTCTATTCAGAAAATAAATATAGGAAAGCGAGCCTATTCGTGCTGGGAGGAGGTCGACAAAAAGATTGCGAATTAGAGTGACCAGGAAAATGTTTCCCCAGCCGATAGTCTGAGGCTTGAGAAGCCATTTATAGCGCCAGGCTCTGAGCACTGCTCCTGCAAGGGCTATGACCATGAAGACAAAGAGAGCAGGGTAGTCAATTCCTTTAAAAGTCTGCACCAAATCCTCGATCTCTATTTGAGAGAGAAGAACATAAATGAGGACAGCAGTAACAATAAAGGAAAGGAGCAGGTAGAGGGATTTATTTTTTAGCATTTATGTATATTATTTTTCTTCAAATTCAATGTCAAATTCCTCTTCTTGGAAAAATAGGGCCTAGCTCTATTATTATCGGGTAAAGTAGACCCATTCCCGAGTTTTCGGTCTAACATGACTGAACTATAACAGATTCGGAGAGGCTTCCATTCCTCTCCAGAAGCTTAATAGGATTTGACTGGCACAATAAAAAAAATCTATAATTTTTCTGTATGAAAATAAAAGAGTTAGATAAAATACTCGAAATCTCCCTGCAAGAAGATTTACCCCAAGGTGATATTACCTCGGAGAGTTGCATTTCTCCCCGATCCTCTTCAGAAGCCGTAGTTCTGGCTAAAGAGGGAGGTGTTCTGGCAGGTATTGAGGTGGCGGAAAGAGTATTCAAAAAAATAGACTCGCGTATTGAGTTCGAGAAAAGCTTCGAGGATGGTCAAGAGTTTCGTGACGGCGACATACTAGCCAGGCTAAAAGGGAATTCCGTTTCGATCCTTAAAGGAGAACGGACAGCCTTGAACTTCCTACAGCGTATGTCTGGAATCGCCACTAAAACTAAAAAGTTTGTCCAAGCTTTGGAAGGGGCAAAGACAAAGATCCTGGATACCAGGAAGACAACTCCTGGTCTTAGAGCACTAGAAAAATATGCCGTCAAAATGGGAGGAGGAGAAAACCATCGGCATAATCTTTCGGAGATGGTTATGATCAAAGATAACCATATCAAGGTTGTGGGTTCTGTGTCCGAGGCGGTGAAAAGGGCTAGAAAAAAGGTGAAGAAGAGAGTAAAGATAGAAGTGGAAACTCAAAATTTGGCTGAAGTCAAAGAAGCTGTCGAGAACGGAGCAGATATCGTTATGCTTGACAACATGCCTATGGAAAAAATGAGAGAGGTCCTAACTTGGGTAAAAGGGAAAGTACCAGTGGAAGTTTCTGGGGAGGTGGTTTTGAATAAAATAAGAGATATCGCTTCCTTGGGTGTTGATTTTATCTCGGTGGGGAGTTTAACTCATTCCTTCAAATCCCTCGACATAAGTCTTGAATTTTTAGATTAGAGAGCTATGGAAAACATAAAATCAGATATTCTCATCATTGGTTGTGGAATTGCTGGCGCCAGTGCGGCTTTAGAAGCCGCCAGGAGTGGACTGAAAGTCATCATCGTAACTAAAAGCTCAAAATTCGAGGAGTCGAACACTTATTATGCTCAAGGAGGAATTGTTTCTCTGGGACATGATGATAACCCAGAGCTATTAAAAGAAGACATCTTAGAAACCGGCGATGGAATCAATAATCTTGAGGCTGTAGAGATTTTAGCCAGGGAAGGTAAAGAGATCGTAGAGAAAATTTTAATCCAGGAGTTGAAGATTCCCTTCACCAGGAGTTCTCCTGATTCCTTGGATTATGCTCAGGAGGCGGGTCATTCACGGAGGCGGATCCTCCACATAAAGGACATGACTGGTCGGACAATCGAAGAAAAATTCATCGAGGCTCTACAGGAATATTCAAACGTAACTCTCATTGAAGATCATACCGCCGTGGACTTGCTGACTGTACCCCATCATTCAAAAGACTATACAGCCTATTACAAAAAACCTCAATGCATAGGAGCCTACGTCTTGGAAAATCAATCTCAGAAGGTAAAGGCCTTTTTTGCCCCTTACACCATTTTGGCTACCGGTGGCTGCGGTGCTGTGTATTTGTATACTTCCAATCCGAGTGGGGCCATTGGAGATGGTTACGCCATGGCCTACAGAGCGGGAGCCAGAATAGTCAACATGGAGTACATTCAGTTCCATCCCACCTCCTTTTTTCATCGTGATGCTGAGGGTTTCTTGATCTCTGAAACGGTCAGGGGAGAGGGTGCAAGGTTAAAGACTAGAGATGGTCAGACATTCATGGAAAATTATAACCAAAAGAAAGACCTTGCGCCCCGAGATGAAGTGACCAGAGCTATCTACGAGGAAATGACCAACAGCAACTCAAGTTATGTCTACTTGGATTTGGCCTCGTATGCAAGGATTGATATCAAAAAGAGATTTCCCAACATTTACCGGACTTGCTTGGAGTACGGGCTAGATATAACCAAAGAGGCGATTCCAGTTGTGCCAGCGGCCCACTACTGTTGTGGAGGTATCTTGGTGGATAGCTGGGGAAGGAGCTCTCTTAAGGGCTTATCTTCTGTAGGAGAGGTTTCTTGCACTGGAGTTCATGGAGCAAATCGCCTAGCTTCGACCTCGCTTCTGGAGGGGTTGGTTTGGGGAACTAGAGCCTCCAGGTATATCGTTTCTCACTTTGACCCAGCCACACCCTATAAAACTGCCGAGATTCATGATTGGTACTACCCTGGAATTCAAGAAGAGATCGACCCTGCTTTGATCAATCAAGATTGGCTATTCATCAAATCGACCATGTGGAATTATGCCGGTATTATCAGGACGAAGAAAAGGTTGGAAAGGGCAAGAGCAGACTTAGACTACCTGCGTCATCGGATCGAGAGATTTTACCGAGAGGCAAAGATGGATCCAAAAGTCGTTGGATTGAAACATGGAATCCAGGTTGCCCAGCTGATCACGCATGCCGCCCTAAGCAACCCCGTGAGTCAGGGAGCCCACTACCTCAAAGATTAAAAATCAGAAAACTCTTGCTCTGGTCTGCTCTAATAACTTTTTAGGAAAAATAATTCGTCCTTAAAGGGGCAGCTTAAACCCCAACATGGATTTCCTAAGGCTTTTTTTCGTAAAGGAACCGACTCTTATTTTTCTAGAACCAATCGTTTAGCTTGGCCCGAGCCCAAATAAATTGAGAAATGGAGGCGCTTATTTTATAATAAAACGTCAAAAAAGCGGAAACTGGAGAGAGCAATGGCTGAGAAACTCGAAATCAAAAACACTTTGAATCTTCCTCAGACTCCTTTTTCCATGAAGGCCAGGCTGCCTCAAAAAGAGCCAGAGATCTTGGAAAAGTGGAAGAAAATGAGTCTTTACCAGAAGATTTTAAAGAAAAGAGAGAAGAGCTCTCCTTTCATTCTTCATGATGGTCCACCCTACGCCAACGGAAGAATCCATTTAGGAACCGCCCTGAACAAGATCTTGAAGGACTTTGTGGTTAAATCAAAAACTATGCAGGGATACAGGTCGCCTTATTTGCCAGGTTGGGACTGCCATGGTCTTCCTATCGAAATCAGGGTGGATCAGCTCCTCGGAGAGAAGAAAAAGGATATGTCCATCATCGAAATCAGAGAGGAGTGTAAGAATTATGCCCTTAAATATATAGACATTCAGAGAGATGGCTTTATGAGGTTAGGAGTCTTTGGTGATTGGGAAAAGCCTTATCTGACCATGCATCCTGAATATGAAGCGGAAGTGCTTCGCTTTTTGGCCTCTTTTTTTGCCGAGGGAAATGTCTATAAAGGAAAGAAACCTGTCCACTGGTGTCTCCACTGCCAAACAGCTCTGGCCGAAGCTGAGATTGAGTACAAGGACCACAAATCCCCTTCGATCTACGTTAAGTTTCCCATGATTACAGACCTTTCCCAAAAATACCCTGCTTTGAAAGGAAAAAAGGTTTCAGTCCTGATCTGGACCACCACGCCCTGGACTTTGCCTGCCAACCTGGCTATAGCTTTTCATCCTGATTTTGAGTATGCGGCCTTCGAAGCCCAAGGAGAGGTCTTTATCGCAGCCAAAAGATTGATTCCGGTTATCTCTGAAGTTTTGGGTTTCCTGAAGCCAAAAATATTGGTGACTTTTCCTGGAAAAGACATAGAAGGCTTAAAAGCCCGGCATCCTTTTATAAAGCGAGAGTCAATTTTTGTTCTGGCAGGCTATGTCACTCTCGACCAAGGAACCGGAGCTGTTCACACAGCGCCAGGCCATGGGCATGATGATTATTTAACCGGAGTGGAATATGGCCTTGATATCTATACTCCAGTAGATCGCGAAGGAAATTTCGTTCCTAGCGTCGAAAAATATAAAGGAATGAATGTCTTCAAGGCCAATATGGTAATTACCGAAGACATGAAGAAAGAGGGCAGTCTTCTCAAGGAAGAAGAGATCGTGCATTCTTATCCTCACTGCTGGCGGTGCAAGAATCCAGTGATATTCCGGGCCACAGCGCAATGGTTCATTTCCATGGATAAGAGTGATTTAAGAACGAAAGCCCTGGATGAGATTAAGAAAGTTCGATGGGTCCCTTCGTGGGGGCAGGAGAGAATCGCTAGCATGGTGGAGGCTAGACCAGATTGGTGTATTTCCCGTCAGCGTTCTTGGGGCATTCCGATTCCTGCGTTTTACTGCCATGAATGCGGCTACATTCTGGCTGATGAAGAGATCACTCTCCAAGTCGCGGAGAAATTCTCAGAAGAAGGATCCAATTCGTGGTATGTCAAAGAAGCAGAGGAATTTCTTCCTACAGAGACAAAATGTTCTCAGTGTGGCTCAGAGAAGTTCAACAAAGAGAATAATATTCTGGATGTATGGTTCGAATCAGGAGCCAGCCACAATGTGTTGAACCGGTATGAGGACCTTCTCTGGCCTTCGGATGTCTATTTAGAAGGCCATGACCAGTATCGAGGTTGGTTCAACAGTTCCCTTCTAATCGGAGTTGCCGGCAGAAAGGCTGCTCCCTTCAAGACAGTCATAATTCATGGCTTTGTTCTTGACGAACAGGGGAGAGGCATGTCTAAGTCGTTGGGTAACTATATCGAACCAGAGGAAATCATCTCCGAAAATGGAGCTGAAATTCTACGTCTCTGGGTAGCCATGCACAATTACAAAGAGGATGCCCGCTTTGGCAAGGAGACCCTCCAGAGATTGGTCGAGGCTTACCGAAAAATAAGGAACACCTGGAGATTCATGCTGGGGAATGTTCACGATTATTCTCCTGATGAAGAATTCAGAGCCGAAGATCTATTGCCCTTGGATAGATGGATTCTAGAGAAGGCGAACCACGTCTGGAATAAAGTTCTCAAAGCTTATGATGATTATGAATATCATGTCGTCTATCACGCTGTATACAATTTTTTCACAGTCGAGTTAAGCTCTTTTTACTTGGATGTTCTCAAAGACAGGCTCTATTGCTCAGGCCGTAGCTCTCGGATCAGAAAGTCTGCTCAAACAGCACTCTTCTCCATCCTCAAGAACTCTCTGATTTTGATGGCGCCGATATTGCCTTTTACAACTGAAGAGGCTTGGGAGAATCTGTCCTCATATCCAGGGAAGGAAGCCTCTGTTCATCTGGAGACATTCCCAGAATTTAAAGAAAAATGGCTTGAGCCTGAACTCTTTAGAGAGTGGGAGGAACTAATCCTGGTAAGAGAAAAGGTCCTGAAAAAGCTCGAAGTTGCTCGAGAAAGTAAGCTCATCGGGAATTCCTTAGAAGCCCAAGCCGTGCTTAAGGTTCCTGCTTCTCATACAGAACTCTTGAAAAAATACGAGGAAGAGCTGGCTTCGTTCTTCATTGTTTCTTCTGTAAAGCTTGAAGCTTGCGATGGAGAGGAATTAAAAGTGGAAATCTTGAAGGCGCCGGGAGAGAAATGTCTGAGATGCTGGAATTTTTCGACCTATGTCGGGAAAAGCCAGGCGTATCCTCAATTCTGTCAGCGCTGTGAACAAGTCGTTGAAGAGATCAAAGCATGAGATGGAAATTTATCTACTTTTTAGTCATTCTTAGTGTTCTGGTCGTTGATCAGTTAACAAAAATCATCATTTCCCAGACTGTAAGTCCCTACGCCAATCTTCCCGTTATTCCAGGTTTTTTCAATCTTACTCATATCCACAATCGAGGAGCCATCTTCGGTTTCTTTTCGCGAAGTGAAAGCCCCTTTGTCTCTATTCTGCTCACTATTGCTTCTCTGGCAGCTTTGGGCTTTGTCATCTATTATTTTTTAAAGACTCCCTCTACAGAGAAGACGATGAAGATATCCCTTTCCTTGATCTTGGGCGGAGCGTTGGGAAACTTAGTGGATCGAGTCTTTAAGGGTTATGTGGTTGATTTTGCAGATTTTTACATCAGGCAGTGGCACTGGCCTGCTTTCAATGTTGCTGATGCCTCCATCACTATAGGGGCGCTTTGCCTTATCTTTATCCTTCTTAAAGGGAGACCAAAATGTTCCCCATCCTCTTCAAAATAGGACCGATAACCATACACACCTACGGTTTTATGATGGCCGTGGGAGTCGCTTTTGGATTATGGTTCATTTATGTCCAGGCCAAGAAACAAGGTCTGAATGCTTCAAAGGTTATCGATGCCGCGTTCTACACTATTATCATTTCACTGCTAGGTGCTAAGCTGATCCTCTTTTTCGGGAATATCTCTTACTATCTGGAATATCCCAAAGAGCTTTTTAGTTTGGCCCGTTCAGGAGGTGTCTTCCAGGGAGGTTTGACTTTTGGCATAGTCTTTGCGCTGTTGTATTTTCGGAAGCACAAGATCCCAACCTGGAAAGTGGCAGATATCATAATCGCAGCTTTAGCTCTAGGGCACGGCTTTGGAAGGTTGGGATGCTTCAGTGCTGGGTGTTGTTTCGGACGGGAAAGCTCCCTACCCTGGGGAATTACTTTTCAGAGTGAATACGCTCATGGCCTTACAGGTCTTCCTATAGGGATTCCTCTCCATCCTGTACAGCTCTATGAGTCGGCCTTGAATTTCTTGAATTTCTTCGTTCTATTCCTAATATTGAGGAAGAAAAAGTTCGATGGTCAAGTTTTTTCCTTCTATATCATGAACTATTCCTTGATAAGATACTTTGTTGAATTTTATCGTGGAGATCACCCTGATAAAGCCTTTCTCATCCTCAACCCTTCTCCTTATCTCAGCCTTTCTCTTCCCCAGCTTTTTTCTGTTTTAGGGCTGATCAGCGGACTAGCCTTGTTTTTTATTTTTAAAAAGAGAAAAAGTGCCTAAGAGAAGATTCCTGGTCAATGGCTCATCCGGCTCCGATCAAAGATTGGATACCTTCCTGTCCCAGAAAATCAAGGAGTTGAGCCGTTCTCAGCTTCAAAAAACCATTGACCAGGGAAAGGTTAAAGTCGACCGTATCATTCGGAAGTCAAGCTATAGACTCAAGGAGGGAGAGGGGATTGAGATCGAGCTTGAAATTACGGAGCCAGCAAAGATCGAAGGGGAAGATTTGCCTTTAGAAATCATCTACAAGGATAAGCATCTCTTAGTCATCGACAAACCCTCAGGAATGGTTGTTCATCCTGGACCAGGTAACAGGCGAGGAACCCTGGTCAATGCGCTGCTATTCCATTTTCCCCAGTTAGAGGGAATAGGACCCAAAGAGAGGCCAGGGATTGTCCACCGCCTCGATAAGGAAACCTCAGGAGTCATGGTTATAGCCAGGACACAGGATGCTTACAGAAAGCTGCAGGAGCAATTTAAGAAGAGGCAGGTTGAAAAAGTCTATTCGGGCCTTGTCTGGGGAAAAATGCCTGAAAAAGAAGGAATCATTGATTGGGCCTTGGGCCGCCATGTTAAACACGGGCAGCGGATATCGATCAAAACCAAAAGGCCCCGCTCAGCTGAGACCCATTATTTTGTCCAAGAAGAGATAGAGGATTTCAGCCTTTTAAAGATAAGACCTGTCACCGGAAGGACACACCAGATAAGAGTTCACTTCGCAGCTTCTGGTCATCCTGTGGTCGGGGATACACGATACGGCCGGAGGAAATCAAAGCCAAGGTGTTCTCGCCTTTTTCTTCATGCTTCAGGTCTTTCTTTCCTGCACCCAGAGACAGGAGAGAGAGTAGAGCTTAATTCTCCTTTACCCCAGGACTTACGAAAGTTTTTGAAAGCCATAGAGAAATAAGCTAATAATCATTATTAGGGGAAGAATAAAAGGAAGGGGATATTCTCATTTTTGCGAGCGGGAACAGGTTTTGCCAGGTTGATGATCGATAGCTAGCCACGAAGAAATTGAAAGTATAGCCCTGATCCCAGCCCTAGAACAGAGAAACTAGACAAACTCGATAAACCCGACAAACTTTTTATCTTGAGCAGAAGGGAATTTTTATTGTATCATATCCTTTGCTTTCTTTTTAAAGAGGCACGATTTTCTACTCCAAGACCTATTGACTTATTTCATGGAGGAACACGATGAAAGATTATGCTCCCGATGCCATAAGAAACGTTGCTCTGGTCGGTCATGGCTCATCTGGAAAAACATCCTTGGCAGCTGCTTTTTTGTTTAACACTGGAGCCACCTCGAGATTGACTAAAGTCGAAAGTGGAAACACCGTGACAGATTATGATCCAGAAGAGATAGAAAGAAAGATCTCTATCAATTCGGCTGTTTGTCTTTTAGAGTGGAAGGAGCACAAGATTAACCTTATCGATAGCCCTGGATACAGCAATTTTCTCTGGGATACGAGGGCTTCTTTGAGGGCTGTGGATGCAGGAGCAGTTGTTGTCGATGCCGTAGAAGGTGTGGAAGTCGGGACTGAGAAGGTATGGGAAATGCTCAAGGAATTCAACCTTCCCGGGATATTCATAATCAATAAGCTGGACAGGGAGAATGTTGATTTCAACAGAGCTGTAGAGTCCATTCACCAATTTTTTGGGCGACTGGCTATCCCTGTTCAACTCCCCATAGGCAAAGAAAAAGATTTTTCTGGGGTGGTAGATTTGATAGAGAAGAAGGCTTACGTCTTTGAGAAGAACGAGAGTGGAAAATTCAAGGAGGAGGAAATCCCTTCTGAGATGAAAGAAGCGGCGGAAAAGCGCCTCGAAGAGCTGACAGAGATGATCGCTGAAAACGATGAGGCACTGATGGAAAAATATTTCGACAAAGGTGAACTTTCCCCAGAAGAGCTAAGAGACGGCCTGAGAAAAAGCATTCTCAACCGCCAGCTTTTTCCGATTTTAGTATCTTCGGCTGCCCTCAATATAGGGACACAGCCCATCCTGGACAGCCTGGTAAATTATCTTCCTTCCCCTCTGGAGAGAGAAGACATCATGGGAAAAATAGACGGGAAAGAAGCAAGCGTCAAGATTGCCCTGGACGAGCCTTTTGCCTCCTTAGTCTTTAAGACTATTTCTGATCCTTATACAGGAAGAATATCTTTGATGAGAGTCTTTTCAGGAAAGGTGAATCCGGATGGTACTGTATCCAATACCACCAGAGACATAGATGAGAAATTGGGAGGATTATTCTTTCTCCAAGGAAAGGAACAGATTCCAGCCGGTCAAGCAAAATGCGGTGACATCGTCGCCACAGCCAAGCTTAAGGAAACCGTTACCGGGGACTCGCTGTGTGGGAAGGGGACTGCGACAGAATTCCCATCCATTGGATTTCCAGAGCCTTCCATTTCTTTCGCCATCCAGCCCAAAACCCGAGCTGATGAAGATAGGATATCTCAAGCCACTCACCGCATCAGTGAGGAAGATCCCACGGCCAGAATTGAGAGGGATCCTGAGACAAACGAATTGATCATTTCAGGGAACGGCCAGCTCCATGTGGAGATTATCACAGACCGCCTAAAGAAGAGATACAACGTGGATGTCGTTCTCAAGCCACCCAAAATTCCTTATAAGGAAACTATAAGAGGAAAATCAGACGTTCAAGGAAAATATAAAAAGCAGACAGGAGGAAGAGGTCAGTATGGGGATGTCATGATAAAGATGGAGCCCCTCCCCAGGGGGACGGACTTTGAATTCGAGGACAAGATATTCGGAGGAGCCATCCCCAAGAACTACATCCCTTCCATAGAAAAAGGAATCCAGGAAGCCCGAAAAAAGGGAGTGATGGCTGGCTATCCGGCGGTTGATTTCAAAGCTATTCTCTATGATGGCTCTTATCATGATGTCGATTCCTCTGATATTGCCTTCAAGATCGCAGCTTCCATGGCTTTTAAGAAGGGGATGAAAGAAGCTAAACCCACTATCCTGGAGCCCATCATGAATGTTGAAGTCTATACGCCCGAAGCCTACATGGGAGATATCATGGGAAATATCAACGGGAGAAGAGGTAAAATGCAGGGAATGGAACAGAAGGGCAATTTGCGAATCATAAAAGCCCAGGTTCCGATGGCTGAGATGCTCGACTTTGAGCCTACTCTGACTTCAATCACTGGAGGAAGAGGCTCTTTCTTGATCGAGTTCTCCCGTTATGAAGAAGTTCCAGCTCATCTCCACCAGAAGATCATCAATGAGTCTGTTAAAGAAGGAAGGATAAAGCCAGAGGAGGAATAGAAGAAAAGACTCTGGCTGGAGTTGTCTATTCGAATAGATTCCTGAAATCAAAATCCATAAACCTTGATGGTTTTCCTCTTAGCTTTCTGAACCTGGATCTCTTTCCTGCTGAGTATGTTCAGGCCGTGATTTCTTTTTCCTCTCTAAGAATCCGATAATGCCCGGCAGGATTATCACTGTGGTGAGAAAGCAGGTGCCGACTCCTATGGCTAAAGCACCTCCCAGCTGTCCAAAACCTCGCCAGACTGAAAAAATCAACGAACCAAAGGCCAGCATGGTGGTGAGAGAAGTGAGAAATATGGCTTTGCCCGTGCTGGCAAAGATGATTCTTAATTTTCCCCGGCCCTCTCTCCGCCAGCGGTGAATGATGTGAACTCCATCATCTATTCCTATTCCGATGATTAAAGGAATTCCCATCACGTTGACCACGGTGAGCTGCATGCCTACCAATTTCATCAATCCCACCATCCAGAATAGGCCGAAAGCTAGAGGAATCATCGCCATGAGAGCTTTTCCAGGATTTGCGTAGTCAAGGGTCAAGAGAAGAAAGACAATGAGCAAGGTTAGCAGGGCTGCATTCAGTCCATCCCGGCCGATGATTTCAATGAGAGCTCGAAAGATCGGGGGAAATCCTGTTGCTCTATCGCTGATCTTTTTCAAATCTTCTGTGAATCGTCTTAAATATTCTGCATCCTGCCAAATGTTACCAGCCGGAAAAACGGTTACCAAGAAGGTTTCTCTTTCTTGGTTGGAATAGCGGTCGAGCACAGACAGGGGGAGCATATCCAGGGTAATTTTATCTGGAGAAGACATATTGGTGACTGTTTCCTTGAAGTAGGGCACATAATCCCTTTCAAATCTTTCCAGCCCCTTACTCGCCTGACTTTTATTCTTTTCGAGGAGGAGGACCAAATCTTCAATCCGGTTTTTCAAAGAAGGATCTTCTGGAGAGCCCACGATTCCAGAGCATTTTTTCTCGACTTTATCCTGCCCGCCTAGGTAAGCCATGTCCTGCAATTCCTTGATATTCATGTCCAGGCGCTGGAGTTCCTTTAGCAGATCGTCAATATGCGCAGCTTTAACGGAAGACGCAGAGGATCCTGACAAGATAGCTTCCCGAATCTCGATAATATGGGGCAGTCGTTTTTTCTGTTCTTCCTCAGAAGGAAGGTAGAACGAGATATCCTCGGTCATTGCCACTGAGGCCAGTTCTCTAGATGCCTTGGCAATCTTCCGACTCTCATCTGGGCTGCTAGCTAAGATGAGGGCATAATCCATGCCTAAATCGAATTTTTCAAGGACAGTATCTTGAAGAAGGATAGAAGTAAGACCTTTAGGTTCGATATTCATGTAGTTCTGGTCAAAAGTTATCCTAGTGGCAAAAAAGATCAGAAGGACAGTGACCACCAGAGAGGCAATCAAAGTGGTGATAAAATGTCTTCCCATGAATTCTGTAGCCTTTCCCAAGAACCTGAACGAGATATCTGTCCTTATCCAAAGCCCTTTTTCTTTTCCTTTTTTTCTTCTCTTTTCTAAGCGTCTCTCCCTGATCACCAGTAACGAAGGAAGAAGTAAAAAAGTAACCAGCAGTATGCATAAAAGCCCTGAACCGGTAACAAGTCCCATCTCTTTCATTCCTCTAGAGCTGCTTATGGTTAGAGTCAAAAAAGCACAGGCTGTAGTCAGGGCTCCGCTCAAGATCCCTTTTCCACTCTTGAGAAAGGCTTCTTCCATGGATTTCTCGATTGACTTTCCTAAAGATCTTGCTTCGGTGAAGCTGGATATAATATGAATGGAGAAATCAATTCCCAATCCTAAAAGAATGACCACAAACATGGAGGTCATGATGTTGAGTTGTCTGACAAGGAGAAAAACTGTACCCCCGGCCCAAATGACGCCCACCAATAAGCTTATCACAGCCAGTAGAGGAGCGACCCACATCCTGAAAGAAACAATGAGAAGGATGATAATGGCAATAATGGCAATGAGTGTCGTGTACCCCAGGCTCTTCTCAGCATAGACCATCTCATCATGTCCCAAAGGAATCATACCGGTAAGCCCAGCCGTGACATCAGGAAAATCCTTTAGGATCTCATCGACCACGTCTTGGATAGCTTCCGTGCCGGAGACAAGTTTGGCTGCATCCATCATGGTAAAGTTAGGGATAATATTTAGAATAAGGACTGACCTATCGTAAGAAAGAAAGTAAGGTTCACCTAGGATGAGATTATCGACGGCCTTTTTCGCAGAATCTTTAGAAAGCGAGGTTTCCAAGGCGTATTCTCTTATTGACTCGACCCATTCTAGAAGACCGTGTAAAAAGCCAACAGCACTATCTTCTTTTTCTCTGGTGGAAATAGACTCCTCTCTCTGGATGTATTCCTTCTCAAAGCTATTGTTAATATTGGTCAAGAGAGGAAGAAGATGTGGATCTTTAAAAATATCTTTTAGGTTTTCCAAATCTTCTGCTTTCATGAGCATGAATCCGTGATTCTTCAGGAAGTCGATTTCTTGCTTGTAATCCACCCGTCGAGCACACAGCTGGTTGTCTTTGGGGTCCCGCGCAGCAAGGATCTTGGGCACAGCTTGCTCGGCAAATGATTTAATGCGGTCTTCTTCTCCCTCCACAACAACAACAATAGAAGTGGCAGAAACAAATTCTTCGATGATTCTGTTGAATTCTACTGTCCTAGTATCCTTGGCCGGGAGAAGGTCAGACCAGCGCATGGTCTGTTTGAGATGCGCGAACAGCCAGCCTAAGAGGATGGTTAGTATGAAGACAATGATTAGCATCCGCCCCGGATGGGAAGAATGCCAGTGGGCAAGTTTGAGCAGAATTTTGTCTCTCATTTTTTCCTATCTTTTGCTCTTGCTTCAAAATTCCTGAAAATCTGTCATCACCTGAATAATTGATTTTGAGCGCGGCTTTCTTGCTCCGTCTTTAGAAAAATAATATAAAATCAGTCCAATTGCAAAGTTTAAGGCGTCTTGACGAAGGTGAGCATAACTCCTGCCAGCATTGTCAGAGCAAGGGAAAGATAAAAGGGAGCAGATATACCAAGAGTTGTCCAGAGGATCCCGGCCATGAAAGAGGCAGGCAAGGCGCAAAGACCAGTTATCATCTGGAATCCCCCCAAACAGCTGGCCCTGAATTTTTGAGGAGCCAATTCACAAACGAAACTTCTTTGAACCGGCTCCAAAGCTCCCTTATGAGCCCCATACAGGATGAACACTAAAATAACCATCAAGCGATCAGGACGCAAGATCAGGGTAAGGCATACAGTTGCCCAGAAAATATAAGAGAGCATCAACACGGGTTTCCTCCCGATTTTATCCGAGAGTTTTCCGAAAGGATAAGAAAAAAGAGACGCGGCTGCTGTGAAGATTAAGTACAGAACAGGAACAAAGGTGAGCCTAAAACCAAATTCTTTAGCGTAGATGAGCAAGAAAGAATAGCTAAAGGCCCCGATAGCGTAGAAGGAGCTCAGGAGGAGGAAGAGTCTGAAATTTCTATCCAGGTCTTTAAAGGAGATTCCTTGGTAGATTTTGATCTTCTTTATTCTTTTTTCCTTGATGAGAAAGAAAATAAGAAGAGCACTCACTACCGAGGGGAGGGCGGCCAGGGCGAACAAGAGTCTGTATCCCAGTAAATTAAAGAAAAAAATGCAAATGAGGATGCCAAAAATTGCACCCAAGTTATCCATGGCTCTAATAAAGCCGAAATTTCTTCCTCGATTCTCCTCAGTTGACAGGTCGGCAACCAGGGCATCCCTGGGCGCGCTTCTTATTTTTCCGGTCCGATCTAGGATCCGAAAAGGGATAAGATGAGGCCATATCATGGAGAGAGAATACCCTAGCCGGGAGAGGGCGCCGAAAAGATAACCTGACCAGATGAATACTTTCCTTTTTCTTATCCTGTCAGATAAATACCCAGACGCTGCCTGGGAAAGCGAAACAAGAGCATCACCTAGTCCATCCAGAAAGCCCAGGGCAGCCATGTTCGCCTTCAAGACTGTCGTGATAAAGAGAGGCCAAACAGGGTAGATGATGTCAGAGCCCAGGTCATTAAGAAACGAAGCCAGAGCAAAGGTTCTAATGGCTTTCGTTCTATCTTTTTCTCTCATAGAAATTACGACCTAGAATGAGTCAACAGTATAAAATTATCTCTCTGAATTGTAAATTCCATGATCTAGGCCTTAGTTTTTTTTGGGATGAAGATATATTCATTGATAAAACTTGTTGTTTTCTACCAAGTTTGATTCTTCGTCTTGTATAATAGCGACCTAATGAGTAGCTGGGCGAAGGCCAAGTGATGATATAACAGTCTAAAGACTGAGCCATTTGACATAGACAAAATTTCGGGGATATCATATCAGAGAACTCAGAAGGAGAGTGTACATGAAATTGGCAAGGCGTATAATCTTTTCCCTCATTTTCTTATCCATTTTATTTCTGTGCTTTCTTTTCAGCGAAGAAAAGGAAGATAAGTCTCTTCTTCTCCAGATAGGAGAGAGAGATTACAGGGAGGAAGTCCTGGAGATTTTTCCCGGCCAGGTCTATTCACAACGAGAGGGGAAGTCTGTTTCCTTTTTAAAGATGATAAAAGATATGAAAAACAGCCGTTTTGTTTATGTTGGAGAAACTCACAACAGCCTTCCTATGCATGATATTCAGTTCAAAATCATCCAGGCGCTATTTGAACAAGATAATAGCCTCTCCATCGGACTAGAAATGCTCCCCTTGTCAACTCAGGAACCTCTGAATAAATGGAGCCTGGGAACTCTGACCCAGGATGAGTTTATCATTGAAATCGAATGGTATATTAACTGGAATTACAATTTTGGCTTCTACGAAAAAATCTTCGAATTTGCCAAAGAAAATAAAATTCCTCTCTATGCTCTTAATGTTTCGCGAGATATCATCAAAAAGATTCGGATGAAAGGCTGGGATGGGCTTTCAGATGATGAAAAGAAACTTGTTCCTCAACCAGATCTGACAGATGAAGAACACAGGATCTTAATCCGGACCATTTTTGAGAGCACCGAGATTCCTCACCAGATGAAAGGCAGGAGCCTGGAAATGGCTTTTGAAGGACTTTACAGGGCTCAATCAGCTTGGGATGAAGTCATGGCTTTCAACGCTGTTCGGGCAGTGAAAGAGAAAAAGATGATTGTCCTGGCCGGTTCAGGACATCTTTTATACAATCTAGGAATTAATCGCCGAGCCTATAAGAGAAGCCGAGTTCCTTTTAAGACAGTCATCAGCCTGGCAGTGCCTAAGGAGAAAGAAAGCATAGAAGTTTCCAGAAGCCTGGCCGATTATGTATGGGGAATTCCTGAAGAGGGGAGGCCGGCCTTTCCTTCCGTGGGGCTGAGTTTTAAGAAATTCAAAGGCTTGGATAATTTAGTGGTGGAGAGAAAACCCATCGATGGAGTTGCCAAAGGAGCTAACTTTGAGAAGGGGGATGTCGTTCTTTCAGTTGATGGAAAAGCCTTCCAAGACCTTAATCAGCTTAGGGTATATCTGGCCAAACTTACCTGGGATGATGAGACAAAGTTTGGCCTCTTGAGAGATGGTCGGGAAATAGAAGTCCTCTTAAAATTCAAGATGCCCGAAAAGAAACAGGATAAAGAGAAAGAAAATTAAATCCGTGAAATCGTTCCTCGTTCGTTGCTAAAATTAATTTTATCTAGAAAATCCCTTCTCTTTTTGCTTGAAAAGACTAAGAGATGAAGAGCTATTTTTTTTCGGTGAGCTCGAGATAGATAACCTCAACAAGACTGAGCCAGCGGCGCCTGCCCGGCTGAGCAGGACGGTCTTCCACCCCGAAGGCTTGCTTGATTTCGTCTAAAGATTTTTCTTCTTCGATGAGAGCCTTTATTTTAGCTTGCTTGTCTTCGAGCGATTTGATAAGGTCTTCGATGTCGCTTCGACTAGCGAGGTTTCCATGACCGTGGACGAAAGTCTCGGCATCCAGTTTTAAGACCTTTTTTAATGTCTTGACCAGCCCAAAGGAGCACCCCTTCTTGTGTCGGTGAACAAGGGGATCTCTCCCGAGAAAAAGGAGATCACCGAGGAAAGCCACTTTCTCTTCTGGAAAATAGACGACCACATCCCCGCTTGTGTGGGCCGGGCCAAAGTGGAACAATTTGACAACTTTGTTGCCTAAATAGAATTTTAGTTTTTCAGAAAAAGTCAGCTGGGGAAGAAAGGCTCTTTGATCTGGCTCCTGGAAAGCCTGGTCCATGTCTTTTCTGGCTTCATGGTGAGCAACGACTGTTATGCCTTCAGGGAAGCCGACAAGTCCATTGACATGATCGCCATCGCTGTGAGTGATAATGACATATTTCAGGGGATGAGGAGTGAGTTTTTTGATTTCGGCTATCATCTGTTTAGCTGATTCTGCGTTCATTTTGGCATCTATGACCAAGACTTCTTCTTCTCCGATAAAAAATCCACAATTAGCTCCGCTACCGCCTTTGGCTTCATAAACATGACCTTTGACCTGGTGGGTGGTGACTGGAGCGGGCTCTTGTCTGTATTGAAGAGGCTGCTTTTGTTGATCACCCCAGGATAAATGAAGATTCAGCGATAAAACAAGAGCAGTGAAAAGACAAAGCTTCAAGACTTTTTTCATTATGATCCTCCTTATCTGGTACATGTTTCCTTAAGAAGAAATTTTCTCAGGAAACGCATCAAAACCTGAATGACGTTTTTAATCTTTTAGCCAGGAAAAAGTTTAGCGATACTCTGGCCATGGTTACCAATGAAACAGGAGCAGTCCTGATCTCGATTTTCCCTTCCTTTATGGCCTGGAAAACAGAGAACATCTCTTTTTTAGCCTCAATTAGAGTATAAGTTTTTCCAAACTGCCAAATGTTATGGCAGTCCGACATTCCCAGCAAAGGCTTATTGTACTGATTAGCCGTTTGCACAGCCTTTTTATTAAAATCAATAAGCCGATTATAAAAGTGCGAGAATTCGAGGGCATCAAAAAAGAAAAGATAGGGGTAGAGATCTGATTTCAATGATTTTTTGTTGGGGAAGAAAGGATGAGGAGCAATGATCAAGCTATGGTTTTTTTTTATTTTCTCAAGATCTTCTAATGAACTCCTTAAAGGATTCTTTTTAAAATCGGGATTAAGGATAAGGACTTCTTTATCAGAGAAAGTGGCTTCTATCCCCGGAATGAGCAGGATGCCTTTTTTCTCCGCATATTCAGCCAAGTCTTCATTATAGGTGACGAGCTTATGGTTGGTGATAGCTAGAACATCGAAACCTTCTTGGCTTGCTCTCTCGATAAGCTGGAAGCTATCGTATTTGATGTTTTCTATGGGATCTTCAGCTGTATGAGTATGCAAGTCGACCTTTAGTTTTTTCTTCATCCTTTATGAATTATCCCACGGCGAGGCTGATCAGTCTACTATTTACTCAAAGCCTCTTTAACGTTTTGGCCGATTTCAGCCGGACTCTTGGCCACAGACACTCCTGCTTCCTCAAGGGCTTTCATTTTTTCTTTGGCCGTGCCCTTTCCGCCAGCGATGATGGCTCCTGCATGCCCCATTCTTCTTCCTGGAGGGGCAGTCTGGCCAGCAATGAAGCTCACCACAGGTTTGTTGAATTCTTTCTGGATGTATTCAGCCGCTTCCTCTTCAGAGGTGCCTCCGATTTCGCCGATGAGTATCACCGCTTCCGTATCTTTGTCTTCTTTGAAATACTGGAGAAGGTCGACAAAATTCAATCCAATAACCGGATCTCCTCCGATACCTATGGCTGTAGATTGACCATAGCCCTGCTGCGAGACTTGGTCAACTGCCTCATAAGTCAAAGTGCCAGAACGGGAGATGATTCCGATCGAACCAGGAGTATGGATATGGCCGGGCATGATCCCGATTTTGCACTTTCCCGGGGAGATGATGCCGGGAGTATTGGGACCGATGAGGCGGCAATCCTTTTGGCGGAGAAATTGTTTGACTTTTATCATGTCAAAAGTAGGGATGCCTTCTGTTATACAGACCACGAGTTTAATCCCGGCATCGGCAGCTTCCATGACTGCATCCCCAGCAAAAAAAGCAGGAACGAAAATGGCTGAGGCATTGGCTCCTTCTTTTTCAACGGCTTCGGCTGCAGTGTTATAAACAGGAACGCCAAGATGGATTTGTCCACCCTTACCGGGTGTGACTCCAGCTACAACTTTGGTTCTGTATTCTTGCATTCTTTGAGTATGGAAAGTTCCTTCTCCGCCTGTGATTCCTTGAACCACGACCCGCGTTTTTTCATCGATGAGTATACTCATGATCCCCTTCCTTATGGCTTGGCCAGCGGAACAACCTTCTCAGCCGCTTCTTTCATGCTTGAGGCAGGGTAGAAAGCCAAGCCCGATTCTTCGAGAATCTTTTTTCCCTGCTCAACATTTGTCCCTTCAAGCCTGACAACCATCGGCACCTTGAGACCGATTTCTTTGGCTGCTTGGATAATGCCCTTGGCCACTAAGTCACAGCGAACAATCCCGCCAAAAATATTGATCAGGGCAGCTTTAACATCCTTATCAGAGACCAGGATCTTAAAGGCGTTCTTGACCGCTTCTTCAGAGACTCCTCCGCCCACGTCCAGGAAATTGGCAGGCATTCCCCCTGTATGCATAATAATGTCCATGGTGGCCATGGCTAATCCGGCTCCGTTGACCATGCAGCCTACGTTTCCATCCAGTTTGATGTAATTGAGGTCGTACTTTGAAGCTTCGACTTCTAAAGGTTCTTCTTCGTCCAAGTCCCTCATCTTCATGATATCAGGATGACGGCGGAGAGCATTGTCGTCAAAATTCATCTTGGCATCCAGGGCGAGTACATTTCCCTGTTTGGTGATGAGCAGGGGATTGATCTCAGCTAGAGAGGCATCAGTCGCTTCAAAGACTTTATAAAGACCTAAGATGAATTTCACCGCCTGTTTCAAGGTCTCACCTTCGAGGCCGAGTTTAAAGGCTAGTTTCCGGGCTTGGAAGGCTATAAATCCTGTGGCTGGGTCTACGTATTCTTTAAAGATGAGTTCTGGAGTTTCAGCCGCAACTTTTTCGATTTCCACTCCACCTTCAGAGGAAGCCATGACTACTGGGGCTTCCCGGGCTCTATCAATGACAATCCCGATGTAAAGCTCTTGGTCAATATCTAGAGCTTCTTCGACTAGAATCCTCTTGACCAGCTTTCCTTCTGGTCCGGTCTGATGAGTGATCAAGGTCATGCCGATCATTCCCTCAGCGATTTTTTCTGCCTCTTGGGGGCTGCTGACGAGCTTGATTCCACCTCCTTTGCCCCGGCCACCGGCGTGCACTTGGGCTTTAAGAACGACCTTTGAGCCGATTTTCTCTGCGATCTCTCTGGCTTTGGAAGGTTCGTCAGCAACTTCACCCCTGGGAATTTGCACACCATATTGACTGAGGATTTGCTTGGCTTGGTACTCATGAATTTTCATGGCTTCTTCCTTTACAGATGTAGTCTAAATTCTTATCCTAGAAAAATCGTTTTGCTTGCAAGTGGGAATTTTTCCCTCAAATTCTAAAATTTTTTGGAAGCAAGAAGATTATGAATCTTTCTTATTTGAACTCTTTGTTTCTCAGCCTCGGCTGTACTTTTTCTTGCCTTCCTCGTACAGGTCGCCTCCGTACATATCGTTGATAACAATGCAGGGAAAATCTTTCACTTTGACTTTTCTGATCGCTTCTGGTCCTAATTCTGGATAGGCGATCACTTCAGCTCCTTCAATGCTTTTGGAAATCAAGGCTCCGGCTCCCCCTACAGCAGCGAGATAAACAGCTTTGTGTTCTTTTAGGGATTCTTTGACCTCTTCATTCCTGGAACCTTTTCCGATGGTCCCTTTCAATCCCAAGGAATGAAGAGTAGGAGCGAAGGAATCCATCCGGTAGCTGGTGGTAGGCCCTGCTGAGCCGATGGGTTTTCCAGGTCGGGCTGGAGTCGGGCCGACATAGTAGATGAATTGTCCTTTGACATCGATAGGAAGTTCTTTGCCTTCTTGAACAAGTTCGATTAGCTTTTTATGGGCAGAATCTCTACCTGTGTAGAGGAATCCCGTGATAAAAACTCTATCTCCTGCCTTGAGTTTTTCTATCACCTCATCTGTGACAGGTGTTTCAATGTGGTGTTCCGCCATTTTTTCCTATAGTTTTATCAGATCTACGACAGTGCGAACTGCAGTCTCAGAGCTCTTCAGCATCTCCTTCTCTTCATCAGTGAGGTCTATTTCTATGATCTCTTCGACTCCGCCGGCACCTAATTTTATAGGGACTCCAAAATAAAGGTCTTTGATTCCGTATTCTCCTTCAAGATAGGCTGCGCAAGGGAGGATTTTTTTCTTGTCTTTTACGATAGATTCGACCATCTCGGCGACTGCCAGGGAAGGAGCATAGTAGGCGCTTCCGGTTTTCAGGTATTTGACGATTTCTCCACCGCCTTTCCTTGTTCTTTCCACAATTGCATCAATCTTGTCTTGGCCAAGAAAATGAGTGAGAGGGATTCCGGCGACAGTAGTGTATCTGGCAATAGGAACCATTGTGTCTCCATGTCCTCCCAGAACCAAGGCTTGGATGTTTTCCACAGAAACATTGAGCTCCATGGAAATGAAAGCTCTAAAGCGGGTTGTGTCCAGAATCCCAGCCATTCCGAAGACTCTGTTTTTAGGAAAGCCACTGACTTTGTAAGCCAAGTAAGCCATGGCATCCAGTGGATTAGTCACGACCAGAAGCATCGCGTTAGGGGAGTGTTTGACGACTTCTTCGGTTACAGGTTTGACAATTTGAACGTTAGCATCCAGGAGCTCATCCCGGCTCATTCCTGGCGTTCTGGGCTTCCCAGCCGTGATGACCACGATATCTGAATTGGCTGTGTCTTCATAGGAATTTGTTCCCATAATTGCCGAGTCGTATTGGCCAACCGGTCCACCTTCGCGCATATCCAGTCCTTTTCCGATGGGCATATCTTCGACGACATCCAACAAGACGACATCACCTAGTTCTTTCTCCGCGATCTTAAAAGCCGTGATTTCTCCCACGTGGCCAGCTCCGATAACAGTTATCTTTTTCCTCATATTTATACCTCCTGTTAGATTGACTTTATTTTAAGCTAATATTTTTTTAGCCGATTCTTTAAAAAATGTGTCAAAAAAAATCTCTTTTTAAAATCTTTAAAGACTATTCTTTTAACTTCAAACCTTGGTGTAATTTTCCCACTTTTCCTTCAAATTCGGATCCTGTATAGTCTCCATCAGGTAGCTAGCATAATCTTCTCCAGTCGAACCTGTATCTCGGCCAGTGATAACCAGTTTCTTTTCGTAATTCCCACAGACATCCAGGGCCATCTCCAGGTTTTTGGCTCTTTCTGCGTAGCCAATGTGATTGACCAGCATGGCCGCAGCTCGAATCATGCTGGCCGGATCAGCATACTTGGCCCGGCCTTCACGAACCATTCGGGGCGCTGAACCATGAATAGCTTCAAACATACTATAGCGCTTTCCGATGTTGGCGCTTCCGGCAGTTCCTACTCCACCTTGGAACTCAGCAGCTTCATCGGTGAGGATGTCTCCATAGAGGTTAGGGAGAACCATAACTTTAAACTGGGTTCTTCGTTTGGGATCCACGAGCTTGGCAGTCATGATGTCGATGTACCAGTCGTCGACTTCGATCTCAGGGTATTCTTTGGCAATTTTGTAGCCTATATCCAAGAATTTTCCGTCAGAAGTTTTCACTACGTTGGCTTTAGTGACTATAGTGACCTTGTTGATATTGTTTTTTTTCGCATACTCAAAGGCAAGGCGGATGATTCTTTCAGCTCCTTGATTTGTGATCACTTTAAAATCAATAGCTAAGTCGTCGGTCACGTTGATGCCTTTGCTGCCCATGATATAGGCGCCTTCGGTGTTCTCTCGGAAAAACATCCAGTCTATTCCCTCTTTAGGAACTTTTACAGGTCTGACATTTGCAAAAAGGTCCAAATAGCGCCGCATGGAAACATTGCAGCTTTCAATATTCGGCCAGGGGTCTCCTCTTCTAGGCGTGGTGGTTGGACCCTTGAGGATAACGTGACATTTCTTGATTTCTTCCAAGATTTCCTCAGGAATGGATTTATTCTGTTCGGCCCGGTTCTCGATGGTCAATCCTTCAATATTGCGAAATTCGACTTTTCCGATTTTCAACTCCTCCTGGAGCATGAACTCTAAAACTCGCCGGGCCTCTTTTGCGATATAGGGGCCGATTCCATCGCCTCCAATAATACCGATAATAATCGGCTTGACTTGAGTGTAATCTATCCAATCGTGAGCCTTTTTCAATTCCTCTACCCGATTCAATTGTTCCTCAACAATCTGACCAAAGTATTCTTTGGCTTTCTCGATAGCGGCTTGATCCATGATGAATTCTCCCTTCTAGGTAGGATGGAAAGAGCATATTATAATTTTTCTTGAGGAAAATCAACTCAAATCTAGTTGATCTCGTTTTAGCGTGTTTCTTGATTATGTAGCCAGGCTCAAATAACGATTATCTGATTCATATCAAAAGATTTACGCTTGAAAATAAAATGAATTGTATGAACGCTAAAAGCTAAGTAAACCGGACAAACTGAACACACGATTATGTTTGAACTTTTTGTTTTTCTATTATATATTAGGTCCTTGTTTTCTCGACTTGGAGATCCCATAATCCTTAATACAAAATGATAACGGAGTAACAGTTATGCTGGATCTATATTTTAAACATGAGGCTGAAAGAGAACAGGGAGGAATTCCGCCTCTCCCCTTGAGACCCAAGGAGGTTGAGGAAGTCTGTAAATTCTTGGAAAAGCCGCCCAAAGGAAAAGAAGAGCTCCTTTTAAACCTGTTGAAGAACCGAGTAGCACCTGGAGTTGATCCTGCGGCCAAAGTCAAAGCCGAATGGTTGACTAAGGTCGCTGAAGGCGAAACTTCTTCTCTTGTTATTTCGAAAAAAGAAGCGGTCTTTCTGCTTGGCACTATGATTGGTGGTTATAATATCGAGCCTTTAATCTCATTTTTAGAGGATAAAAGTCTAGCCACTGAAGCCGCAGCAGCCTTGAAGAAAATTATCCTTGTCTACAGTGCCTTTGACAAGGTTGTGGAGCTATCCAAGAAGAACAAATTTGCTAAAGAGGTTCTTGAATCGTGGGCCAATGGAGAGTGGTTCCTATCAAGGTCTGAGTTTCCAGAGAGTGTTACCCTCAAAGTCTTTAAAGTGGACGGAGAGATCAACACAGACGACCTCTCTCCTGCCAAGTATGCTTGGAGTCGATCAGATATTCCCCTTCATTCGCTTTCTTTGGGAGAGGCAAGATTTCCTGGCGGGATTGATACCATCAAGAAGTTCCGTGATCAAGGACATCGGGTTGTCTTCGTCGGCGATGTCGTGGGCACAGGTTCTTCCAGGAAGTCTGCGACCAACTCGTTAATGTGGCACATTGGCGAGGATATTCCATATGTGCCAAACAAAAGAAAAGGAGGAATAGTCATCGGGGGTTTGATCGCTCCGATTTTCTTTAATACTGTTGAGGATTCAGGAGGATTGCCATTAATGTGCGGTGTGGGGAAGATGAAAAACGGTGACCTGATCACCATCGAAACGCAATCCGGTACGATCAGCAGTGAATCTGGTGAAACGCTGGCGACTTTCCAATTCCAACCCCCGGCTCTCAAAGATGAATACAGGGCAGGAGGACGTCTTTTCTTAATCATTGGCCGCTCGTTGACGGCTAAGGCCCGCCAAGAGCTCGGCCTGCCAGAGGCTGATTTCTTCACAACTTTTAAGAATCCTTCGCCCAAGAAAGGGCAGGGATTTTCCTTGGCCCAGAAAATCGTCGGAAAAGCATGCGAGGTGGAGGGAATACTTCCCGCCTCAGCCTGCGAGCCAAAGATGACGACTGTTGGTTCCCAAGATACAACAGGGACAATGACCGCAGATGAGCTGAAAGAGCTTGCCTGCCTGGAGTTTCAGGCTGATTTATTCATGCAGTCTTTCTGTCATACTGCTGCTTACCCAAAGCTTTCTGATGTGAAAATGCATGATTTTCTTTCCCAGTTCATCGAGGAACGCAAAGGCGTTGCGCTCAAACCAGGTGACGGTATTATTCATTCTTGGCTAAATCGTTTACTGGTACCGGATACCATGGGAACCGCAGGGGATTCTCATACGCGTTTTCCGGTCGGACTCAGTTTTCCTGCCGGCTCAGGTCTGGTGGCCTTTGCAGGTACGTTAGGATTCATGCCCTTGGATATGCCCGGGTCAGTCCTAGTGCAATTCAAGGGAAAGCTAAATCCCGGCATCACCCTTAGGGATGTGGTGAATTCTATTCCTTATTTTGCTATCAAGGAGGGAATGCTTACCGTCGCTAAAGAAGGAAAAAAGAACATTTTTAACGGCCGGATAATCGAAATGGAAGGATTGCCCGAGTTGACCGTCGAACAGGCCTTTGAGCTCACCAACGCTACGGCTGAGAGGTCTGCTGCGGGGGGGACAATCGCTCTCAGTGAGGAAAGTGTTGCTGCTTATATCAAAAGCAATATCGCTTTGATGGAAAAGATGATCGAAGATGGCTACCAAGATGCCGACGCTCTCGGCCGCAGGATAAGAGTCTGTAAGGAATGGTTGGATAATCCGATGCTTCTTAAAAGAGACGAGAGCGCAGAATATGCCGCCGTGCTAAAAATTAACCTTGAAGATATCCGAGAACCGATTGTAGCTTGTCCCAATGACCCTGACGATGTGAAAACCCTTTCCGAGGTTGCTGGAGACAAGATTAATGAAATATTCATCGGGTCCTGCATGACGAACATCGGTCATTTCAGAGCGGTGGGAAGAATATTCGAAGGAGCAGGCTACCTGAATACAAGGGTATGGTTGACTCCTCCGACAAAAATGGATAGAGCCCAGTTGATTCGGGAGGGCTACTACACAATATACTCAAACGTCGGAGCGAGGACAGAGATCCCTGGTTGCTCTCTTTGTATGGGGAACCAGGCCAGGGTTAGACCCAAGGCTACCCTAATCTCAACCTCGACTCGAAACTTTGACAACAGGATGGGAGACGGAGCTCGTGTTTATCTGGGCTCGGCAGAGCTGGCCGCCGTGGCTGCTCTGTCAGGAAAACTTCCTGAACCTGAAAAATATTTCTCGGTATTCAAGGAAAGAATATTGCCCAAAGCCAGCGAGATCTACCGTTATCTTCAGTTTGATGAAATGGAAGATTTATCCCTTCAATACTGAAAATACCGATGGGGGAAGAAGAGATGATCAGTTTAAAGAGAAGGAAAGCCCTTATTACTGGAGGCTCTAGAGGAATTGGACGCGCTACAGCTGTTTTGTTTGCCAAAGCTGGGAGCGATGTGGCCCTGAATTATCTCAATCAAAAAAGCGCCGCCGAAAGGGTTAAAAAAGAGATTGAAAAGATGGAAAGAGAGTGCTTGATCGTAAGGGCAGATGTTTCCAGCCGGAAAGACGTTAACTTGATGATAGAGGAAATAATGAAGAAGTGGAAGCGAATAGATATCTTGGTTAATAATGCAGGAATATGGACCTACGGAGAGATGGGGGATATGTCTGAAAAAGTCTGGGAGGAGACGATGAGGATAAATCTGAGCAGCATTTTTTACGCCTGTAATGCAGTGGTTCCTGGTATGAAGGCAAAAATGCGGGGCTCCATCATCAATGTTTCCTCTACCGCAGCTATAAGAGGAGAAGCTTATCACTCGCATTATGCGGCCAGCAAAGGAGCCGTAGTGTCTTTGAGCAAATCTTTGGCCGTGGAGTTAGCACCTTATAATATCCGGGTGAATTCTGTAGCTCCTGGTTGGGTGGATACGGATATGTGTGCCGAAGTTTTCAGTGATCCGAATTTTCGGAAAAGAGTTCAAGATTCCATTCCTTTGAAAAGAATACCTCCTCCCGAGGATATTGCCGGAGCCATTTTGTTCTTGGCTTCTGACCTAGCCCGCCATATCACAGGAGAGGTCTTGAATGTGAATGGAGGCTCGGTTCTTTGCTCCTAAAAGTCCTTGCGAATTTATTTTTTTTTTGATATTTTTTGAAAAAGTGCTCAAATAGGAGGACTTGATGGAAGAGGAGATTGGCAGAATTACCCATTATTTTTCCAAAATAAATGTGGGAGTTTTAGAGCTGGATAAAGGTGAACTCAATGTCGGAGATACAATCCACATTAAGGGACATACGACTGATTTTTATCAAAAGGTTGAGTCGATACAGGTAGAACATCAGCCTGTCGATTCTGCCAAACCAGGAGAGCCGGTGGGAATTAAGGTCGAAAGCCCAGTCCGGCAAAACGACCTCGTTTTTAAAGTCACCGAAGAATAGTACTTCCGAGGAATTGACTTAATTCTTTTAAAAAGTTCGTTCTGAATAAAGCTCTCGTGCCTTCTTATCTTTGAAAGGAGGAATGCCCAGTTGAAGAAGGATGAAGATCCCAAGAAAGACCTAGAGTCTGGATATCAGCATTGGAAAAATAAACGATATTCGAATTCTTTAAGAAAATCATCTCCTGAGAAGAAAGAATTCACCACGATTTCCGGAAAAGAAATTAAGGAACTCTATACTCTGCTCGATCTAGATGGATTCGATTATCAGAGGGAATTAGGTTTTCCCGGCGAATATCCCTACACGCGGGGAATTCATCCCACCATGTATCGAGCTCAATTGTGGACCATGCGTCAATTCTCTGGATTCGGGACAGCAGAAGACACCAACCAGAGATATAAGTATCTTCTCTCCCATGGACAAACCGGATTAAGCGTAGCGTTTCATTTGCCGACCCTGATGGGGATAGATTCTGACCACCCATTGGCACAAGGGGAGATCGGGAAGTGTGGAGTGGCTATAGATTCTTTGGCTGACATGGAGATTCTCTTTAATGGTATCCCTCTGGATAAGATAACCACTTCGATGACCATCAACCCGCCGGCCGCAGTGTTGTGGGCCATGTACATTGCCGTGGCTGAAAAGCAAGGAATTTCGCCAAAGGTCATATCCGGGACTATCCAGAACGATATCCTCAAGGAATACATCGCCCAGAAGACATTCATCTTTCCTCCCCAACATTCCATGAAATTGATCGTCGACACCTTTGAATACGGAGCCAAAGAGGTTCCGAGATGGAACACGATTTCTATCTCTGGCTATCACATCAGGGAAGCTGGATCCACTGCCCTCCAGGAGTTGGCTTTCACCCTTCGGGATGGTATTGAGTATGTTGAATGGACCCTAGAAAGGGGACTCGATGTTGATGAGTTTGCTCCCCGACTCTCATTCTTTTTCAATGCCCATAATGATTTTTTCGAAGAGGTGGCTAAGTTCAGGGCAGCCAGAAAGATCTGGGCTGAAGTCATGAGAGAAAGATTTAAAGCAAAAAATCCAAGATCTTTGTGGCTTAGATTCCACACTCAAACTTCAGGAGTTTCTTTGATGGCCCAACAGCCCTACAATAATGTGATCAGGGTTGCTCTCCAAGCGTTGGCAGCTGTGATGGGTGGCACCCAATCTCTCCACACCAATTCTCTCGACGAAACTTATGCTTTACCTTCTGAGGAAGCCGTTACAATAGCCTTGCGGACTCAGCAGATCATTGCGCATGAGAGCGGAGTGGCGAATACGATTGACCCTTTAGCTGGCTCCTATTTCGTGGAAAAGTTAACCCAAGAAATGGTAGAAGAAACCAAAGAATATTTCAGAAAGATCGACGAGATGGGAGGAATGCTCAAAGCCATCGAACTCGGATTTCCTCAGAAAGAGATTGCTGATAGCGCTTACGCTTATCAAAAGGCCGTTGAAAAAAAAGCAAAAATAATTGTAGGAGTCAATGCCTTTCAAATGGACCATGAGCCTATTCCCATTTTGCACATAGATGAAGCAGTCCCCAGACAGCAGCTGGCGCGGTTAAAGCAAGTGAGACAGACAAGGAATAACTCCCGAGCAAAGACAAGCTTAAAGGACTTGAAGAAGGCAGCTGAGGATGAACAAAATTTAATGCCTTATATACTAGCCTGTGTCAAAGTCTATGCGACTTTGGGAGAAATCATTGATTCCCTGAAAGAGATTTATGGAGAATACCAAGAGCCGATAACCTATTAAAGGCGCCTCTCTGTTTTATGAGGAGGATTTCATGGCAGAGAAAAAAATTAGAGTTTTGATCGCCAAGCCGGGTCTGGATGGTCATGATCGAGGGGCGAAAGTGATATGTCGTGCCTTGAGAGATGCCGGAATGGAAGTCATTTACACAGGATTGCGGCGCACACCAGAAGAAATCGTCAATGCTGCTATCCAAGAAGATGTCGATGTTATCGGTTTGAGTATCCTCTCAGGCGCTCATAATGTTCTTTTTCCGAAGATTATGAATCTCCTGATGGAAAAGGAAGCCGAGGATATTCTCGTTCTGGCCGGAGGAATCATTCCAGATAAAGATATCCCCAAGATGAAGAAAATCGGGATAGCTGAGATTTTTTTACCTGGATCTTCAACACAGGATATCATCCAATGGATTGAAAAACGCCTTTCTAAATAATATAAAAAACTTGATAAACCCCTTGACAATGATAACTTTATTAATATAATCAAGATTAACTTAATTAGAATAGATTAGGAAAAATGGCTAAAAGGTTCTTCTCCTTAATCATCATCCCTCATTCCAGGGCAAGCTCTAGGACCATCACTCTTTCCGAAAAAACAATAAAGATTCTAATCGGAATCTGCGGCACTCTCTTTCTTGTTCTAGTCGTTTTCCTGATTGATTATTTTTCGGTAGCTGGGATAAGGCTGAAATACAAAAACCTTGTCAACGAGAATATAAGGCAGAAACAGATGATTGCCGAATACAAAGTATCCTTCAATAAACTAAGGGACAGCGTTGACCATTTTAAGAATTACGCTCAAAAGTTGAACGTGATGGCAGGGCTGAAATCGCCAGAAGCCTTGAAAGAAATTGGGATCGGAGACGGGAGTGATGGTATATCAGAAACACCAGCCGCAAATACCTCCCAGGATATAACATTCAATAATATCAATAATATAAGCAAGAACGCAGAGGGAATTGAAAAGAACCTGAGCACCCTAACAAAATTTTTTGATGCTCAATCCACCAGGCTGGCTTTTACTCCTTCTATCGCGCCAGCGAGAGGGTACTTGGCTTCTGCTTTTGGCTGGAGGGATGACCCCTTTACTGGAAAACGAACCTTTCATTATGGAATAGATATTGCCACTCAGACAGGAAATCCTATTGCAGCTACTGCAGATGGTATCGTCGTGACCACCAAAAGAGAGAAGATAGGAGGAAGGACGATCATTTTGAGTCATAGATTCGGCTATCAGACTGTTTATTGTCATTTGAGCAAATTTTTAGTCACACCTGGCCAGAAAGTAAAAAGAGGCGATATCATCGGTTTGGTAGGAAGGACAGGGAAAGCTCTAGGTCCCCATGTCCATTATGAAATTCGAGTTAATAACAAGGAAGTCAATCCGTTTTATTATATCCTGGAAGAATAACCCTGGCGTCTTTCTTCGCTAACCCCCTTTCGACGATTGAAATTATGATCATCCCTATGAACTCGATAACTCAAATTCATTTCCTAGCAATTTTGAGCTCATTGGAGATAAAAAAAAAGAAGCAAAACTTATAAGCTCTCTGCCACGCCTAGGTAAAGGTATCTCCAATTTTTATTGCGGCTCCGTGTGAAAAAGCATAGGCATGCATTTCTTTTTTATTCTCCGGCTGAATTTTTTGAATGAGATAAGAGGTTGTTCCACCGCAGCAGATTTCGATGCCTTCTTTGCTCACAGCCAAGATTTTGCCAGGCGATGAGAGGCAAGGGAGCTTCCCTTTGTCTTTCCCTTCATGAATTTTTATTCTCTTTTCGTAGAAAAAAGCAAAAGTCGATGGCCAAGGATTGAAAGCTCTGACCTGCCGATCAATAAAGAGGGCATCTTTTGTCCAATCGATTCTGCCATCCTCTTTCTTCAACTTAGGAGCGTAAGTTGCTTGGGCGTGATTTTGCTTTAGAGGCACGATTTTATCGATTTGAGATATTGTCCTTACCAGTAACTCTGCTCCCATTTCAGCCAGCCGGTCTTCAAGCTCAAAGGCTCTTTCTCTAGGAAAAATCTTGACTTCTTCTTGAGAAAGGATGTCTCCCTCATCCATCTTTTCGTTGAGTTGGAAGATAGTGATGCCTGTTCTTTCTTCGCCGTTTAATAGAGCCCATTGAACTGGGGACGCTCCTCTGTATTTAGGAAGAAGGGAGAAGTGCAAGTTGACCGAATTGTATTGTGGAAGATAGATGATAGAATCAGGGATAATCTGACCATAAGCCACCACGACAATAAGATCAGGCCTGATATTTTTTATTTTTTGGAAAGCTAGGGGGTCTTTTCTGATTTTAGGAGGCTGAAAGCAGGGAAGGTTCAACTCTTGAGCTAATGACTTGACTGGAGATAGGACGAGTTTTTTCCCTCGCCCTCGAGGCTTATCAGGCTGGGCGATAACAAGTTTAATCCGGTGGCCTGCTGCTAGGAGCTTTTTAAAAGTCGGGAGAGCAGATGCAGGGCTTCCGAAGAAAACAACTTTCATTAAGATTTCTTTTCTTCAAGCTGCCTTTTTAGTTTTTTCTTGATTAGGCTTCTTTTGAGAGGAGAGAGGTGATCGATGAATAGTTTTCCGTTGAGGTGATCAATCTCATGACTTAGAACCCTAGCTAACAAATCCTCGGCTTCTATAACCTTTTCCTTGCCTTCCAGATCAATCCCCTTAACCACAACTTTAGCCGACCTAGTTACTTTTTCCTGGATGCCGGGGACAGAAAGACAGCCTTCTTCAGAGGTCACTATCCCTTCTTGTGACACAAATTCAGGATTAACTAAGATGATCAAGTCTTCACTTTTTTCTCCAACCGAGAGGTCCACAGTTATCAGTCTTTTACTGGTCTTCACTTGAGGAGCAGACAGGCCTATCCCAGGAACAGAATGCATGGTCTTGACCATGTTTTGAGCGAGCTCGACGATCTCCTCATTTATATTTTTTATGGGCTCAGCCTTTCGAGTTAGAACTGGATCACCGTAAACCACAATCTGCAAGACAGGCATTCTTCTTCTCTCTACTTATCCATTTTAAAAGAATTCCCCCTTGAATTCAACGCCGGGTTTAGGCTCACTCAGATGGGGATTTGAGGAGCCTTTCTAAGAAGACAAGAAATCTAACGATGGAAGTTTTTATAGTAGATAAAATTATTTTTTTCTAAATTCTGGAGAAAAAGGCCCAAGCGATCATAAAGAGGCTCCACCTTATCTTTGAATTTGTCTTTCAGCCTTCTCCCCAATTCTTTGACAGTTGAATGACCGTCACAAAGCTCCCAGATAAAACTGCCCACTCCGTCGAGTTTAATCCTGTAATAAGGGTTTTTTAAACGAGGGAGAAGGTGTTTTGCCAGGAATGGATTTTTAAATTTAGGTTTGAGAAGAACGATCAATTTCTCTTCAGTTTTTTCCCATTCTATGTTTTTTTCGGGAATGAGATCCAGAAGGTTAATTTCTGTTTTCAGGTCACCTTTGGATTTCACGGTCTATTTTATTAATCGCTTTCAGGACTAGCTCAGCGGTCTTCTCCTTCAGTCGGGGCTCCAATTTCTCCTGAACTCACCATCTTTTTATAGGGGAAGTAGATCAGGATGAAACCAAGGATGAAGAAGATTACCAAGCCTAGCCAGGGGCTGTTCCAGACTTCAGGTAGCCTGAGTTGCGTGCCTTTGACAGCGGCAGTGATGATTCCCATGAGAGCCTGTCCGGCAATCAATCCTGAAGCCAGGAGAAGTCCGATATTTTCTACGGTTTCTTTTCCTTTGGCTGTTGGTTTTTTCTTGGCTACGCTCCTGTCGAGAAAATATTTTATCACCCCTCCGAAGAAAATACAGGCCGTGGCTCGAAAGGGAAGGTACATTCCCACGGCAATAAGCATTGGAGATGGAGAGCCAATAAGGATAAGCACCACAGCGAGGAGCATTCCTGCGACAACAAGAGGCCAGGCCATTTCTCCCCCGACAATTCCTTTAGCCATGGTGGCCATGAGTCCAGCCTGAGGCGCAGGAAGGGCTTCGCTTCCGATCCCGATATTGTCATGCAAGAGCTGAAGCGAGAAAGTCAAGGTTAAGGCTGCCGCAATGACTCCGACTAATCCCCCTATTTGCATTCGCCAGGGCGTTCCACCGAGAATATGTCCGACTTTCCAGTCTTGGATCATATCACCAGCCACGCCAGCCACACAGCAGACGACTGCTGCCACTCCCAACACAGCGGCAATTCCCTCGTTTCCTCTTTGCCCCATGAGCACCATCATCAAGGCTGCGATAAGCAACGTGGTTAAAGTGAGGCCTGATATAGGATTGGAGGAGGAGCCGATGATCCCCACCAGGTAGCCAGCCACAGCAGCAAAGAGGAGGCCCATGATAATCATCACCAGAGCGGCGACAAGAGAAGACCCTATGCTCCGAGTGAATATATTGTAGAGAAAGACCATGGGGATAATCATGGCGATGATGACGATGATGATAGAGGGGAAAGGCAGGTCTTTATCGGTTCTGATCGTTTCAGTTTCTACTCCTGATCGTGCTTTCTTGACATCAGAGATTGAACGCCCGATCCCTACGATAAGACTTTTTCGCATTCTAAAGAGCGTGTAAAAGGCACCGACAAGCATGGCTCCAACCGCAATAGGCTTAATCTGGGCATTGTAGGCAGAAACGGCCATGTCGGTCCAGTTTCCCTCGAAGCTAGAAACAACGGTACCCAAATCGCCGCTGATGAAGAGGAGAATCGGCATCAGGAAGAGCCAGCCGAGCACGCCCCCGGAAAAAGTGAGGGCAGCCAGCTTGGGGCCGATGATGTAACCGACTCCAGTCATGGCTGCATTCGCTGCTGGAGATTCTATGAACATTCGTCCTTTTATTTGGGGGATTTGTTCTACGGGAGTTTCAGGAGGTGGATAGAGTTGGTTATTATCTCCGTTGAGATATCTTATGATTGATAGGCCTGGAATCTTGAAAACTGACCTTGCATAGGGTGTTATGAGCCTGATTCCGTTTTCGCTGGTGAAGAATTCTACGAGTCCTCCTAAACCCATGGCCCAGAACATGTAAGCCGCGTTTGACCCTGCTTTCTGGCCGGTCTTGACCATCTCGGCGCAGGCAACGCTTTCCGGGAATGGGAGTTCTGCGTCCTCAACCAAGGTACGCCTGACAAGGATGATGAGAAAGACGCCCAATATTCCACCTACGAGCATAAGCATGGAGGATTTAAACACGTCAAACTTTGTCCATACTCCTGTAAACAGGAAAGCAGGAATGGTGAATATTGCTCCTGCAGCCAGAGCTTCTCCTACAGCTCCGGTAGTTCTGGCCAAATTTTCTTCTAATATTGTTCCCTTGAAGGGGCGAAGCACGGCCATAGCTATGACTGCTGCTGGGAAAGTTGCGGCAACTGTCATCCCGACCATGAGACCGAGATAAGCATTGGCTGCACCCAACACGATGGCCATGATTATTCCCAGAAAAATTGCTTTGAACGAGACCTCTTTCATAGTTTGTTCAGGGGGAACATAAGGTTTGAAAGCTTTGTCGCTCATAGCTACCTCCTTCCTAAGCAAGGCCTGATTTTTTGGAATAATATATTTCTCAAGAGCGAAAAGTCAAGAGAAATTATGGGAATGAAAACAGTTATGTCTCTCTAAAGAGAAAAAATTGATGTAAAAAAAGGCCAAAAAATGAGTTATGGATTATGCTCATCAATGAGGTGATATTTCTGGTAAAATAAAATAAGGTGAATTTTTGTTTGCCTCAGAGGAAATTTTGTGATAAATAACACTTGTAAAAGAAGAAAGGCAAGATGAGCATATTTGGTTGGCTTAAAAATAGAATGTTTGGCGACTTGGCCATCGATTTGGGAACCGCCAGTACTCTTGTTTTTTTAAAGGGAAAGGGCATTGTGTTGCAAGAGCCTTCTATCGTCGTCATCAATAAAGAAAACGGAAAAGTTGAAGCTGTAGGAAGTCGGGCCAAAGAGATGTTGGGGAAAACACCTGCAAACGTTGTGGCTGTCAAACCCATGAGAGATGGAGTGATCGCGGATTTTGAAATCACAGAGAAAATGCTCGACTTTTTCATAAAAAAATCGACCAATAATCGAAGCGTCTTGCTCAGGCCAAGAATCATCATCGGAATTCCCACGGGAATCACTCAAGTTGAAAGACGAGCTGTAAAGGACGTTGCTCTGAGGGCTAAAGCCTCAGAGGTATATCTAGTCGAGCAGCCTGTTTCTGCTGCCATCGGTGCAGAGCTTCCTATATCCGAACCAACAGGAAACATGATCGTCGACATAGGAGGAGGGACAACGGATATAGCTGTTATTTCCCTTGATGGAATCGTCTTTAATCATTCCATAAGAATAGCCGGGAATGAGATGGATGAAGTCATCATCCATTACCTCAAAAAGAAATATAACTTGTTGATCGGCGAGAGAAGTGCAGAGATGGTGAAAATTCAGATAGGCTCTGCTTACCCTTTGGACAAACCCCTTACCATGGAGATTAAAGGGAGAGACTTGAGGGAAGGAATTCCGAAAACGATTGTTATAGATGATCAAGAAATCAGAGAAGCATTAGAGGAAGTAGTTTCTTCCATTGTCAATGCCATTAAGATAGCTCTTGAAAAAACGCCTCCTGAGCTTTCAGCAGATATCATTGATCGGGGCATTATCCTCACCGGAGGAGGAGCTCTTCTTAAGAATTTAGATAAACGCATACGAGAAGAAACTCAATTGCCTGTTTTCATTACAGATGATCCCATAAGCACGGTGGTCTTAGGAGCGGGCAAAATGCTCGATGACCTAGACCTCTTAAAGAAAATTTCTCGTATATAATCCTTTATGCGCCTTTTTCTGAAAGAGAAAAAAAAGGCAATCATTCTTTTCAGCCTCATCTTCTTCCATCTGATATTGATTTCCTTCCAAGTTCCCCTTGGTGATAAGCAAAATTACTTTGAAAGAGCCATTTTTTCCGTTTTTTCTCCTGTTCAACACGGAGTTATTTTTTTCTTCAAGAAAGCAGGTGAAATTTGGAATGACTATTTCTATCTGTGGGAAGTCCAGAAGATGAACAAGGAATTGAAGGAAGAAATGTTTTTGCTTCGCCAGGAGAATAGTCAGCTGAGAAGGGCTCTCCGAAGGCTCAAGGCGGAGAGAGATATTCGGAATTTTATCTCGAATCTTCACGATTCTTTTTTAGTGACTCGAGTCATAGGGATCGACGCCAGGAATATTTACAAATCTATCATTATTGCCAAAGGCTCACTCGACGGCCTCAAGAAAAATATGGTGGTTTTGGATTGGCAAGGTCATTTAGTGGGGAGAATCATAGATCCGATTTCCTTAAAGGAAGCCAGGGTCCAATTGATAACTGACATCGAAAGCGGAGTGAGTGTTATTTCACTGAAATCGAGGGCAGGAGGAGTCCTGAAAGGAGATGGGAAAGGAAATTGTCGTTTAGAATATATTTACCCTACTCAAAAAGTAAACAATGGAGAAGAACTCGTGACGTCTGGTCTTGATCATATTTTTCCTCCTGGAATTAAAGTAGGTACGATTGTTTCGATTAAAACCGAAGCTTCTCTGTTTAAGATAATAAAAGTCAAAACCTCTTTTGAATTCAGCGAGCTGGATCTGGTGGTCGTCATCCTTGGAGATTCGAAAGATGTTCTTTTAAAGGGAGAATGAGAAATTTTGTTGAGATAAGTATTGGAATAATCATAGCTTTCTTTCTTTACACCATCATAGGTAAAATTTCTTTCTCTCTTTCGCAGCTTCTGAATTTTTTCACTCTAGCAGTCATCTATTTTGCCATCACTAAAGGGGAGCTCTACGGAGCCTGCATCGGGACAGTGTGCGGCTTGATCCAAGACTCTTTTTCCTTGGGTGTATTTGGTATTAGCGGCCTGTCTAAAACTCTTATTGGTTTCTTGGCGGGCTTCATAGCTCAAAGAATCAATGTTCTCCCGCTGGTTCGTAATTTTCTGTTTATATTGGTGTTGATTATCGGGGAGACAGCCTTGTCGCTCTTTCTGTATTATTTTATTTCAGCCGAATATGCAAGGGAAATAACCCCCTTGATTCTTTTTCAGCCCTTATGTACTGCTATCCTGGGAAGCATCGTGTTTCTTTTTTTAAGGAAATTCAGGGTGTTAAGTTTCTGATGAAAAACAGCAAGATTTACGAAGACCTTTCTCTAATCAAAAAAAGGTCCTTAAAAGTTTTTCTTTTGGTTGAAATATTACTCGTGGCTTTAGCCATCTATTTTTGGAAAATTCAGATCGTGGATCACGACAAATATTGGCATCAGTCTGAAGCTAATCGCATACGAGAAGTCATCCTTCCCGCCCCGAGAGGATTGATAAAGGATAGAGACGGCAAGATTCTAGCAGACAATATCGCCTCCTTCAAGGCTTCTTTCATCAGGGAGAATTGCGAGAACTTTGATTTATTCAGCCTGAGAGTTTCTCGATTGTTAAATATTCAGGAAAATATTTTAAAGGAGAGAATTCGAAAATATAAATCTTGGCCCCAATTCAAACCCATCGTCTTTGAGGATAATTTAAGTCTAAAAGAGGTTTCTTTGATCGAGGGAAGGAAATTAGAATTTCCTGAATTAGTTCTCCAAACAGAGCCCAAAAGATTCTATCCTGGAGACACTTTTGCTGCCCATACGATAGGTTATCTGCAAGAATTATCAGAAGAAGAGATAAAATCAAGCCTTCACAAGGAAAGAAGATTAGGGGATTTAGTGGGCAGAAGGGGAATTGAAAAGATGTACGATAACCTCTTGAGAGGACAAGACGGTTATTATGTTGAAACTGTAGACTCTTTAGGAAGACATATAGGAATGTTAGAGAAGAGGGATCCCATTCAAGGCTACACACTCAGGCTGACAATAGATTCAGAACTCCAAGCGAAGGCTGAAGAATTGTTAGGGGGGAAAGAGGGAGCTGCGGTCATCTTGAATGCCCAAAATGGGCAAGTTTTGGCTCTGGCCAGCTATCCCACTTTTGATCCGAATAAATTCATCAACCTCTTTTCACCCGAAGAATGGCAGGACTTGATAAATAATCCCGAGTTTCCTCTTGAAAATCGGGCTATTCGCGGTTTATACGCTCCTGGTTCTGTGTTCAAGCTAGTGATCGCTCTGGGAGGGCTCGATTCGAATTTGATAGCTCAGAATACAAGTTTTTTCTGCTCAGGAAGCACGAGGATTTACAATCAACCTTTTGCCTGCTGGAGGGGAGGTGGTCATGGCTGGACCAATCTCTTCAACGCGATCAGGAATTCATGTAACATCTATTTTTATAATGTAGGGAAAAGACTGGGAATAGAGGAGATCGCGAGTTATGCAAAGAAGCTCGGCTATGGGTCGAGGACTGGAATTGACTTAACTGGAGAGAAAGAGGGATTAGTTCCTTCTCCTGAATGGAAGAAAAAGGTGAAAGACGCTCCCTGGTTTCTAGGAGAAACAATTTCCGTCTCGATTGGTCAAGGGCCTCTTTTGGTGACTCCTCTTCAAATCGCAGTTCATACTGCGCTTATCGCTAACAGAGGAGTTATGGTGACTCCTCATATTCTTAAGTCTTATCAAGATCCCGATACAAAAGAGGAAAAAGAAGTTCACTTCTCTCCTAAGAGTATCAATCCTGGGATTAAATCATCCGCTTATGAAAAGGTTATCAGGGGAATGTGGGGAGCTGTCAATAATGAAGGAACAGCCAGGTTAGCGAAGATCCAGGGGTATGATGTGTGTGCCAAGACTGGGTCGACTCAAGTGGTGAATTCTATAAAGGGAGGGAAAGAACCTAATCCTGAGGATGAGCTAAAGACGCATTCTTGGTTTACGGGTTTTGCTCCCCAGAATAATCCAAGAGTCGTGGTCACCGTCATTGTTGAATTCGGAGGAATGGGAGGAGCAAGTGCCGCTCCCTTGGCCAGGAAATTATTCGAACTTTATCGAAAGAAATATGATTGATCGACGCCTTCTGAGTAATATTGATTGGATTCTCATAGCTCTTTTACTCTGGAACTCAGCTTTGGGTGTCGTTTTTATATACAGTTCATCACATTATTTGCCAGGAAATTTTTATTTAAGACAAGTTATCTGGATAGTCCTAAGCTTAATAGCCCTGTTCCTGTTTATCATGGTAGATTATAAAAATTTCCTGACTTACTCTCTCCACCTTTACATCGTTTTTGTCTTCCCTTTGGCAGGAATGCTCATTTTTGGCAAGCTCGTGGCTCGGGAGAGCTGGATTAGATTTCCTTTTTTTCAAATTCAGCCCTCAGAGTTGATAAAAATTATTATGATCCTCCTTCTCGCTCAGATCTTTTCAGAATATAAAGACAGATATTTTTCTTGGAATAAATTGTTATTGAGCGGGGGCGCTGTTTCCCTGCCTATCCTTCTCGTTGTTTTACAACCGGATTTAGGCACAACTTTAACTTACGTGCCCATCATTCTGGCGGCTTTGATTCTGGCTGGTTTCAGTAGGAAGAATTTCATTCTTTTATTGATTTTGGCCCTGATTCTTGCCCTTGGAGTTTGGAATTTTTTTCTGAAGGAGTATCAAAAACAGAGAATAATTACTCTGATCAATCCCTTACAGGATCCTTTGGGCACTGGGTACCATATTCTCCAGTCGAAGATAGCCATTGGTTCCGGAGGATTTCTGGGAAAAGGTTACAAGAAAGGAACCCAAAGCCAGTTGAGATTTCTTCCTGCTCGCCATACTGACTTTGTCTTTTCTGTTATAGGCGAAGAGTTTGGCTATGCGGGAGTCATCGTTGTCTTTCTCTCTTACTTTTTGCTTCTTTCCAGGTTGTTCCGCTCGGTCGATAAGTCCAGAGACCGAGCCGGAATATACATCATCTTCATGGTAGCCATGATGATCGCCTTTCAATTCTTTGTTAATGTCATGATGGTGATTGGTCTTTTTCCGGTAATAGGAATCCCGCTACCGTTCCTCAGCTATGGAGGCTCCTCCCTCTTGACCAACTACTTAGCAGTGAGTCTTGTTCTGAATGTAAAAATGAGAAGATTTGTGAATGTTTAAGTCGGACTGGGCACACATGATAGGCTAGGATAGATCACGAGATAGGGAAGACACATTTTTCTTCCTGTTTCTATGATTTGGTGGGGATAAGAGCAGGTGATACGATTTGCTCCTTCTCAATGTTTGCCAAAAGTCTTAAAATTGAATAAGGTATGATGAAGAAACCAAAACAGATATAAGAACTCTGACATGAAAAAAGCAGCCGACCTTGAAAAAATCCTCAGATGCGTTGAAAAGCCGGGACGCTATTTAGGAGGAGAGTGGAATGAGATAAGGAAAGATCTGAGCCAGGGTAAGGCTAAAGTCGCTCTGGTATTCCCGGATTCATATGAAATCGGTATGTCCTATTTGGGACAAAAAATACTCTATAATCTCTTGAATAGTCATTCCTCTATTCTAGCAGAGAGAGTGTATGCTCCCTGGGTGGATTTTGAACAGCAGCTTCGCCTTCACCATAGGCCCTTATTCTCCCTTGAGAACAAGATTCCTTTGTATGAGTTTGACATGTTAGGTTTTTCTCTTCTCTATGAGCTCAATTATTCAAATGTTCTGACTATTCTCGACTTAGGTCAAATTCCTTTGCTTTCATCAGAAAGGAGCCTGAAATATCCATTAGTTATCGGAGGTGGCCCCGCGGCTTTCAATCCTGAACCGATTGCTCCGCTGTTTGATATGTTTGTGGTGGGAGATGGCGAGGAAGCTTTTATTGAAATCATAGAAAAATTCATGCTCTTAAGGCAGGAACTCAGCGGGAAGAAGGAGCTCTTAGAAGAGATGTCTAAGATCAAGGGTGTCTACGTTCCTTCCCTGTATGAAGCCTTTCGGCCTCAAGAATCCCCTCTACTTGCAGTCAGGCCAATCGATGACGCACCGGCGAAGATAGAAAAAAGAGTTTTCAACCGCTTTATACAATTCCCGTTTCCTGAAAATATTATTGTTCCCGATATTAAGACCGTTTTTGATAGGGCAGCAGTAGAAGTAGCCAGAGGATGTCCTCAGAAGTGCAGATTCTGTCAAGCTTTGAGTATTTATTTTCCTTACCGAGTTAAGAACCCCTCTGTTGTCATTCAAAATATATTGAACAGTCTTCAAGCCACAGGATACGAAGATGCTTCCTTAGCCTCTCTTTCTATCAGCGATTACCCTTACCTTGAAGAAGTTATCGATTCCTTGATGAAAGAGCTTGCGGAACAGAAGGTTTCTCTTTCCTTGTCCGCGCTGCGACCTAAAGGTTTAACTCCTGAGGTGGTCAAGAATATCATCAAAGTTAGAAAAACAGGGTTCACGTTAGTACCCGAAGCAGGCACTCAGCGGTTGCGTCGAGTTATCAATAAGAACCTGGAAGAGGATGAAATCATTGAAGCAGCAGCCAACGCTTTCTCCCAAGGGTGGAAGCTGCTTAAATTGTACTTTATGGTTGGCATTCCTACTGAAAAAGACGAAGATTTGGAGGGGATCGTCAGCTTGGTTAAAGAGATAATAAGAATTGGTTCTAGTATTCTTCGTTCTCCCCCTCGGATCAACTTGAGTGTATCATCGTTTATTCCCAAGCCCCATACGCCGTTTCAATGGTTGGAGATGGAAGAGGAAAAGATTCTACTGGAAAAACATCGTTATCTAAGACTTGCCTTGAAAAGACATCGCTCGATCAGCTTCAAAGATCATTCCCTCAGGAGCTCAATCCTGGAAGCCATCTTTTCCAGAGGAGATAGGAAGCTCTTCCAGCTTCTTTTAAAAGCATGGGAGAACGGGGCCCGCTTCGATAGCTGGAAGGATAGATTCAAGTTTTCTACCTGGGAAGAGGCTTTTGATTCAGAGAATATCGATCGCTATCCTTACCTCTCCTCATTATCTAAAGACGTGAGGTTACCTTGGAGCCATATCGATTGTGGGCTGAAAAAATCCCATTTACTCCAGGAGTTAGCTAAAGCGATGAAGGGAGAATCGACTCCCTCTTGTTTAGACAACAATTGTGGCCTCTGCCAAGGATGTGAATTTTGGCCTCGGTGGGAAAAAAAGTTCAAGGAGAAGATCCGAATCAAAACGAAGAAACCACCTGCTGTAGGTAGGAAGACGAAGAGAATATTTCGTTACAGAGCCTATTATTCAAAGCTTGACCGGGCCCGCTTTTTATCTCATCTTGACTTGTCTCATATCATCCAGAGGGCGTTGCGAAGAGCGAATATTTCAATAGCCTATTCGAAAGGATTCCATCCTAAAATGTTGATCTCGTATCTCCCTGCACTTCCCTTAGGCATGGGAGGGAAACGAGAAATCATGGAGTTTAGATCTGAGTATCATTACTCTCCAGGGAAATTTATCTGCCAGGCTAACAATTTTCTACCCTCAGGACTAAAATTCCTTGAATTGAGGAAGTTAGACAAACCTGAGCCTTCTTTGAATGAAACTATAGAGAAGATGGTCTATTCACTTGATTTAAAGAACAAAGATGTAAGCGAGTCTATAAGAAAGCATAAACATAAAAGAGAAAAGAAAATGTCTGCGTCAAACAATTACGAAATGGTCCAGGAATTGATCGAGTCATTTCTTAAACAAAACAGTGAGGCTCTAGAAAGTTACTATCTAGATAAGAAACAAGGAAAGCTCTACTTATCCTGGAATTTCTCTCAAGTGAAGGGCGTTCGGCCTCAGGATATCATCGAAGATATTTTTGGAATAGACAATCCTGTCTTTTTTTTAACGAGAGAAGAGATATTATTCAAATTGACAAGACCGAGAGATTCCAGTATAAGAGTTTCTAAAAATCGAATCCAAGACATGGAAAGACGTGAAGAAAGGAGGACGAGGTGATTGATTTTAGTCTAACCGAAGAACAACAGGCTCTTCAGAATATGGCCCGAGAGTTTGCAGAAAAGGAGATGAAACCTAGCGCCGCCAAATACGACAGAGGTGAGGAGTTTGCTGAGGATGTTATGAAGAAAGCCTTTGAAGTGGGTTTTCTCACCTGCACTATTCCAAAAGAGTACGGAGGTGGGGGATTGAATGATGTTGATACGGTTATCATCAGCGAGGAATTGGCAGCAGGCTGTGCTGGGATGTATACCACCATGATGGTCAATGCTCTAGCTTATACCCCAATTATTCTTTTTGGGACCGATGATCAGAAAAAGAAATTCCTGACACCTCAAACCGAAAAAATGTCTTTCGCCTCTTTTTGTCTGACCGAAAGAGAAGCAGGCTCTGATGCCAGCGCGCTGCAGACTAAAGCCAAAAAGGTTGGGTCTGAGTACATTATCAATGGGTCTAAATGCTTTATTTCCAATGCCGGGATAGCCAATCTCTTCGTCGTTTTCGCCAACGCAAAACCTGAGAGAGGAGCCCGAGGATTGAGCGCCTTTATCGTTCCTGGAGGGACTCCTGGTCTGAGCTTAGGAAAAGTCGAAGATAAAATGGGCCATAGGGCTTCAAATACGGCGGAACTCTATTTTGAAGATGTCAAAATACACGAGGAAAATCTTCTTGGTAAAGAGGGGATAGGATTCATCATAGCCATGAGAACTTTAGATAAGACCAGAGCTCCAGTGGGAGCAGCAGGAGTAGGCGTGGCCAGAGCAGCTCTTGAATATGCAATCGAGTATGCCAAAACGAGAAAACAATTCGGGAAGCCGATTGCCCTGTTTCAGAATACATCTTTCCAGATCGCCCAAATGGCCATGGAAATAAACGCGGCCCGCCATCTAGTCTGGCATGCGGCTTGGCTTTTAGACCAGGGAAAGCCTGCAGGGAAAGAATCGGCCATGGCCAAAGCATTCGCATCTGATGTGGCCATGAAGGTCACTACAGAAGCTCTGCAGATTCTCGGCGGATATGGATACATGAAAGATTATCCTATGGAAAAACTGATGAGAGATGCCAAGCTCCTTCAAATTTATGAGGGAACGAATGAAATCCAGCGTCTAGTCATATCTAGAGAAGTGATAGGCCCGATAGCAGAGAAATAAGAGATTAGAATCTCAGTCTATTTTGTAGATAATATCTATTAAATCCTCTTCAACCGATTTGGCAGGGGTTTCTATTATTCTTCCGATTTCTTGATTCTTAAAATAAATGATAAAGGTGGGGATTCTTAGGATGTTTTTTCCTTGGATGAATTCCTTTCGAGCTTCTTTTTCTCTTGGAATCCCTACATAGGAAGTGGAGATATGGGGATTATCTGCCATCTCCATAATCTTGAAATAGGCGCTGACGTGTTCTTTGCAATCAGGGCACCAGGTGCCCAGAAAAATTTCAACCTGAATATCTTTATGGATAGCTTTGATCTTTTCTAATATCGCTGTGTCAGGAATGTAAGAGGCCACCATCTCTTGCCAGTCAGGAATGTTCTGGAGGATATCTTCTTTGGAAAGGGGACCGGTCAGGTCTTTTTCGCTGAACAGGCATAGATTTGAAAAAAGGAAAAAGACGACTGCAAAAGGAAATATTCTTTTCATGGGAATTCGAAAAGAGCAAAGAATAAAGCTATGTTATATATCGCCAGCTTCCTCTTCTGTGAAGTATTCGGGAATTATCCCTAAGACTTCGACTCCCGCGCCCTTAGCTAGATCTATGAGCTCAATAACTCTCTGGTAGTTGATCTTAGCATCGGCTCGGATGAAAATTGTTTTATCATGACGGGTAGAGTAGAGGCGTCTAAGCTCTTCTTGGACGAGGTCGTACTGATAGACATCTTGATTAATCATAACAGTGTTATCTTTCTTTAAGGTCAGAACAATCAGGCCCGCCGGAGTCCCTGAAGTATCGCTTGTCGTTTCAGGAAGCTTGACATCAATCCCCTTTTGGACCAAGGGAGTTATAACCATGAAAATGATGAGCAGCACTAATAAGACATCACATAAAGGAACGACATTCGGTTCTGCTGAGGTCTTTTTGGATGGCACAGGTACAGCCATAGCTACCTCCTTCTATCCTTCAAGGCTAGATTATAATTTTATGATATTCATTTTTCCTTTGTCAACGTGTTTATTGATTTTTTTCCTTGAGGCATATATATTTGGGAAGAGAAAGGAGGAGGGATGAGAGAATTAAAAGTAGAAGTCGTGGAGGTCAAAGATCGGTGTGGAGCCAGACACAAGGTGGGAGATTGTTTTTATATCCGCGGAGAAGGTACCATCGAGATTCCCGAAGGAAAGAAGGTCTGTATATATGCTTTAAACAGCCTCTTTCCGTTTCTGACCACCAAACAGAGAGAAGATGAGATTCCCGAGGATGATTGGATTTCTGGGACAGAAATCCTAAATTGCCCAGATCCTAAAGGTGTCGCGTTCCGTGTGGTAACTCTTACTGAATAAGGAATTTTTTGGGAAGTTATTGCTTTCCTGAGTTGAATTTCATCTCTTCTTAGAGCTTCGCTTAAAAAGGATTTTTCTGGCATCGTAGACAATGATAGCAGCTAGGATTATCAAAATAAGGCTTACAATTCCCAAGAGAAAGCTCCTGGCTTTAAAAAAATTGTATCCCTGATAAGCTAAGGCGGCAAGAGTCGTCGTCAGCATGAAGTAAGCAGGATAAATCGTGTAGGCTTTGGGCTTTTTTATGCCCACCAGGAAAGAAGAGACAATAATCAAAGCCAAGGCAGCCACAAGTTGGTTTGAAGCGCCGAAGACTGGCCAGATGGCTTTATAGCCCTCTGTAACCCCCAGGATCGCGGCTAAAATAATTATGACCGATGAGGCTACCCATCTATTCCTGAAAAGGGGGATTTTTTGTCCTGCCAATTCAGTAAGAATGAACCGTCCTAGTCTTGTTCCTGTATCTAGAGTTGTGAGGACAAAAGCATTGAGCATGATCATGCCGAAGAAGAGGCCTATGGTTAGAGAAAGCCCCGGGAGAGAAGAAATGAACCTTCCATATCCGGTAGCAAAAGCTTGGATGGGGTCTCCGAGGGAAGTCATTAAATACTGAAAGCCGAATTGACTCTTGGTACCCGAAGGGTCCCAGACCAAAGCGCCTGAGGCGATGAATATCACCAATCCTGCTAGGGCAGCCTCGGTGACCATTCCTCCGAATCCGATAATTTTTCCGCTTGATTCATCGGGAAGTTGTTTGGCTGTAGTCCCCCCAGCAACGACAGAATGAAAGCCGGAGATCGCTCCGCAGGCAATGATCACGAAGAGCATAGGCCAGAGAGGACCACCTTTGCTGGAAAAAGATACAAAAGCAGGTGCACTCAAGGAAGGATTGGTGGCTAACAAACCAAGATAACCTAAGGCGAGCCCTAAGAAGAGAATCCAGGTGCTGATGTAATCCCTCGGCTGGAGGAGAAACCAGACTGGAAGGGAAGAGGCTATAAGACTATAGATAATCAGGATAAAGAACCAAAAGGTATGATTTGGCAGGCCAAGAATTTTTGCCGGAAGAGAAATCGGGAATAGTTTTCCCAAGTAGATAAGCAGGAATAGAGCCACGAGAGCGGAAAGAGTTCCGGCAAGCACTTTGATGCCCTTTTTGTAGATCAACCAGCCGAAGATCATGGCAATGAAGATCAGGCCGAAAGTGGGAATGACTATTTCAGGCTGCGAGACAAGAGTTCGAGACGCAACTACGGCGAAGACAGCTATGACCAGCGCCAGGGCTAACCAAAGAAATACAGAAAATATTATTTTGGCTCTCGAGCCTAAGGTTTTTCTTGATATATCGGCTAAAGAAGTCCCCTTATTCTGAACAGATATCATCAAGGACGTGTAGTCATGGACTGCTCCCAGAAAAACACTGCCTAAAGCAACCCACAAAGTGGCGCCAAGCCAGCCAAAATAAAGAACTCCTAACAGAGGACCCAGAATAGGGCCAGCACCCGCTATGGAAGAGAAGTGATGGCCGAAGAGAAGAGTTCTTTTGGCTGGAGAGTAGTCGACACCATCATTGAATTCTCTGGCAGGAGTTACTCGGCTGTTATCTGCTTGGATGACTCTCTTTTCTATAAAACTTCCATAAATTTTATAGCCAAGCCCAAGCCAGACGATGAGAATGACGGCCACGATTAAGGCGTTCATAGTGCCTCCGGAATATTTGAATATAGTCTATATAGATTAAACTTTCAAGAAAAGTTAGGGTCAAGAACTCTCTTCAAATCCTTGATGGCAGAGGAGAGATTAATTATTTAGAGGTTTTGTAGAAAAGATAAGCTACTAATCCCAGAAAAGCGATCAGAGATACGAAGTCTGCGAGATTTTCAGGCCAGATCAGACCTATGCCTTGGGGTTTTGCCTTGGCGATATAGGCATAAATAGCTATGGCAACTCCGGTGAGGCCTTCTCCGGCAATGAAACCGGAGCCCAGGAGGACTCCCTTTTCTCTTCGGCTTTGTTTCAGCTCTTCGTTCTTGGCTCTTCTTTCGACGAAAGACCTGACAAGTCCACCGACATAAATAGGAGTCATCGTGGAAAGGGGTAGATAAATACCTACCGCAAAAGGAAGAGAAGGGACGCCTATGAGTTCAGCCACCACGGCGAAAGTTCCTCCGATAAAAACGAGTCCCCACGGCAGGTCGCCTCCGAGGACTCCTTCGATAACGGTTTTCATCAATACGGCCTGAGGGGCTGGAATGTCTGGAGAGCCAAAAGTAAAAGACTTACCCAAGAGCCAGACAGCCGCAGCGATGGCAAAAGCTGAGGTGATAACGCCTATCAATTCTGTGGTCTGTTGTCTTTTAGGCGTGGCTCCGATGATATAGCCAGCTTTGAGGTCTTGAGAGATGTCCCCTGCGATCGAGGCTCCTACGCAAACCACTGTTCCCACAGTTATGGCCGTGGCTTGACCGAGCAAGTCTGTCCACCCTAAAGCATAGAATAAAAGGCTGGTTCCTAAGAGAGTCACTATGGTCATTCCTGAGGTCGGATTTGAAGTGACGCCGACCATGCCCACGATTCGAGAAGACACGGTGACAAAACAGAAAGCAAAGACGACTATGCAGACGGAAGCAATGATTCTAACCAGAAAAGTCGTTTGGATTCCGAGGATTTGTGGGGAGAGAATCAGAATAGCGGCCACGATGAGAATCCCAGAAAAAAGGACAGTGATGGGGAGATCAGTTTCTGTTCTCTTTTTTTTCAAGCCTCCCTCAGCTCTTCCGATTTTGAATTCTTTGATGCTGATCTTCAAAGAGTTGAACATGGTGGGGAAGGACTTGACGACCGTAATGAGTCCACCCATTGCCACTGCACCGGCTCCCACATACCTGATGTATTTTTCCCATATTTCGGAGGCTGGCATCTCTGCTATGGAATGAACGGTCTCAGGAAATAAAGGAATGCTCAGGTGCTCTCCGAAGTAGGCAATGAGAGGAATTATTCCTATCCAAGAGAGTAAGCCTCCGGCTACCATTATACCAGCGATACGGGGGCCAAGGATGAAGCCAACGCCAAGCAGGGCAGGGGTAGGTTCCATACCCAGCAGAGCCTTCTTCAGGACAGGAATCTTGAGATAGATTTTGTCCGGCCAGAGACGGAGAAATCCAATCAGACTCTTGAAGATAAAACCAACTCCTAGGCCAAGAAAGACATTTTTTGCCTTGGCTCCACCCTCATCGGCGGCTATTAAGACTTGGGCGCTGGCTGTTCCTTCAGGGTAAGGCAGAACACCATGTTCTCGGACAATTAGGAATCTTCGCAGAGGAATCATGAAGAGCACACCCAGGACTCCACCTAATAGAGCTAGAATGCCTATTTTAAAAATGCTAGGATTAAATCCCCATAGAAATAGAGCAGGAATGGTAAAAATGATCCCGGAGGCGAGAGAAGAACTGGCTGATCCCGTGGTTTGAGATATGTTACAATCTAAAATTGTGCTCTTGCCAATGATGGGAACCAAAGCTCTGAATACAGCCACAGAAATCACTGCGAGGGGGATGGCGGTGCTTATAGTCAGCCCCACTCTCAGACCTAAGTATGCATTGGCAGACCCAAAGACAATGCCAAAGATGGCGCCAACGATGATGGCCTTTAAACTGATATCTTTGTAGTTCGTAAGATCGGGAACATAAGGTTTATGCTCGTTCATGGGAGATATCCTTTTCCAAAAATTTTAAACTGAGCAGGAGTTTAGCATATTCAAAATTTTATTTCTAACACAAAGTATTCTTTACTTACGAATGATCAGGTTTTTTACGGTATCTTCCCAATTGAACATGGAGATAAATTCGTAAGCCTTTTGACCCATTTTTTCCGCCAGATCTTCCCTCTCCGCAAGTTCATCGATTTTTTCAGCAATTTTTTTGGGGTCAGGATCCAGGACATGTCCTGTTTGGCCATTATTGACTAATTCAGTAGGACCTCCGCTATCATAAGTGGTCAGCACGGGTTTCCGGGAGGCAAAGGCTTCTGCAGTGACAAAACCATAATCTTCTCTCAAGGGGCTGAAAAACACAGCCCGACACCGAGCATAATGATCGAGGAGTGTCTCTTCATCTGTTTGACTCAAAATAAAGACTCTTTTTTCAAGATGGCTTTCTTTTATTCTTGAGGAAAGGTTTTTGTATTCTGATCCTTCTCCCATGATGAAGGCCTTGCACTCTTTGTTCTTGACATGCTTGAAGGCTTCGATGAGTAGATCCATTCTTTTTAGCTTTTGAAGTCTGGAGACAGAAAAGATGAAATTTTGATAAGAATCTGTTCGGTATGATCTTGGAGGAGCCGGTGGGTAGAGAACTTCAGCTTTGATGTTTCCCCATCTTCTCAATCTCGCCTGTACAGTTTTAGAGATGGAAAATAATTTGGTAACGTTGTGTTTCAGAAGATAAGAATCGAGGGAATGAATGATGGGTTTTTTTAAGCTTTCTTTTATTTTTCCTCTGAGGCCGCTCTGGGAGCTAAGAATTTCCCACAAATCATAATATTCTCTTGGGCGATGCGTGAGCCAGCAGACATGAAGGGGATGCTTTACCGCATAACTCGGATAGCGGAAAGAGATCACTTGGTGGATTTTCCTTTCTAAACCATCTTGCTGCACATCTGTCAATCGGGTCGCCAGGTAGGCTTGGAACAAGCGACCGAATCTGTTTGAGGGAGTGAGAAAAAGATCGGCCTCGTATCCGAGTTCTTTTAAGGCCTGAACAGTGCAGCGGGCGATCGTCAGATGTCCTCCCTCGACAAAGGGCACATCAGAGGTAACCGCGACAATTCTTTTGCTCTTAGGCATCGTTTTCCCTATTGTATTAAATATTCAAGAAATAATCTAAAGATTCTTATCCAAGGTGACTATTTCTTACGCTCTCGATAATAAAAGGCTTAAACCCAGGAGGTTTTTTTGATAGGATAAAGGCCTTTTTTAATCTGTTCCCAAGAACAGGCCAAGGACCAGCATCATTGAGATGAACTTCAGCTATGACTTCATCCTCTTCAATTCTATCGCCGATCTTCTTAAAGATTAGAAATCCTGTTCTGTCGCTATCTGGCTGGCTGGTGGTGAATTCGTGCCATAAATGATTCATTTCTTCCATCTTTATCCTTTGGAGATAGCCTGTTCTTGGAGACAATAATATTTTCCTTATTTTAGCTCGGGGGAAAAGGGAGCCATCGCTGAACAGGAGCGAGTTTCCTCCTTGAGCCATGACGATTTCTTCGAATTTCCTCAGAGCTTGCCTTTCTTCTATTTTCCTCTTAAGCCAGCTCTTGGCTTCTGTTTTGGTCTTAAATTTTCTGGCTAAAAGGAGCATTTCTGATCCTAGCTCGAGGACAAGCTTCAACACATCCAAAGGACCATTTCCTTTTAGGGTCTTGGCCACTTCTCTCACTTCTAAACAATTTCCGATGGATTCCCCCAGAGGTTGATTCAGGTTATTCAAGATAAAACAAGAGCCTATTTCTAATCGTTTGCATAGCTTTTCAAGCGAGGAGATAAAGATCTTGGCTTCCTGCCGACTCATGAGCGAGGAACCTTCGCCGACCTTGACATCGAAGACGATTCCCTGCATCCCTCCGACCAATTTTTGGCTTAGGACAAGCTTCTCGATTTCAGCGAGACCTTTTCCCGCAGTTGAAGACTCGTCGAATTCATAAATTCTCTTGAATGAGCTTGCAGTCTGATCAGGAATCGCTGCTATGGCGCTTCCAACCTTTAGCAGTTGCTTCTTTAATTCTTGGAGGCTGAGGGAAATTCTTACTCCTGGGATAGATGCAAATTTATCCAGACTATTATCCTGAGCGCTTGGAGAAGAGGATAATATCAGAGGTATAGAAACCCCAGCTGAAGACACAAGCGGGGCAAGAATCAGTGGAGTTTTGTTGCCCAGGGCTCCTGTAGAACAGAATCCGATCCTTGGATAATTTTGGCACTGGAAGTCGATATTTGGTCCTCCGCTAGGATATTGACTTCAAGGCATCCTTACGGTCCTCTTAAGATTTCTTAGAAACATAAAACCATACTTCTCCAGCAAGCAGACGTTTCAAGGAAGATGAGCTCTTGGAGAAGACCAATTGTGTTAGAGTTATTATTTCCGGCCTTGGTCAAGAAAGATACTCGGTGATTCTATTATCTTAACGTATCAAGCGCTCTTTTATTGTCGCTGGTCTTGAAAACCAAGAGTGCCTTTCCTACCTCGGCTGAGGTACCGTAGCAGTATTCGATGTTGATGACTGCATTTCCGAGTAAAGCGCCAATTTCTGCTCCTGCCCCGATACGATCGCTGATTTGAACCGTGATAACCTCGTTCATCATGACTTCAAACCCCATGGCTTTCAAGGCTTTGTTAGCTTTTTTATTTTCCGAAGTCACCAGCAAAAAATGCCCTTTATCTTCTTCTGAATAAGCACAAAGGGCTCTGAGATTTATTCCCGCATTAGCTAGCGTACCGAGGACTCGGCCTAAAATTCCAGTCTCATTGGGTGTGATCACATGAAGCTCAGTTTCTTTTGTTACGTTGTGCACTTTTGGTCCTCCTTTAATAAGCTCCCATTATACCAGAAGTCTCAGGATAAACAAAAAAAATATAAAAGAAAGTGGTGTGAGATATATTTGTTTTCGGATCATTTTTTGGCATATAATTTGGAATCTGGATTCTTTGGATGGCAAGAAGAGAAAAGACAAAAACTAAGTTGGCTATAATCGATAATTCCATTAACTCCGAAATTTATAATCCGCTGGAGCATTGGGGGCCTTTCGTGAATACGGATTGGACTTCTTATAAGGCCACCAAGAGCCATTTTCCTCGAATCCAAGATGGCTACACTCATCTTCTTCTCACTGGTTCTGAAGCTTCTATCTTAGAAAGAGAGAGTTGGGTACATGAAGAAATTGAAGTTGTCCTGCAGGCGGTAGAGAAGGGCATTTCTGTCTTGGGAAGCTGCTACGGACATCAACTTTTGGCTTTGGCTTTGGCGGGTTCAGCCCATGTCAGGCGAAGCGAGAGGCCAGAGATCGGCTGGATTTCTATCGATATCAAAGAGACACATAATATTTTAGGTCCAGCAAATCGTGCTTGTTCGTTTTCTATACATTTTGATGAAGTTGTTAACCTAGAAGAGCCCTTTCTCATCCTTGCTTCTTCCAAACATTGCCGGATTCAAGCCTTTCAGTGGGAAGAAAAGCCTGTATGGGGAATTCAAATCCACCCCGAGATTGGAGTATCTTCAGCTAAAGAATTGTTGAAGACTCTAATCAATCAGAATCCGGGGAATAAGGGCCTTTTTAGGGATGCCCTAGAATCGAAACCAAGGGATTCGAAACTTATCTATCCTATTGTTAGGGCATTTCTAAAACCTAGAAGAAGTTCTTAAATATATCGATTTTTTTGGCTTTTGTAGAGAAGGGGATAAATAGTCTTTTTTTTCTTGACAAATAAAATTTTTTATATTTACATATAAGCACCATAATCCAAATAATTTAAACAATGAGCCGAAAGGAGGCTGGAATGAGAAACAAAAAATTAGTGCTTTTAATTGCCGGATTGCTCTTAATTTCTACTATAGGTTCCTTTGCCGAGACAAAAAAACTCAGACAGATTGGTCAATACACATTAAGTCGATGCAAAGGAGGAATTCCTACTGCTGAAGTGATGAAAAGTATTGTTGATAGATATGCTGGTGATATCAAGTACGGTTTTGACCTGGTTGGCTACGGAGACCTTTATCTTCCTTTTATGGATCAGCTCAAGACCGCTTCTTTTGTAGAAAAATCTTTGCCTATTGGTGACAAAATGGTTTGGATGCTCTTTCGCTCTAGAGGCAGGGTAAAAGCTGTTGAAGACCTCGAATGGGCAGGAAAAGCCCCGTTAGACGTCTTCTCTTTCACGGTGAAAAAAAATTATAAGATCTACGAATTCATCATGCCAAAACCTTGTGGAAATGTATCCCTCCGGAAAGTTGAAGAATTCATTCCCACTGCCGTTTGTGACTTAAAAGTTTCGCCTTCCAAGGCTAACCTGAATGATCCCATCACTATAGATATGAGTGGTTCTCAGCACGCGAAATCTTTACAGGTTGATGTTTTCAATGCCCAGGGAACTAAAGTCGCTTCCAAAGCCTTAGCCCCTGATTCTCCTAAATGGCAAACAAGCTTTGATAAGCCTGGAGAATTTACTTTCAAAGGAAAAGCTGTCAACATTAAGGGTGAAGCCTCTACCTGCGAAGCCAAAGTTTATATCAATTATCCTCCGGAATGCAGTCTGAACTTGTCTACCACAAAAGACTATGTAGGCATACCTATCATTATTGATGCTTCAGGATCCAGTGATTCCGATGGGCAAGTCGTTAAAGCAGAATTTGAGATTACTGACGAGGCTGGAAATGTGGTGGATAAGTACACGGTTACTCAAAAGCCTTTCTCCTGGGAAAAAGTGTTTGAAACACCCGCGCCTTACACAGTGACTCTAGTGGTTACTGATGATTTTGGAGGAGTTTCTAAGCCTTGCCGAGCTGGATTAGAAGCCGCCCAGAAGACGTTATTTGTTATGGTCGAAGCTATGCCTTTATGGGCTCGGGGAAGCTATGGAGCCTACCTTGGCGCGAGGGCAGGTATAGTCTACAAGATTGTTCCTGGCACCTTAGATCTTGTGCTCTCTGGTGGAGGAGCTTTCTCCCTTAAGGACGAGCCTTGGAAATCTTTCTTCACCGCCAACTTCCTTCTCAATGTCCATGCTGGGCCTGTCTTTTTCGGTGGTGGAGCGGGCATCAGCACTAAAGTTAAGGAAACAAGGGAGTCTGATTTCGAATTGGTCGGCAGTCTGGGATTCAATCTCTTTGACAAAAATACCTCTGCCGCTGCCCTCTTCGGAGAAGTACGAGTTCCAGTCGGAGATGAACGGTCTTTCTCGGATCATCATAAATTAGTTCTTGGTTTCAGGTTCCTGTTCTGATCTTCAGAAGATCGCTGCTGAAAAAGGCCAAGGAGATCCTCCTTGGCCTTTTTTTATAGAGTACGATCAAACCCTTTAAGAGATAGTCACTATTTAAGTGAAAACAAAAATTGCGATCATCGGAGCCGATGGTCAGCTCGGTTCGGATTTGGTCAAGTCTCTTCAAGAACACAGAATCTTTCCCCTCTATTATCCAGATTTTGACATCACAAAGCCTGACCAGGCAAGAAAAGCCCTATCTCGTCTGAAGGCTGAAGTTGTCATCAATACTGCCGCTTACAATAGAGTTGATGAAGCTGAGGATAATCCCCAAGAAGCATTCAGAGTCAATTCTATCGCTGTTAGAGATATGGCCCTAATCTGTCGAGACCTTGATTCTGTATTGGTCCATTTCAGCACGGATTATGTCTTTGATGGGCAAAAAAAGGACCCCTATACAGAAGAAGACCTGCCTAGTCCCCTGAACGTCTATGCGATTTCTAAACTGGAAGGAGAACACTTCGTACAAAATATCTTAGATAAATATTTTGTGATCAGGACTTGTGGTCTTTACGGAGAAGCAGGATGCTGGGGAAAAGGTTCAAATTTTGTGGACACTCTCGTGGCCTTGGAAAAGGAAGGAAAGCCTTTGAGAGTGGTCAATGACCAGCGGATCACTCCCACCGCCACGGCGGAATTGGCTGAGAGAGTAAAAGAATTGATCGGAACTGACCAATACGGGCTTTATCATTTATCGAATGAGGGAGATTGTACCTGGTACGAGTTTGCCCAAGCCATATTCTCCCTAATGGATAAAAAGCCAGACATTATTCCTGTCGATTCGAAGAGTTATGGAGCCAAGGCAGAGAGGCCACCCTATTCTGTGCTAGACAACAAGAGAGCTCGAGAGATCGGGTTGACTGAATTCACTCCTTGGAAAGATGCCCTCAAAAGGTATTTAATCAGAAAGAAGTATATAAAAAGCTAGGACAGCTAGACTAACTTTTGAATTTTCTTAGAATCTCCTCAGGAAGAGAACAAACTTGAGCTCTCGAGTTCGTCACCACATGAACTGTATGGCCTGAAGCTATCAATTTTTCTTCTTCCTCTGTTAATAACTCGTAGGAGAAGACAACTTTTTTGGGCTTTATTTCTGCTGCCCAAACACGTATCAAGAATTCTTCATCGTATCTTAAGGGCATTTTGTACCGGCAAAATGATTCCGCCACCACGAGAAAGTACCCCTGAGCTTCGATATCTTTATAGGGAATGTTTTTTTGGCGGCAGTATTCTGTTCGAGCTATCTCAAACCACTCGAAATAGTTCTTGTTATGGGCCACGCCCATTTGGTCTGTTTCAGAATATCGAACTCTCTCTTTGAATTCGATATAGTCTTTTTTATTTAGACTTGGTGTGAATCTATTTCCATATTTTCCCGAGCTTCGATATTTCTTCATTATAGTATTTGCGGTAGAGGATTTCCCACTCTCGGCTTCCTTCTTCGATGGATTTTTTTTGCGAACGGATCTTCTCTGCGGATTTCTGATTGAGCAAATCATAGAGCTTCAATTCATCCTCGATGGATTTTACTATTGATAGCCTGATTTCATTCGGCTCATCCAGGAATTCAACCTCATCATTCTCAAAAAGAGCATTGAGAATGAGCCGGGCCAGAAAGTTTATTTTTTCTCTTGATAATCTGCTGTTCAAAGGACTAAGTTCCTTTCCTTTGCCAATTTTGTTTTTATCATCCTGAACATAGTCTGGTATTCGATGTTGTCTTGGCGAATCTTTTCCATATGCTGGCTGAGTATTTCTCTGACTTCCTGGTCAAGTTTATCCTCTTTTTGAAACTCATCGGTGATAAGGGTAACGATTTCTTCGTGAAGCTTGATCTTGTCTTCTACGATGATTTTTTCTTCCTGGATTAGATTTCTAACTATGACAAAGGCCATATGCTCTATTTGATTCCTGTTGAGTCTCATTGCATAGTTAAAAATACACTACTCCACCAAAAAATTCAAGGATTCATTGGGTTGGCATCTCTTTTTCCGTTGTTAAGGAGGATTTGCTTCGAAAGTAACAATCCGTTATCAAGGATATAGGGAGGATTCTCCAATAATTCTAGCAAAAACCAGGAAAAAGTGGACTTTTTCTGATTGATACTGAGAATAAAAACAGATTTATTTTCTTTTGGAGGACAGGTAGAGTGAATAAACAAAGCCTCCAAGGCAAACAGTGAAGATGAAGATCATAAAGATAATTGCGTCAAGGCTCATTGTTATTTAGCATCTTTTTGGTGATGGCTTTATTAAAGAAAATAAACACAGCTATGGCCACTACCCACTGGAAGAGGACCGTCCCTACGGTTGATTGAGAAAATATATTAAACCAATTGTTGGGATTTTCAGAATAAGCCTGCCAAAACCACCAGCCAAGCATGGCTACGAACTGGAGCGGAAGGAATAATTTCACTATGATATCAAATCCTGTTCCTAAATTGATTCTGTCTTCAGCGGTTGAAATGATTTCCTGGCGGAACCTTTTGGGGCCAACTTTTAGCACCGCCAGGGTGAAGAAGAAACCACTCACCATCAAACCCAATCCCCAAACCCAATCTTGGTTATTGAAAAAGCCCATGCTGATAGCTGAAGGAAGTCCCAGTATAAAACAGCTTATCCCCACCACCAAAACAGCTTTCTTCCTGGTTAATCCTGTGTCGATGAAAATGCGGGTGATCAGTTCGAGCTGGGAAATCAGAGACGAAAAAGCAGCAAAACAGAGAGCAAGAAAGAAAAGAGCTAAGAAAAAAGTCCCAGCTGGAATTTTTGAGAATAGATGGGGAATCCAGATGAAAGTCAAACCCTGATTATCAGTTTTCATGACCTCTAAGACCTTTGGTGTGGAAAAACTCTGAGCAGAAAAATAGGAGAAAACAGTAGGAATCACAGCCACAGCCGCTAGAAGAGAGGCTAAGTTGTTCCCAAAGCCTATGGTGGTTGAGGTTAAGATGGGATTTTCTTTTTTATGAGAATAGACTGCATAGGTCAGGATTAAACCCCAGCCTGCACCCGTTGACCAAGCTGATTGAGTCAAAGCATTCAACCAGACTCTGTAATCCGCCAGCTTAGCCAAATTCGGAGAAAAAAGAAAATCTAAACCCTGGAGGGCTCCAGGAAGGCTTAGAGCGCGCAGACAACCCACGATTAAAAGAAAAAAAAGAGAAGGAATAAGAATCTTGTTAGCCCTTTCTATTCCTTTGACAACTCCTGAGTAGATGATAAAACACCCAATCCCGATGGCAGCCAGGTGGAAAAAAACCGGTTCCCAAGATGAGGAGAAAGAATGCCAGAATTTAAGAGAATCTTTTTTTATCAAACCCTGAAAGGTTGTGGCAAAGAAATATTTCAAACACCAACCTGTAACGACGGTATAATAGAAAGTAATAGCTGCGGTGACAAAAGCAACGAAAGTTCCCATCCAGGCATAGTTTTTGCCCATGATTTTTCCGAAAGAGCCAACAACACCTAATCTGGTCTTTTTGCCGATGGATATCTCTATGATCAGAAGAGGTATCGACCAAAGGAATAGGAAAAGGATCCAGGCTATGATAAAGGCACCTCCTCCGTACTGAGAGACAATTCGGGGGAACCGCCAAATATTGCCTGTACCTATGGCCATTCCTAAGCCTGCGAATATAATTCCCCAGCGAGAAGCAAACAGCTCTTTCTTGTTCATCGCTCTATGTCTCTTTGGTTAAAGACTAAAAATGGATGAAGACTGTTCTTCTCTGGTTCTTTCTTCGCCAATCCAAGAAGTTTTCCTTCCAGGTTAAAAAGCCTAAAGATAACTTCTTTCTGCTTGGGGATTTTATTTTGGAGAGTATCTGTCTGGACCACTTTAGATATATTTTCGGGAAAAACCATATTGCCGTTTCGGGCTAGAGCAGTTCCGCTCTCTTTGAGAATGGCTTTTGGAAACTGTGGGAGCAGCGATTCTACAGCAATAAGGAAATGACTGATTTTTCCTTCACCCTTCAGCTGTTTTATTTTCTCCAAAGTAAAGGCAGCGGACAATTCGAACGGTTCTATCTTGGTTCTGGTCAGCTCTGAAAGATGAGCACCGCATCTGAGGATCTGACCAAGATCATGGGCCAGAGAACGGATATAGGTCCCAGAAGAACATTTGACTTCAAAGTTGAGAAAGGGAGGATGATATTCTTTTAAAAGGAAGGAATGGATAAAGATCCTGCTAGGTTTGAGTTCGAATTCCTTCTTCTTCCTGGCTAATTTATAAAGAGGTTCACCTCGATATTTTTTAGCTGAATAGGGGGGAGGAATTTGATCTACCTTTCCTAAGAATTTCTTCATGACCTCTAAAATTTTTTTCTTTTCCGGCCATTCTTTTTTTTCAGTCGAAGTGGGGGTTCCGGTAGAATCATAAGTATCTGTGGAATAGCCTAATTGAATTCGCCCCTCATAAATTTTATCTGCTTTTAGAAAAAAGGAAGAAAGCCGAGTGGCTTTTCCGACCGCGATGATCATTAAGCCTGTGGCCAAAGGATCTAGTGTTCCAAAATGCCCAATTTTTTGGATGTTGAGGATCCTTCTTAAGTCCGTTATCAGATCATGAGATGTGCAGCCTTGATGTTTCTTGACTAAGATGAGGCCATCCATCAGGAAACCGCTGTGATTTTTTATCTCAAGGTGTGATTCTTTTGGCGTTGTCTTTTATAAGTTTTTCTACGACTCCAGGGACATCTTTGACCAGATTTTCGTAGTTCCCAGTCGCTGTAAAACCTGCAGCGTGAACATGCCCACCGCCGCCAAAATATTCAGCTATGAAAGCAGCGTTGGCTCTTCCTTTAGAACGCAGGCTGATCCTGAAGACGTTTTTCTTGATTTCCTTAAAAAAGAGCACCATATCCACACCCTTGATTGACCTCGCCAAGGTTGTGATATCTTCGGTGTCGATTTCTTTCAAGTTAAGTTCTTTAAGGTGTTTCTTGAATAAGGTTATGATGGCGATATTGCCTGTCTTGTTCATTTGTAGAGTCGAGAGAACCTGGCCCAAGAGCTTAATTTTTTCAGGAGGATTATTGTTGAATAACATCTCAGATACTTTGGTTGGATTCGCTCCCTGCTCGATGAGCTGATGACAGACTTCAAAGGCCTTGGCAGACGTGTTGGAAAACTGGAATGATCCCGTATCCGAAACTATGGCCGAATAAAGATGGTTGGCTATGGTTGGAGTGAATCGTATTCCCAATTTTTTTCCCAAATCATAGGCCATCTCTCCCACTGCGGAAGCCTTGGGGTCAACCCAATCTATATCTGCGTAATAATCATTGGAATGGTGGTGATCAATGTTTATTTTAAAATAGTCATCTAGATTTTCTTGTCCGGACCGAGAAACATCCGCACATTCAAGCAGTATGACCATGTCATACTTTTGAGGATAGATTTGACCTATTTCAATTTTTTCCACATCAGGAAAATTATTGAAAGGGAAAGGAGTATTTTCTTTGTTAATGATGGCCGTTTTTTTCCCTAGAGTTTCACCCATAAAAGCCAAAGCTAGACTCGTGCAGATAGAATCGCCGTCTGGCCTGAGATGGGAGGTTATGACGATTCGCTCGCTTTCTTTTATTTTCTGGCTGATTTGAGAAACAGGCTCATTTTTCATTTTTCTTTACAAGTTTCATTAATTTTTCAATTTTTTCTTCGTACTCAGGAGTTCTGTCAATAGAAAAAATTAGCTTGGGATTATACTTTAATTTCACCTTGGAGGCAATAGATTTTCTTAAATATCCTTTTTTCTTTTCGATGACTTCAAGAATCTCTTCCTTCTTTTTTTGGCCGTAAAAACTTAGGTAGATATAAGCGGACTTGAGGTCCGCGCTCATTTCTATTCGAGTAATGGTGATCAGGCCGGAAAACAAATTCTGGTATTCTTCTACCAACAGCCTGCTCAATTCTTCCTTTATTAAGCTGGCCACTCTCTTTTGTCTACGGCTGTTCATAGTCTAGCCCTTGTTCCTAAGTTGATTCCTTTTCTTGAGCAAAGATAGAGGCAAGAGATACAAGAGAGGCTACCTGGTTCTCTTATTCATAAATACTTACAGTTTTCCTTGATAACGATTCCTCTCTTAATCTCAGGTCTTGTTTTCCCTTGTTCGTCGCTTATATTTGTCCTTTTCTTTCTTCCCCCAGGTGACTCAGGTTAGAAGTAATGAATCTGAGAATCAATGATCTCTCCATCAATGTTTTCTTCGGCATCAGCTCTGATTTTATTGAGCAAGCTATCAACAGGTTTCTTATGAGTATTCAGAGTTACTACTCCTATTCTTGTGCGCTGCCATTTATCATGGTAGTCCAATTCGGCAAAGGCTACATTGAATTTATTTTTGATCCGATCCTTGAAGCTCTTCAATATCTTCCTTTTTTCTTTAAGGGAATGGGAGTAGGGGAAATATATTTCTAAAAATAGAAAGCCAATAACCATTGAGTCTTTAGCGGCCTTTATTCTGGCTTTATTTTCTCGGAAACAAAAGCTTCTATGATATCTCCCTCTTGAATATCGCTGAATTTTTCGAGCCCGATCCCGCACTCAGAGTCTTTCGTTACTTCGGCCACATTGTCCTTCAGGTGTTTTAAAGAGGATATTCGACCTTGGTGAATGACCTCGTCATTTCTAATAACTCTAGCTTCAGCCTTCCTGGTGATTTTTCCATCTACCACAAAGCAGCCAGCTATCATTCCGGCCCGAGGAACCTTGAAAATCCTTCTAATTTCAGCTTTTCCTAAGTATGTCTCCTTGATGACTGGCTCAAGAAGTCCTTTTAAGGCCTTCTTTAAGTCTTCGGTTAAATGATATATGACAGTGTAAGGCCTGATTTCTACTTTTTCTTCGTTGGCTAAATCTATGACTTTTTGGCTTGGCTTGATGTTATAGGCAAGAATAATGGCATTGGAGGCTGATGCCAAGAGGACGTCAGATTCGGTGATATTTCCCGTGGCTGAATGGACTATCGTTATTTTAACCTGGTCTGTACTCAAAGAGGGGAGAATGTCCATCAAGGTATCTACCGAGCCTTGGACATCGGCTTTGATAAGGAGAGGAAGTTCTTTTATTTCTTCTTGTTCAATTTTTTTGAATAGTTCATCCAGAGTGAGACGTTCGGGTCGTACTGGCTGTTCTTTTTTTAAGCGAGAGAGTCTGTATTGGGCAATCTGTTTTGCCTGGTCCAAATCGGAAGTCACTTGAAAAATGTCTCCGGCCGAGGGTACTTCGGAGAAGCCAAGAACTTCTACTGGGAGAGAGGGGACTGCTTTTTTTAATGGTTTTCCTTTCTCATCAAAGAGGGCTCTTATTTTCCCGTAGCAAGTTCCAGAAATAAAAGCTTCTCCTTGGCTTAGAGTTCCATGTTGAATGATGACTGTTGCTATTGGACCTTTTTGGGTGTCTAACCGAGCTTCTAGGATGACACCATGGGCCTTGACATTAGGATTGGCCTTGATTTCAAGAACATCGCTGAGGAGAAGAATCATTTCTTGGAGCTCATCTAGGTTTGCTTTTTCTTTGGCTGATATGTCCACACTGATTATGTCTCCGCCCCAGTCCTCAACCAATAATCCTTCTTTAGACAATTGTTGTTTGGTTTTATCAATATCGGCTTCTTTCTTGTCAGTCTTGTTGATAGCAACCATGATGGGCACATCTGCAGCTTTGGCATGGTTGATGGCCTCTCGAGTTTGAGGCATGACCCCGTCATCTGCAGCCACAACTAAAACCACGATATCTGTTAGTTTCGCTCCCCTAGCTCGGAGCTGGGTGAAGGCTTCATGACCAGGGGTATCAATGAAAGTGACAGCGCGGTTTTTATGAAGAACTTGATAGGCTCCGACGTGCTGGGTGATGCCTCCTGATTCTTTGCCTACCAAATTTGATTCTCTTATAGCATCTAGCAGAGTTGTTTTCCCATGGTCGACATGACCCATAATGGTGACAACAGGAGGTCTAGGGATCATTTCCTCGGGCTTGCTTTCTGCCCTCTGTTGAATTTCCTTTTCAACAGAAATCATTTTTACCTGAAGATCCAATTCTTGAGATATGTGGTCGGTGATGGGTTCACTGATAAGGTCGTTCACACTTAGAGCAAAACCCTTCTCGGCCAATTTCTCGATGAGATCTTTAGACTTGATACCCAAAATATCAGCCGCTTCTCTCAGGTTCATTCCTTCTTTAATAAAGACCTCAGAAGCCTTGCTCTTGGGTTTTTTCTTCACTTTGGTTTTTTTTACGTCCGCTTTGTTTTTCATTTATGACCTTATGAACATTTTATTCTTGTTTAATTTCTATTTTGCATCCTAAAAGCCTCGAGGCCAGCCTGACGTTGGCTCCCTTTTTTCCTATGGCTAAGGAAAATTGATCTTTAGATACGACCGCTTCCATAAGGTTGTCTTTCTTGTCTAAGAAGTAAACATTAGCGACTTTGGCCGGGCTTAAGGCAGCTTTGGCATAGGAGACCGGGTTTGATGACCATTCGATAATATCGATCTTTTCACCCTGGAGTTCTTTACTTATAGCTAGAATTCTATTGCCCTTGATGCCGATACAGGCTCCTATAGGATCAATATCCTTTTCTTTGGTTACGACCGCTACTTTTGCCCTATCCCCGGGTTGGCGCACAATGTCTTTAATTTCAATATTTCCTTCGGCAATCTCTGGCACTTCTGATTCTAGAAGCTTGGCCAAAAATTTCGGATCGCTTCGAGAGACAATAACTTGAGGACCTTCGCTTCCCTTTAGGACCTGAGTAACAACGGCTTTCACTCTGTCTCCTATCTTGAATTCTTCATTCCATAATTTTTCCCGATAGGGAAGAAGAACATCAATCTTGTTCACTTCAAGAATCATGTTCTGGTTTTTTTCAAACCTTCTCAAGACGCCAGTTAGAATTTCGCCTAGTCTGGGAGAGAATAGGGTATAGATTTTCTCTTGTTCAGCATCCCTCACCTTCTGGAAAATAACTTGCTTTGCTGCCTGAGCAGCGATGCGTCCTAAGGTTTCAGAAGGAAGATCGATCTCAATTTCATTCCCCAGCTTCGCGTTGCGGTCAATTTTCTTTGCTTCCACGAGTGAAATTTCATGGGCTAGATATTGTGGTTTTTCGGCAATTTTTTTCACGGCAAAGACTCTGAGCTCGCCTTTTTCAGGTCGAAAGAAGATGTTTATCTTCTCGTTATGAGAAAAATACTTGGAAGAAGCCACCTTCAAGGACTCTTCGATAGCCTTGACAATCACCTCTGTCTCCACTCCTCTTTCTTTGCTGAGCTGCTGAATAGTATTCCATACTTTAACTTTCATCTTTGTAGCCTCAGATGGAGAGGAGCTTAGAGAGTCGAAGATTATAACTAAAATAGGAAATAATATCAAATGATACAAGAGAGGAGCAAGCATCCCGCTAGCGATGATATTTATTAAATTCTAGATAAGTTTTTAAAAGTTGCAGATGCTTCCAACTGGGGAAGAAGGTGATAAAAGCAAAATTTCATTCACATGATCAGCGGGGCGAACACTAGGCTTACGACCGCCATCAGTTTGATCAAGATATTCATGGAAGGCCCAGCCGTATCTTTCAAAGGATCCCCGACCGTGTCTCCGATAACGGCCGCAGCATGGACTTCTGTTCCTTTTCCACCTAAATTTCCTTCTTCTATCCATTTTTTGGCATTGTCCCAGGCCGCTCCTGCGTTGGCCATGAAGATGCCTAATAGCACACCGGAAGCTGTTGCCCCTGCCAAAAATCCTCCTAATGATTCAGGGCCAATGGCGAACCCTACCAGGAGAGGAACACCTACGGCTAAAAGACCAGGCAGAATCATTTCAGTTAAAGCCCCTTTAGTAACGATATCAATACAGCGATCAGAATCGGGCTTTGCTTTTCCCTCCATCAGCCCCTTGATTTCCTTAAACTGCCTTCTGATCTCCATCACCATTTTGTTCGCCGTTTTTCCCACGGCTTTCATAGTCAAAGAGGCGATGATAAAAGGCATAAGAGCTCCTAGAAGGAGGCCGATGACTGTCTCTACGCGAGTTAAACTTATCGAAGATAGGTTGGCTGTCTTTTGGTAGGCCGAGAATAGAGCCAGAGCCGTTAGGGCAGCAGAGCCGATAGCAAATCCTTTACCTATAGCAGCTGTTGTATTCCCTAAGGCATCGAGTTTATCTGTTATTTTTCTAACCTCGGAACCTGCTTTCGACATTTCGGCTATTCCTCCTGCGTTATCGGCAATCGGTCCGTAGGAATCTGTTGACATTACTATACCGATGGTGGCTAACATCCCGACTGCAGAAAGGGCTATGCCGTAGAGCCCGGCCAGCTTATAAGAGATAAAAATAGCAAGCCCGATGGTCAATAGAGGAAGGATAGTACTCTGAAAACCTATGGCCAAGCCAGTTATGATAGTGGGTGCGCTACCGGTTTGGGCTGTTCTGGCTATGGTCTTGATAGGCGGGCCTGAGGTAAAGTACTCGCTTTCCAGTCCGATCAATACGCCGGCGATCATCCCGCTTAGCACGGCCCAGAAAACACTCAGGTCCCCTAGGATAACTTTTACCGAGAAGAACGCGCCTCCGATAAACAAGAGTCCACTGATGTAGTAAGCATTCCTCAAAGCGGATTGGGGGCTAATGTATTTTAAAATACTTATGGAGAGGACGCCTAGGACTGAAGCTATCAGTCCGATGACGATCAGAAGCAAAGGAAGAGACATGTAATTCAGAGCAGGGGCCAAGGTTGCACCGATGGCTATAGAGGCGATCACCGAACCGACATAAGATTCAAAAAGATCAGCTCCCATACCTGCTGTATCCCCTACATTATCACCGACGTTATCCGCGATGACTCCAGGATTTCTAGGATCATCTTCTGGAATACCAACTTCCACTTTGCCCACTAGGTCGGCTCCGACATCGGCGCTTTTGGTGTAAATTCCGCCACCAACTCTTGCAAAAAGAGCAATGGAACTGGCACCCATTGCAAATCCGTTGATAATCATGGTGTCTTTAGTGAATAGGAAGAACATGCAAATTCCTGCCACGCCCAAGGCCGCAACAGAAATTCCCATCACCGAACCACCAAGGAAGGCAATGGTTAAAGCTTCTGGAGTTCCGCCACGGATTGCTCCTTGAGTAGACCTGACAGCAGCCCGGGTTGATCCTTTTAAACCAATATAACCGGCCAGCATGGAACAGACGGCTCCTGTCAGGAAGGCCAGGCTCGTATAGATAGAGAAAAGTTTCCAGAGGATAAGGAAAACCGCCACCACAAATATGGATATGTATGCGTACTCTCTTCTCAAAAATACCATGGCTCCAGAATGCACAGCTTCTGAAATCTCCTCCATGAGCTTGGTTCCCTTAGGATATCTTTTAACCAAGAAGTAAAGAAACAGGGCAAAAAAGAGCCCTAGAAAGCCAATGATGAATGAATACGGAATTAAATCTAATATTCTCATTGGCCCGAATCTGAAAAAGATATTTTGAAGCACGAGGTATAACATAAAACGGGTGAGATTGCAATTTTTGCCCAATATGTGTCATTCAGCAGATCATTAATCTATTCAAAATAAAATAATTAACTAAAAACAAGGCACACATTGTGTATTTTTTTTGAAAATTTTTTTTTTTGCTTTTTGTAACTTATTGATTTTGAAAAAATAAACCAATGAATGGGAATGGCTTAAAATTTGCATAGTTTGATTGAAATGTGGAGCATTATTGAAATTTGTGCTTCACTATTGACCACAAAAAAGCTTTGAATCATGGAAGAGAGCAAGAAGGAAAAGGAAAAAATGATGGCTCCAATTTCTTCTTCTAGGGCTTTGCAGATTGCCATGAAAGATTCAGAAACAAGCCGCTTTATCGTGAGCAATTTTTCTTACCCAGAACAAGGCCCTAAGATAGTTTCTCATAGATGGATTTCCAGGGATTGGCGAGGATACAGGTGGAATATAGAAATTATCGAAAAACACAAGTTTACCATGGGGAAGACAAGAGAAATGCTGAACATCGCTCGAATTGAAATCGATTCTGAGGGAAGAATAACAAGGCGTCGGTTTTTGAGGAATATATTAGAAAATGAATACGAGAAATATTTGGGTAAAAAAGGCGCACTTCGGTAAACATGCCGAACCGTTAAGAAAGAATCAGGAGAGATGAGAGCAAAGAAAAATATACAATTAAGATTAAAGAGCTAAAACCTAGTAATTATTTGCCTTTTCTCCCTGGAGGCTATGAGGGCCACAAGAGGTGATAAGAACAGGCGCGAATTCCCCCGTTAAATCCTTTGGCGACTTAAAGTTCACAACCTGAAAGCCTTCGTTGCGGCCGGAGAAGACTTGAGGATTTTTCTTGCTTTTTCCCAGGCATAAAACCTTTATCACTCGACCGACCATAGATTCGTTTTTTTCCAGTTGTATGCTTTTCTGAAGCTCTTGAACCTCTATGAGTCTTCTTTTTTTGACTTCAAATGGAACGTCATCTCTCATCCGTGAGGCAGCTGTTAAAGGCCGGGGCGAGTAACGGAATGAGAAAATATTTGTGTAGCGGACCTCTTCCAATATTTTTAGGGTGTCTTGAAATTCTTTTTCTGTTTCCCCAGGGAAGCCGACGATGATATCAGTGCTTAAGCTGATACCGGGCATCAGATCCCTCAGGAGCTTAATTTTTTCAAGATATTCATCTCTTGTGTAGCCCCTATTCATCCGCCTGAGCACAGACGAGGATCCTGACTGGAGGGGAAGATGAAGCTGAGGGCAGATTTTCTCTCCCTCCTTCATGGCTAAAGCGATATCTTGAGTGAAATTTGTTGGATGGGAGGTGATAAAGCGAATCCATTCTATACCTGGAATACTGTTCACTTCTCTCAATAAAGCAGAAAAATCTTTTCCAGAGGAAGCATCTCCATAAGAATTGACGTTTTGACCTAAAAACTGGATTTCTTTATATCCGTTATCAGCCAAATCCCTGACTTCTTTTATGATGTTAGAGAAGGGCCTGAATTTTTCCCGACCCCGAGTGAACGGAACAATACAGTATGAACAGAAGTTGTTGCATCCTTCCATGATCGTCACAAAAGCACTGATGTCGCTTTTCCTTAAAATGTGCTCGGAAGGAATCTCCTTCCATTCGCGACTCCAACGGGTAGCCATGAATTTTTCCCCAAAGTGTTTGAGGATGACTTGATTCAAATCACTGTAGTTGTCAGGGCCGAGAACAAAGTCAACTCCTGAATTTTTTTCCAAAAGCTGAGCCCGATGGAGCTGAGCCACACAACCCACAATCCCGATTATAAGATTCTTTCTTTTTTTTATTCGGGTCAAACGGCCTAGAAAGGAGAAAAGTTTTTCTTCTGATTTTTGCCGAACAGCGCAGGTGTTGACGATTATCAGGTTACTATTTTCCAAGGAATTAGATTTTTGTGCTCCTTCCTGGGCGAGGATTCCTCCGATGCGCTCAGAATCATTCTCATTCATTTGGCACCCGAAGGTATGAATGTAAAACTTCAGGTTTTTAAAATATACTTGTTTTTTTTCTGAGCCTGCTTCGATATTCATGATTGAAGGATTAATATATTACATAAGGAGAAGTTAAGGAAGGGCTTGTTTTTTAATCTCGAAGGTTATGGGTGAGCATTTCCCGGGCATTCTTCAGGGAGGTTTCGGTGATGTGAATTCCTGAAATAAGTCTAGCGATCTCGGTAACTCTATCCTCAAACCCTAATATTTTAACCGTAGTAAAAGTTCGCTCTTGGCTGACTTGCTTGTCGATTTTAAAATGATGAGGAGGAAAGGAGGCGATTTGAGGAAGATGAGTTATGCAGATCACTTGATGTTGTCTGGAGAGATGCCGAAGCTTCTTAGCCACAAATTCAGCCGTTTTGCCGCCTATGCCAGCGTCGATCTCGTCAAAAATCAAGGTTTTGAGCTGGTCGCCTTCCTTGCCGATGGATCTCAGAGCAAGCATAATCCGGGAAAGTTCGCCTCCAGAAGCTATTTTTCTCAATGGTCTGAGCTCTTCGCCTGGATTGGGGCTGATCAGGAATTCGACTTCTTCTGTTCCCTTTTCATTAACTTTTTCCTTTTCGTCTGATTTGAGCGGGATTGTGTCGAATTTTATCTTGAATTTAGCTTTTTTCATCCCTAGAAGCGCAATCTCTTCCAAGATGTTTTTTTCTAAATCACGAGCTCTTTGTTTCCTTAGTCGGGCCAGCTTTTCAGCCTGTTTCTTGTATTCTTTGAATACAGCCTCAGTCTGAACGGCTAGGTCTTCGAGCTTCTCTTGGCTGGACGAGAGTTCTTGGTATTCTTTTTTGGCCTTTTGAAGATAAGAGAGAATCTCAGGAATATTGGTTCCGTATTTCCTTTTTAATTTTTCGACCTGGCTCAGGCGCTCTTCTATGGATTCCAATTTTTCTGGGGATATGATCTGCTTTTCTTTGAATTTGATCAAAAAATCTGAAAATTCTTCAAACACGATAGAGAATTGATTGATAGCCTCGGTGGTCTCCTTAAAAGTTTTATCGTAATCGCTGAGTTCGCTTACTACATTCTGAAGTTGGGACAATTGGGAAGAGACAGAGGTTTCTTCGGCATAAGAGAGAGCCAAAGCTTTTTCCACCAGGGTGCTGATTTTTTCGGCATTCTTAAGGATATTCCTCTCATAATGGAGATCTTCTTCTTCGCCAGACTTGAGCTCTGCTTTTTCGATTTCTTTTATCTGGAAGTCCAAGAAGTCGAGCCGTTGTTCACGATCTCTCTCTTTTTCCTCGAGTTCCTGCTTCACTTTAAAAAGCTTTTTAAGTTCGTGAGCAACCTGAGTCACTTTCTTCCTGATGGCCAGAGCTTGAGCATAGGAATCGAGATAATTTAGATGGTTTTCTACATGGAGAAGGAAGTCATGGTCATTCTGGCCGTAAATATCTACGAGATAAGGGCTGAGTTGTTTCAATTTTTTGATGGGAACCAGGATTCCGTTCAGGTATCCTTTTCCTGTTCCCTGCTTAGGAATTTTCCTTTGAATGAAGATTTCTTTTTCGGGAAAAAGATTTTTTTCCTCAATTTCAGTTCGAGGAAGGTGAAAGATGGCTTCAACTGAAGCCTCGTTTTTCCCGGTCCGGATCAAATCGGCAGAGCCTTTCTCTCCCAAGAGGAGCTTTATACCATCGATGATTATTGATTTCCCGACTCCTGTCTCTCCGGTGAGGATTGAGAACCCCGTTTTGAAATTCAGTTCGATATCTTCAATGGTGGCTAGATTTTGAATGCGGAGAGACTTAATCATCAAGAATAGCCCATTTCATCATTTTGAAGAGGTAATGATAGTAGGCACTAGGGACTTTTGCATGTTTGCTCGACCATGACCGAGGAATTCGTCAGTACCTGGATTTGTGGAGGAATTGACATCGTCGGCAGCAAAACGAATGATATCCATTATTTCTCCTGCGGTTAGCCAGGGTTTGATGGTTTTTATCAAGGCAGCCAGGCCGGCCACATGAGGAGTGGCCACAGAGGTTCCTGAGCCGTAGGCATAAGGAAATGAGCCAGGTCCCCAGAACCAAGTGGGAACCGTGCTCAGGATATTTTCTCCCGGAGCCGCGACATCAACCTCAGGCCCAATATTAGACTCCCACACTCCACCCGAGCTCAGGAACGTTACTCTTTGATCAACATTGTCTGTTGCGGCCACAGCTAAGCAGTAGGCATCATAAGCAGCAGGGTAGAGGACTGCTCCACCTTCATTTCCTGCTGCTGCGACGACAACGACAGAAGCTTCGTAGGCGTATCTGACAGCTTCTTCCAGGCCTACGGATCCGATTTCTGCACCCAAGCTGAGGTTGACAACATGGGCACCGTTATCTACGGCCCAGATGATCCCCTCCATCACGTCGCTGAAGGTTCCCAAGCCTTCTTCGTCAAGGACTTTAACAGGCAATATTTTGCAATCCCAGGCTACTCCAGCCATGCCTTCGTAGTTGTTGGTATCAGCCGCAGCGATGCCGGCGACCAGGGTCCCGTGATAATTGTCATCGGTGGCATCAAAGTCTTCGTTAACAAAATCTCGGCCGCCGTGGAGGATCTTTCCGAAAAGATCAACATGAAACATATCGACACCAGTATCGAGCACAGCAATGATAATATCTTCATCTCCATTTGTTTCTTCCCAGGCCTCAGTGGCTTTAATGTCTGCTCTGGGTAATCCTTGAGGGCTGCCTGGAATTCCAATATCCTGGCCCTCGTTATAAAGAGCATATTGATGTCTGAAAAGGCTGTCATTGGGAGTCACAGTCATATAAGCTATGTAGTTCGGTTCTGCATACTCGATATCAGGGTCTTGACTCATCATGGAGATCATGTCCATGACTTCCACATCTTCTGGGATTTGAATTTGGTAGATGTCGAGGCGAGGAATTCTTTTTAAGTTCCTCGATTTGTAGGTGGTAATCCTAGACTCGATCTTTTGCTCTGAAAGACTTGGATTGAATTTGACTAAGACCTCACCCGAAGCATAACGCGGTCCCTGATAGCGAAAGGGTGCAATTTTATTCAGCGATATCGTATTGCCCTTTTCTCTTTTGTCATCTTCAATTCGTCTGGAGTCCTGAAAACTCCAAGAAAACGAAAAAATAAGAATTATAAAAAGCACGAACAGGAACTTTTTTTCTTTCATGGTTTTCCTCCCTTAGAAGGCGTAGGCGACGTTGATCCTGAATCCAAAATCAATGCCTTTTGAATAGGGGAAAATACTGGCTTCCCCCCTGAGCTTAACCGCATCTGTCAACTCATAGATAGTACCCAAAGAGATGCCAAAGAGTGCTTCCCCTGAGAATTTTTTCTTTTCATTCCCCTTTAGAGTCTGGACCGTTTCATCCATCTCGAAAGTTCCCCATAGATAATTAAAACTCAGGAAGAGATAGGGATAGAAATAATCTAGCCCTTGGTAGGTGATGAGAGGACCTGCCACAGCCCGCATCCAAATGGGCTTTCCTTCAACTTTTCCCGGCACGTTCAAAGTGCCAATCTCCCACTCGTTCTTAACTCCCAGACAAAAAGCGAACTGCCCGAACAGTCCTATCTCGAAATTTCCCTGAGAAATAAGATCCTTTTTTATCTCTCCTCCGAAGAGATAGCCGCCGATACCTCCAACATCAAGTTCCACAGAAAATGGAAGTTCTCGGAACGCCATTCCATCATAGTTGGAAGAAGAATATCCGAGGAGAAGGCCCAAGAAAAGACCTTCTTGAACTTCAAATTCCAGGTTCAGAGTAAAAAGCAGAGATTTGAGTTTGGAACTATAAATATTTTCATCATCTCCGTCCCCGCTCACTGTCCTGGAGAAGAATTCAAAGCCGAGGGCTGGCTTTAGATTGATCGATGGCCTCGCTCCTTCTGTTTCCGACTGGGCAAAGGAGAAATAAGTCAGATTCAAGATGAGCAGAAAAATCATTGCCAGATGTAGGCGTCTCTTCATTTATACCTCCTTTAGTCTTCTGTGTTTTTATTGATTTCTGACATTTTTTTTTGAGCCTTTTCAGCATACTTACTTTTAGGAAAGTCAGTTATGAGTTTGGTGAAATAAGGGATGCTTTGATCGACCTTGTTCCATTTGAAATAGGAATCAGCCAGATAGAAATAAACCTCATCCATCTTAGAGTAATTGGGAAAAGTGGTGATAATTTCAGTTAACCTATCTGTCGCGGCTTGAAAGGCGCTTCTTTTATAATAAAAGCGTCCGATTTCGGAATTATGCTCAGCCAGCCTTTCTTCGCAATCTTCTATTTTTTCTTGGGCTGTTTTGGCTTCTTCACTCAAGGGATAATTGGTAATGACCTTTTTAAATTCGGCCAGAGCCTGACGTGTTTTTGTTTGGTCTCTTCCCGGCTTGAGGACCTTCTTGTAGTAGGCCATTCCAATCTGGTATTGAGCATAGGCGGCTCGAGGACTGTAGGGGAAGAGTTGAATGAACTCTCGATACTCGGAGGAGGCCAATATCATGCTTCCTTCATCTCCTTTCCTGAAGTAAGTGTCGGCGATAGCCAGTTTGGCCTGCTGAGCATAGAAGCTTTTGGGAAATGAATCTATGACTTGCCGAAAGTAAAGCCGTGCTTTCTCTGGATCCTTCTTTTGATACTTTTCTCCCAGCTTAAATAGAGCTTCGTCTGAGGAGGCCACTTCTGGTGTAAGCTCGGTGTCTTTCTTACCACAATTAAAAGATGTTATGACAAATATGATGGTGAAAATGAGTAGCAATCCGTTTTTATTCATGATCTTGGTCCTTCCCTTCAATTATTACTCCTTCAGGAATAGAGTCTCTGAAGCCATAACCATTCTTCTTTAAGCCCATCCATGAGAGGGGTCTTCGGGGAATAATTCAAGTCGTGCTGGGCTTTTTCTATCAGGGCAAAAGTGTGAGGAACGTCGCCTTTTTGTCTCTCTGTCTTTCTTATCCTTATTTTTTTTTGACTTATTTTTTCCATGATGGGGAAGACGTCTTCCAATTTTTCTTGGTGCCCGCCACCAATATTATAGACTTCTCCAGTTTTTGCCATTTCTAAAGAAGCGATATTGGCTTCGATGATATCATCTATATAGGTGAAGTCTCTGGTCTGCTTCCCGTCTCCAAAGACAGTGATTTCCTTATCTTCACTCAAGGCCTTGTAAAATATATGGAAGGCCATGTCAGGACGTTGCCCGGGACCATAGACAGTAAAAAATCGAAGAGAGACCGTCGGGATTCCATAATTTTTAAAATAGAGAAAACAAAGCTGTTCAGCGGCGAGCTTAGTCACCCCATAAGGAGAAAGAGGATGGAGGGGGCTCTTTTCAGTCATCGGGAGATCGGGACAAAGCCCATAAACTGATGAAGAGGAGGCATAGATGAATTTTTTTAAAGGAGTTTCCTTGGCCGCCTCTAACAGTTTTTGAGTGGCCTGGATATTATTCTTGGTATAAACCTCAAAATTTTGTCCCCAACTCGTCCTGACTCCTGCCTGAGCAGCTAAATGAAACACAAAATCAACTCTTTTGAGAAGTTTTTTCAGATCAACATTCTCCACGCCCTTAGCGATAAATTCAAAATTTTTTCCTTGGAGAAGGTCATGGATGTTGTCCTCTTTTATCCATTTAGGATAAGAATCATTAAAGGAATCCACCCCGACCACCATAAAGCCTTCCTTAACCAATCTTCGGCAGAGATGAGAAGCGATAAACCCAGCAGCTCCAGTGACCAAACAGATCATGATTTGTTATGCTCCCCGGACATCTTCCTCGATTTTTTTTATGCCCGCCGGCAGGTTCGAAAGGGCGATATGTATCATTCTTTACTTACTTCCAAAGTGATCAGGTTATTTTTTTGGATTCGGTAGCCATGAGGCGGAAGCTGTTTGATGATGATCCCAGGTTCAAGGCCAGGATAATAAGAATAACGAACCACTCCTACTCTGAAGTCCATGCTCTTGAGTTTTGAGATGACAGGGGCGGATTTCTTGCCAATCAAATCAGGCATCAGGTATTTTTTTTCTCTTTCTCCCTGAGAAACCAGAAGGCTCACCAGCGTATTCCGGCCTACCTTTTCTAAAAGAGGTGGTTGCTGAGCGATTATTTTCCCTGCTGCCCGATCGGAACTATGGACTTGAGAAGTTTCTCCTTTTCTCAAACCTGCATCTTTGAGAATTTGGCTGGCGGATTTGATTGTTCTTCCTTCCAGGTTAGGAACAATCACTTGCTCGCTTCCTGCGCTCAGGATAATCTTCACGGCTTTGTTGATTTTTATTTTTGAGCCCGAAGAAGGATTCTGGTGGATGATTTTTCCTCTCTCCCATTGGTTGTCAAATTGAACTCCTCTCAAGGATAGAGATAGTTTTTTCTTAGTCAGCTCAGCTTTTGCCTCTTCCACAGTTTTTCCTATGAGGTTGGGCAAGGTTACCATCTCGCCTCTGATGACGAAGCGGTAGGAGAGAATTGCGCTGAGAAAAAAGAGATTGATGAAAATGAAAAGATAGAGAAATATCTTAAAGATTTTTTTTGATTGCATAAGTCAAATTCAATACCGTGAAATCAGAGTTATCTATACCATAGAATTAGAACCAAGTAAACACGTAAAATGTTCCCAAAAGTAGCAAAAAAAAGATTTGATGCGAATTAATTAATTTATTTATAATGTGCTTGCTCCCTGTGAGTAGGAGAAAAAAGATGGCCAAAATCTCGGATTTTCGCAGTGATACAGTGACTCGACCCACGCCGAACATGAGAAAAGCCATGGCCGAGGCTGTGGTTGGCGATGATGTCCTAGGAGATGATCCAACGGTCCAAGAATTAGAAGCTTTAGCCGCCGAAACGATGGGCAAGGAGGCTGCTCTTTTTGTGCCTTCTGGAACAATGGGGAATTCAGTCTCGGTGAAGGTTTGGACGAGGGAGTTGGAAGAAGTGATCATCGAAGAAAGGTCGCATATCTATAACATGGAATCCACCCATATGACCTTCATTTCTCGAGTGACTCCCCGCCCTCTTCCCTCAAGGCGGGGAGCTATGGATCCAGATGAAGTGGAAAGAAACATAAGAAAGCCCTCAGTCCATATTCCCCGCACCTCCCTCATTTGTGTCGAGAACACTCACAACAACTGGAGTGGAGCCTTGGTTCCTATGGAGAATCTGAGAGCTATAAGAGAAATTGCTGATAGGCATGAGATAAGGATTCATTTCGATGGGGCGCGCATTTTCAATGCTTCCGTTGCCTCTGGCATCCCTGTGAAAGAGTATGCTGCCATCGGGGATTCTTTGATGTTTTGCTTATCCAAGGGACTTTCGGCTCCGGCGGGTTCTCTTCTAGTTGGGAATAAAGATTTTATAGATTATGGCCGAAGGGTGAGAAAGGCTCTGGGAGGAGGATTGAGACAAGTCGGAGTTTTAGCAGCCCCAGGAATCGTGGCTTTGTCCGAAATGACAGATAGGCTTAAAGAAGACCATGATAGAGCTAAAAAGCTGGCCTCGTCCATATCAGAGTTACCGGGAATTGAACTCAATCCGGAGAATATTGATACCAATATTATTATTTTTGGTTTTAATCATCCAAAATTAACCATTCCAGTCTTTTTGGAACAACTGAAAAAGAGGGAAATCCTGGCTTTGGCAACTAGAGGAGGCATCCGTTTTGTGACTCATAAAGATATCAACGATGAGGATGTGGAAAAAGCCATAGAGGCCTTTCGCCAGCTATTAGCCTCTTAAAACAGAGTGCAAGGATCGAACAACGTTAAAAGATCAGGGCTGAAAACAAGGAAAGATATCGACAGCTTTTATGGATAATTCAGGATGCTATTCTTCCAATAACTCAGCCACAAGCTGAGCAATATCCTTGACTTTTCGTTCATTTTCCCCTTTGTCCTTGAAGCCATCCTGGATCATAGTCAAGCAGAAAGGACAGGAAGTGGCCGTCATTTCGGCCTGAGCCTCCAACAGCTCAGCGGTCCTAAGTTGATTGATTCGGGTTCCAAGAGTCTCCTCAGTCCACATCAGGCCTCCTCCACCACCACAACACAAGCTGTGTTGCTTGTTATTCTTGGGCTCAACAAGACTTTCTGAAGTTAAGCTCTGTAAAACCTCTCGGGGTTCGCTGATGATGTCGTTGTATCGGGCCAAGTAACAGGAATCATGGTAGGCAAGCCGGCTTTCTAACTTAGACTTCAAAGGGAGCTTTTCTTCTCGGAGTAGCTTATGAAGAAGCTGAACATGATGGATGACTTCAATCTCTTTCAGCTTCTCTTTTGACTCAGGAGGAACTGATGAGAGCAACTCGAATAATTTGGGGTATTCGTTCTTAAAAGTATTATACCCATGGGGACAGATCGTTATGATTTTTCTAATGTTATATTTTCTGAATAGGTTTATGTTTTCTGAAGCCTGCATCTGGAAGAGGTATTCATTGCCTAGTCTTCGGGCCGAATCACCACAGCATTTTTCTTCTGTGCCCAGAATAGCATAGTTCAAGCCAGCTTTATTCATGATGGAAACCATGGCTTTGGCCACTTTTTTTCCTTCTTCATCAAAAGAACCGGCGCATCCCACCCAGAACAGGAATTCTGCCTGCGGATGCTCATTGATGAGTTTGACATCCAGACCTTGTGCCCAGTCAGCTCGAGAGGCGAACCCGATTCCCCAGGGATTACTGTTGGTTTCCATGTTCCGGAAAAAAGAATTCAATTCAGCCGGGAATCTGCTTTCCATGAGGACTTGATAGCGCCTCAGGTCAACAATTTTATCCACCTGCTCGATATAGACAGGACAATGCTCCATGCAAGAACGGCAAGTGGTGCACGTCCAGATAACATTTTCATCTATGGTTTTTCCCACCAGAGGTGGGATATCCTCGGGTTCTATTCCTTTTGCTCCGGCTTCCAGAATCTGTGGCGCTCTCGCGTGCAAGTGATCCTTCAAGTCGGTAATGAGTTTCTTCGGAGACAGCGGTTTTTCAGTCAGGTGGGCTGGACAGCGGTCCTGGCACCGTCCACATCGAGTACAAGCATCCAGATCCAAGAGCTGTTTCCAGGTGAACTCTTCGATCTTGGCCACCCCGAAGCTTTCTGTTTTTTCATCCTCTAAATCTAAAGGAGTGAGAGCTCCCTTTGGTTCTAAGGACCGGAATATCATATTCATAGGAGAGCTGATGAGGTGGAAGAGCTTGGAGTAGGGGATATAGGCGATAGTGCCCATAACGAGAAAAAAGTGAATACGGAATAGAATCGCAGCCATTAGGCTTTTGGCGTGAATGCTCATTCCAGTGATATCAAACAGTGAAGCTACCACCTTTCCTAAAGGTGCCCAGGCTTGAGTATCTGAGCCAATCACTGATAGTCTCAGGCCTTCTAGAATAAAACCAGTCATAATGATGAACAGAAGAAGGATAAGAGTTAAAAAATCTTCGCGCTTATTGTCAAGTCGTGAGGGGCGGGTCACATAGCGCCGGTACATTGCTAGAAAAAGAGATAGAATTGCAGCTAGCCCGATCAAGTCTAGAGCAAGAGAAAGGAGCCGGGCTGGGACTGAGGGCAGGGTGAAGATGAATTGGGTTATGACCATAACCGTAAAGGGAGCTAAAAAACCCAAGAAAAGGAAAAGATGGATTAAACCGGGATACAGGTCCTCCAAAATCCTGGCGTGGATGATACCCTCGAAGAAAAAAGATTTTAGCCTTGAGGACTTTTTATTGGATCGGTTTTCTTCTCTTCCTATTTGCCAGAGCCGAAAACGCCTTCTCAAGCCCCAAGAAAAAATGCCAATAGCTAAGAGGATAAAAAAGAGATCGATGGCTTTAATCATTTCTGCTCAAATGAAACTCATAATTTATATTTGCTAGGGCTAAAGCCTAGCTAAACTTATCAAGCCCATTGCGGCTTCCTTGTCAACGGATTGGCCAGGATTTGCCGGGAGCCAGCATAACATCGTGGCAGTTTAAGCATTTCTGAGATTTTGGAGGGCCTTCGAATTCCTTTCGATGGCATTCTGAGCATTCTAAGATTGAGGGCCGGTTAGTACCGCCAGTCAAGTATTCATGTCCTGTTGTGCGATGACAGTCCACACAAATTAAGCCTTCTCCGAAGTGATAACGATGGGTAAAATTTATAACCTTTTTTTTGGCCTTGTAATCCACATCAAGGACCTCTGGATGGCAGTCTAAGCATCTTTGGGTGGTCAGCACGTCGTCAGCAAGGTATTCAGGAGGCACGAGTTGATCTCGAGTATGCTTGATGATGTTCCACTGCTTGGGAATGATCTCCAAACCCTTTGAGTGACACTGATAACAGCTTGTTTCGGCAGCAGGGTGTCCCTTTGATTTTCTCCACAGATCCAGTTGGTCAGGATGACACCGGGCACATCCCTTTTCATTCGTAGATGAGTAGCGAACAAGATAGGCTACGCCCAAGCCTCCGCCGATGACAATAATGATGAACGAGAACCAGAACATGATTCTGAACTGCTTTTTATACTTTGAAAGAAACATTTTTTCCTTAGGGAGATTTCAAATTTGGTCTTAGGGTGGATTTCATATCCCGTAACATTTTTATGTATAGATTGTTAGGCTCTATAGATGAATCCATTCTTCCTATTGACTCAAGTCAAGGTTTAGCATGTATATCTCAGGCGTTGTTTTGCCTTGAGGATACCCGAAGAGGAGAACTCTGTCTCCACTGAAACTCACAATCTGAGATATCCAGAAAGCTGGAGTCCGGGGAAAATCCATGGGTGCTAGACCAGAAGCATAACCAGGCGTTCGTTCGTCGAAAGCCACGATTTCTCGTCCATCTTGAAGATCTCGTACCATTACTGTATAAATATGTTTAAAAAAGAGGTAACGGCCGTTCCCTGAGAGGTCGTAAAACTCAACTCTAGGTATTTCCTTGGAGGCGAGATATTCCAATCCAGAACCATCACTGTTGCAAACATAGGTTCCGATGCCTTGCTTTTTGGTTCCGTTATAAAAGAAAACCACTTTTTCACCAGCCTGACTTATGTCTGCTAAACTGAACCAGCGGTCATGAAAGTCGGTTATTCTTCTCATTTCTATTCCTTCCCAATTGCTGATGTAGAGGTCATAGTCATCAATATCTTCAGATGACTGAGCGCCAAAAAGTACTTTTCTTCCATCTCCACTCATGCAGAGCGCCCAGCCTCCACCAGTGAGAGGACGACGGGGAAGCGAAGACCAGATCCATTCCTCTCCGCTGAAATCAGGGGCAAGGATCGTCCTTTGTTTTCTGTTCACAGTATCCAAGAATATTATTCCGCTCGAGTGACCATACCTCCTCGGACCTAGATGCCCCTTTAATACGCAGGCAATGCGGTTTCCATCGTGACTGACTGTGTAATTGGAGATTCTTTCCCATTCTCCATTCGTGAAATCGAGCGATTGGACATCTTTCCCTTTAAGAGCTTCGATCGGAAAGGAAAAAATCCGGAGATCTGACCCATCCGTATTGATAATGCCTAGATAGTGATCAAGAATATTGACCGGCTCCCCAAGACTCAAGGAAAATACTGCCTGGCGCCCGTTTCCGCACAAGATCGGGGGCTTCGATCCCAAAACGAGAGGGACATCCTGGAACGGAACAGGTGCTTTATGGGTTCCACTGCGGAAAAGCTCTTCTTCTTTTCCGTCTTCAGTATTCATGACCTGGAGAGTTTTGATAGAGTTCTCTCTATCCTTGATTTCTAATATATACAGCATCCACTGTCCATCATCGTTAAGGGATGGAAAGTGGACCACATCGTTTTTAGAATAAGTCAGCCTTTTTATCTCTGGCCGAGGAGACGGATTCTCTTTTCCTATGACTGCAGCTGTTATCCAGAGGAAGCTGACAGCAGCAGCCAGGAGTACAAACTTTTTTGCTTTTTTTAAGACTTTCATTCTTATTCTCCAGCTAAGAGGCGTTTCTTTGTCCCCTCTACTTAAGAGATCTTTATCATAATTTTTTGACACGGACTAGGGTATCCTTCGATCCTAAGCCTCCTCCTATCGAGTCGGTCTTCCTTTCGATGATTTCATTCGGATTCACACCAGGACCTTCTTTCTCCCACCAGAGTAGACGAGTATCCTGGTCAGAGCTTGAGAAGCGCTCAGCTTTGGCTATCTTCCCGATGGCGTTATGACCAAAACCTTCAGCTATGGCCAAAGACTTTGGGTGAATCCTGCTGGTCGTAAGCACCCGGATGATTAAGGTCCCTACAGAGGAGCTCACTTGGACTTTATCTCCATTCTGGATGCCCAGCTCCTTGGCAATTTCTCTGTTCATCCACAAGCGGTTCTCATGCAGAATTTCTCGGGCCCATTTGCTGTTGCTGGTTCCCTTAGAGCTGAGACTGGATTTGAACGTCGTGAGGATGAACTCATCCTCTGTCTCCTCTTCGGGCTTGCGAAGGGGATGATATTCTGGCCAAGGAGAAAGACCTTTCTGGCGCCAGGCTTCAGCATATATCTTTACTTTGTTTTTTCTTCGAGAAGAATATTTCGCGGCGCTATGTCGACTGTCTTTTTGAGGACTGAACCACATGCCCTCCCTCTTCAATATCTTAAGACCACCCTGGCTTTTGAGCGCTGGGAAAGTCAAGACTTCTTGGGCTATATAATCTTGTGTATCCTTAAAGGGCAGGCTTTTTGAAACCCGGTCACCTATTCTCCGAGCTAGCTCTAAGCAGAGGTTGCCGATTTCTTTGGCTTCGCCTTTAGGACGGAACACGGGTTCGATGAGCTTGCCGACCTCAAACCCGGGAAGTCTTAGGACTTCAGCTGTACTCAAAAGAGACACCACAGGCTGTCTGAGATTAAGAATGGGCACTCCCTCCAAGGAAGGAGCACTTTTTAGTCCCCAGCTTTCAAGGTAAGTGGCTGCCGGAAGAACCATATCGGCCAGGAAAGCTGTTTCGGTGAGATGGGTGTCCATAGCCACCAGGAAAGGAACCTTTTTTTCGTTTTTTAGCAATTTCACAGTAGATCTGCAATCCAGATCATCGTAGGCAGGATTGGAAAGATAAGCGAAATAGGTGTCGATGCGGTTCCCAAGTTTCTGCAAATCCAAAGTTGCTTTGATTTGATCAGGTTTAGGCCCTGAAGATTTCTGCCAGGGCGCCCTTGGCTGGGATTTTTCAATAAAACGAGGGAAGAAAAGGCCTCCTTCCTGTTCAAGATTTCCGATCAGCCAGTTCAAAAGAGCTATGCATCTTGCATTCTGGCTTCCATGTATATGATCGGTGACTCCTCCACCGAACAAAGCGACAGATGGCTTCTGGGTAGCAAACTCCACTGCCAGGCGTTCAATATCTTCTGCCCTCAATCCGCTCACCATGGCTGCCTTTTGGAGAGTGTACTGGGAGAGATGGTCTTTGAGCACAGGCAAGGGGGAGTTCGTGTTTTTCTTCATAAACTCCTGATCAGCCAATCCCTTCTCCACTATGACTCGGGCCATGGAGAGAGCAACGATAGCGTCGGTTCCTGCTTTGAGGGGATACCAGGCATCACTCTTAGCTGCAGTTTCAGACATTCGGACATCAAAAGTTATCAGCCTGGCTCCTTTCTCTACACGAGAGTGGACAAGCCGACGGGCAAAGCCTATGAAGTAGTCGTGATTAGCGTAAGGATTAGCCCCAAAGTTTAAGATGGTGCGACTTTTTCCCACGTCTTCGATGAGGTAGGGAGACTCTATCATTGAGACAAAGGCAGTATCTCGATTGAGATTCTTCAATGATAGCCGGTCGAGGACAGGTGCAGTTCCTAGAGCAGTAATAAACCGCTCGAGCAAAGGGTCCTCTCGACCTTTATCAATAATAAATTCATTCAGGTTTCCTTTCGACATCATCTGTTCGATTCGCCTGCTAAGAATGGAATACGCTTCATCCCATGTGATTTTTGACCATTGGCCGCCACCTCTAGGTCCGATCCTTTTTAGAGGAAACAATAGCCTTTCAGGGTCGTTGACCAGGTTTAGCCCGGCAATACCTTTGGCACATATGCCTCCTTGGTTGTTGGGATGGCTAGGATTGCCAAGGAGCTGAACAAGCCGCTCGCCATTCAGATAGGCGATTAGGCCGCAACCTGCTGGACACTGTTCACAGGAGGTGGGGATGGCCCGTAGAGTCTTGAGCGAGGTGCGTGATACGGCTGAGCTGTTTTTTTTCATGTCAGGGATTTGGGTAGCACCCATTCCAGCAGCAGCACTCGCCACCAAAGTTATTCCGGTTTTCATGAACCTTCGTCTGGAAATGGCTGTTTTTTTTATCACTTTAAAACCTTCTATAATAAGGGTGCGAATTCCCCGCCCACCACAACGACATACCTCATAAAGAATATTCCAACGACTACCAGGATAGAAGCGACGATGATCCATGGTAGGGTTCTGAACCTTGGCACAATCAAGATTATGAAGGGAATGATCTTGCCCAGGAGATTCTCCACGATGAGGAACAGCGGGCTGAATTTCCCGGCGAGTATCAAATGAGCTGCGGCTTGAGCATCTGAATGAGAAATTGAGAGGACGATAAGATCACTAGCCACTAGAAACAAGTCGAAGACGATCATCCAGGCCATCAATTTGCCCAAGCTTAAGATTAACTCTTTGTCAATCTTTTTTTCCTTAGAGAAGAAACGATCTTTGATGATTACAACAAGAATCATGAGGGCGATACCTGAAACCACCGCTGAGACGAGGAAAAGGATGGGCATGAGTGCTGTATTCCAGAGAGCCCTGGCCTTTCCGAAGGCCAGGATAAAGCCTGTATATCCATGGACTGATATAGCCAGGGGAATGCCGATGAACCCGAAGATCCGGGTTAGCTTCATATGTTCTTTGAACATGAAGTAGCCGTATATAATACAGTTTATGGGATAGAGAATGAGCAGGAATGAACCCCAGGTGATCGGAGAAGCCATGTTGAGATAAACAAAGAGGTGCCAGGCTCGGGAGGGCATCCCGATGTGAATGAGAAGGAAAAAAGGAGCGATAATGAGAACTATGGTCGCGACCACAACTCCTACTTTGCCAAGGGGTTTGAACTTTTCCAAACCAAATCCATAGGCCAGGGTAGAAAGAATAAACGAACCTGCACTTAAACCTGTAAGATAGAAATAGATGGCGATGTTTAGCCCGAAGGCATCCTGATGGATGATATTGTATAAAACTTGAACGTCCAAAATACTCCTTATCTCTCTCTTTCTTGTTTTGCTTCGACAGCAGCTATGTCCAGGCCTATGTAGAATGTATGGGGGGCAGTTCCGATTTCTGGTTTGATCACCTGAACGGCATTCTTGGTCACGCTCTTAGCCACCTCACTCTCAGGATCTTCCAGATCACCAAAGATTATTGCGTCGGTAGGACAAGCCATTACACAGGCCGGCTTGAGACCCGCATCTACCCTGTGGTGGCACCAGTAGCACTTCTCGGCGATTTTTTTCAGAGGATTAATATACCTCACGCCGTAGGGGCAAGCTGCCATACAATATCGACAGCCGATGCACCTGTGCGGATCGATGTAGACAATCCCATCCGGGCGTCTGATCGAAGCCCAGACTGGACAAACGGTTACACAAATTGGTTTTTCGCAGTTATTGCAGACTAGAGGCAGGAAAAATTCTTTGGAATTGGGATATTGTCCTTTCTCTACTTTTTTGACCCAGCTCCTCCAAACACCCAAAGGAACATTGTTTTCACTCTTACAGGCAACAGCACAAGCATGGCATCCGATGCACTTCCGCAAGTCGAACAACATAGCATAGCGTATCGCTTTTTTCTTCATGTCATTCTTGTTCTTATTCTTCGCTTCCTGTATCTTGGCTTTGTCTATTTTGCTCTTGAACAGCTTCTTTTTTCTCTGGTTCAGGTTGTTCTTCGATTTTCATCTTCTTATACCAAGACTTTGCCCTGCTCATAATCCTCTTCTTTTTTTTGAGGCTGATAAAAGCAAAGGTTCCCACAAAAAGAAAGAGAACCAGGCTTCCACCGAGATAATTCAGCCATATCCATCTTTGTGAGCTGAGATGTGTGGGCCCGAGAATAGCTTCTCCCTTGGAATAAACATTATGACAACGAGGGCAGAAATCTTTATAGACACGTTTGGCGCCATGCGCGGAGTCATCATAGTGGCAGTTGATGCACACCTTCATTTCAAATTTCTCCCCAAGGTCACCTTTGCGATGTCCAGATATCTTTCCTAAAGAAGCGCCTTTCAGGATTCCCTCTATCATAACTTCAGCGTGGCATTGACCGCAGGTCTTCCCGACATTCCTCTCGTTTATTGATGAGAGAGGATTGTCATGGCGCAGAACATAGTGTTTAGTATGACAGTGGAAGCAAAGGGGAAATTCTTTATTAGGAGAGGGAATGGAGAAGGTTAAATGTATATTTTTTTGGTATTCTTCTTCTTCTTCGGGATGACAACGGGCACAATTCACGTCGATAAGACCTTCCCTGAAGTGAAGATAGGGACTAGCGTTGAGATGGCAGTCTACACACCTGATTTTGCCGAGTTGATGAACATCTTGAGACCATTCTTCAGGATTCACGTAGACAGGGCGCAGTGCCCCTTCTCGGGTGATCTGGGAGATTTCAGGTTTTCCATGGCAAGAAAGACAATCCTGATCAGAATAAGTTTGAGGAAAAGAACTCTGATAAGGGGAAATCAGGAGAATAATGGCAATAAATATGCTCTTTCTTAAATCCATGCCTGCCCAAGAGCGTTCTTAAGAATGGTTTTTGTTTATTCTCGAGGAGAAATCTCTACTCTTGGTCTTTTGAGCTGAACTCTGCTCGTCACCCTTATCATATTCGATGGACAGCACTTGGTAACACAATGAGCCGCTGATGTCAAGCAAAAAGTCCTCTCTAGAATTCATAGGCCAATCCTAAACGGAATACTCGAGGAGATTGGATTTCGATCGCCAAACGCAATGGATATTCTGGTCCTGTCCATTCGTTTTCCTCGGTAGCCAAATGTGCGTTAAGGATGTTAAAGCTATCGAGTATGATTCGAAATTTCCCTTTGCCCCAATTGAACGTTTTTTCTATCCTGATATCGACAGTATGATTGAATTCATACCTAGAAACGCCCCGAGGATGAGCCTGGATGAAAAAAGGACCTTGGTTCATCCCGGTAACAATGATTTTCCTGGCAAAAGGCTGGCCGTCATAGTATTTCATAATGCCTGCCACCCTGATATTCAAGGGAGCTAAATAACTGAAGCCGATTCTTCCTGTGTAGGCCCGGTCAAATCGTAATCTTCCTCGGGCATTGATAAGCGTGTTGGGATCATCGTGCAGAGCTCCGACAACTCCATTATCGTTTTCCCATTCTGTGTTGCCGGGGCTGGTGGTGCCAACAGCTCGAGTGGCCGTTAGGGAAAGAAAAAAGGTGAACTTGGAACCGTATCTTTTGACCAGCACCAGGTCTAGACCTTGGTATTGAGACGTCTTTTCTGAGCCGGGATTGGTTAGAAGGAAGAAATCCTGGCCTAGAGTGTTTTCTCTTTGGTTGTAGACGGTAAAAGTGAGGTCGTCATGAGTCCCAGGGATTCTATCGTCTCCGATATCGAAGAATTCAACAGGATCGTAGGCTGTAAAAGGTACGCCGATGTTGGTAGTTTGGATGAGATTCCTTGTCTCCCTGAAAAATCCTCCCAGACTGAAGTACCATCCAGAGCCGAAGACGCTAACAAGAGATATGGCGAGTTCATCAGTATAAGGTCTTTTCAAGTCAGGGTCTATGGAGCTGAAGAAAGGCCCTTCTCTGCGGATAAACATCCGGGTTTCCCCTTCTTGAAACTGGCGATCATTATTGGTGTCTTCCCAGGAATAAACTTCACCTCCCAGAGCATTCAGATTCCCATAAGTCAATAGGTGGAGAGGCAGCGTGAAGTAATACCTGGCCAGAGAAATCTTAAAAGCTGTCTTCTTGCTCTGGGATAAAGGAAAAATTAATCCCAGGCGAGGAGAAAGGTTGAGCCAGTTTATTTTATTTTCTTTCCTAGAGTTATTAGCGGGTGAGCCGAAGTTGAAGAGGTTTGAGCTTTGAGAGGGAACCCAGCCTCTGCTGTAAGCAAGATTAAGGCCAAGGTAGAAAGAGAAAAAATTGGAAAACGTCAAGCTGTCTTGAGCATATAAATTGATAAGGAAAGCAGATTCTCGGTGATGGAGGGGGGTGTTGTATTGAATGATTTCCAGAGGCTGGTCCTCATAGAAGCGGACATGAAGATTGTCTTTGATTTCTTTCTTCGAGGAAGAACGATTATGTTGGAGCTGGATTCCGTATTGGAATCTATGGCTGGCCTTAAGAATATTGGTTAGCAAAGACTCTCCCCTCAATACAAGGTTTATTGAGGACCTGTTATCTTCAGCAGCAAACGGAGCAGGACCGGAGGGAATATTTTTAAAGACTTCCAAGCCATGCTGGCCGGTCGATTCTTCTTGGAAGTGAGAGTCGATTCGGCCTTGATTAAAGCTCAGACCTCCTTTTAAAAAGTTGCTATCATTGGGTCTCCAGCTCCAGGTCAGTTGGATAACAGTGTAAAGGTTTTTTTGGTTTGTGGTCGCAGAGGAGGGAATATGCCTTCCAGCTCCGAAAGTAGGATTGGAGATGACCTGCCCTGTCCAGAGAAACTGAAGTGTGCTTTTGGAACCACGATATTTTAAACTCAACAATCCTGAAGAGATGGAAGCCTCATCTTCTTGTTCGTAGTCAGCCAAATCCCGGGCGATGTAAATCGATGTCCAGGAGGTGAAAAAAAAGAGCTTGTTCCGAACCAGAGGCCCTGAAAGATGAACATGGGTGTCTGCATAAGTGTTGAAGGTATGGCTTTCTGAAATTCCTTCCTGTTCCAAGGATGGGGTTATATTAGAACTCCCCATACTTTGGTCAACATAAAAGAAAGAGATCGCTCCATGATAATCTGGATGACCTTCTTGAGTTATGAGATTATAGTAGGCTCCTGGAGAAAGGGCTTGAGGAGGATGACCGGCATTGATTAACTGAGCATATCGGAGAGAGAAGAAATCGGGGTAAAAAAGAGGTCTTCCTGTCCAGTAGGGATCAGTCGCATCCAGTCCATTGAGGAGATAGATATTCTGAGTCCAAGAACTGCCACCTCTTGAACTGAAGAGACCAGGGATACTGCTCCAGAGTCCTCCCACATCGATACGGTTGGCTGTGGCTGATAAATCCTGGTTTTCTACCAAGGACCAGACGTTGTGAGGTGAAGGATAAGTCTGGATTTGAGATTTCTCGATGACGGTCTGATGCTCGCAACTCGAGAAATCGAAAAGAGGACCAATAGCAGGAATTTCTTTTTTGCCTTGAGGGATTAAGGTGATTTCCAAATAAAGAGTACGGCCAGGTTCAAAGGGAATTTTTTCTCGGTTGTAGGCGTGGTACTCCTTTGCTCGGCAGCTAACAGAGTAAAAGCCTGATGGGAAGCCTCCCAGCTTGTAAAATCCCGATTTATCGCTGACAATGTTTTTCTGGTATCCAGAATCTTTTGAGGAGATTATGATCTTAGCTCCAGGGACAGGATTTTGGTGCTCATCGAAAACCTGTCCCCAGATGCTGCTTAATTCCTCTGCCCAAGTAACAGACGTCAAGACTTGGACAAGGATGATCAGAGAGAGAAGAAGTCTTAAAGTCTTTCTGCTTAAGATGAATGTTTTCCCTATTGTCATTGATTTTTAAGTCTCAATATTTTTTACTTTTTGATGCTATCTGTCAAGGATTCTGAAAAGTTTTCTAGCTTGTAAAATTTATCTTTTTTATCTACAGTAAGTGAAAAGTATAATTTTACTAGAGAGAATTTCTTGGGCATTCCAAAGGCCCTAAAAGCGGCGAATTTGAGGCTGATTTCTTCTCAAGGGATAGAATCATTGAAGGCGGTGACCCTGATTTTCGTTCAAGAGGGGGAAATATGAGAGAAAAACCGGATTTAATCATCCTTGGAGGCGGTCCCGGAGGATACGTGGCTGCACTCAGGGCAGCTCAACTTAAAAAGAGAGTTGTTTTGATCGAGAGAGATGAATTAGGGGGGACCTGCATGAATTATGGTTGCATCCCTACGAAATATCTTCTCCACCAAACCCAAGTTTTCAAGGAATTGAAGGAATCAAAAAACATCGTAGGGGAATTGGATAAAATGCAACTCAACTGGGAAAAGGTTCAAGAGGAAAAGAAGAGTGTAATGAACCGGCTAGTAAAAGGCATAGATTTTCTCTTAGACAAAAACGGAGTCAAGGTCATAAAAGGAACAGCCTTTTTAAAGAATGAAAATCAGGTGAGTGTCGAGAAAAATGGGGAAGCGAAGATTCTTGAATCTAGTTCCATTATCCTTGCTATGGGGGGTCGGCCGGCCGTACTTCCATTTCTAGCCCCGAACGGAAAGGAAGTCATCACCAGCCGCGAAGCGTTGGAATTGCAAATCATTCCCAAAAAATTGCTTGTTGTCGGGGCAGGCGCCATCGGGCTTGAGATAGGAACCATTTACCAGAGGATTGGAACTGAAGTCATTGTCTTGGAGATTATGCCTACGATTTTACCTGGAAGTGACAAGGAAATAGTGACTCGATTGGAGAGAGTTCTCAAACGTCAGGGCCTTGAGATTCATACTCAGATGAAAATTGAAGAGAGTCTGGTCAAGGGAGGCGAGGTGTCTCTCAAGGGGATCGATCTTAAAGATCAATCTCGGTTCGAGTTGGAGGCAGATAGGGTCCTGCTAGCAACAGGAAGAACACCTAACTCTGAGAGTTTAAGAGACACGATGCCCGGTGCATTCTTGGACAGGCAAGGATTTGTAAAAGTGAGTCCTCAGCTTGAGACCAGCATTTCTGGGATTTACGCTGTGGGAGACCTGATCGGAGGAAAGCTTCTGGCACATAAAGCATTGCAGGAGGGAGTTGTGGCCGCCGAAAATATATCAGGCTCCAAGAAAACTTTGAATTATGGCGCCCTGCCTCAGGCCGTTTATACAGAACCCGAGTTTTCATCTGTTGGCCTGACTGAGAAAGAAGCCCAGGATATGGGAATAAAGACTCAGGTCGGAATCTTCTCGCTTCAAGCAAACGGAAGAGCTCTGACTCTGGGAAAGCCAGAGGGCATAGCGAAGGTTATTGCGGATGAGAAGGATAAAATCATCGGGGCCCATTTGCTGGCACCCAAAGCGAGTGAGATTATTCCCGAGATGACTTTGGCCTTGACCAGAGGGATGAAGCTTCAAGATGTGTCCTCTTCAATCCACCTTCATCCCACTCTCTCAGAAGCTGTGATGGAAGCAGCTCTAGGCGCAAAGAAAGAAGCCCTCCATGTTTTGAATGTTTAGGAAGCGGCTCCAGTCGATATCAGTACTTTTCTTTACGTTTACTTCTGAGTCTTATTTTGAATAACTCCCAAAGCATCTTGAAGGGGACGACAGGTATTCTTACTTTGCTCGGGCGGGAATCTCTCCAGACTATGGGTACTTCTTTTATCTTGTAACCCAGTCTTTTAGCGATGAAGAGAATTTCGACATCGAAACTGAATCCTTCGATCCTCTGTCTTTTGAACACATCTAAAGCGACTGCTCTTTTGAAGAGTTTAAATCCACATTGGGTGTCTTTGATTCCTCGGATAATGAGACATTGGACCAGAACATTATAGACTTTTCCTGAAATCTCCCGCAGCCTAGATTGGGGGATTTGAATATCAGAATCCTTCAATCCCCTAGAACCAATCACTATGTCATAGCCTTTGTCTATCCAGGGCATGAGCTTCTCCAGCTCTTCAAAAGGAGTGGACAGGTCTGCATCGGAGAAGAGAATGAATTCACCGTTGGCTTGAAGAACTCCTTCCTTGACAGAATATCCTTTGCCTCGGTTTATTTCTCTAGATAGGGAAAGGCTTTTTAAAGAGATATTTTTTAAGGTTTTTCTTGCGACGCCTATTGTGTTATCTGTACTGCCATCGTTTACTATGATTATTTCGCTAGAATAGTCTTGGCGAGACACATAATGATTTATTTTTAGGAGTGTTTCTGCTATTTTCGTTTCTTCATTATATACAGGGATAATCACAGATAAATAAACATTTCTACTCATCATTGGAGACTCTTAATTTGATTATTTTGCGGATGCACCAGTCTTTTAAGAATGAAAAAAAATCAATAGAATTGAAGATTGCCCATTTCAGAACCAAGATTTCATGAAGATTATTTAATATAACCTAGAGCTCTTAGCCTTTCTCTAAGATCATCATCTAGAGTAATTTGTTCTTTTTCAGTTGTAAACTTTTCTATTTTTTTATATTCTCTTTCGATTTGCCTTAAGAGACGAGAACACAATTCTTTGTATTTTATGTTTTGAGCTAGGTTGTTTTTTTCTTTTGGATCCTTTTCTAAGTCATAAAGCTCAATTTTCATTCCTTTTAGGTTCTTTGCGATTTTGTTTATATAAGGAGAAACTGTTTTTTTGTTCAAAATGAATTTGAAGTTTTCTTTATTTGTAGCAATAAGAGTTGGGCCGGCTTTGAATCTCCTTAAAGCCAAATCACTCAAAAAAGTCCTTTCTTTTTTTTCTCGGCCTTCGATAAGTGGCAAAAGACTATCTCCGTCTAACTTTTTTGAATTCGTGTTGATTTCTAAGAAATCGAGAATCGTAGGAACTATATCAGTGATTCTTGCTATTTTGCTTATTTTTTCTCCTTTATAGTCGGAAAAAGGAAATTTGATGATCAAAGGGATTTTGATTCCTTCTTCATAAATAGTGTGATCATGGAGCCAGGCTTCATGATCATAAAATTCTTCCCCGTGGTCGCTGGTGAGGATGATCATTGTTTTATCGTAAATTTTCAATTTCTTTAAATAATCCATTATTGGTTTTACAAAGAAGGCATCGGTATGCAGGATTTCGCCGTCATAGAGCGAAATTATGTTCTCCTTTTCTTTCTCTGAAAAGGATGTATTGAATCTGCTCTTATGCTCGAGAAGAGTCCCCATGTTGACTTTATCCCATTTGTATCCCGCTTCTAAATAAGCTTTTCCTAAAGTCGAAAGATTTGCATAAGGATCATGAGGCTGATAAGTATGAAGAAAGAGAAAAAATTTCCTATCTTTATTTCGTTGTAGCCAATTAAAAGCGAACTCAGCTAGGAATTCAGCTTCGTCATAGCGAAGGGCTTTTTTTCCGAAGAGTTTCAATTCTTGATAACTGTCAAAGCCTTTACTAAATCCATAATCGGCACTCAAATAGCCACCGCCTGTGAAAGCGGCACAGAGATAATCATTAACTCTCAGAAAATCAGCAAGGGTTTCAATATCAACTCTCATTTTATCAAATGGATAGTAGACTTGATGTCGGATACAATTCAAAGAGGTTAGCATTGATATGTGGCCAGGAAGGGTCCATGAAGTTGTGCTGTAGGTATTCAAGAAGCAGACGCCCTCTTTGGCCAGCTGGTCAATTGTGCGACTTGTATCTCTATCATATCCATAATAGCCAAGATGATCAGGCCTCAATGTATCCAAAGAGATAAGGATAACATTTATGTCATCCTCTCCTGAAGGTTGGTAGATTATCGGGTTGATCCATACAGGCATAGAGCCTAGAACGTTTTTGTTATTTAAATCTTGAGTTACATCTTCAGTGATAAAAGATAATTTGACTTTTTTGCTTGCCCAGGATGAGAGATCGATGCTTTCCAAGAGGATCTCATCGTTAGTTATCGGAGACAAGTTCTTGTTCAAAATAACTTTATCTGCTTCAGGCTCTTCGATAACAATTTTAAAATTTATGATATTGCTTGACTTTTTTCCAAATTTTAGAAAACCATATTCAAGTTCCAGAGTACTCCTTGGTTGAATTTTTAAAGGAATCGTAAACTCGCTTCTCGGAGGAGCGACTAGAGAATTTAGGGAATATTGACTGTTTTCAATTTTTTTTATGATTTTTATTTTCTTCTTGAGGAAATAGGGATTATTTTCAATACCAAGATCATAAAGGGGATATTCATTCTTAAAATTATAAAGGAACAACTGATTAGAATTTTTGAACAATTGCCCTTTCTCCCCTGGGATGAATTCGTGAGTGTAATAGTTTAATTGAAACTTTCCTCGTGGAGGCTCCTTTTCTGCGCTCTGAGGCTTTGATAACAACAAGATATCAGAGGAGCTCAGGATCTTAATCATGCCAATAATCAGAAAATCTCTTTCTGGATCTGCAGTTTTTCCGTCAGGCACAGTGCATTTGATTTTAATATCGTGTTTGCCGAGCTTGACCGTGTTTGAAATTCTGAACCATCTTTTTCGAGTTGCAGTAATCTTTGCTACTTCGCTATCGCTGAAATATATTTTTAGGTCCGGTCGAAAAGTCTTCCAATTCCTGTTTAATACGTAGATGTCGATGCTAACATCGCCTTGGGCGAGAAATCGTTCAAATTCTAAGGAATCCCCGTCTGTTAGGACGACACCATTGAAGTGCTTGTTGTAATCTTTAAATTGCTTGATAACTAATTTTTCGCTTGTCCTTATCCAGCTCCATCCTTCTTTTCTATGCTTGCTCAACTTCTTTACTATTTTTTCATTCCTGTACAACCTTGTTTTCTCAGGAGTTTTTAAGTCATATTCTCCTAAGATCGGATGTTTAGTCGACATTCCCCATACTCCGTGTTTATCATTAGAAAGTTCGGGAAGATATTGCCATTTTTCCTGGAAGTCTTCTTCGACAAATTTGAACTTTTTTATTATGTCTTTGAAAGGACTCTCGATAACATTCTCTTTCGACAGATTATCGATGATTTTGTATGGTGTGTATTTTTTTCCTTCAGACAAGCGACATTGGATTACAGAAAGAGTAATCATGAATAAAATCAATGATTTGATAGCAATAATTTTTTGTCCTTTCTTCATTTCAAGTTTAATGCTTTTGGAATAAGCCTTAAAGAGATTCATTTAATGTATCCGAGAGCTTTGAGCATTTCTTTGGCCTCATCATCTATCTTGATTTCTTTCTTATTTTTTGAAATCGCCTGCGCAAGGGAATCCAACTTTTTCTTGAGATCTAGGACTTCATGAGGAAGGTGAAGCTCTTGGTATATATTTTCTTTTTCTTCTGGATTTTCAATGAGGTCGTATAATTCGTATTTACTCTTTTCAGGAGTATAGATGAGATGCCAAGGAAATTTTAAAAGAGCAAAGACGTCCATAAAAGCCTCAGGTTTGTATGTTTCTTGGAAAATTGTTATGTCATCTTTTTGGTGAGAAAAAAGATTTCTTCCCTGAAAAGAAGGCATTTGTTTAAAACCCATCAGGTTCATGATTGTTGGAGCAATATCAAGCAGCGTTACAAGCTCTGTTCTTCTGAGGCCTTTTTTTGTAGCGAAGGGATCATAAATAATGAGAGGGACTTTCAGGTAAACATTATAGAGAAAATGAATGTGACCGTAATGCTGTTTTCCGAGATAGCCCTTGTGTTCACCTAAGCCTTCTCCATGATCGCCTACCATAAGGATGCGGGTTTTTTTGAAAAGCTTCAGCTCTTTTAATTTATTCCAGAGATTACCAATTTCTTTATCCATGTACTCTACTTCTCGTTTATAGAGTTCTTCTAGCGCCTCTTTCTCTTTTGGAAAAAAGAGATTGCCCTTGAAAGAAAGCTTAAGAGGAGAGAAAGATGAAGCGCTCTCGATCTCAACGTATGCTCTTTTCTTACAAAAGAGATTGCTTTTTTGTCTCTGAATGAACCAGCCTCTTTGAAATTGTATTTTTAGGTCTTTTTGGCCTGACTTAGGAGAGAAGTTAAAAATGTCAAACTTTGCACAGTAGAGGCTTTCTTTCCTGATGAACTCGTTGTGAACCTCAAGTCGCACCAGGTTTTTTCCTTTTTCCACATTCAGGTCTAGTTCATAAGGAGTGTTCTGAGTTAATAAGAATTCTCCGATGAGATGGTCATTCAGAAATATTTTGAGGTCAGGAGGAGAGTAGGGCGGAGCATAGGGCGCATGAGGGTCTGAATAATGAATCCAGAGGAAAAATCTTTGATTCTTATTCGCTTCAAGCCAGGCAAAGACTCTCTTATTGACCTCTTCGGCTGCCAAATACCAACGTTCCCCAGGAAAATCATCCTGGTAAAAGTCAAAGCCTTCATCCAATCCAAAACTTGCCTTTAATACTCCTAACGAGACAAACGCTGCTGTCATAAATCCTCTTTTTCTAAAAATATTGACAAAGGAGGGCCTTTTTCTGTGTGTTCTGATATTTTGCCCGTTATTATAGTTTTTTAATCGGTGAGGCGGCTGAGAAAAGAATAGGGAAGCATGGGACGGTAAAGTTATAGGAGTAAGGCTGAAACAATTTTCGTAAAGAAGACCTTTCTCAGCTAGGGAATCTATGTTCGGAGTTGAACCATGATCCCGGGAGTAGGCGCTTATGAAATCTGCCCTCTGAGTATCTAAAGTGATCAGAATAAAATTTGGGTTCATCTCTCTTTTTAGACAGCCAGAAAAGAAGAGAAAAACGCCCAAAAGGGGCATCCCAATCAAGGCTAATTGTTTTCTTTTCATCAATTTAGAAAAAGGATGATTTGGTTTTTCAAGAGTTCATTATGGATAATAAAAAAAAAAATGTCAAAATGTTTGCAAATTTGAACTTATTTATATAAAATTTATGCCTTTATTTACGGCAAGCCATGATTGAAATATTCCTTGTTTTCCTAATCTTCGGCCTTCTCGGCGCATTGTTGCTTTTGATGAATAAGTTCCTCGGGCCGAGCAAATCCAGTCCTACGAAAGAATCGCCTTTTGAATGCGGAAGTCCTTATCTTCAAGAAGGCATAAATCCCTTTCCTATAAAGTTTTATCTGGTAGCCTTCCTTTTTCTTCTCTTTGATATCGAGGTTGTGTTTTTCTTCCCCTGGGCGCTAATCTTTAAAGATATGGGTTTGACAGCTTTGATCGTGATGTTTGCTTATATATTTGTTTTGGTTTTGGGGTTTATTTATGCTTGGAAAAAAGGAGTTTTTGAGTGGGAATGAAAAAGTTGTTTTTTTTAAAAATTTCCGTTAGAGAAAGGTCGTGATGGAAGGGAATTTCATAACCACAAAATTTAATCATATTTTGGGTTGGGCTCGGAAATATTCGCTTTTTCATTATCCCTATATCACAGCCTGCTGCGGAATGGAGTATATGTCCACTGTTTGTTCTCATTTCGATATAGACCGTTTCGGAGCTGGCTGGACAAGATTTTCCCCCAGGCAATCGGATTTGATATTCGTGGTCGGAACCATCACTCAAAAATTAGCTCCTGTGCTTAAAACAGTTTATGAGCAGATGACTGAGCCCAAATGGGTAGTGGCCTTTGGCGCCTGTGCTGTCAGCGGTGGAATCTATGATAATTATGCCGTCTTACAAGGAATTGATTCTATCATCCCGGTGGATGTTTATATTCCAGGATGTCCGCCTCGACCCGAGACAGTCTTGAATGCCTTTATCAAACTTCAGGAAAAAATCCAAAACCAAGAGCAGGACTGGCGATGGAAGAAAAGAAAATAGTCGAGCAGGTCAAAGAAAGGTTCCAAGATAAAATCATAGAGACCTCTGCTCACTTGGGAGACGAAACTCTTGTTATCGACAGAGAATCTCTGCTGGAAATCGTGACTTTCTTGAAAAACAAACCCTATGAATACAACATGCTTCTGGACCTGACTTGTGTAGATTTTCTAGGACAAGAGCCGCGATTCGAGATGGTCTATCACTTGCTTTCGCTACCCAAGAGTCATCGACTCAGAATAAAAACGCGGCTGTCTGAAAAAGACCCCAGCATCGATTCTCTGACTTCTCTTTGGGAAAATGCCAACTGGCTGGAGAGGGAAGTCTTTGATATGTTCGGAGTCCATTTTAAAGGCCATCCTGACCTTAGACGAATTTTCATGTATGACGGCTTTGAGGGCTACCCTTTACGGAAAGACTACCCCTTAAGGAAAAGACAACCAAGGATTCCTTTGAAGAAGTAAGATGCCAACCAGAATTCAAAAAGAAGCCAGAAAAGAAAGCCTACTCTTAAACATGGGACCCTCTCATCCAGCCATGCACGGTACCATTCGAGTTATGGTTGAGCTCGATGGGGAGAGGATTCTCAATTCAGAATTAGAGTTGGGCTACCTTCACCGCGGTTTTGAAAAAATTTGTGAACACAAGACATATTTTAACCTGCTCCCTTATACGGATAGGCTAAATTACGTATCACCTCTTATTAACAACCTCGGTTATGTCATGACTGTAGAAAAAATGTTGGGGATAGAGGTTCCAGAGAGAGCCCAGTATATCCGGGTCATCATGAGCGAGCTCTCTAGGATTTCGGACCATCTGACCTGTTTGGCAGCCATGGCCATGGAATGCGGAGCCTTTACTGTTTTCCTCTACAAAATCAAGGCCAGAGAATTTATCTGGGATGTTATCGAGGAAACTACTGGCGCTAGGATGACAACATCTTACATCAGAATCGGAGGCGTACGGGCTGACCTCCATCCTGAGTGGAAAGAATCTGTGCAGAAAGCCATTATCGAGACCAGAAAAGTCCTGAAGGATGTAGCTGGACTTTTGAATAAAAACAAGATTTTTCTTAACAGAACCAGGGATATTGCTGTCATGACCCCCGAGGAAGCCATTTCTTTCGGCTGGACAGGTCCCTGCCTGAGGTCCACCGGAGTTTATTATGACGTTCGAAAAGCTCATCCCTATCTCGTTTATGATCAGATGGATTTTGAAGTCCCCCTGGGCAAGAGAGGAGATAATTACGACCGCTATGATGTCCGGATGAGAGAGATGGAACAGAGCCTACGCATTATCGAACAGTGCTTGGAAAAAACGCCCAAATCAAAAGGCCCCCTTCTGACCAAGGGAATAGAGCCTGCACAAGCTATCAAAGCCTCTCGACAAAAGAGGGCTGAAGAAAGAATCAAGCTTTCGCCGAACCTAGAAGGCTCGGAGAAGGATGTTTATGGAAATATTTTAGCCGAGCATAAGAAATACATCATTCCTCCCAAAGAAAGCACTTACACTTCCATCGAGGGGATTATCAATCACTTTAAATTCTTCATGAAAGGACATGGAATCAAGCCTCCCAAAGGGGAAGTTTATTTCTCTGTTGAAGGGGGTAATGGAGAACTGGGCTATTATATTGTTTCTGATGGGACAGATAAGCCCTACCGGCTTCATCTCAGAGGGCCTTGCTTTCATATTGTGTCAGCCATGGAAAAGTTGATCCAAGGCCGCTATGTGGCTGATGTTATCCCCACTTTTGGCTCTTTCAATATGATAGGAGGAGAGCTAGACCGGTGAGTCCAGAATTCTCTGAGCAGACCAAAAAAAAGATCAAGGAAGTCATTTCTCGTTACCCAAGAATGGAAGCTTCTCTTCTCCCTGTTCTGCATCTAACTCAACAAGAATTCGGGTATCTTCCGGAAGAAGCAGAGAGAGCAGTGGCCAAGATGCTGAGGATAAAACCTGTAAGAGTAAGAGAGGCTGTCACTTTCTATACCATGCTCCATAGCCAAAAAAAGGGAAAATACCATATTCAAGTCTGCTCGAATTTAACGTGCTCAATTTTAGGAGCGGAAAAATTGATTGACTATTTAAGGAACAAGCTAAAGATTGAACCAGGAGAAACGACTGCAGATAGCAAATTTACTCTTTCTACTGTGGAGTGTTTGGGCGCATGTGAAGCGGCCCCCTGCATGCAGATAAATTTTGATTACTACGGGAATCTGGATAAGAAAAGAATTGATTCCATCTTAGAGAGTCTAGATTAGGCAAGTGAAAGAAAAAATTCTAACCAAAAATTTTGGGTTGAAGAATAGTTTTAAAATCGATGTTTACCTTGAAAAAAAAGGGTATACAGCAGTCAGGAAAGCCTTAAAGGAAATGACCCCTGAGCAGATCCTGGACGAGGTCAAGAAAGCCAACCTGAGAGGTAGAGGCGGAGCAGGTTTTCCTGCTGGAGTTAAATGGAGTTTTGTACCAGATGTGGATAAGCCAAAATACTTATGTGCTAATGCTGATGAGGGAGAGCCTGGAACTTTTAAGGACCGCTATATCATGGCTCATGATCCTCATTTGCTGATTGAAGGAGTCATCATTACCTGTTTTTGTGTGGGCATCCACCATGCTTTCATATACATAAGAGGAGAATATGAGGCGGTGGCTCTGAGGCTTGAGCAGGCCATTTCTGAAGCTTATGAAAAAGGATTCTTAGGGAAGAATATCCTCAAAACAGGCTTTAAACTGGATATAACTGTGCACAGAGGGGCGGGAGCCTACATCTGTGGAGAAGAAACCGGGCTGCTGGAGTCGCTCGAAGGCAAGCGGGGTTACCCCAGGTTAAAACCCCCATTTCCTGCCTCGATTGGTCTTTTCCAGTGTCCGACTGTCATAAACAATGTCGAAACTCTTTCTAATGTCCCGGCCATTATCCTCAAGGGCGCGGATTGGTTTTGCCAGCAAGGATTGCCCGGAGATGGAGGAACCCGAATTTTTGGTGTGAGCGGAATGGTCAAGAATCCTGGGATTTATGAACTTCCCGTTGGTACCAGCTTAAGAGACATAATCTTTAAGCATGCCGGGGGAATGAAGGAAGGCAAAACGCTTAAGGCTGTGATTCCTGGTGGCATGTCAGCTCCCATTCTACGGGCAGATGAGATTGACCTAAAAATGGATTTCGATTCATTAGTGGAGGCGAAATCTATGCTAGGTTCTGCTGCTATTATTGTCATCGATGAAGAGACTCCTATTCTTGAAGTGTTGAAAGCTGTGGCCAAATTCTATTCCCATGAATCCTGCGGCCAATGTACACCCTGCCGCATCGGTACCTCCTGGATAAATAAGATTGTGAAACGTTTAGTTCAAGGAAAAGGAGAACAAGAAGACCTAAAAGCTATTCTCAGGTTAGCCAATAACATCCTGGGCAAGACTCTTTGTCCTTTAGGAGATGCGGCAGCTATGCCTATTAGCTCTATTGTCGAAAAATTCAACGACGAGCTAGAATCCAGCTTAATCCAGTAAACAGCCGATGATAAAGATTATCATAGATGACAAAACAGTCGAAGCTAAAGAAGGAACGACTGTCTTGTCAGCTGCCAAACTGGCAGGAATTCAGATCCCTCATCTCTGCTATCATGCTGCTTTTATTCCTGAGGGTTCCTGCCGGATGTGTTTGGTCGAGATTGAAGGATTTCCCAAGCTCGAGCTGGCTTGTTCTACCCAGGTCAAAGAAGATTTGAGAGTCTGGACTCAGTCCAAAAAAGTAACCGAGGCCAGGAAAGGAGTCTTGGAATTTATCCTAGCCGAACACCCTCTCGATTGTCCCATTTGTGATAAGGCAGGCGAATGCAAGTTACAGGACTACTATGAAGAGTATGGTCTGTTCGAAAGCCAGTTCAAGGAACTCAAAGAAAAAAGAGAGAAAAAAGTCAGCATTGGCGAAAGATTGATACTCGATCGGGAAAGATGCATCCTCTGCACCCGATGTGTTCGCTTCTTGAGAGAGGTGACCAAGACTCAAGAACTGGGTGTTTTCAATAGAGGTGTCCGTTCTGAGATTTCGACTTACGATGGCGAGCTGGTTGATAACAATTACTCGGGCAATTTGACTGAAGTCTGCCCAGTAGGAGCCATTACAGATACTGATTTTCGGTTTCAAATTCGATCCTGGTTTCTGCAGAAAGGCGATTCCATCTGTCCTCTTTGCAGCCGCGGGTGTAACATTTCTATAGAATACCATCCTGGGTTTGCTCGAATACCAAGGAAAAAGAGAGTATATCGAATCACGTCCAGAGAGAATCTGGCTGTGAACGATTTTTGGATTTGTGATTTAGGCCGGTATGCTTATTCCTACCTCGATGAGAATAGGTTATCAAATTTTCTCTCTAGCCTTAACGGCAAGAACAAAAGATTCGATCAGGAGAGTGCTCTTCAGTTTGCGGCTCAAAAGATAAAAAAATTGTATGATAAGAAAAAAATCTCGAGAATGACTTTAATTCTCAATTCCTGGCTTACTAACGAAGAGCTGTTCCTGGTGCGCAAGATTTTTAGGGATGATTTGAGAATGCAGAGAATATTCATGGTTGACCCATCTCAGGGGGAGAAAGACAAAATGCTGCTGACTTCTGAAAGAAGTCCGAATAGAAAAGGAGCCGAAGAAATTGGTTTTGATTTTCAGTCTCTTGATTTCAAGGGATTAGCCGGCAAAACAGACGTACTTGTCATGTTTGGCGAATATCTCTTGGACCTGGCTAGTCTGGAAGAAATAAAAGCAGTTCTGGAGGGAATAGAAACAAGCATCCTTTTTTCCTCGAAGGAAAGCGCCCTGGTCTCTCTTTTTGGCCTGGTCTTTCCCACAGCTTTAGCCGCTGAGAAAAGCGGCTCTTTTACAAATTGTGAAGGAAAGATACAGAGTTTTGAGCCTGTGTTGGAGTCGTGGGGAGAAAGCCGTCCGGAGTGGCAATTCCTGTTGGAATTGAGCAGGGAGCTAGACATAAATTCTAATTATTATAATCAGATTGAATCAACGACTGCGGTTTTGGAGAAAATGAGAGAGGAAATTTCCTTTTTTCAGAAAGAAAAATGATTGAATTTTTGATTCCCTTGATTAAAGTCATCCTAGCTCTGGTTTGGCTCCTTCTTTTGACTCTTTATGTGGCCGATTGGGTTGAAAGGAAAGAGAGTGCAATCATACATGATAGGATTGGAGCGAACCGAGCTTCAATCTTTGGTCTCCGGATGATCGGCTTATTTCAACCCTTTGCCGATGCCATAAAAATGATATTTAAAGAGGATTTTACTCCTTCCTTTTCCAGAAAATTTCTTCATTCCTTAGCTCCCTTTCTCTCTTTTTTCTTTGTGGCGGTGACCATTGCTGCGATTCCTTTTGGCGATACCATCCGTATCGGGAGCCGAATCATTAAACTCCAAGTTCTTGATATAAACGTGACTCTGCTGTTTGTTCTGGCGATGATGTCTTTAGGGATTTACGGAGTCATCCTAGCTGGCTGGGCTTCTAATAACCGGTTCTCGCTTTTAGGAGGAATTAGAGGTGCAGCGCAGTTGATATCCTACGAGGTCGCTTTCGGTTTATCCTTGGTTGGCTTGATCATGATCTATCCTTCCTTGAAGCTGTCCAGCATCGTTCATTCCCAGGGAGAGCTGCTTTTTGGTTTCATTCCCAAGTGGGGGATTTTTCTTCAACCTTTGGGATTTATTGTTTTTCTTTTTGCTGCCTTAGCAGAAACGAAGAGGGTTCCTTTTGACCTTCCTGAAGGGGAATCGGAGATCATTGGATTCTACACTGAATACAGCGGCTTAAAGTGGGGACTGTTCATGATGACTGATGGTATGGAAATCGTCATTGTTTCTACCCTCATGACAACCCTCTTTTTCGGCGGCTGGCAGGTTCCTTGGCTTCAGGCAGATGGTTTTCACTGGCCATGGGGCGGGGAGTGGTTTCTTGCCTCCTGGATCGTGGTGATTTTACAAGTATTGGCTTTTAACTTGAAGGTTTTCTTTTTCTGCTGGTTCCAAGTGCTGTTGCGATGGACCTACCCTCGATTTCGTTATGATCAGCTCATGGACTTAGGCTGGAAACTTCTCATTCCCTTGAGCCTGGTCAATATCGTTGGCACAGGCATTATAATGAGTCTGTAAAATGATAAGAGCTTTAGGATATTTTATCGAAATTATCAGAGGAAGTCTGATCACTGCCCGCCATTTTATGGCCAACATGTTCTTCCATATCCTGAAGGTCTTGGGAATAAAAACCAAGAGAAAGGGAGCTGTGACGATTCAATACCCAGAAGAAAAAAAAGAGCTGGCTTCAAGACACCGCAGCTTGCACCGTATCATGACCAGGGAAGATGGCCAGCCCCGTTGTGTTGTCTGTATGTTATGCGTTACAGTTTGTCCTTCGGAATGCATCTATGTCGAGGCAGCTGAAGACCCTGATCCAGAAATCCAGAAACGTCCTTCCCAATTTGTGATCGATCTCAACCGCTGCTGCTTTTGCGGCTTTTGCGTAGAGGCCTGCCCTGAGGATGCTATCAGAATGGACACGGGTAAGGTTGAAATTGCCCAGTACGACCGTCAAGATTTAATATACGATTTGGATAAGCTTAAAGAATGAGAATCGAGAAGCTCAACTTGGGGAGCTTTGAAATATACGGTCTTCAAGATGGGCTTTTTCATTTGGACGGGGGGGCTATGTTCGGAGTTGTTCCCAAGGTTCTCTGGCAGAGAAAATTCCCTGCGGACGAAAGAAACCGGATAAAACTGGCGCTGAATTGTTTGCTCATCAAAACAAAAGATGCTCTGGTCTTGATCGAGACGGGAATAGGATCAAAATTAGACCCGAAGTCTTCTGACCTCTATTCCGTCAAGACAAAGCCTGGCCTTATTCCTTCCCTCTCTGAAGTTGGTTATGGGATAGAAGACCTGAATTTTGTTATCAACACTCATCTCCACTTTGATCATTGCGGCGGAAACACCTATAAAAACAACAAGGGGGAAATCGTCCCCACCTTTCCTAAGACAAAATACATTATCCAGAAAGGAGAATGGGAGTATGCTCTTCATCCCTGCTTAAGGGACAGAACTAGTTATCTGAATGATAATTTTCTCCCTTTAGAAAAACATGGCTTGGCGGGGCTAATCGAAGGGAACAAGAAGATTGTAGAGGGAGTGGAGGTTATCTTGGTCCCTGGACATACTGCCTTTCACCAGTGTGTCAAGGTTCAATCTCAGGGGAAAGCCCTTTTTTTCTTGGGTGATCTGGTCCCGACCTCCGGCCACATCGGGTTGCCCTATATCATGAGTTATGATTTATACCCTCTAGAGACCTTAAAGAATAAGGAAATATATTATCAAGAGGCTATAAAAGAAGACTGGATCTTAGCCTTTAATCATGATCCTGAGCATTATTTTGGAAAAGTCGAAAAAGACGGGGATAAATATAAATTCCAGCCTTTCCTTGCCTAGCTAGAGGATTCAAAAAAGCTTCCAAGATATTTCAATTTGACTTTATTTAACGAAGGAATATAATAAGAAATTCTTTTTAATAACTTCTATCATAAATATCATATTTAGTCATCATAAGGAGGAATAAGAATGAAAGAGGTTACAGTCGAAGAGTTGCTAGCCAAGGCTGAACAACCCTCTAAGGATGCTCTGCGTCTTCATCCATATTACAAAGGAAAAGTTGGAGTCACCCTTAAATGCAGAATCCGAGATTTTAATGATTTTGGTATTTGGTATACCCCTGGGGTAGCAGCTCCTTGTAAGGAGATTCACCAGGAAAAAGAGAAAGTCTATGAAATGACCAATAAATGGAATTTTGTGGCTGTTGTCTCAGACGGATCAAGAGTCCTGGGCTTGGGCAACATTGGTCCTGAAGCCGGCTTGCCTGTTATGGAAGGGAAAGCCCTCCTGTATAAATATTTAGGGGGAGTGGATGCTTTTCCAATCTGTCTTGATACCCAAGATCCAGAGGAGATTATACAGGCTGTCAAATGGATTCAACCCACCTTCGGAGGCATTAATCTGGAGGATATTGCCCATCCAAAATGTTTTCATATCCTGGACACTTTGAGGAAAGAAATGGAGATCCCAGTCTGGCATGATGACCAACAGGGAACAGCCTGCGTAACATTAGCCGGTCTTCTTAACGCCTTAAAAATAGTTAATAAAAATATCAATCAAGTAAAAATCGCTTTGATTGGTGCCGGGGCCGCAAATATTGCCATCGCTAGACTCATCGTAACCGCGGGTGTTGACCCTAAAAACATAATCGCAGTGGATTCGAAAGGAATACTCCACAAAGACAGGGGAGACCGAGAGACTCTAAAGACGAAATACAAAGAGAAGTGGAATCTGTGTCTTACCACCAATAGTGAGGGAAGAAAAGGAGATATCCCTGAAGCCATGCAAGGAGCAGATGTTCTGATTTCAGCCTCCAAACCAGGACCAGGAACAGTAAAAAAAGAATGGGTAAAAACAATGGCCAAAGATGCAATCGTTTTTGCGGAGGCGAATCCCATTCCTGAAATCTGGCCCTGGGAAGCCAAAGAAGCAGGAGCTCGTATCATTGCCACGGGCCGCTCTGATTTTCCCAATCAAGTCAACAATTCGCTCGGGTTTCCAGGAATTTTTAGAGGCGCTTTGGACATAAGAGCTATTCAGATTACAGATGAAATGTGCATAGAGGCTGCTAGAGAGTTAGCCAAGGTAGCCGAGGACAATGGAATTCATGAAGAATACATCATTCCCAATATGGATGAATGGGAGGTTTTCCCGAGAGAATCTGTGGCCGTTGGTTCTAAAGGTATTGAACAAGGAGTCGCCAGGATTAAAGGCTCACCCGAAGAGAGGTTCAAACTGGCAGAGAGCATCATTAAAACAGCTAGAGAGCAGGTCAAGATGATGATGAAAGATGGATTCATCACCGACCCTGATAAATAAAAATAGATATTAGAACGAAAACAAAATAAGTTTTACAAGAGATCATAAAGACAAGGGATTATAATCACCGCATAACGCTCTAGTATATAAAACAGCTGGAGTCCCATCAATAAATCTGAAAGAAAATTTTTAAAAGATTCTAAAACAAAATACTTGACAAATATACACTCATATTTTATATTATTAATAGACTAAATTAGGAGGAAGAAATGGCCAAAACGATAGGCATTGATTTAGGTACTACGAATTCTGTTGTGGCTGTCATGGAAGGAGATAAGGCTACTGTCATCCCCAACGAGGAAGGCGGACGAACGACTCCTTCAGTGGTTGCCTTTAACGAAAAAGGAGAAAGGATGGTTGGCCAGGTTGCCAAGAGGCAGAGGGTCACCAATCCAGAGAACACAATTTATTCTATAAAGAGATTTATGGGGCGTCGTTTCAAAGAAGTTCCAGCAGAGATAAAACAAGTTCCCTTCAAGGTCACAGAACATTCTAACGGAGATGTAAGGATTGAAACTCTAGGGAAGAAATATGCTCCTCCGGAGCTATCGGCTATAGTCTTACAGAAGCTAAAAAAAGCTGCCGAAGATTATCTGGGTGAAAAGGTCGAGAGCGCTGTTATCACAGTGCCGGCCTATTTCAACGACAGTCAGCGAAAGGCCACTAAAGACGCAGGAAAAATTGCGGGATTGAAGGTAGAAAGGATTATCAACGAACCTACCGCTGCAGCTCTAGCCTACGGAATGGAGAAGAAGAAGGATCAGACTATTGCTGTCTACGATTTCGGAGGAGGAACGTTTGATATATCTATCCTCGAGGTTGGCGAAGGAGTGGTGGAGGTCAAAGCCACCAATGGAGATACTCATCTTGGAGGGGATGATATTGATCAGAAGGTTCAAGAATGGCTTGTTTCAGAGTTTAAGAAAGAATCTGGGATTGATGTGGCCAAGGATAAAATGGCCTTACAAAGGTTAAAAGAAGCAGCCGAAAAGGCGAAAATGGAACTTTCCACCACCATGGAAACAGAGATCAACCTTCCTTTTGTCACCGCAGATGCCTCTGGTCCCAAGCATCTTTTAATGAAACTCTCCAGAGCCAAATTAGAGCAGCTGATGGATGCAATCATTCAAAGGACAGTGGAACCCTGCAAGCAGGCCTTAGCCGATGCTAATTTGAAAGCTGGGGATATTGATGAGGTTATTCTGGTTGGAGGATCGACCAGAATTCCAAAGGTCCAACAGTTAGTTAAAGAGCTTTTTGGAAAAGAACCCCATAAAGGTGTAAATCCTGATGAGGTGGTTGCTGTTGGAGCCGCTATTCAGGGTGCGGTTTTGGCTGGAGATGTCAAAGATGTTCTTCTCTTGGATGTCACTCCTTTGACTCTGGGAATCGAGACCTTGGGGGGAGTTTTCACCAAGATGATTGCCAGAAACACGACTATTCCGACCAAGAAAACTGAAGTATTCTCCACTGCCGCTGATAACCAGCCGAGCGTAGAAATACATGTCCTCCAGGGAGAAAGGGAAATGGCCGCTGATAACCGTACCTTGGGCCGTTTTCATCTCGATGGTATTCCCCCGGCCCCAAGAGGTATTCCTAAGATAGAAGTCACTTTTGACATTGATGCTAATGGGATTCTTCATGTTTCTGCCAAGGATATGGGAACCGGAAAACAACAGGCTATTACCATTACAGGACATAGTGGATTAGACGAAAAAGAAATCGATAATATGGTTAAAGATGCCGAGGTTCATGCTGATGAGGATAAAAAGCGAAGAGAGCTGATCGATGCTAAGAACCAAGCAGATCAAATGGTCTACGGTCTAGAGAAGCTCTTGAGGGAGAACAAGGATAAAATCCCTGAGGAGGAAGCTAAGCGAATTCAGTCCGAGATCGAGAATACTAAGAAGGCTATCGAAGGCGAAAACGTAGAGGCGATAAAACAGGCGGTGGAATCTCTTTCCCAAGCTTCCCATAAGCTCACCGAAATGATGTACCAACAGGCCGCTCAACAGCAGGCTCAACAGGGACAGGCTCAGCAGTCAGCATCTGATCAGGCTGGAGAAAAAGGCTCTGAAGAAGGTGCTGCTGAGGAAGAAGTCATCGATGCTGAAGTCGTGGACGAAGACAAGAAAAAATAATTTTAATTGAATTCTTTATCCTAAAGTATCATAATTTCTAACGCCCTTGTAAAAGGAATGGGATGACGGATGGATAAAGACTACTACAAAATCTTAGGAGTAGACCGCAAAGCTCCTTTAGCTGAAATAAAAAAAGCCTACCGGAAACTAGCTCGAAAGTACCACCCTGACCTCAATCCAGGCGACAAAGCTGCCGAAGCGAAGTTCAAAGAAATTCAGGAAGCATACTCTGTCCTGAGCAATCCCAAGAAAAAGAGCCAGTACGACCAGTTTGGCTATGTAGGAGACGTTCCTCCAGGGGGTGCACAATACAGGGCTTATACAGGAGGCTTTGAGGGATTTGATTTTGCTGACTTTGGGTCTTCGACTTTCAGAGATTTCTTTGAAAATATATTCGGAGGAGGTGCGCCTCAAGCTCGGATGAGAGCCGAGAAAGGAGAGGACCTCCACTATACGATGAAGGTGGGTTTTGAAGATGCTATCCATGGCTTGCAGACAAAGATAAAGCTGAATCGCATGGTCACCTGTCAAACGTGTGGCGGTCAGGGGCATATTCAAAAAGGAACTCAGCAAGTCTGCCCAGCGTGTGGAGGAAGTGGACAACAAGCAATCCAGAGGGGATTCATGAAGTTTTCGACACCATGTTCCGCCTGTGGAGGGACTGGGAAAACTGTAGGAGAGGAATGCCCGACTTGCCGTGGTCAAGCTCTGATTCTAAAATCAGAAATGATTAACGTCAGAATCCCGGGAGGAGTCAACACAGGCTCAAAAGTTCGGATTGCTGGAAAGGGAAACGGAGGGAAGAAGGGAGCACCTCCAGGAGATCTATTCATCACCATCGAGGTTAATCCTCATCCGCTCTTCCGGCGTGAAGGCTCGAATATTTACCTGAGACTGCCGCTTACGGTCCCAGAGGCGACCTTGGGCGCCAAGATTGAAGTTCCCACTTTCTATGGGCAGACGACAATCAAAATTCCACCTGGGACAAAATGTGGACAGAAGTTCAGGCTAAGAGATAAGGGTGCTCCTGTACCAGGCAAAAAAGTTCGAGGTGACCAATTTGTTGAGGTGTCCATCGTTCCTCCTCCTTACAATGACGAGAGGATTAGAGAATTGATGAGAGAATTGCAGAGAATTTCCACTCAAAATCCTCGTGAAAAAATAGGAATCCACTGAGATGGATGAAGGTAAAGAAACTAAAAAATATTATCACATCAGCAGTGTATCCAAGATGTATAATATCCATCCCCAGACTCTCAGGTTGTACGAAAGGGAAGGCTTGTTAAAGCCTTCGCGAAGCGAAAAAAACACCCGACTCTACACCGACCAAGACCTGAGAGAGCTGGAGTTGATCCTGAACTTGTCGAGAGAATTGGGTGTCAACCTGGCCGGAATCGATGTGATCTTGAACATGAGAAAGAAAATTCAACAGATGGAAAAAGAAGTCAACCAGTTTTTAGAATATGTAAGAAGAGAGTTCTTCGAGGGGCGGGAAGAAGAGTTTGAGATAAAGAAGGACAGTTTGGTCCGGATCATGCCGGCCAAAATCATAAAAATAGAAAAGGTGAAGAGCAAAGAATGAAAGGCGAATACGACGATTACCTCACCTCGAAGAATCTAAGGCTCTACTTGAATCAGATCAGCAAATTTCCTACTCTGGACGATGAGGAAGAGAAAAGACTTGGTGAGCTCATCCGCGAGGGTGACAAGGACGCCCTGAAAAAACTGATCGAAGCGAATCTGAGGTTTGTGGTCTCTTATGCCAAGAAATACAGGGGAATTGGCTTAGGCTTGCTAGACCTGATCAACGAAGGTAACTTAGGGCTGATAGAGGCAGCAAAGAGGTTTGATCCTCGTCGTAACGTTAAGTTCATCTCCTATGCTGTGTGGTGGATAAGACAGGCTATCATTCATGCTCTGACTCGCTATTCTCGGATTTATAATCTTCCCCAGAAACTGTCTGATCAAATATCGACGATGAAGAAGAAGACCGCTGAACTGAAGGTCAAGCTGGACCGAGAACCAACCCGGGAAGAAATCGCCAAAAGTATGGGGATAACAGAAGAGGATGTTGAGGATTTGCTCCTGCTGGGGGAAGAAAAAGTCTCCTTGAGCGACAAATTTCATGGCGAGGAGATGGAGGTGGGAGATAAAATTAAGGATAGTATTGCTCCTTCAGTGGAATATGAAATTATTAGGTCCTCTATCCAGAGCGAAATCAGGGAATTGTTGGAAGGGTTGAATGAAAAGGAAGCATTAGTGCTGAAGCTGCGGTTTGGGTTAGATGACCATCAGCCGAGAACACTCCAGGAAATCGGAGACATGTTGAACCTATCCCGAGAAAGAGTCAGACAGATTGAGCAAAAAGCGATGAGAAAGCTCTCTCGCTCTCATAAGCTTCAACAACTCAGAGGATATTTGAACTGATGGCAGAAAAAGTTTGCAATTCTTGCCATGGCACGGGCTGGGTCTTGGAAGATTCCGATTCAGGAACTGTAGCCAAACGCTGCCAGTGTTATCATGAGCAGCAGAGTGATATGGCTCTCGAGCAGGCTAATATCCCCAGAAGATATAGTCATTGCACTCTCAAGAATTTCGAAATTCATCATGATTCTCATAAAGATGCTCTGAAGATCTCCAGGCAGTTTATCAAGAACTACCCGGTCCAGGAGGTGGGGCTTCTTTTCATCGGACCCTGCGGAGTAGGGAAGACCCACTTGGCTGTTGCTATCCTGCGGGAGTTGATCGAGAAGAAGCATGTTCTCTGTTCTTTCTACGATTTTAGGGAGCTCATTAAGGATATCCAGAGCACCTATACTCCTGACTCCCCCATGACCGAATCTGAAGTGTTAGCTTCGGTCTTCAAGAGTGAGCTTCTAGTGCTAGATGAGCTAGGCGCCAAGAGGACTTCAGCCTGGATCGAGGAGATCATTTTCTACATCATCAATCAGCGCTACAATCACAAGAAATTAACGATTTTTACCTCCAACTACTTGGATACAGAAGAAGAGGAGGAAGATAAAAGGGACTCATTCTATAAGAAAGGTGAAGATTCTCTGGTTGATAGAATAGGGGTACGGTTGAGGTCTAGGCTGTATGAGATGTGCAAAATTGTTGAAATGCGGGGCGAGGATTACCGAAAATTCGCTAAAAGTGCCAGCTATCGGTTTTAAACTAGACATCTTCTTTAAGCTTTCCTACCCGGACTGATTGATATTCTAGAAGAATAATGATAAATTAGGGTTCCTACTCCTCGGTAGCTCAATTGGCAGAGCGGGTGGCTGTTAACCACTAGGTTGCAGGTTCGAGTCCTGCCCGAGGAGCCAGCTTTTCCCCTGATATTCCTCGATTTTCACTTAAGCACCATTAGTCAAAATTAAGCGGGTTTAAACAAATTTTGTGACGCTAGTGTGACACGGGGACATATCTTCCTTGTATGTCTATAGCTATATAGGGAACAAGGGGGGGTATGGGAATTTTGCATCTCTGAGAGCAGATAGCATATATTATACTTCCTCGATCAATTCCTCATAAAAATTTCCAATAGATTTTCAGGGTAAATTCCCAAAAAACTCCAGCTTTAGTTTACGAAAGGGATAAATATTTGTATTAAGGAGTGAGGGACAAATCTGACAGAAATAGCAGTTTAATTGATATATAAGTGGAGGGTAATATGAGGAAAAAGTTTGTATTGGTAGGGGATTGGATCAATGACTTTTACGTTTCTCCGGAAGCACTCCTTAAGCTCTACAACTTGGAACGGAGGCTATGTGTATTCATAGACGCAAAAGACGCACTCTCAGGCTTCCGTGTAGGGCAGAACCTCATCTATCTTTACCCAAGAGAGGCAGGGGATTACAGGGAACATCTCCAAGAAAAGCTGGCCGAAATAGAATATGAATGAGTTCAAGCAGAATTTGTGAGGTCTCACCCTATCCTTCTGGTTGTATCAAAGGCTAAGTTTCTAAGTAGCTCTAAAGAGTGAACTAAAATCACCTCATAATTCATCTCAAAAGGCTATTTACTTGTTTCTTAGAGGTGACTTATGATTTTTTCTCAAGATCAAGTTATAGAAAAAATGACTTGATACGACCGGGAACATGCTGAACAGAAAAAGCTCTCGTTATTTTGTGAAGTCACCCTTTATGAAAAAAATCTAGACCATGTTTGGCTGTAAGAATTTGTCTTTTCTTGTTTGTTGAAAAAGGAGGACAAAATGAGAGTCAGATTCATTTCCTTTCTATTGGCCTTAGCAGTCATTATGGCCGGATGTGTTACCACACAAAATCGTTGGCAGAGGGTTGAATCGAAAGACACCATTATGGCCTATGAGGAGTTTCTGAAGAAGAATCCAGAGAGCAGCTATGCAGAAAAAGCCAAACAGAGGATCATGGAGCTTCGCTACGCTCAAGCTGTAAAGAAAAATACAATTCCCGCCTACCAACAATTCATACAGAACTACCCTGAAGAAAAGCTCACAGATGATGTTTTATCAAGGTTAAACAAACTTAACCGTCAGCAACAAATAAAAGCTTTACGCTCAGTAAAGACAGTAAGGATAGTTGTCAATCAGTCATTCGAGAGGGCAGAGGATGTCAGTCTTCCTTTCGAGGATTGGATAGGAAAGCTTCTGATGAACGCCGGACTTAAGGTCGTAGGGCCCGAGGCCAGACGCTATGACGTGGTTATAAAAATAAGAGCCAGAGGAAAACCCCTAGGGGCTGTTTATTCATTGGAGAGGTATGAATATGCAGGCGCTTCTTTAACAGGCACTATATCATTCGAAATTCCGGATCTTCCATCGTATGAAGAACCATTCCGAGCAACCATAAAACCGCCAGATAAAATCGGGTCCGCTAGCCTGAGCGCTTCTGATGCCCCTTTCTGGGAAGCCTTCAGGGCGCGGGGCTCCTTTTTGCCAAAGATATTTGAGATTATGGGAGCGTATTTCGGGAATAAACCTCTGATCGAGGCTATCAAAGATGGAAGTATGAAGGTCAAATTGATGCCTGGAGTCTCACTCGAGAACATAAAGGATTCACGAGAAATCAAGCAGCTCATTGCTTCTCTAAAAGATGAGAGACAGGGAACCAATGTTGCCGATGCCTTGGTAAAAATAGGCAAGCCAGCGGTGAAGCCCTTGATTGCAGCTCTGGAAGACAAGAATAGAGAGGTACAAAAAAACGCCGCCCGGGCCTTAGGAGAGATAAAAGACCGTCGGGCTGTGAAGCCGCTCATTGCTGTCCTTGATGAAGAAGACAGAGTTTTTAGAAAGATTGTGGTCGAGGCCCTGGGAAGGATAAAAGATCCGCGTGCCGTGGAGACTCTGATCTTTATCTTAGGAAGTAAGGATGAGAATGAGGACACCAGATGGGAGGCAGCGGCAGCACTCGGGAGAATGAAAGATTCCCGCGCAGTCGAGACTTTGATCAATGCGCTGAAGGATAAGTCGAAAGATATCCGAGCAGTCACTGCTGCCGCGCTGGGGGAGATAAAAGATACCCAGGCTGTAGAACCTCTGATTAAGGCTTTGAGGGATAGAGATGAGAGTGTCCGACGCAATGCGGCCGTAGCCCTTAAGAAGATAACGGGGGAAGACTTCGGCGAAGACTATAGAGAGTGGAAGAAGTGGTGGAAGAAGAATAACACAGAATCTTCAGCTCAATAAAACACTCTTTTATATCTTCGAGTACGAAGGAATGATTATTCTCAACATCAGTCTTGTCCTTTCTCAACTCCAGTATGACTTTCTTTCTTGAATCCAGTCTTCAAAACAATTCCGTGTTATTCTGATTCTCATGCTGAAATGAAATTTGTATTTTACTCAGTCCTCCTCTAAAGCCTGACAGGTTGGGTTTAGGCACAGAGACCTGCCCTCAAGGGGAAAAGATGAATTTTGGGCTGATTTCGCGGCCAATCCCTCTAGTGTTGGGACCGAATATTACTTTTGTCCAGGTTATCCTAACTGCTGCCGCCCAGTGCTGCTCTGGGGTAGCGAATCCAGTTGCCGTTGTAGGCCACTAAATCTTTGTCAAAATCTGATAAAGATAAAACCTCATAGAGTCCATCTTCAGGGGCATTGAAATCGAAAGTAAAATCTTCTTGTGCTCTGTCACGGCCATAGGAAGAAACTATATAGTCTTCTTGGAGGGGGCTCGAAATCCCATATTGGGTAGCAGCCGAGCCGCACCAGACTCGGATTCCGGTTCCCCATTCATCAGTCAAGGGGAGAACCTTGATGTAAAAAGTCGAGATCGAATCATAGAAGGTGGAACTCCCATCATAGGTTCCATCCTGGGTAGGAGCTCTTCCATGATCAGTGATATAGTCGGCTATGGCTGTTGAAATGTTGAATATATTTTTCATGGTGGTTTTTTGTTTGGATTTTTGAATAGCTGTTAAAGCATTAGGAATGAACAAGGCCGCTAGAAGTCCAATAATCGCTACCACTATAAGGAGCTCGATTAGCGTGAAGCCTCGTTTGGTTCTGGCCATACATGCCTCCTCTTGTTATTCCAGTACTCTTTAGCTCTCTTTTATGTTGAGTATGGTTGCACCCCGGATCTTTTTCTTTATACTATTTTTCTCTTTCATTGTCAATAAGTTACAGGTCTTATTTTGGTGTGGTCTTTGTCCTCCTTCCAGGATTTTCTATCAAAGCCTCTAATTCATTTAGATTATCTATGTGTATGGAGATACTCATCTCTCACCATCCCTATAAACTAGCAATTTTTATGCCAAGAAAGATAAATATAAATTATTGAAGATAAATAAATTAAAATTATATTGACCGATCACGGCCGGAAATTTTGACATTTTTTGTCGTTGAAAAGCAAAAAAGGGACAAATTTTGGTAAATAGGCCTTAGAAAACACTATGAATTGACTGTCGGTTCAACCTGTGATATAAGTTTTAAGGGGATTCGGAGGAAAAGATGGCAGCCTTATTCAAAAAAGAGAAAAAATTAAGTAATCCTACTAAAGAACCACCAACGGGGAAAAAATGGAAGGCAATCGCCGCTGTTATTATCTTGGCTGTGGCTATAGCCTATTTTCTTGTATTGCAGGGCTCAAAAAAAACAGAAGAGATCGTGGAGCAGGTCGAAGCTTTCGATGAAGCCAGAGAGAACCTGACAAAAGTGAACATGAATACCCTGCAGAGAGCGATCACTTCTTTTATTGCCAGCCAAGGAAGAACCCCGAAGAGTTTAAAAGAACTCCAAGTTTTTCGGGTCATGGCAGCCGAGAAATATGATAGCTGGGGAACAGAAATAAAGTATGAGAGGCTATCAGACGATAACTTTCGCCTGACTTCAGCCGGACGGGATAAAACTTTTGATACCCAGGATGATATTGTTGTAGATTATTAGCGCATAGCTCGGACAACAGCCCCTTCGTTCATCCCTTTAAATCCTTAATACTTTAGCCTCTGCTCTCAACATTTTCCTTTTATTCCAGAATGATACTTTGGCTTGGGAACGGTTTTCAGATCACAAAGGGCGAAGCCTGGGGATTCATGGGATTTATTCTGGCTGCAAGAGAAAAGAGAAAGGGATAGCTTTTTTGCAAGTGTTCAGTATAGGCTACCCATTCAGTTGTTATCTGAGAATAGGTTCTCCTCAAATCTCCGGCCAAATGTTTTAGATCAGATTCTGGAAACTCTTCATACCTATCGCCTCTAAGTGCCAATTCTTCGGTTAAATGAAAAATAGCCCACAGCAAATCAGTGAAGCGATCATGCTCGAGCAAATTAGGATTTTCAAGAAGACGAAGCATGAAGGGGCGTTTGCTGAGAAGAAATTCACGAATATGAGAGAGACTGGTTTTCTCGATTTTAATCTCGTAGGGAAAGCTTTGGGTGGCTGCAATGGCTTTCTTATAGTCTTTCTTATTCCAATCTGGTTTGATATCTAATTGTTTTTCGAGGACTCGGGAGTTTTGAGCAAAATCGGAGAATTTTTTTAAAAGCTCTAACCCGACTTCACTGAAAAAAGTACCGATGACCATGTTGAGCTTCTTCATAATGGCTCGTTTTTCTCTCCGCGCTAGAATCCGTTCAATGAATAAAATGACCAAGAGGACATCGAGAAACAGGAAACCGATATCTCCTATCATGTAGATAAAAATATGATGCACATCTTGAAAAATGAAATAGTGAATCGTGTAGGTTACTGCTGAAGCAGCAATCAAGAGTAAAGTTATAGCGACTGTCCAACTAAAAAACTTTTTCATGGTGAGATAACCTCCTTGGGATCTGTATAAATATATTTTTTTCTCTGAATATTCATAATAAATGATTCTAGGCTTCTTTTGTCAATTTTTTTTATTAATTCAAATGTTGATTAACGACTGAGGACAGCTTCTCCCTCTTTTTGGAATAGATGATAGGGCTCTGGTATGTTATAATAGCGCGTTTTAAAGCAAAGATTGAGGAGTCAAGAATGCCCTTTATAGAAGGAAAAGGAAAAAAGCTCGAAGTCAACGAAGAAGGATTCTTAATCAATCCTGAGGAATGGAATACAGAGGCGGCCGAACTTTTAGCCAGAGAAGAGGAAGGAATCCAGAAGCTGACTGAAGATCATTGGAAAGTTATCCATTATATTCGAGGTTATTACCAAGAGAAAAAATTAGCACCAATGGTTCGAAAGGTCTGTAAGAATACAGAGTTTCAGCTCAAATACATCTATGAGCTTTTCCCTTCAGGGCCAGCCAAAGGAGCTTGTAAAGTTGCCGGGCTTCCCAAACCTGATGGTTGCGTTTAGGGAGGAATAACATCCATGCTCAGTATTCTAAGGTGGGGAGTCATAGCCTCTTTTCTGATCTGTATCATTTCCCTCATCATTATGGTTTTAAAAACCCTTTCCTTCGGGAGAAAGCCTGTCTATGCCAAATCTCAGGGAAAGGGAATAAGAGGAATTCTCTATGCCTTTGGAAAAGGAATGATGCCTTGGGAAAAAGAAAGCACTAGAAGACACATTCTTACCTATACGGGGGGCACTTTGTACCACGGGGGGATTTTTGCAGCCTTTTTTTGCCTTTTCTCTCTTGTAATGTCCTTTGAATTGAGTATCCCTCTCAAATTCCTGTGTAGCATTCTCATCGGGCTGGGTTTCCTTTCTGGAGTTGGCCTTCTGGTCAAGAGAATCTTGCTTATTCCGCTTAGGAAGATAAGTTGTGTGGATGATTTTGCTGCCAATCTTGCGGTGGACGTATTTCTAGCTCTTGCCCTCCTTAATATTTTTTATCCCGGACTAGAAACATTTTTTTATGGCGCAAGCATCATCCTTTTTCTGTATATCCCGGCGGGGAAAGTTCGTCATTGTGTATTTTTTTTCTATGCCAGAATTCTATTCGGGCTCTTTTACGGGAGAAGGGGAGTGCTGCCGAGAAAAATAAGATTTGAAACATGAACGAAGAAAAAAAGTACCAGAAGGATTTTTTTGAAGATAGAATAGAGAATATAAAAGCTGAAGATATCAGAAAAGCGCTCTATGTATTCCACCGCAAACTAAGCAATCAATCTGCCGCCTATCTTAATTCCTGCCTCCACTGCGGGCTGTGCGCTGATTCGTGTCATTATTATCTGTCTACAGGGGAAATTCCGTCTATCCCTGCCTATAAATTGAGCTTAATTGAAAAAATTTTCAAAAAGCATTTTACTCTATTGGGTAAAAGAGCTCCAGGATGGGTAAAAGCTAAGGATTTAACCAAAGATCTGCTACCAGAATGGATAGATTCTCTTTTCGGAAGATGCACGCTATGCGGCCGATGCTCCCTGAATTGCTCCGTTGGCCTGAACATCGCTTATCTCATTCGAGCAGCAAGGGGAGCTTTGGCTTCGGTGGGGCTAGTACCTCCTGGATTGCAGTCGACGATAAACACGGCCATCCTGAAAGGAAACAGCATGGCTCTTCCTAGAGAAGATTGGATAGAAACTGTGGAATGGCTAGCAGAGGAGCTTCGAGCTGAGGTGAATGATCCTCAGGCTGAAATCCCTCTCGACAGAAAGGGGGCCCGGCTTTTATACACTGTCAATCCACGTGAACCTATGTTTTTTCCTCTTTCGATCGTAGCCGTAGCCAAGATATTCTACGCAGCCGGGGAAAGCTGGACCTTGTCCAGTGAGGATTATGATGTGACCAATTACGGTTTCCACAGCGGTGATGATAATGTTGCTGCTTTAATATCGGGTCGTCTGGTCAGGTCCATGGAAAAGCTGGGCACTCAAGACTTAGTTTTGGCTGAATGTGGCCATGGATTCAACTCGAATAGGTGGGAAGCACCAGAGTGGTTGGCCAAAAAATACGGCTTTGACGTCAAGAGTATAATCCAGATTGTGGCCGATTACATTCAAAAAGGACGCCTTAAACTTGATCCTTCGAGGAACCCAGAGCCGGTCACTCTTCAAGATCCCTGCCATCTTGTTCGCCTTGGTGGAATCGTGGAGGAACAGAGATATATCCTAAAGCGTGCTGTAGCTCGTTTTATTGAGATGAATCCAAACCGAGAAAAAAATTTCTGTTGCGGGGGAGGCGGGGGGCAGCTGGCCATGCCTAGGTTCGCCAAGAGGCGCCTTGAGGCTGGAAAGATCAAAGCCGATCAAATCAAAGAGACAGAAGCCAAGGTTGTGGCCTCTCCTTGCCATAACTGCATAGACCAGCTCCTTGAGCTCAACAAGCATTTTGATCTCAGAGTGAAAATTAAGACCGTAGCCGAGATTGTGGCCGATGCTTTGGTTATCTGATTATTTTCTTCTGGAAGCAGCAATTTCTTTTACAGCCTGGATGGCTGTTTTTATATGTTCTTCAGTATTGAAAGGACCTATGCCAAACCTGACCGCCCCGTGAATCTTATCAGTTCCGAGTTGTTCGTGAACTAGGGGTGCACAATGGAGGCCGGTGCGGGCGGCAATATTGTAGTCCACATCAAGTAGAGTCCCCGTGTCTGCAGCCTCTAGACCATCGATGTTAAAAAGCAAAACGCTAATATGATCTGTTAGATCCTCTTGACAATAAAGAGTTGTCCCTTCGATTTCTTTGAGTCCATCTCTCAACAGAGTTGTCAGCCTCATTTCATGATCATGAATTTTGGACATTCCTTTTTTCTTTAACCATTTGAGACCAGCATGAAGCCCGGCCACACCCAATACATTCGGAGTGCCATACTCTAGCCGATAGGGATATTCTTCGAGGTGAGTTCGAACTGCTGAACGGACACCAGTGCCGCCGGCTCTGGTATGCCTTATTTCAATTCCCTCCTGAACATAAAGGCCCCCAATTCCCGTAGGACCGAGGAAAGACTTGTGTCCAGTAAAGACGACCACATCTACGTTTAAGGCCTCTATATCCACAGGTATCTTTCCCGCTGATTGAGAAGCATCGATAAGAAGTGGAATCTCTCTTTTTCGGCAGTGTTTTCCGATTTCTCGGACAGGCTGAATTGTTCCGATCACGTTAGAAGCATGGTTCACAACAACCAGCTTGGTGTTTTTCTTAAACTTTTTGGGGAA
>WVZL01000004.1:125070-156437 GCA_011772495.1 Candidatus Aminicenantota bacterium
AGTTGTAAGAAAAACAAAGGCGGTTGGGATCCTGGCCGTTGAAATATTCTGCAAACATCCTCCTCGTATCTTCCACCAATTCCCCAGTTTCTAGACACAGGTCATAACCAGAACGTCCTGGATTCACTCCAAATTTGCGATAAAATTTATCCATAAATTGATAGACTTCTTCGGGTTTAGGGAAGGAGGTAGCGCCATTATCGAGAAATATGAATTTGTCCATCTTGTTAATTATTAGGTTGGAAGAATCTTTATATTAAAAATTTTAGGCGCAATTTTATAATAAATCTTCTCTGAATTCAAGAAGCCATTCCCAAAGACCTGTTCTTATCACAGAGTCACTAAAGCTTGCTGAATTCAAATAAAAATTGACAGTTCATCTCTTTTGGAATAAAATAATAAACTAGGAATGAGGAAGACTGGTTCATACATCAGATCGAACTTTCCTTTATTTACATTCATTTCTCAATAATGTCCCCTCCAATAACACGTGTCCTGTATAAGTAAAATGATCATAAAAAAAATACAGATCAGAGCTGCTTTTGAATTCCTGGGTGTCATTCTCAATCCTGAAAAGAACTCATAGATGATATAGGAATTTAATCCTGATGATGGTGAATCCCAATAAAGCCATTGAGTTCCTTCTGGCCAAGGGAAATCTACCTATCCTGTATTGGCTAAAAAAGGATATTCTTGAAGTTCCAGTAGAAAGAGAGTACAAGAATCTTCAGAAATTCGGGAATCGTGTAAGAATCCTGGCTGCTCAAAAGCCAAACGGGGGTTGGTGTAAAAAAAAATATGAAGGCCATCCACGCTGGGAAAACACATACTACATTGTTGAGACTCTACAGAACATTTTCAGGCTGCATAATTATGGATGTAATCTTGAAGATGAAGGAATCCTTGAGGCTGTTGAGTTTCTGTTTTCTACCCAGACAAAAGAAGGGGATTTTCGGGGAGCTTATCTCAATGAGTATGCTCCAACTTACCACGCCTTGACTTTGGAAATCCTTTGCCGGTATGGATTGGACAAAGATAGAAGAATACAGAAAGGATTCCGATGGTTCATAAGAAACCGGCAAGATGATGGGGGTTGGGTGATTCCTTACAGAACTATAAACAAGGACGAGCTTAAGAAGCGCTATAATTTCGAAGCGCAGCTAAAACTTAGCCCGATCAAGCCCGATAAATCTAAACCTTTTTCTCATCTAGTGACGGGAATGGTGTTGCGTGCTTTTGCTGAATCCTCGACCTGGAAAAAGAGCAAAGAGGCCCGCGAAGCAGGAGAACTTCTTTTAAGCCGTTTTTTTAAAGATGACAAGTATGATGACCGACGAGAAGCCATATTTTGGGAAGAGATGACCTACCATTTTTGGGCAACTGATATTTTGAGCAGCCTGGATTCTCTGTCTCAATTGGGATTTACTGCAGAAAATAAGAAAATTAGACAGGCTTTAGAATGGCTCCTCGAAAGACAAAGCAGCAAAGGACACTGGGAATCCAACTACACAAAGGCATCTTTGGAAGATCATCTCTGGGTAACGTTTGCGTGTTTGCGGATCTTAAAAAGATTTAACGTACTCGAGCTTTAAGGACTCGAAAATCTAAATCATTAGAGTTACAACTTTTCCGCCCATGTTAAGAGATGTATTCAATGCTTCTGCCTTCTAACTCAGTCATAATTTTTAGAAGACGAGTTCTGGCCTTGAATAGCTCCTGATTGAGCTCTATTTTATCTTTTTCGTTCTCATGACGGGACAAAAGACTCATGAAAGAACTCCTACTCGAGTAACAATTCTTGATGTTGATGATTAGCCTTTTGAATTGTTCTAGGTCAAATTCCTGGGCAGCAATGATCAATTGTGCTTCCTGATGAAAGTGAAAAAATACAGTTGCCCAATCACGATTGTTTCCCTTGCTTAATAGTTCCGCCAAATGCTTTAAAACGAGAGCGAACTCTTCTAAACGCCATTTTTCTATTTTCTGCATTTTTCTTCAGTCGGAGAGGGAATCCATATGTTTAGCAAATTTAGCAGAACGAGTCAAAAATCTTCAGTGATTTTGAAATGAAACCACCGAGATGCTAATATAATAACCCCTCTAATAGCTACAGAATGAAATATTATTTAGGCCTCGGGAGCAACCTAGGACAAAAAAAAGACAACTTGAGACAGGCGCTGGCTCAATTAAGGAATGAGGGAATAAGAATTCTTCGCTCATCATCCCTTTATGAAACAGAGCCGAAGGACGTTCCTGAGCAACCTTGGTTCTACAATCAAGTGGTTCAAGTAGAGGCACGTTTTAGCCCTCAGGAGTTATTGAAATTATTGAAGAAAATAGAGAAGAGAATGGGAAGAAAAGCTTCGGCTAAGAAGGCTCCTCGCAAAATCGACCTAGATATCCTTCTGGCCGAGAATACAGTCATCAGAACAAGGGAATTGGTGATCCCCCATCCTCGACTGGAAAAGAGAAATTTTGTTCTGATTCCTCTTAGTGAGATTGCTCCTGGGGTTGTGCATCCTGTTCTCAAGATTAGAATTGAGGATTTAGCCGCCATAGCAGAAGATCAGTCTGTAGTAAAGAAGCTCGAGTAGATATTTTTCTCCGGTTCCGTTGCAATATTGGCCAAGAATCTAATAATATAGACAATCCATGCAAAAAATTTCATGTTTCGTCTTACTTTTTTTTCTTTTTCTCTGTTCTGGCCTGGCCCTCGAAGTTAAAGGAAAAGTCATATCTCAAGATGGCAAACCTGTTGCTGAAGCCGTGGTCAGGCATCGGTTGAGCCAGCGGAATACACTGACGGATTCTCAAGGTTTCTTTTCGCTTGAGCTTCCTGAAACACTAAAAATCAAACTCGATATTATTCACCCCGATTATTATGAACAGGAAATTTTCTTGACTCGACAAGATGTTTCCAAGGAGATTATAGTGAGACTCCTCCCGTACATTCGGCAGAGAGAAGAGGTTGTGGTTACAGCCTTGAGATATCCTGAATCCTCTACCAGCATTCCAGCTGCAGAGACCGTCGTTTCCAAAGATAATCTCGAAGAGAGAATGGCTCCCAACATTACGGAGGGGATCTCAAACTTGCCTGGAGTTTCCGCCCTGGGCACAGGAGGCTTTTCTGTGGCTCCCAATGTCCGAGGATTAGCGCGAAGAAGAGTATTGATACTGGTTGATAATGCTCGAGTTACGAGCGACAGGAGGACTGGTCCCAACGCTTCCTTCGTCAACCCGGCTGATATCGAGAAGATCGAAGTCTTGAGAAGTCCTTCTTCTGTTTTTTATGGTTCAGATGCTATCGGAGGGGTTATCCACATTCTCACCAAGAAATCAGAGTCACAGGAAGGAATAGGGGGTAGAGTAAATGTTAAGTATGGGACCACAAACCAGGAGAAGAACCTAGGTTTTTCTATCCAGGGAGCCATGGGGAAAACTGGTTATCTCTTTTCTTTCCAGGGAACAGACGCTGATAATTATTCATCGCCTTTAGGGGAAGTTCCTCAATCTCAATTCACCACTGCCAGCCTTTGCGGCAAAATCTCCTATCAAAGCAAGTGGAGAGAAATACATTTGAGCTTTTTGGGTGCCAGAGGTTTTGATATCGGAAAACCCAATCGAGACAGCTTAACGAAACCGACTTGGTATCCACTGGAAAATCAAAATCTTTTCCAATTCAACTGGTTAGAGAAAGAACTCGGAAAAGGTGGAGAGCTTTCATTCCAATTGTACCTCAATCCTCATAGCTTGGAGACTAAAAAGACAAAAATCGATGCTTCTGAAAAATCTTACAGCCGGACTCAAAGCTTTGATTTGGGGTGTCAAATTTCTTATGGGAAAAAGATCTGGCAAAATCTTCGATTAAAAGGAGGATTGGATTTTTTTGGCCGCTTGGGCGCAGAAGCGAAAAATGTCAATACGCGTTTGGATTCTGCGGGAATGGGGGAGACGACCAGCGAAGAGCTTCCCTTTACTGAAGGGAGAAGGCAGGATTGGGGTTTTTTCCTCTCTTTTGATTATTCAGGCCTTAAGAACCTGGACCTAGTGGGAGGAGTACGTTTTGACTTCCTGAACATGAAAGCTAATCCTGGGAATGTTCCATCTAATGAAAAGAGTCATCATGAGACCTGGACAGGGTTTTTAGGAGCATCTGCAAAATTAATTGAAGAGATTGTGGCCTTTGTCAACTTTTCGAGAGCCTATAGAGTTCCGAGTCTAAGCGAGATGTTTTATACGGGGATTACTGGTCGAGGATTTGTTATAGGCGAGCCCGACTTGAGACCAGAATCGAGCCTGAATTTAGATTTGGGGTTAAAATTCATCTTTAAAAGATATTTTGCTGGCCTCTACCTGTTTCATTACCGAATCGAGGATATGATCGAGCGCTACCGAAGCTCGGATCAAACATATACTTACGGAAACATAGAAAGAGGTCGGATTCAGGGATTGGAACTGGAAATGGAATATTTTCCCATCCCTGGCTGGAAAATATTCGGTAACTTCTATTCCTTCAAGGGATTGAGCCAGCTCACCGAGGATCCTTTGAATGATATTCCTGCCTCCAGGCTTTTCTTGGGAACACGAGTTTGGCAGGGTCATTTCTGGGGAGAGATTAATGCCAGCTTCCATGAAAAGAAAAAGAACCCGGGTCCGGCTGAAATCTCAATCCCGGCATTCGGAATTGTGAACTTACAGGCTGGTTTTTTCCTGAATTCTGCTCTAAAGGTTTATTTGTCTGTTTCGAATCTATTGGATAAAACTTATGTTGGCCGGCCTGATCCTGAAGCCATGGAAGCCCCGGGAAGAAATTTTACCTTAGGCCTGACCTATTCCTTTTAAAAATTTGTCCCTGATAGTGGTAAGTTTTTAGCGTGCTCCCGCATAGAAAAGAGAATTAAAGAGAAGCTTAAAAGTACCGTAGGATTGAGCTCTGAATTGAACTGGGAAGCCTAAAAGAATGATTTTCCCTTTCCCTAAGAAAACTTCTACGATGGCAGATTTTTGTTGGATGAGTTTCTGGCCGTAGATCCATCCACTCATCAAGGGATTTTCAGCAGGATATTTGGCTACAGAGACTGGGGCTTTATCCTTGTCAAAAGTGGGCATGATCTCGAAAGCACAACTCTCGGAGAAAATAGTGCCAGCCTCTTCGGACATCCCGTAGGCTACGGGATGCTTGGAATCGAATTCAACCCGCAGGATAGAGCCATCGCAGACAAAGTCTTCTCGTTTGACTTTGCGGAGCACATTCCGGATCGGAAGACGAAAGTTTTCTATGGGGAGATTACAGACAGAATTGAGGAAGACTATCATTCCTCCTTCTTCGACAAAGTTCTTCAGATTCCGCAGGCCTTGGAGAGCAATTCCACCTACGTATTGGGGTGGCATGGTTCCCTTAGGATGACCTTTGATCACCATTTCCGGCCGCCAGGTATCAGGCATGATGATAACATCATGATTCTTTTTTAGATTTCCGGCCCGGATATCGGCATCGAGGATACTGGTGTAGGGAAACTCGTATTTCTCTAGGATCAATCTTGTCCAGCCTTCATCCGCACTCGGTATCCAAGATTTGTACATTCCAACCTTGACTTTCCTCAAGTCATGGGTCTGGATGGGGGGACGCTCCGGAACACCGATAATATTAAGACTCAACTCTCTGGCGAGTCCTTCGATAAAGGATCTCTTAACACTGCGAGAGGGAATAATGATAGTTCCTTCTGGAAATTTGGTGTTTTGGGCAGAAAAAGCTTCTTTAGCCCATAAAACCTTCCCTCCTTGCTTCAGAATTCTGTTCATGGCTATAAAACTGGCATTCGTCTGATGGCTCAAGAGGTAAGCGAAGTCAGGTTTACCGCTTATCTTTCCAGCCGGGGGTTTGACTTCCTTCAATCTGGTCAAGTTTGGTTTCATTGGAGAATTGGCTTTCCTAACCTGGACTCCGAGCTGATAGGGAAGTGTCCAGCCCATCATGTCATAGGATTCAAAGGGAGCTCCTTCGAATTTCCTCGGTCTGATTAGGCCCTGCCATAGAACTGGATACTTTCTCAAATCAGGGTAATCCTGCACTTCGAAGACATTCTTAATGAAGAGAGCAAAAGGCTGATTCATCGGAATCACAAAGGTTCCGGCAGGATACTGAATCCCGTCACAGGAGAAGGGTTCTGCGCTCCTGTAAATGTCGATTCCTAGAAGAATCATTCGGTTAAGAAGTAGGGTAGTAGTGTGGGAATCTGGCTGTTTTTCAGGTATTATCCAGGCGTATGGAGGCTCTTGGCTGAATCTATTGATGATATCCTTTCCCATTCTGTATTTGTTGAAAAGAAGCTCTTTCCGGTATTTCGAGGCGACATCAAGAACAGCCATAGAGGCTGTCAGGGAATATTCCACTGCATCTTTAAGACGCCACCAGCCTCCTTTCCAAGGATTGGGGTAGAAAGCTGACATGGTGAGATCGCGGTATTCTGGGGGGAAATCACGAATGGTATAAAAATGGGGAGTCGCATATCTGTAGAGGGCTGTTTCAGTCAAGATAGAGATGATATTATGAGAATCGACAACTTGGGTGACATAGCCGGGATACCAGGTATCAAAGATCAGTCTGGAAATAGCACCTTCTTTGCCTTGTTCATCAAAAGCTGCTCCCATAGCTGAGCCGATTAAATTCTGCCAGCGGACTATAAGAGGATGGACATTAGGATTGGTCGGCTCTGAATTGGGAGGAATCCAAATGCGAGCCGGAAAGGGTGCTGTCTGGTGGTGATTGTAGAGGATGACAGGATGCCATTCTTGATTGATCAACCGAGTCATGTTTTGAGTTTCGATTAAATTCGCGATGTAAGAATCACGGTTGTTATCGTGACCAGCATACTTATGGTAGAGCCAGGGCATAGAGGAGATCTCGTAAGGTGTTCCCACGTTAGGATGGTACCACTCAGCCAGCAGGTTCATTCCATCTGGATTAGCAAAGACAAGAATGAGGATGATATTATCGAGAATTCCAAGAGTATTTTTATCTTGAGCCGTTATGAGATTATAGGCGAGCTGGATGTTGTGCTGGGCTGGTGCGCATTCCGAGGCGTGAAGTCCACCATCAATGTAAACAATTGCTTTTCCCTCTTGGGCCATTTTTTTAGCTTCTGCATCGGAAAGGCTCCCTACTAAGGATAACCGTTTGGAGATTTGTTTGAAGTGGTCGAGTTTGGACAGGTTTTCAGGAGAAGAGATAACAGCATAGGTCATGGTCTGGTCCATCGAAGTCTTGCCCATATCGAAGAGCTTGATCTTGTCTGAATTCTTGGCCAGGACTTTAAAATACGCGATGGCCTGAGTATAAGTGGCCAGATGGTAGTCTGCTCCGACCTCAAAACCAAGAATCTTTTCTGGGTCAGGAATACTCTGGCCAGAGATCAAAAGAACAGGAATGAAAAAGAAGATTAAGGGAAGAGCCAGCCGATATTTTTTCATACTACGCATAGAAGCCTCCTTTGTTTTTCCTTAAAAAGCATCCTTAAGGTGTTTGATTTGATGGCCGTTTTTTTCATTGAAAGACAAGGATAAAACATCAAAACGGCACTCGGTGTCCTGGAGGTTATTCTGGGCCAGGAAACCCTGGGCTACTCTTTTGATTTGCCTTTGTTTCCAGGAAGTCACAGCCTCTTCTGGAGATCCGAACTTTTGGCTTTTCCTGGCTTTCACTTCGACAAAGACCAGAGTCTTTCCATCATAGGCAATAATATCTATTTCTCCTCTGAGAAAGCGAAAATTTCTTTCGATTATTCTGAACTTTTTGCTCTTCAGATAGCGGACAACTGCTTCCTCACCTAATTTCCCCAGAGCCTGAGGGGTGCTCCTATCTTCAACCAAAACTATTTGTTTCCTTCAGATTAATTTTTTGTGTTAGCTGAAGCTTGCCTTTGTATCCTATTTTGACTTTTTAATTTTCCACCGGACTCCATCTTTGGTGTCTTCTAATACGACTCCCGATTCGAGCAACTCCTGGCGAATTTTATCAGCCAGTTCATAATTTTTTTCGGCCCGGGCCTTTTCTCTTGCTTTTATTTTCTCCTCGATATCGACAGATAGGGACGTTTTCTCTTTCTCGGGAAGCAGAGCCAAGACTTTATCAAAAGAATAGATAAGAGAAAGGAGTTCTTCGGCATTCTTTGGACCGAGTTTTTCTTTGGCCAGGTTTATGTTTACTCTTCTTATCATTTCAAAAAGAGCAGTTAAAGAAACTGAAATATTGAGGTCATTGCTGAGCCCTTCGATGAATTTTTTCCTCGTTTTCTCGACAAGCTTGGGAATGTCTTTGTTTTCTTCCTTCTTGAATTTTCGATTTTCGAGCTCATAGATGAAGTCCCTTATTCTTTGGAGTGAAGCCTCTGCTTGGCGTAGCCCTGCAAAAGTGAAGTTAAGCATTTTTCGGTAATGAGTGGCGAGAAGCAACAATCGCAAAGCTGCAGGATCATGTTTTTTCTCTAGGAGCTCTCTGAGTGTGTACTGATTTCCCTTGGACTTGGACATTTTCTCTCCGTCTACGATGAGATGACGGCAGTGAAGCCAATAATTCACGAATTTTTTGCCGCTGTAAGCTTCAGATTGAGCAATTTCATTCTCATGGTGCGGAAAAATGTTATCTACTCCTCCGCAGTGAATGTCAAAGGTCTGACCTAAATATTTGCTACTCATTACCGAACACTCGATGTGCCAACCGGGCCGGCCTGCTCCAATATCTGTTTCCCAGAAAGGTTCACCTTCTTTTTTAGTTTTCCAGAGAGCAAAATCCTGAACACTCTCTTTTTCGTATTCGTCCGCTTCGGTTCTTTGGCCCGGCTTAAGCTTGGCCAGGTCCATCCCGGAGAGACGCCCATAATTCGGGAATTTAGAAATCCTGAAGTAGATAGAGCCATCCTGGCGGTAAGCAAATCCCTTGTTCATAAGGCCTGTGATCATTTTGGCCATATCCAGGATATGTTCGGTAGCGCGCGGATAATAGTCGGCCTTGTCAATATTCAGGCTCTCGAGGTCTTCGAAGAAAGCCTGAATGTATTTCTTAGTATAATCTTCGAGTTCGAGGCCTTCGGATTGGGCGCCCTTTATGGTTTTGTCATCTACATCAGTGATGTTCATCACCTGGATCACTTCGTAATCCATAAACTTGAGGAATCTTTTCAGGAGGTCTTCAAAGATGTAGGCCCGAAAATTGCCGATATGTGCATAATCATAGACGGTCGGGCCACAGGTATAGAGCTTGACCTTTCCAGGATCTAGAGGCCTGAACGGTTCTAGTTTTCTGCTTAAGGTGTTAAAAAATCTGATCATGAGAAGCTATTATTAAAAATAAAGCTAATCTGAGTCAACTGAAAAATCATAAGATCCGTTCACAGAAGAAAGGGGTCAGGTCTTGACTTTCAACATTCTGATTTCTAAATCATGTATTTTTTAAAAAAAATACTAAAATTTAAGACCTGACCCCAAACCGCTAGGTCGAACCCGGAGGGGATAGTCTGGCCTCAATTTGACCCGATTAGAGGATTATGTCATAATTTTTCCCCGATCCATTGAGAAGATGAGATATGAATGTCCGAATCGGAATCCGGCGCGAGGATAAAAATCCTTGGGAAAGGAGAGTCCCCATTGTCCCGACCCATGTCAGAGAATTGATCCACCAGCATGCTTTGGAGATCTGGCTTCAGCCTTCCGCGATTCGCATCTTCCCTGATGAGGATTACGTAAATGAGGGAGCAAGAATCGCCGAGGATCTCTCTCGATGCTCAATCATCTTAGCTGTGAAAGAGATCCCCCTGGATTTTTTCAGGAAAGAAAAAGTCTACTTATTTTTTTCCCATACGACTAAGGGGCAAACGCACAATATGCCTATGCTGAAAAGAATGATAGAGCAGAGATGCACCCTGATTGATTATGAGAAAATCATCGATGAGCAGGGATTCCGACTGGTATTGTTTGGCAAACACGCCGGACTGGCGGGAATGATTGATACTCTCTGGGCTTTGGGACAGAGGCTTAACTGGGAGAAGACGGAAAATCCTTTTTCTCGGATCAAACAGGCCTTCGAATATCAAAGCCTTATCGAAGCTAAAGAAGAGATAGCGAAAGTGGGCTTAAAGATTGACCAGGAGGGCCTGGACTCGACTTTGACTCCCTTAATCTGCGGTTTTGCAGGATATGGAAATGTTTCTCAAGGGGCTCAAGAGATTTTTGATCTTTTGCCCTTCGAGGAGGTAGCCCCTCGAAAGATTAATGCTTTTTACAGAGACAAGAATTATTCAGCCCATAAAATATACAAAATGGTCTTCAAAGAAGAACATATGGTGGTTCCTATTTCCTCCGGCGAAAGGTTTGACCTTCAGGATTACTACCAGAATCCGCAGAAGTATAAGCCGGTCTTTGAGTCCTATCTACCGTATTTGACTGTATTAGTGAACTGCATTTACTGGGAGCCAAAATATCCGAGGTTCGTGACCAAAAAATCCTTGAAGGAACTCTATGGTACGAATTCCTTGCCTAGGCTCAAAGTCATCGGGGACATCTCGTGTGACATCGAAGGTTCTGTAGAATGCTCGGTCAAAGCCACTAGCCCCGATAATCCTGTTTTCATTTATGATCCGCTGCAGGAAGAGGCTAAGGACGGTTTTGAGGGAAGAGGACCCGTTATTATGGCTGTAGACAATTTGCCGGCAGAAATCTCCCTTGAATCTTCAATATCCTTCAGCCAGGCGCTCAAACATCTCATACCAGGCCTAGTTACGGCTGATTTTAGCCGTGATTTTACTGAATGCGGTCTTCCAGATTCTATCAAGAAGGCTGTCATACTCTATAAAGGCGAATTCACTCCCGATTATTCATACATGAAAAAGTTTATTTAAGATCATAAAGAAAGGAGTACATGATGAACAAAGTATTAATCCTAGGTGCTGGATTGGTGGCCAGGCCTCTAGTCAGATACCTTCTCGACCAGCCAGATACAGAAGTTGAAGTGGCCAGTCGAACCGTTTCCAAGGCTGTGAAACTTATTGATAATCATCCTCGCGGAAAGGCACAGGAGCTGAACCTCAAGAATGAAGAGGGCTTGAAAGAGGAAATCGCAAAGGCAGATACTGTTATCAGCATGGTGCCTTATGCTTTCCATCCTAAGGTCGCCGAATACTGCATTGCCTATGGAAAAAACATGGTCACAACTTCCTATGTAAGTGAAGACATGAAGAAGCTTAATGAGGAGGCAAAAAGAGCAGGTATTTTGATCCTTAACGAGATAGGGTTAGACCCGGGTATCGACCATATGGAAGCCATGAGAATCATTCATGAGGTCGAAGAAAAAGGAGGAACCATAGAAAGCTTTACTTCCTTTTGTGGGGGGTTGCCGGCTCCTGAAGCTAACACCAATCCCTTTGGGTATAAATTCTCTTGGAGCCCCATTGGCGTGTTGCTGGCCGGGAAAAACTCAGCTCAATATCTTAAGGATGATCAGGAGGTGCTCATTCCGGCTGAGAATCTTTTTGATAATTATTCTGTCATCAAAATTGAAGGTTTAGGGGATTTCGAGGCTTATCCCAACCGCAATTCTCTTCCTTATATCGAGACTTATGGAATTCCACAAACTCAAACCATGCTCAGAGGAACGCTCAGGAATCTAGGATGGTGCAGAACCATGAAAAAAATGATCGAACTCGGGCTTCTCGATGATGAGGAAAAAGATTGGAAAGGGCTTTCTTACCAAGAATTCCTAAGGTATCTCATGAAAAATCCTCCCGAGGATATCAAGAAAGCCTTGAGCTCTTATTTAGGCATTGAAGAGAGCTCGGATATTATCGAACGATTGGAATGGCTGGGACTGCTTAGTGATGATCCCCTTCCTCTAGAAAGGGGTTCGGCCTTGGATATCATTGCTGCTCGAATGCAAGAAAAGCTCCAGTATGAGAAAGGGGAGAGGGATATGATCATTCTCCAGCACACTTTCGTTGCCTCTTATGAAGGGAAGAAAAAGGAGAAAATCACTTCGACTCTGATTGATTTTGGGATTCCGGAGGGTGACACATCGATGGCCCGGACAGTCGGCTTGCCCGCAGCCATCGGCACCAGGCTTATTCTGGAGGGAAAAATAAAAGCAACTGGAGTCCATATACCTGTCATTCCTGGTATCTATGAGCCTATTCTCCAGGAACTCAAAGGACAGGAGATTGCCTTCAAAGAAACAAGCGAAGAATTAAGTGATTAAAGCCTTCAACCAAAATAAGAGCTGACCCTCTGCAATTGATACCTTGGATTTTGGCCTTTCCCAGCTGAGCACCTCATGATAAAGGATTGACAAAACAGGCAGGGAAGCCTATTTATAATCTAAGGAGGGAAAAGTGAAGAGAAAACCGGCGGTGGCGGGGTATTTCTACCCAGGTCAAGAGGATGTACTTTCAGAGATGATCAGAGGGATGACCGAACTCGAGAAAAAAAGAAAGAAGGCAATTTCCGTTGTTTCACCCCATGCAGGATTCGTTTATTCTGGACCAGTTGCTGGTGCCTTGTTCTCAGCTGTCATTCTTCCCGACACCTATGTCATCCTGGGGCCGAGCCATAGAGGCATGAGTTCTCGATTTGCTGTTATGAAAGAAGGGATCTGGGAGACTCCCTTGGGGGATGTTCCTCTGGACTCAGAATTGGCATCCCTCATAATGAGTCATTCGTCACTCATTGTCGAAGATGAAAGAGCCCATTCAGAAGAACATTCTCTCGAAGTCCAACTCCCTTTTATCCAGTATTTCAAGAAAGAGATTTCTATAGTTCCCATCTGCCTCTCTTATGATGTTTCTTATGAGGAATTAGAGGAATTGGCTGAAGCAGTCTCTCGAAGCATACTGGACTTTAAGAAAGAAGTCTTAGTCGTAGCTAGCACAGATATGAGTCATTATGTGAGCCAAAAAACAGCGGAAAGAAAGGATTTCTTGGCGATTGATAAAGTTTTGAAACTTGATCCTAGAGGACTCTATGATACGGTCCTGAGAGAAGATATTAGTATGTGCGGATTCCAACCCACGACTTCCGCCCTGATAGCTTCTAAGGAATTAGGTGCCAAGAAAGCAAAGCTGATAAAATACCAAACCTCAGGGGATATTTCGGGTGATTACTCACAAGTTGTGGGGTATGCGGGCTTGGTAATAAGCTGAAGCTCGGCCGGCCAGTTATTCATTCTTTGAATAATTTCTGATCTTTGTCTTTTTTTCCCATAAAAGTGCCATTTTGCATCCAGCCAAGGGATAAACACGGCACCCAATGTTCTTTCTCGCGTACTAGACTCCAAGGACGAATATATTGCTTCGCCGCCAAAGACTAGCCTTTAGGGATGATTGACAATTTTTGGGGATTAATGCTATAAATTTTCATGAGGATTTTTCTATGCAGAATCTGGCTTTGCGAGAAAAGGATAAAGAAATTTTAAAGTTAATAGCCGAAAGCTTCCTTAAGGTCGGTAAACCAGTCAGCTCTGGCCTCATAGCCCAGAAAAAGCGACTTTCCGTATCACCAGCCACAGTCAGGAACATAATGGCTAAATTGGAAAAGCACGGCTTCCTTTCCCAACCCTATACATCTGCCGGGCGGGTTCCTACAGATAAATGTTTAAGATTCTATGTCAATAGCTTGTTCGAAGAAGCTATTCTACCCGAGAGGAAGGTCAGACTTCTGGATGAAGATTTTGCTATGAAGAAAGGAGATTTGAATTCGCTCCTCAACCAAGTCTCTAAGATTTTGGCAGAGTATTCAGATAATATGGGTTTTGTCCTTTCTCCTCGGATTTCAAAGATCAATTTCAATCACCTCCGGTTCATAAAAATATCTGAAGAAAAAGTGATGATCATTCTTATCACAGATTTTAATCTCGTCCTGACCGAGATTGTCGAAACCCATGAATACTTCACTCAAACGGAACTTGATAGAGCTTCCCAATATATTAATCAGGGCTTTCAGGGAAAAAATCTTCTTTTTATACGTAGTTATCTCGTGAAAGAGCTTCCCCAGTATCGAATGAAATACGAGAGAATCATAAATAAACTCATTTCTTTGGTCAAAGCTTACATACATCAAGAAGAACAGCAAAGCGAAATTTTCTTGCAGGGTACAGCGAAACTTCTGGAAAAACCTGAGCTCTTTGATATGGAAAGGCTGAGACATTTATTCCAAAACTTTGAAGAAAAAGCTAAGTTGGCTAGGCTTCTCTCTGATTTTATAAGCCTAGATCGAGTGAAAGTCTTGATTGGTTCTGAGCTGAGTATGCCTGACATTTCGGATTGTTCACTCATTCTTTCCCATTACGGGTATGATGATCAAATCTTGGGTTCACTAGGTATTATAGGACCCAAAAGAATTCCTTATAAAGAAATCATTCCCCTGGTCGACTATGTAGCCAAAAAATTGAGTCGTACGATAAGCCCTAATCTGTAAGGAGGAAAGATGTCTGCAGGAAACAAAGATGATTCCCAAGCCAGGAAAGACAGAAGCCAGGCTGGAAAAGACATCAGCCAGGAGATTAAGACTCTAAAGAGCAAGCTTTCCAAGAAGGAAAAGGAGATTAAACTTTTCAAAAAAGAACAAGAAGAATCAAAAGACAAATATTTGAGGCTGGCAGCCGAGATGGATAACTTGAGGAAAAGGGTAGAAAAGGAAAAAGAGGATCACTATCAATACGCCCTCAGCGAGTTTATGAAGGAACTCCTAGTTGTTCTGGACAATTTCGAACGAGCTTTAGAAAGTGAAGGCGATGAGAATGGGAAGAGTTTCCGTGAAGGAATGAGGCTTATCCATAAACAGTATATGGATTTGTTAGTGAAAAAAGGATTAAGACCCATCGAACTCCACGACAAGAAATTTGATCCTAACTTGCACCAGGCCTTTGTCACCGAAGAATCAGAGGAAGTCGAAGAACCTGTGATCGGAGAAGAGTATCAGAAAGGCTATTCTCTCCACGAGAGGCTCATTCGTCCTGCCCTAGTCAAGGTTATTGTGCCTAAGAAAGGAGAATGAGTATGGGGCGAGCGATAGGAATTGATTTAGGCACGACCTTTTCTTGTATAGCCTGTCTTGAAGGGTCGCAACCTCAGATCATTCCCAATAAGGAAGGGTTATCCACAACTCCTTCAGTTGTTTCTTTCACTTCTGCAGGAGAGATATTGGTCGGAAATTTAGCTCTAAGACAGGCAGTCACTAATCCCGAGAGCACAATTTATGCCGTAAAAAGACTGATAGGGAAGAAATTCAATTCTGAAGAAATAAAAAAAGCTAAACATAAAATGACTTACCAGATTGGCGAGGCTCCCAACGGCGATGTGGTGGTTGTGGTCGAGTCAAAAAAGATCAGCCCTCAAGAAATCTCTGCGATGATTTTATCTTATCTCAAAGAAAGTGCTGAGGAGCATTACGGAGAAAAAATAGAAGATGCCATAATCACGGTCCCCGCTCATTTTGATGATACCCAGAGGCAGGCAACAAAGGATGCGGCTAGGATTGCGGGGCTGAATGTCCTGAGAGTGATTAATGAACCTACTGCTGCGAGTTTATCCCATGGCTTGCTTGACAGAAAAAATGTCAAGCTCGCGATCTATGATATGGGGGGAGGCACCTTTGATATCACTGTACTTGAGGTTTACGACGGTGTGTTCAATGTCTTAGCGACTAACGGGAACACCTATCTCGGAGGAGAAGACTTTGATAACCGCATTCTAGATTGGCTTTTGGATGAATTCAAGAAAGAGCATAGCATTGATTTATCACTGGATAAATTTGCCCTCCAGAGAATAAAAGAGGCCGCTGAAAAGGCAAAACGCGAACTTTCCTTCGCTATGGAGACCGAGATTAACCTTCCCTTTGTCTCTTCTGAACCAGGAGGAGGAGCAAAGCACCTCCGGAAAAAATTGACTCGAGATAAGCTAGAAGAATTGACCGATGATCTGGTTAAGGAATCCATTCCTTATGTGAGACAGGCTCTTAGGGATGCCAAGTTGGAGCCAAAAGATATTGGTGAGACCATCCTTGTCGGAGGGCAAGCTCAGATGCCTTTGATAAGCAAGGTGATGGCTGAGTTTTTCGGAAAAGACCCCGTTAAATCTCCTAATCCGGATGAAGCCGTCGCAGCTGGGGCTGCCATTCAATCTGGGATTATCATGGGAGAAATGAAGGATATTGTCCTTCTGGATGTCACTCCTCTTTCTTTGGGAATCGAGGCTGAACATAGCAGCTTCGTGAAAATTATAGAGAGAAACACGACTATTCCCACTAAAAAGACAATACCTTTCACAACGGTAGAACACAATCAGAGTACAGTCAGGATACACGTTCTCCAGGGGGAGAGAGAGGTTGCTACTGAGAATCGATCATTAGGGATGTTTGATTTGGTCGGAATCGAACCTGCGCCAGCGGGCCTGCCTCAAATCGATGTGACTTTTGAAATAGACGCTGATGGGATAACAAAAGTTTCGGCTCTAGATACAGGCACAGGAAAGGAACAGAAGATTGAAGTCAATCCTTCTTCAGGTTTAGCAGAAGAAGAAATAGAAAGAATCATCCAGGAAGCTGAAAAATATGAGCATGCGGATAGAAAGAAAATTCAAGCAGAGCAGGCAAGAGGAGAAATAAAGAAGATGATCGATTCTCTGGAAACATTTTTCTATAGAGACGAAGAAAAGGTTTCCTTCTTGCACCAAGAAGATATCAAAAAGATAATAAATAAGAGGGGGGAGATCCTGGAGACTGATGACTTAGAGAAACTGGAAGTCTCCATGAAAGAAATAAAGAAGTTGGTTGATTTGATCTCAACTATCTCCGAGAGCGCGGAACCCTTTACGCCAGAAGAAGGTGGCGATGAATAAGAGAGATTATTATGAAATCTTGGGGATATTTCGAGAAGCTTCCTCGGAAGAGATAAAAAAAGCCTACCGAAAATTGGCCCTAAAGTTCCATCCTGATAGGAATCCTGGGAATAAGGAAGCAGAAGATAAATTCAAGGAGGGGGCAGAGGCTTACAGTGTTTTGATCGATCCTGAGAAACGATCCATCTATGACCGGTATGGCCACGAAGGATTGCGCGGGGAAGGGTTCACCGGGTTCACGGGATTCGATTCCTCAATTTTCAGAGATTTCGAGGATATCCTTGGAGATTTCTTTGGTTTCAGTTTTGGAGATTTTTTTGGAACAAGAGGCGCGCGAAGAAGATATTATCCGCAGAGAGGGCGAGATCTTAGTTTAGAGCTCGAGATAACTTTAGAAGAAGCTGCTTTTGGAACCGAGAAAGAAATCAAATTGAGTCGTTCTGAATCCTGTGCTATCTGTCATGGTTCTGGGATGTCTCCGGGGACTAAAAAATCAAGTTGTCACCATTGCCAAGGGACTGGACAAGTCCGCTATGATCAGGGCTTTTTTACGCTATCAAGAACTTGCACCCATTGCCGGGGAAGAGGGGAAATTATTACTTCCCCCTGTAAAGAATGTTATGGTTCCGGAAAGAAAAAAGTAAAGAGAATCTTAAATGTTAACATTCCAGCGGGAATCGACGACGGTTCCAGGTTAAGAGTCGCCGGAGAGGGAGAGGCTGGAGATGCAGGTGCTTCTAGAGGAGACCTCTATATTCTGGTTCATCTTAAAAAGCATAATTTTTTTGAGAGGGAAGATGGCCATCTTTATTGTCAAATATCTCTTTCTTTCCCCCAGGCCTCTCTAGGTGGGAAGGTGGAAATTCCGACCCTGGAAACGAGCGAGATTCTGAAGATCCCCCCTGGAACTCAGTCAGGAGATGTCTTACGCCTAAAAGGGAAAGGAGTGAGAAGTTTTCACCGTAACGGAAAAGGTGATTTATTCGTCAGGATTAAAGTGGAAACTCCCCAGAATTTAACGAAGAATCAAAAGGAATTATTAAGGAAATTTGGCCAATCCCGAGGTGATATTCTGGACTCAGTGGATAAAAGCGTTGTTAAGCAAGTGAAGAAAGACTGACCCTTAGAGTAAGACTTGACTTCTAATCGTTTCTACATAAGCGAAGTCGATACTCAATCTCCGTACGTATTCCTAGAAGGAGAGGAGCATCATCATCTGAGTCGGGTGTCGAGAATTCAGCTTAAAGAAGAAATCTGGCTTATCGATGGATCTGGAAGAAGTTACCTAGCCCGAGTAGAAGAAGTTGAAAAGGAAAAAACAAAGCTCTTCATTCTCAAGGAAAAAGGGAGAAAAAAAATAGACACAGAGATCACCCTGGCGCAATCCTTAGTCAAATCAAAAAACATGGAATTCATCATTCAGAAATCCGCTGAGCTGGGCATAGCGCGTTTCATTCCCTTGATGACTTCTCGTTCAGTAGTGAAAATCGAAGAGAAAATCGAGAGCAAGCTCGGGAGGTGGGAAAGAATAGCCCGTGAGGCTGTTAAACAATCGGGAAATCCTTGGGTGCCCACCATTTCCCCTCCCATGGATTTAAAGAAGCTGATCAAAGAGAGGCAGGCAAGATTGAAACTGCTCCTGAGTGAAAACCGAGGAAAATATTTTAGAGATATCTTAACCCAAACTGGAAAATCGTTCAGGAAGAGACCCCCCTCTTCGATAATGATTCTGATCGGTCCTGAAGGAGGGTGGACAAGAGAAGAAGAGGATTTTATTCTCGCCAATGGCTTTGAAGCTGTCAGCCTGGGAAAAAATATTCTCAGGACAGAAACAGCCGCCATATGTGCCCTAGCCTTAATCTCTCATTTTTGGATTCTGTGATATGTTTCTTCAAGGACAAAAAGTCGGCAAGTACGAGATAATAAGAGCTCTAGGGAGTGGAGGTTTCGGCTCTGTTTTCTTAGCCAAGGACACTTGGCTCAACACGAAAATCGCCATTAAAGTCCCCCACAAGCAATCTATTGATCTTTTTAAACTCCTGAAAGAACCACGCCTCCAGGCTGCCTTAAATCATCCCAATATCGTCCGCATGATCTCAGCCGAAAAAGAGAACAGAGTCTTCTTCATGGTGATGGAGTACGTGAAAGGCAAGACTCTAGAAAAAATCCTAGAAAGAAAAAAATTGTTGGATTTTGAAAGCGCTGTAGACTACATTAAACAGGTGGCTTGTGGCGTCGATCACGCCCACAAAAATAAGATTGTCCATAGGGATCTCAGGCCGTCGAACATCATTATCTCTGAGGATGGAACCGTAAAAATTACAGATTTCGGGACCTCTGTTTGGATGAGCAATGTTCCTTACGCCTCGACAAGAATAGGCTCTCCTCCTTACATGGCGCCAGAACAATTCTTGGGAAAAGCGACGTTTATTTCTGATATCTACTCTATTGGCTGTATTTTTTACGAAATGCTCTTGGGGAGACCCCCTATATTTGATCCCGACCCTTTTAAAATTCTGGAAAAGGCAAAAAAAGGAAAAATCACTCCTCCCCGGATGAAAAACAGCCTGATCCCCAAAGAAATTGATAAGATAATCATGAAATGCTTGGCCACCAAGATCGAAGATAGGTTCCAGAAAGCTGCAGAGATTGTGAAACGCCTCTCTGATTTCAAGGATAGAGGTCCCACCAAATCAGAGATCGAAGATATTCTAGGGAGAATAAAAGCCAGGGAGAGGAGCAAAGCAGATCTATGCTGGAACTGTCGGAAGCCTCTGCCGTTTAAGGCGAAAAGCTGCCCCCATTGTGGGGAATTTGCCTAATAGATTGACCAGGATAAAATCGGAGTTCGGTTGACTTAACAAAGGGATTGAGCTAAGATGAAGACCAGTTCCAATAATAATCTCAGCTGAAAACTTCCTTTGTCATTCAAGGGAATAATTTTGAAGGAGTGATGAATGAGTCCTTTCAATGAAGAGGGAAAGGTGTGGATGAACGGAAATCTCGTCCCCTGGAAGGAGGCAAACATTCATGTTGCCTCACACGTGATCCACTACGGAAGTTGTCTTTTCGAGGGATTTCGATTCTATCATACTCCAAAAGGGCCGGTGATTTTCCGGCTTAAAGCTCACACCAAGAGGCTTTATAATTCCTGTAAAATGTACCGGATGGAAATTCCTTACACTCAGGAGGAATTCAATCAAGCTGTCATCGAAACCATTAAAGCCAATAATCTTAAGGCTGGTTATATCAGGCCCATAGTCTATAGAGGATACGGGACTCTGGGTGTTGATCCCTTTCCTAATCCTATTGACTGTGCGATCCTTGTATGGGAATGGGGGCAGTATCTGGGCGAAGGAGCTCTAGAGAAAGGTGTTGACGTCAAGATCTCTTCCTGGCAGAGGATGGCTCCCAATACTTTCCCTGCTTTAGCCAAATCTGGAGCCAATTACATGAATTCTCAGCTTATAAAAATGGAAGCTTTGAAAGATGGCTATGTGGAAGGAATAGCGCTGAATGTGCGGGGTCATATCAGCGAGGGCAGCGGAGAGAATGTTTTTATCATTATAGATGAGACAATTCACACTCCTCCTCTCTCTTCGTCAATCTTGCCTGGAATAACGAGAGATACGGTATTTAAGCTGGCCGGAGACCTAGGCATCCCTGTGATCGAGGAAACAATCCCGCGGGAAATGCTTTATATGGCCGATGAAGTCTTTTTTACAGGCTCAGCAGCCGAAATCACACCTATCCGGTCAGTGGATAGGATCCCTATCGGAGAAGGGAAGAGAGGTCCGGTTACTAAGAAAGTCCAGGATGAATATTTCGCCTATATCAAGGGCGAGAGAGAAGATAAACATGATTGGCTTATATTTATCTAAGGAGCGGCATCATGGAAATAGACAATTTATTAAAAATAGCGATTGAAAAGGATGCTTCTGACCTTCATTTGAAAGTCGGAAATTTCCCTATGGTAAGAGTCTATGGAGAACTGGCACCTTTAGCTGGACTGGAAAAACTCACCTCCGAAAATGTTATAAAATTAGCCGATCAGCTTATGACAGAACATCAAAAAGCCAAGCTGGAAAAGGAGCTTGATGTTGATTTTGCCTACAGCCTGCCCGATTTTGGCCGATTCAGAGTCAATATTTATTACCAGCAAGAACACCTGAGCATTGTGCTAAGAATCATTCCCTTGGAGATAAAAACTATCGGTCAGCTGCTATTGCCTGAAATTCTGGAGAAGGTATCCCTAGAAAAAAGAGGATTAGTCTTGGTCACCGGGACTACGGGAAGCGGAAAAACAACTACTCTGGCCTCCATGATCGACCACATCAATGCTCACCGGAGAGAAAACATTATCACCATTGAGGACCCTATCGAATTCATCCACCGAGATAAATCGAGTATCATAACCCAGAGAGAAGTCGGAGTGGATGTGAAGAGCTATTCGAGCGGATTGATCAGTGCGCTCCGGGAAGACCCGGATATCATCCTGGTGGGAGAGATGAGAAGAATCGACACCATAGAGACGGCTATCCTGGCCGCTGAAACTGGACACCTGGTTTTGAGTACTCTCCATACTCTAGATGCCCCAGAAACTGTTGATCGAATCGTCACTGTGTTCCCTCCGCACTACCAAAAGCAAATAAGACTCCAGCTGAGTTCAATATTGAAAGCCGTGATATCTATGAGGCTTATTCCAAGGCAAGACGGGAAGGGGAGGGTCCCTGCAGTCGAGGTGATGGTCAACACTCCTTATATACAAGGGTGTGTTCGAGAAAAAGAAAGGATGCCGCTGATAAGAGATGCTATTGCAGCTGGTGTTTCTCAGTATGGAATGCAGAGTTTTGATCAATCGATTTACGCGCTCTACAAGAAAGAATATATCTCCTTCGAAGAAGGAATGAGATGGTCCTCTTCTCCTGAGAATTTCAAGCTGAGAGTGATGGGCATCCAGTCTTCTGCAGATGTGGCCAAAGAAGATATGGAAAAGAAGATGGGAGAGTATGATCGAGAAACAAAAAAAATCGACCCCAGCAAACTTGAAAAATAAAAGAAGATGAGATGGAAGCCCAGCAAATCAGAGAATCATTCCTAGACTATTTCGCCAAGAAAAATCATAAGATCATCCAGAGTTCTTCTCTTCTCCCTAAAGATGACCCCACCCTGCTTTTTACCAATGCAGGAATGAATCAATTCAAGAATGTCTTTTTAGGGCTTGAAAAGAGGAGTTACAGGAGGGCTGCTTCAGTCCAAAAATGCATGCGGGTCAGCGGCAAGCATAACGATCTAGAGCAGGTGGGGAAGACAAAAAAGCATCATACTTTTTTTGAAATGTTGGGAAATTTTTCCTTCGGTGACTATTTCAAGGAAAAAGCCGTTCAGTTTGCTTGGGAATTGGTGATCGATGTTTTCGGCCTTCAAAAAGATCGAGTTTATGCAACTGTCTATGAGGAGGATGAGGAAGCCTTCCGAGTTTGGAATAAGGCTATCGGGCTCCCGCCAGAGAAGATCTTTCGTTTTGGCAAAAAGGATAACTATTGGGCTATGGGTGAGACAGGACCCTGCGGACCCTGTTCTGAAATCCATTATGATTTGGGTTCTGAGGTTGAAGTCGGAGACCCTTATCTCTTGATTGAAAAAGGCAGTGAACGTTTCATGGAGCTGTGGAATTTGGTTTTTATGCAGTATTACCAAGACGAGAAAGGCGAACAGCATCCTTTGCCTTCGCCCTCGATTGACACAGGAATGGGACTGGAGAGGACAGCAGCCGTCCTTCAAGGAAAAAAAAGCAATTTTGAGACAGACCTTTTCTGGCCGTTAATAGAATCCGTGTCCGAACTCGCCTCAAGGGAGTATCCTTCTCAAGACGAAGGAGATGTTTCCGTAAGAATTATTGCTGATCATATAAGAGCAATTTCATTTTTGATTGCTGATGGCATCATGCCCTCCAATGAAGGCCGTGGGTATGTCTTAAGAAGGCTTATCCGCCGTGCCTTCCGCCACGGCAATTTAATTGGAATAGAAGAACCCTTCCTCTTCAAACTTGTGGGCATAGTAAGCGATGTCATGAAAGATGCCTATCCAGAACTTCTCTCCTTAGGAAACTACATTTCCAAAGTTTGCCTCTCTGAAGAAGAGCGTTTCTCTCTCACCCTATCTTCTGGACTTCGTTATCTTTACCAATACCTGGAAGACGTTGAGAAGAAAGGCAAGAAGATTTTGCCAGGATCAAAAATATTCAAATTGTATGATACCTTTGGTTTTCCGTTAGATTTGAGCCAAGAGTTGGCAGAAGAGAGGGGCATTGCAGTCGATATGGATGGTTTTCGCCAAGAGTTAGAGAAGCAGCGAAAGAAAGCTCGGCTATCCTGGAAAGGAGATGCCAGAGAAAAAGAGAGGATGGCTTATGAAAAGCTCAAAGGATTGAGCGTTCGATTTGTGGGTTATGAGAAAAACCTGGCTTCAGAGGCTAAAGTCCTCGCTATTCTAAAGGATGGAAAGAAAGTCAATGAGCTTGATAAAGATGAGTCAGGAGAGGTTGTGCTTGACCTGACTCCTTTCTATGCCGAAGCAGGCGGCCAGGTTGGCGATAAAGGGCTGTTGAAAAATCCCCGCTTTTCAGCCCTTGTGGAAGACACTTACCTGCCTATCCCGGATATAATCTCTCATAAGATCAAGGTTATCGCCGGTAAAATCAAACAAGGAGATAAAGTCGAGGCTTCTGTAGATGTGCCCAGACGGAGAGCCATAAGCAACAACCATACGGCAACTCATCTGCTCCATGCCGCTTTAAGGCAGGTTTTAGGCGACCATGTCAAACAAGCTGGTTCTCTTGTTGCTCCCTCCCATCTCAGGTTTGACTTTACTCATTTTTCCCCCTTGTCGAAGGAAGAAATTCGCAAAATAGAATTCTTAGTAAATGAAAAAATACGAGAAAATATACCCGTCAGCACAAGCCGCACGACTTTAGAAGAAGGCCTAAACCAAGGAGCCATAGCCATATTTGAAGAAAAATATGGAGAGAAGGTGAACATGATATCGATCAGCGAATTTAGTAAAGAACTTTGTGGAGGGGTTCATGTGTCCTCAACAGGCAAGATTGGCTTGTTTAAAATCATATCTGAAGGCAGTATTGCCGCGGGGATGAGAAGGATCGACGCTTTTACCGGAGAACAAGCCCTGGAATACATAGAAAAATCTGAAGAAGTCATCGATCAGGTTCAACACGCTCTGAATTCTTCCCGAAAAGAAGTCCTCTCTCAGCTAGAGAAGCTCATGGATTCATTGAAGGAAAAAGAGAAAGAAAACAAAGATCTGAGAAAAAAACTAGCTAAGCAGAAATATGAACACACGCCGGAACAGGCCAGAGAAATCAAAGGAGTCGCCGTGCTCTCTCAGAAGATGGAGGGTTTGAATAACTTAGAACTCAGGGAAATGGCTGATTCTCTCAAGCAAAAGCTCGGTTCAGGGATTGTTATTCTGGGGACGACTTACGAGAAGAAGATTTATCTGGTTGCCTCTATAACCAAAGACTTAACCAAACGCATAAAAGCTGATGAGCTCGTACAAGAGCTGGCTCAATTCTTTGACGGAGGAGGAGGCGGGCGGTCAGATTTTGCTCAGGCCGGAGGAACAAAAACAGAGCTTCTCGATAAAGTCATCGAGCAAAGCTTTTCCGTAGTCAAAAAAATGCTCTAGTGGATGAAAACCTTGCGAAATTAGCCTTTTAGGGTGAAAAAATGGCAGGCAAATTCATCCCAAAAGAGGATTGAATAATTGCGCAGAAGAAGATATATTCTAAAAGCTCTCTAGATGGTTTACAGAAGGAAAAAAAAGGAGATCATTTTTATCCATCCTTTCTATCTTGTTTCACTCCTGCTCGTTCTAATCATATCCTGGAATATGCCCTGCGAGGCTGAGGATAGCTTTAGTCTTTTCCACAAAAAACTCAAATCTCATGAGAATAGCCAAAGACAAGGATATCTGGTCATTCAGCCCATGGATAATCCCACAAATGTTCGATACCGCAGCTCAAGGATCTCTTCTTCAAGATACTATAAATATAAAGACATCATCCTCGATATTGCTCAGAAATATGCTATGGATCCGGTTCTTATTCATTCTATAATTGCTGTCGAATCAGATTATGATCCTCACTCTGTCTCTCACAAGGGAGCTAAAGGATTAATGCAGCTTATGCCTGAAACCGCCAGAGATTACGGAGTGAAAAATTTGTACGATCCTAGAGAGAATATCGAGGGAGGGGTCAGATTTCTTAAAGATTTAAAGCAGATATACAAAGGAAGAGAAGACTTAATCTTGGCTGCCTATAACGCTGGTCCAGAGACCGTAAAAAAATACAAAGGAGTTCCCCCCTATCCAGAAACTATAAACTTTATCCGAAAAGTGAAAAATGTCTATTATGGACGAACTGCAGGAAGGTCCACCAGAATTTACAGGTTCTATGATTCATCGGGCAGGCTTGTGCTGACCAACAACCCTCGTCTCCAAGCCATCGGGAAAATAGAAAACCGTAAATAGCGAGTCTTCCCCGTATCCCCTCAAACGTATCCCTTGACCTGCAAAACTTTGGGTACAATTTCAAAAGTTGCCGGAAGCTTTCCTGGCAATTCTCCGTCTAATTCTATGAGAATGTCGTTCTCATTTCTGTGGGGAATAGCCTTAATCTTTTGACTTCTCATCACAGATATTTTGGGATGCGAGAGGTGCGTTCCTGTGTAGACTTTCCAGCAATTGAGGAAGAATTCTAAAAGCCTCATTCCTTTCACTAGAACAAAGTCAAAGAGTCCATCATCCAGGCAGGCTTGAGGAGCGATTTTCATCCCTTTGCCAAAGATTTTTCCATTGGCCACAGCGCCCACGAGATATTCGTCTTCTGGAATTTCCTCTCGGTCAGTCTTTATCTTTAACCTCTTGTTTTTATACTTAGTGATGGTTGAAAGCATACATCTTAAATAGGAAGAGGATTTTCTTCTCATCCTTCTCTGATTGAATGTTTTAGCCACTTCTCCTCCGAATCCAAAATCAGCCACGTTGAGGAAGAATCTTTGCTCCTCCTTTCCAGTGAGTGACCGGAAGGTCACGCGACCGATGTCTATTCGAATAGAAGGGCCCTCTGAAATGACTTTCAGAGAATTTTTCAGTCCAAGGGGTATTTTCAGACTTTTTCTGAAGTCGCAGCCAGAACCAGAAGGAACAATACCCAGCGCCGCTTCAGGATTGACCATCTTTCTGTTCTCATAGAATCCATTGGCTATCTCATTCATAGTTCCGTCCCCACCAACTCCTACGATCAACTCGTTTCCCTCTTTCAAGGCTTCTCTGGTCATTTCAGTCGCTTGAAGAGGTTTTTCCGTAAAATCATACTTGAATTCTTTTAAAAAACTGGGTAGAGCTTCTTTAATCTGTTTCCATCTTTTTTTCGTGCGGCCCAGGTCTGACTCAGGATTTACGATCACCTGCGTCTTTAACGACATCTGTCGCTTCCTTATCTTTGGGTAGCGTTTTTTTCCCAAAAAGAGATATTCCGATGATTCCCCCTAGAGTCCCCAGAGCAGCAAAAACAACAGCTGAAATCAACAGGCCGATCATTTGCATTGAAAAGGTCGCCGCATCTCCTCCGCTTTCAAGCCAACTTTCCCATCCGGCAGGCATTTCGTCGGCATATTCCCCGATCTTTTCCATGATACCCATCATGAATTTTCGGTTCACGGCCGCCAGGGGAATGCTAACGATGGCATCGATCACAGCGGCGATTATTCCTGTGAAGATACCTACGATTGCTCCATCGCCTGCAGTCAGGGCCACAGGAGAACTCTTGCTGAGGATGTAAGAGGCCAACATCGCGCCTCCGATGATCCAGAGGCAGCAGAGACAATTCACCAGAGGAATCCCGGAAAGTACCCCCGCTGCCGCTCCTCCGATCAAGGCAGGTACGAACATTCCTGGCTTCTGCTGTTCCATTCCTCCTCCTTTCGGAATGATTTTCCTTATTCTATTTGGTTTTAAGCTCGCATTTCAAGAGGTTTTTTAGCTCTATCTCTCTTCCTTGTGACCTAGCCTGAGGAAAAAATCTGTCAGGCCAGGAATGAAATAAAAAGGGAGTATCAAGCCCCACAGAAGTCCGATAAAAAATCGGGGTAGGTTTGGAGTCATCCAGATCCTTAGAAAGTTGCCAAGAGTATCAAGGATGATAGGAAGAGAAAAGAGGATAAAGGTCTTCGCTCTGGGCAGAGTCGTATTGGAGAATCCTCTCAGGAAAGGATAGATCAAAACCCCGGAAAAAAAACCAGCGTATATGCCCAGGCATCGACCACAAACCGCCAAAGGACAACCGAGGAGGAAAAAGGAGCGGGAGGGAATTTGATGGCAGACTGGTGATAGAATGGAGTAGAAAACAACGTTCCAGCTCGAATCAAGGCTTTTAAGGTAGGGAGCGAGAAAGATGATGCTCAGCCAGAGAGTAATTCCTATTAAAGAAAAGAAATAGACAACCAGAATTTTAAGCCTTCTTTTCATGATTGGCTGGGCATGTCTAACGGTGTCCCTTGAGTCTTAAATACGCCAGGCCAGCGATGACGATAGTAAAGTTAATAGTGATTATCGATAAAGACATAAAACCGGCATAGAGTTTTCTGCCGAGGATAGAATAAAGCGAGAAGAAGATAATCAAGAAATTGGCTGCGAGCATAGCTCTCCAAGATTTTGGATATTTATTAAAGGAGTAAAGTATGATCATTATTCCTAATGCAGAAAAAAGAAGATTGTAGTCCCACCCTAAAGGGGATACTAACGGGATCAGAACGAGGATGATGGCGCAGTCTAAGAGTAAAGCTTGGTTCGTTTTTGAGCCCTTTAGAATGATGTACAAGAGAAAAACAGCCAGGACGATGAGCAAGAATCCGTAAAGATAAGTCGAGAGTTTAAGGTTGGCAGTCCATTTCATGAATAAGGCAATGATGGAAATGTTGTCCTGAGAATCCAGAAGAAGAGGAGTAGATTTTGAAAGAGAGGATTGCCATTCTTTAAGCACTACAAAATTCCCTCTAAACCCGTAGAAAAGAGAAGGAATGAGAAGAGAAAGAGCTAGAAAAAGAAGACCGAAGCCTAAAGCCTGCCATTTTTTCTTTATCAGAAAATAAGGAAGAAAAATGAGAGAGTAGGGTTTTAATGCCATGGATAAGCCCCACGTCAGCCCGGCGCTTTTTTCTCCCCAAGAAGAAGAATGCTTTTCTTCCCTGTTCAGCAGCCAAATCATCAATATGAGCAGGAAAGCGATCAGGGTGTTTATCTGTCCGAGTTGGAGTTCCCTCAAGAAATACCTGGCTAAGATAAGAAAAGTCAACATCGGGAGAATCCATGCCTCTTTTGCTGAGGATACTAAAAGTCTTTGGGAAATATAGAGAAGAAAACCTGTGGAAATGAGAGTTATGAAGTACCAGATACCTTTAGCGACATCCAAAGGAAGATAAGACAAAGGGATATAAAAGAGAGAGGAGAATGGGGAGTACTTGAATTGATAATGCCCGTCCTCGGCTCGGTAAAGGGTTTCTCCCTGCCTAATTCTTTGGCCTGCCTCATAGTTGACCTCGAAATCAATCATCTCGTCTTTCACTTTAAGGAGAAAAAGAAGAGAGAAAACGATAAGGCAGAGAATAAGGAGCCAAAAAGATGGCCGTTTTACGATCATGCCCCAAGGCTACCTAAGCCACTAGGGTTTGTCAATTATGTTTGATCAGAAGAAAACATTGAGGATGGTTCTATTTTTTAAAACAGAAAGCTGAACAGCATGAGATAATGGTAAGAATAAAAAGAGCAGAACTTTCCCTGGAATAAACGCCATTCCTAAGACCTGTTCTTCCACGGATTTAGGGATGCGTATGATCAGGAGGGAGAATTTGACAGAATAATTTTCAAGGGGTAAACTGTTTTTTCTTTTGATCATTTTGGGTTTTGAAGAAAGGAGAAGACAATGGAGATAAGCAGAAAAATATCGGTCATTTTCTTCTTGTTGCTGCTTTTCCCTTTACTGAATCAGGCGCAGACAGAGGATGCCCTAAAAATCTTAGACCAGAATCAAAAAGGAGTCATCACTCTGGTCGCCTACGGAGAGAATAAAGAGGAAATCAAAAGGGGAGCAGGATTTTCTGTTAGAGAAAATATGCTTATTGCAACCAACTATCACTTGGTGAGCAACGCCCACTCTGTCCAGGGTAGGAATTTTAAAGGCAAGAAAGTCAAGGTGGAAGGAATCGTTGCCGTTGATAAGGAGCTAGACATAGCTATTCTTAAAATCAAAGGAAAAATTCCTGCTCTCCTATTGGGAAATTCGGATGAATTAGAAATGGGAAAAAGAATTTTTGCCCTGGGAACCAATGAATCCCAAGAAATCATGGTCTCTGAAGGAACAATCCTAGAATTGATTGAACTTACGCCTTACCAGAGGCTGTTTTCCCCATCTCTATCCTTTCAAGAAGGGCTGAGCGGTGGCCCTCTTCTGGACATGAACGGACAAGTCTTGGGTTTGAATACTGTTCTGGGAAGGGGTTTACAATTTACGGTCCCTGTAAACAAAGTCAAACCATTGATCAAGATGGGGCCAGCCACTCCCTTTAAAAACTGGGATCATGAGAATTATTTATCCTCACTTGAAGGAGCCTTTTTAGCTGGAAAATTCTTCTCCCTCATAGACGAACCAGGAAAAGCCCTCCAGTATCTTGAAGAATTGTCCAAAGCCCGCCCCGATGAAATCGGAATTCACATGCACTTGGCTTCGACTTATGAAAAGCTAAGGCGTTATGAGTCGGCGATTTCAACTTTTAAAAAGGTCATCCAGTTAGACGATAAAAGAAGCGAGGCTCACTTCGGCTTAGGGATGATCTACATAAAGATGCGCCGCCTAGAAAATGCCGTACCTCCCCTTGAAAAAGCCGTACAACTGGATCCTAAAAATATTGAAGCTCACTATCAATTGGGAAATGCCTATGAAGAGCTTAGGGAATTTTCCAAGGCCGCTGAGATGTACAAAAGCTATCTCAGTCTGAAACCAGAGACAACCTGGAATGGATATCTCCGCTTGGGATTGTGCTATCTTGAACTTGGCCAGTTTGAAGAGGCAGTATCATCTCTGAAAGAAGCCTCTAAAGAAAAACCAGAGGATGTCAAAATCAGCTACAATTTGGCTGAAGCTTATGATAAAGCAGGTCAGTATGATAAAGCTCATGAAACTTATGAGTACCTGACTAAAATCGACCCGGACTCAGCGACTTCTTATTACGGGAAAATATTCCGAATGTACGATCAGGCAGGGATGTATGATAAAGCCGTCGAAGCAGCAAAAAAAATAGTCGAGCTTAATCCTCAGTCTGAGTTAGCGATTTACAATTTGGGTATCATGTATTCTAAGATGGAGAAACACCAAGAGTCTATAGACACCTTTAACCAGGCCTTGAAATTCAGGCCCGATTATGATTTAGCGTATTTCAATATCGGACTCAGCTATTTTAAGCTAAAAAAATACAAAGAAGCTGTAGAGAGTTTTAAGAAATTTGTACAAATAACTCCTGATAATGCTGATGCCTGGCATAACATGGCTGTCGGGTACATGCAGATGAAAAAGTTTGATGTGGCGCTCGAACCCTTGAGAAAGAGTATCGAGCTCAGACCGGATTATGGGACTGCCTATTACAACCTGGCTATTTGTTATCTCAACCTGAAAGACGACTTCAGTGCCAGAGAGGTATACAAGCAGCTTGTGGACATCGATTCTGATCTTGCTCAGAAGCTAAAAAAGTACCTACGATGAAGGAAATAGCGAACAAATAAAGGAAGGTTTATTTATATAATTTATTCATTATAAAAGAATTACATGTAAAGTAGCGATTAAGTTTGGGCGACCCCATATTCAACCTCCAGACTCAAGCACGAACGGGGAACAATTGACATCCACCTCTGAATATGGTAAATAATAGTCTAAGTCTCTTATTCCTGAATTCGTGCAAATCTTTCCAAGGCATACCCGTTTCATATTGTATGCTGCTCATTAACACGAGGAAATACATAAAGGAATCCATGGGCAGGTGGCGAAACTGGCATACGCGCTAGGCTTAGGACCTAGTTCCTGATAAAGGAGTGCGGGTTCGAATCCCGCTCTGCCCATTCATATTGCTTTTTCCTAAGAAGGACGATGATCCTGAATTGGAGAGAGCAAGTCCTTCTTGAATCGAGAATTTCATGGTGGAAAAAAGCTTAACAGAAAAAAAAGTCAAGAGCACTCTAAAGACAATCAGCCAATGCAAAAGAGAGCTTGAGCTCGAGATCCCAGAGGAAGAAGTGGAAAAAGAATTCCAGAGGATACTGAGCCAATTCACCGCTCGCGCCAAGATCCAAGGCTTTCGACCAGGAAAAGCTCCCAAAGATATGGTGAAGCGCATGTTTTTCTTTGATATCAGAAAATCACTCCTAGAT